>NZ_AP025730.1:4800000-5413590 GCF_023734135.1 Sphaerotilus microaerophilus | reverse complement strand
CATCAGCCTGGACGGCATCGGCGCGGTGCACGACCGCTTCCGCCGGCTCGAAGGTGCCTTCGACCTCAGCCTGGCTGCCGTGAGGCACCTGCACGAGCGCGGCGTCAAGGTCGGCCTGCGCTACACCATGACCGACCTCAACGCCGGCGAGCTGCCCGCGCTGCTGCAGCTCATGCACGACGAGGGCGCCGAGAAGTTCTACTTCTCCCACCTCAACTACGCCGGGCGCGGCAACATCCACCGCGGCCGCGATGCCCACTTCATCGCCACCCGCCGGGCGATGGACCTGCTCTTCGACACCGCCTGGCGCGACGCCCAGGCCGGCAGCCCGCGTGAGTACGTCACCGGCAACAACGATGCCGACGGCGTCTACCTGCTGCAGTGGGTGCGCGAGCGCTTTCCCCGCTGGGTCGAACCCCTGCGCCAGCATCTGCAGGCCTGGGGTGGCAACTCCAGCGGCGTCAACGTGGCCAACATCGACAACCTCGGCGTGGTCCACCCCGACACCATGTGGTGGCACCACAGCCTGGGCAGCGTGCGCGAGCGGCCCTTCTCGACCATCTGGAGCGACACCAGCGACCCGCTCATGGCCGGTCTCAAGCAGAAGCCCCGCGCCGTGGGCGGGCGCTGCGCACAGTGCCAGCACGTTGCCATCTGCGGCGGCAACACCCGCGTGCGCGCCCAGCAGGTCACCGGCGACGCCTGGGCCGAAGACCCGGGCTGCTACCTGGACGACGCCGAGATCGGCCTGGACGCCCGTGCAGCCGGGGCAACCGAGCGCGTGGCCGTGACCCCCTTCAAGTCCGCCCGCAGCGCCCGGATCGAGGACATCCCGGTCGTTTCGAGCTGAGCCCCTGTTCTTCCGGATCCCTGCACCAGATCAAGGAGCGTGACGCACTGCCCACCTATACCTGTATCTGCGGCCTGTGCCGTGATGAGGAGTTTGGTGATGAAGCAGTTCCCGCATCCCGTTTCCCTGACGCTTGCCGTCGTCGCTGCCGCCCTGCTGGCCGGCTGCGCCGCCTCCGTCGGCGCCCAGTCCGCAGCCCCCACTGCGGCAGTTGCGCCAGCCGCCTCCGGCACCCCGGTGCCCGCCGCTGGCGTGAGCCGCCCCGGCTTCGACTCCAAACCGATCTACACCGCCGGCGTGTCCGGTGACGAGCAAAAAGAGGTGGTGATGATCTCGGTCGCTATCGCCCCCGGCGCCTCCTCTCCGGCGCATACCCACCCCGGCGACTGCGTCGGCACCGTGATTGACGGCCAGATTGAGTTGCGCGCCTTCGGCAAGGATCCCCGCCGCGTCCAGGCTGGCGAGGCCTTCGGCAACACCCGCGGCACCGTGCACCAGTTCGTCAACGTCGGCGACAAGCCCGTGCGCATGATCACCACCCTGGTGGTCGACAAGGGCCGGCCGCGCACGGTGATGCAGCCGGATTTCAAGTGAAACTGGCGGTGTGACGCGGCCATTGAGGTGGCGGGGCATGGAAGTGGTCTGCTGTGATCCGGATGTAGCACGTTTGCTATACATTCAGCCCATGCGCTCTGCCACCTTTCCCCCAATCCGTGTCAAGCCCGAGGTTCGGTCTGAAGTCGAGGCCGTTCTCCGCGAAGGAGAGTCGCTGACCCAGTTCATCGAAGAAGCCGTGGTGTCAGCCGCAGCGTGGCGGCGTAACCAGGCTGAGTTCGTGGCCCGCGGCGAGGCGGCCATCGACCGGTGCAAACGCGAGGGCGGCGGCCTGTCGGTGGACGAGGCCATGGCTGACCTGCAGGGGCGTCTCGACGCAGCCCGCAGTCAGGCCGCCAAGCGCTCCCACCAGTGACCTCCTACACGGTCACCCTGTCGCCAGAGGCCATGGCCGACCTGAGGCGGCTGGAAGACTTTGCCATTGAGCGCGAACTCGACAGCCACACACCGGACTGGGGCACTCCGCAACGTGCACTGGACGCGCTGCACGAAGGCCTGCGCCTGCTGTCCTGGTCGCCATACACCTGCCGCAAGGCGGAGTTGGGCAACGGCCGCTCGCGTGAGCTGATCGTGCCCTTTGGCGGGACCGGCTACGTCGTCCTCTTCGAAATTATTGGCGACCGAGTGCTGGTCGGCGCGGTCCGCCACCAGCGGGAAGAGGATTACCGGCGCTGATGCCTTTGGAGCCGACCGGCCTTCAGCCTGTTCGGCCAAACAGCACTTGCAGCAGTGCCTGCGCCTGCTCTTTGCCCTGCGGGGTGAACATCACCGCCTTCGCATTGCCCACCGGGTTGGAGATCAGCCCCTTGACATGCAGCCGGTTCATGGCGTCCCAGTCGAAGGACTTCCAGGCGCGGTTGCCCCCATGCAGCCCCAGCAGCAGCAATGCCAACACGGCGTCGTCGATGCGTTCGGCGTCCAGTTCCATGGCGGGATGCCTCCATTCAGGCTGGTAACAGCGCATCCAGCGGGCTGCGCGCCCCCATGCCGCCGACCTTCAGCACGTGGGTGTAGATCATGGTCGTGGCCACATCCGCGTGGCCAAGCAGTTCCTGCACGGTGCGGATGTCCGAGCCCGACTGCAGCAGGTGCGTGGCAAAACAATGCCGCAATGTGTGCGGCGTGGCCGGTTTGGTGATGCCGGCGGCCTGCACGGCGCGCTTGAAGGCTCGCTGGAAGGTCTCCGGATACAGGTGATGGCGGCGGATCACCCCGCTGCGCGGATCGGTCGACAGGCGCTGCTGCGCAAACACCCAGAACCAGGCCCAGCTCACGCCGGCGCGGGGGTACTTGCGCTCCAGTGCGTCCGGTAACTGAACGCCAGCGTGCCCTGCGGCTGCATCGGCTGACCAGAGCGCACGGGCTTCCTGTGCGACATGCTGCCTGAGTTCCGATGTCAGGCTGCGCGGCAGCATCACGACACGGTCCTTGCCGCCCTTGCCGGAGCGCACGAAGATGGCCTGGTTCGCGAAGTCCAGGTCCTTGACCCGCAACTGAAGTGCCTCCTCGATGCGCAGCCCAGTCCCATAGAGCAGGCGTGCCAGCAGGCCATACACCCCCTCCATGCCCGCGAGCACCGCGGCCACCTCCTGTGTGGACAGGACGACGGGCAAGCGCCGCTTGGGCACCGGCCGCCCGATCTCGTCCATCCACGGCAGCTGCTGGCCCAGCACCTTGCCGTAGAGAAACAGCAATGCCGACAGCGCCTGCCGATGGCTCGACACCGACAATCGACGCTCTGCCGCAAGATGCGTCAAGAAGGCCTCGACCTCGGGCCCGCCCATCTCGGCCGGGTGCCGCAGGCCATGAAAACGCACGAAGGCACGGCACCAGAACACATAGGCCTCTTCGGTGCGCAGGCTGTAGTGCAAGCCCCGCACCCGCTCGCGCACCTGATCCAGCAGCCGCGTGGCACGCAGGGGTGGCAGCGCCGCTGCCCTCACAGGCCGCAGCGGCCTGCCCGCCACACCTGCCAAGGCCTTCTGATCCCCGCGTGGACTCGTCGTCAACATGCCCAACCCCTTGCCACCGCGGCTGGCGGTGCGCAGAATCAGCTCCACGCACCCGCCGCTTTGTGCGGCAAATTTAGTACTGTATGGATGTACAGTCAATAGGGAGAAAATCAAAGTGCATCAAGAACTTGGCACCACGCGTTCGGCTTGCGGTAGACGACACCTGTCGCGCAAAGCGGCGTAAGGTTGTCGTCCATAACACGTTAGCCGTCATAGGAGAGTTCGTGGATAAGATCGACCTTAAAAGCGAGCTAAAGACCCTATACAGGCCTTCCGCAAAGTCGGTCGTTGAGGTTGATGTGCCTGCGTTCAACTTTCTCATGGTTGATGGCGATGGCAACCCAAACACCTCCGAGAAGTACAAAGAGGCGGTAGAAGCGCTCTACTCCGTCTCGTACACCATCAAGTTCGCACTAAAGCGGGAAAAGGCGCTCGACTACGTCGTGATGCCACTTGAGGGCTTGTGGTGGGCCGATGATCTGACCAGCTTCAACCGCGACGAGAAAGACAACTGGAAATGGACGATGATGATTATGCAGCCACCAGAAGCGTCAAAGCAGATGCTGCAGTCAGCGATCACCAGCGTTCAAGACAAGAAAGGGCTGCCTGGGCTAAAAGGGATTCGATTCGAGCAATTCAAAGAGGGGCGCTGTGCACAAACCATGCACATTGGTCCGTTCTCTGCCGAGGGGCCGACAATTCAACGGGTGCACGACTTCATATCAAGCCACTCGGCACTGAGGGGCAAGCACCACGAGATCTACCTGAGCGACATACGCAAGGCGGCACCGGACAAATGGAAAACCATCATTCGCCAGCCAATGGAATGACGGCTAACAATTCATTCAAGCCGAACCCGCTTCGCGGGTCGGCTTAATTCAGGCGTTAGGCCCCAAGGTTCTCGCGCAGCGTTTTCAGCGCCGCAACGATCCCGCTGTCCTGGCCACGCGCGTAGCTGCCAGGGCTTCCCGCTGGATTGAGCGGGTCCACCATCCGCCAAGTCTTGCGCAGAGCCTCCTCCCATCGCCGTTGTTCTGCCAGACCCGACACTGCCCAGGCTTGCCTGCAAGAGTTTTCCCAGCCCTTGTAGGTATCTGGCGTCGATTCCGCTTTGGTGGTGTCCCACCATTCGTCAAATGTCATCGTCGTTCCTTTCGCTTCGGATACAGGCCTAACTGGTCGCTCAAGGCGACCTCCTACGGGCCTGCGGCCCTACGTCGGCGCCTTAGCTCCAACGTTAGAGGGTAAAGCAGTAATCAAAAGTTCGCAGAGAACTATCACATAGGACTTACGCAGGGTCACTTCAGCTAGCGCAATGATTCGCCATTTCGACTCAATATGTCAGATGGGTGCCATGCGAATGGTTGGTGACCGAAGTTCCTTCTTGAGGAATTCCGAGAGGATTCCCTTCTTCAGGCTGTAGATGTTTGTCTTCAGCGCTTTGGCCGTCTCGCAGAGGTGGACCCAGGCCAATATCGCGCAGGCGATGTGATTCTTCTGTGACCGGGCCATTCTGCACTGACATTTTTCGATGCCAAGAACCTGCTTGATCTCCCTGTGGTACTGCTCAATCTTCCAGCGCACGGCACACATCTCATGCGTATCGTCCGTCGAATCTTGAGATAGGTCGTTTGTCACAACCCAGTCCGTGCGATTGGTATCAACCACAACCCGGAACAGTTTCAGCTTGATGTCACTGGGAAACTTGAACAGTTTGACGTGTTTGCCATGCACATGTTCTTGGGCACTCCACTGCAGCGTACTGACCGCCTTGTAGGGCTGCTGGCCTTGGCTGTCGTCAACCTTGCGATTGCTCTTGAGCGGGCAGTAGAAGTGCTTGCCCGCCCGGTGGATGTGCTTCATCAGATCCATGGTGGCGTACCAGGAGTCCATCAGCACGGTGCGAAAGGGCAGCTTCTTGTGCGCCATGGCATTGTCGAACATCTCCTGGACATGATCCAGCTTGGACTTGCCGTCTTCGTCAGGCGCATAGATGCGCCAGTCGATGATCCAGTAGTGGCCGGTCTTGATGTTCACGTACAGGCAGTTGACCACCCCAATGCCCTTGATCAGGCCGTGGGCGTTGCCGCTGTACTGTTTGCGCACCAGCTCGATTTTGTGCGAGTGGTTCTTGTCCAGAACGCTGTCATCGAAAACCAGGCAGGCATCGTCGTCAAATTCGATGTTTCGTCGGGCCAGATTCCAGACATCGGCCGGGCTGATATTGGCAGCCTGCAAGTAGCGATTTATGGCGTCATGAGAAAACCTCTGATGGTGATCCGCAAAATAGGTCTGCGTGTAGTTGATTTGTGTGGATATCAGAAATTGGCAGTAGTCTCGGCTCGTGGGTTTCATGGTGAATATATTATCACAAATACCACGAAATCGGCGCCGATATATTAAATAATCTAGTTTGATTTAAACGTTTGCGTAAGTCCTATCACAG
Source organism: Sphaerotilus microaerophilus (assembly GCF_023734135.1). NCBI lineage: Bacteria > Pseudomonadati > Pseudomonadota > Betaproteobacteria > Burkholderiales > Sphaerotilaceae > Sphaerotilus > Sphaerotilus microaerophilus. The sequence continues at coordinate 5,407,667 of NZ_AP025730.1, read as the reverse complement.
ATAGTCACTGCAAAAAATCGATGTAGAGGTAAAAAAATAGATGGCAAACGAAAATAGCGGCTTACATTCTGCAAAGCGCAACAAGAAGGACGAGTTTTATACTCAAATCTCCGATATTGAGAGGGAGATGCATCATTACCGTCGTCACTTCAAAGGGAAGGTGGTGTACTGCAACTGTGACGACCCATATGTCAGTGCTTTCTTTGAGTATTTCACTAAGAATTTTGAATTTTTGGGTCTTAAAAAACTCATCACCACCTGTTATAAGAATCAACGAATTGACCTTTTCAGTCAAAGCGATTCAGAACAAGCTATTAAACTAGAATACGCAGGCGGAGCAAAGAATAGCCTACCGACTCCTGAAGATATTGGCATTACTGCGCTCAAAGGGGATGGTGACTTCCGCAGCCAAGAGTGCATTAAAATCCTACAAGAGGCAGATATTGTCGTCACCAATCCACCGTTTTCTCTGTTTAGTGAGTATGTGGCTCAATTGGCCAGCCTTGACAAGAAGTTCATAATTATAGGCCACCAGAACGCAATTACTTACAAAGACGTTTTTCCGCTCATTAAGGGAAACAAAATGTGGCTGGGGTTCGGTTTTAAAAGAAACATGGCTCATTTTATTGCCCCGCATTACGAAGACACCGCTTCTGACGCCGACCATCGCGAGGGCATGATTCGCGTATCAGGCGTTGTCTGGTATACAAGCGTCGACCACAGCAAGCGCCACGAAGAAATGATTTTGGTTCAGCGTTATCGTGGTAATGAAGCCTCTTATCCGCACTACGACAATTACGATGCTATCGAGGTTTCCAAGACACAGGACATCCCAATGGATTATACGGGAGCAATGGGAGTTCCCATAACCTTCCTTACCAAATATAACCCTGACCAATTCGAGATAATTGGAGCAACAGAAAGTGAAGGGAAAGGCTTTTCTGTAGGTCTTTGGAACCCTGAAAGTGGTGTTGCGCAGGCAACCATCAATGGAAAGCGAGTTTACAAAAGGCTTTTCATACGCAACCGCAACCCCGTAGTCCTGGAGGCATAATGGATATTGAATTAAAAAACATTGCGGTGAGAGAGTTAGTCGAGAATTACCAAGATAATCAGGAAGCTGGGGTTGTAGGGTTTGGGGGCAAACTGAACATCCGCCCACCTTATCAGCGCGAGTTTGTTTACAGTGAAAAGCAGCGTGAAGCGGTGATTGACACAATTACTAGAGGATTCCCGCTCAATACAATGTACTGGGCTACCACCCCAGATGGGTTCGAAATAATTGATGGCCAACAACGCACAATTTCCATATGCCAGTATGTGGACGGTGTCTTTTCTTACAAAGACCGTTATTTCCACAACCTTCAGAAAGATGAAAAGGATGCCATCCTTGATTACAAACTTACCGTCTACCAGTGCCAAGGCACTGATAGTGAAAAATTAGATTGGTTTCGAACTATCAATATAGCTGGTGAGAAATTAACAGAACAAGAGTTGCGAAATGCCGTCTATGCAGGCTCATGGACGGCAGATGCCAAGCGCTATTTTTCCAAGACTCAATGCGCTGCATGGCAGCTTGCTGACAAGTACATGACTGGCTCCCCCATCCGGCAAGAGTACCTCGAGACCGCAATTTCATGGATAAATGAAGGCGATATAGAGGGGTATATGGCAAAGCATCAGCACGATAAGAATGCTAACCATCTATGGCTTTATTTCCAAGCCATTATCAGTTGGGTCAATGCAAATTTTCCGAAGTACCGAAAGGAGATGAAGGGCATTTCTTGGGGGGATTTATACAACGTCCACAAGGATGACAACCTTGATCCCACCACCTTAGAGGCTGAAACAGCTCGTCTCATGGCTGATGACGAAGTGACAAAGAAAAAAGGTATTTATGAGTATCTGCTCACGAAAAACGAAAAATACTTGAGCATCCGCTCTTTCACAGACAGTAACAAACGCACCCTCTACGAACGCCAAAAAGGTATTTGCACTGCCTGCAAAAATCACTTCGAGATTGAGCAAATGGAAGCAGATCACATCACGCCGTGGTCGCAGGGAGGTAAGACAGAGCTGGATAACGGCCAAATGCTTTGTCGTGATTGCAACCGAAGAAAATCAGATAGATAAAAACAGAGGTAGTGTGCCACCAGCCCTCTAACAAGCCGCTCAACCGGAAGCGCTAAAGCGCGCCGGTTATCTCAGGCGTTAGGCCCGCCGGGAAACAATGCCTGTTGGGCACATCTACAAACGGCCTTGTTGCACCGCGGGCGGTGCGGACCCCAGCATTGGGGTCGCCAGCATTGGGGTCAGGTCTTGTCGTTTGCTGTCTGACGATCCTGGTCGACCGCCGCCGGGCTTCGGGACTAAAGTCCTCCGTGAACCTCAATCGGAACCCATCATGGCTGACCTCGGAGCTGTCTTCTCGGACCTCAGGGCCATCATGGCGCCCTATGCGGCAAGGCTGGATTCAAAGAAGGACGATGGCACCGAGTTGTACGTTGATACACGACACGTCCAGAAGAACAGGAAGCCGCTCTTCTTCGGCGCTGTCCAAGTGAAGAAGGCCTACGTCAGCTACCACCTGATGCCCGTCTATCTGAAGCCGGAACTCCTTGCTGGGCTGTCGCCCGCGTTGAAGGCGAGGATGCAGGGGAAATCCTGCTTCAACTTCACGGCCTCGGACGCAGCGCTCGTGCAGGAACTGGCCGACCTCACCGAGGCAGGGTATGCCAGCTACAAGGAGCAGGGCTTTGTGTAGCCATCGCAAGGGTTTGCGGACTCGGTTGCCCAGGGCCTGACGTCCACCTGGCTCCAATGTCTGGCTTCAAAGGACACATCATGCCAACCGGATACTCCGGCACACCCCTGCCCAGGAAACTCGGGTTCAGCGACAGCACGTGCCTGGTCGTGCTGGGGGAGCCTGATGGTTACGCGGCACTGCTTGGCCCGATACCCGCTGGCCTGGAGCGGCAGCCCGGCATCACGGTGAGCACCAACCTGGTTCATGTCTTCGTCACCCAGCGCCAGGAGCTCGTCGGGCACCTGGGCGCATTGCGGGCAACGCTCCGGCCCGAGGCGGTGATCTGGGTTTCCTGGCCGAAGAAGGCATCGAAGGTGGCCACCGATGTCACCGAAGACCGCATCCGCGAAGTGGCGCTGCCGCTGGGCCTGGTTGATGTCAAGGTCTGCGCGGTCAGCGAGGTCTGGTCCGGGCTGAAGCTGGTCGTGCGCAAGGAGCTGCGGGCACAAGGGGCAGCCTTGTCAGAGCGCCCCGCCCAAACCTAATCAGGATCAAGGCCGCCGCCGCGCCTGCGGCCTAGATTGGCGGCCATGAAGTCGCTGCGTTTTTCCTCTTCCCTTGCCCTCGCGCTGGCCGCCGTGGCGTCGCTGGTGGCGGGGTCCGCGCGTGCGCAGGCCGCGCCCGATGCCCCCGCGCTCTACCGCCAGCACTGCGCCGCCTGCCATGGCGAGCAGCGCACCGGCGGCATGGGGCCGGCGCTGTTGCCCGAGAGCCTGGAGCGGCTGCGCCGTCCCGAGGCACTGAAGGTCATCACGCAGGGCCGCGCGGCCACGCAGATGGCCGGGTTTGCCCCGGCGCTGAAGGCCGAGGAGATTGCCGCGCTGGCGCAGTGGATCTACACGCCGGTGCTGCCGGCGCCGACCTGGGCGGACGCGGATATCCGCGCCTCGCGTGTCGAGACCCCGGGCGCCAAGGACTTGCCGGCCAAGCCGGTGTGGTCGGCCGACCCGATGAACCTGTTCGTGGTGGTGGAGGGCGGCGACCACCACGTGTCGCTGCTGGATGGCGACCGCTTCGAGCGCATGCACCGCTTCGCCAGCCGCTATGCGCTGCACGGCGGGCCGAAGTTCAGCCCGGAGGGGCGCTTCGTCTACTTCGGCTCGCGCGACGGCTGGATCACCAAGTACGACCTCTGGAACCTGACCGTGGTGGCCGAGGTGCGCGCCGGCCTGAACATGCGCAACGTGGCGGTGAGCGGCGACGGCAAGTGGATCATGGCGGCCAACTACTTTCCGCACACGCTGGCGCTGTTCGATGCCGACCTGAAGCTGGTGAAGACCTACGCGGCGACGACGGCCGACGGCCGGGCCAGCTCGCGGGTGTCGGCGGTGTACGACGCCACACCGCGGCAGAGCTTCGTGGTGGCGCTCAAGGACATCCCGGAGCTCTGGGAGATCAGCTACGACCCGAAGGCCGAGCCGCTCTACGACGGCTTGGTGCACGACTACAAGATGGGTGAGGGCGTGCCCAAGCCGGGCCAGTTCGGCGTGAAGCGCTCGCGGCTGGACGAGCCGCTGGACGACTTCTACTTCGACCAGGCCTACACCCACGCCTTTGGCGCGACGCGGCCCAAGGGCGAGGGCCAGCCGAACGCGCAGGTGGTGAACCTGGACGTGCGCCGCACCATCGCCCGCCTGCCGATCGCCGGCATGCCGCACCTGGGCTCGGGCATCACCTTCGACTGGCAGGGCCGGCGGGTGATGGCGAGCCCGAACCTGAAGGACGGTGCGATCGACGTGATCGAGCTGGACAGCTGGAAGCCGGTGAAGACCATCCGAACGCCGGGCCCCGGCTTCTTCATGCGCAGCCACGAGAAGAGCCGCTTCGCCTGGACCGACTCGATGATGAGCCCCACGGCCAGGGACACGCTCACCATCATCGACAAGACGACGCTGGAGCCGGTGGCCAGCGTGCGCGAGCCGGGCCGGACGCTGGCGCACATCGAGTTCACCAAGGACGGCCGCTACGCGCTGGCCAGCGTCTGGGAAATGGACGGCGCGCTGATCGTCTATGACGCCACCACCTTCAAGGAGGTGAAGCGCCTGCCCATGAGCAAACCGGTGGGCAAGTACAACGTGTTCAACAAGATCACCCGCTCGGAGGGCACCTCGCACTGAGCCGGCTCGCTGCTGGCGCGATCATTCCGGAGCCATCCAAGATACCCTGTGGGGTGATCACATCCTGACGAGGAGACGGACATGGACGATGCTGCGGCTGATGGAACCACCCAGGCGCAGGCGATGACGCTGCCTGCCCGGGACGAGGAGGGCTACCTCGTCGATCCCGATACGTGGAGCGAGCCGGTGGCGCGGGCCCTGGCGAGCGAGCTGGGGATCGCGCTCGGGGAGGAGCACTGGCAGGTGCTGCGCTTCATGCGCGACTGGTACGAGGAGCACCGCGTCATCGCCGATGCGCGCCACGCGATGCGCCTGCTGGAGCAGCGCCATCCGGGACAGGGGAGGCAGCGGTTGTTCGAGCTGTTTCCCTACGGCTATGTGGCGCAGGCCTGCCGCATCGCCGGCATGCGGCGCCCGCGTGCCTGGAGCACGGGTTGACGCTGCGCAAGGGACGTGGCGGCCTGGCCGCAGACTGAATCCAGTTGTGTGCGGGAGTGCTTGGCGCGGGTCAAGCGCCGCGACGGGGCCCACCCCGTCCTTGTGACAGTTCAAGGAAACCGTGGGCACATCGCCCGAACAATGGCGCTCGCCGACCGGAGTGCCGCCCATGTCCCCGCCCACGTTCCCGCCCACGCTGCAGTCACCGAACCGGCCCTCGATCCGGCCGTCGATCACCGCGCGCATCGACGCCATCACCGAGATCGCGCCGGCCTGGCGCAGCACCACACCGCCTGCGCCGCGCTCGGTGAAGATCGAGCTGACGGGGCGCTGCAACTTCCGCTGCTCGTTCTGCGCCCACAACCAGCGCCTGCGCCAGGTGGGGGAGATGGACCGAGGCTTCTTCGAGCGCATCCTGCCCGAGATGCGCGCGGCCGGCGTCGAGGAGCTGGGGCTGTTCTACCTGGGCGAATCCTTCCTCTGCGACTGGCTGCCCGAGGCGGTGGCCTGCGCCAAGCGGGTCGGCTTCGACTATGTCTTCCTGACCACCAACGGCTCGGTGTCCACGCCCGACAAGGTCGAGGCCTGCATGGCCGCGGGGCTGGACTCGCTGAAGTTCTCGCTCAACTACGCGGACCAGGCGCAGTTCGAGTCGATCGCGCGGGTCAAGGGCCCCCTGTTCGAGCAGATCGCCGAGCATGTGCGTGCGGCCCATGCGCTGCGCGAGGCAGGTGGCCACCGCTGCGGCCTGTTCGGCTCCTACATCGACTACGACGGCGAGCAGGGCGAGCGCATCCACGCCTACATCGACGCGCTGCGGCCGTACCTGGACGAGGTCTACGCCCTGCCGCTCTACAACCAGGCGGCGCTGATCGACAACGACGAGTGGCGCTTCGTGCAGGGCAACCGCGGCCGGGCCGCTGCGCTGCGTGACCCGCTGCCCTGCTGGAGCATCTTCACCGAGGGGCACATTTCCTTCGACGGCCGGCTCAGTGCCTGCTGCTTCGACCACGACCAGCGTTTCAGCATGGGTGACCTCACCCGGCTGTCCTTCATGGAGGCCTGGAACAGCCCGGCCTTTCAATCCCTGCGGGCCGCGCACCTGCGCCGCGACGTGCGTGGCACGATCTGCGAGCAGTGCGTGGCCTGTGGCTGAGGCCTGCGGTGCCCACCGGTGCCCGGCCCCTTCACCCTGGAGAACCCACCGATGTCCGAACTGCTGCTTGACCGTCCCCTGGGCGACCTCGCGAGCGCCATCCCTGGCGCGACGGCCGTGTTCCACCGCCATCACCTCGACTTCTGCTGCGGCGGGCGCCAGAGCCTGCGCGCCGCGGCGGCGGGCCGTGGTGAGGATCCCGCGGCGGTGGCGGCCGAACTGGCCGAGCTGCAGCGCCAGCCGGCCGCCGGCGAGCGCGACTGGCGCCAGGCCCGCGCGGGCGAGCTGATCGACCACATCCTGGTGCGCTTCCACGAACGCCACCGCGCCCAGTTGCCCGAGCTGATCCGCCTGGCGAACAAGGTCGAGACCGTGCATGCCGACAGCGCCGACTGCCCGCGCGGGCTGACCAACCACCTGGAGGCGATGCAGCAGGACCTGCTCAACCACATGCTCAAGGAGGAGCAGATCCTGTTCCCGCTGCTGCGGCACGGCTCGGCGGCCTTTGTCCCGGGGCCCATCGCGATGATGCGCGATGAGCACGACCTGCACGGCGCCGCCCTGGCGCGCATGGTCGAGCTGGCCGGGGGGCTCACGCCGCCCGAGGGCGCCTGCACCACCTGGCGCGCCCTGATCGCCGGGCTGCAGGTGCTGCGCGAGGACCTGATGCAGCACATCCACCTGGAGAACAACGTGCTGTTCGAAGGCCAGACGGTGGAAGTCGCCAGCGCAGTACCGGCCCGCCAGAGCGGCTGCTGCGGCTCCTGCGGCGGCGGCCGGGGCTGACCGGAACGGGCACCGGCTGGAGGGCGAGCCCCGTGCTGAATCCCAGGCCGCCCTCAGTGGCCTGATCCGCTTCGCGCAGCCATGAGCTGGCGGCCCATTACAGTCGGGCGATGAGCATGGTTGCTGAACGCTGGACCCTCGGCGCCAAGCTGGCGCTGACCAGCGTGCCCTTCATCCTGGCCGGGTTGTTGATGACCGGTCTGACGCTGTGGGTGTCCTGGCAGCTTGACGGCGGGGCCGCCGCGGTGAACGAGGCCGGCCGCCTGCGCATGCAGGCCTATCGATTGGCCTGGTCCACCGTGGACGTTGCCGCCGCGCCGCGCCGCATCGAACTGCTGAAGGAGGTCGAACGCAGCTTCGTGCTGCTGGAGCATGGCGACGTCGACCGACCCTTGTTCGTTCCCAAGGGCCCCGATGTGCAGGACCGTTTCCTGCTCGCCAAGGCGGCGTGGCAGGACCTGCGGGCACTGCATGAACCGGCCGGGCTGTACACCTCGCACGCACGACTGGACCAGGCCACCGCGGAACTGGTGCTTCGCATCGACCGCCTGGTCAGTGCCATCGAGAAGCACCTGGCGCGTTACACCGCCATCATGCATCTGCTGCAGATCGGTCTGCTGATGCTCGGCGTGATCGCCGCACTGGTGCTGATGATGGTGGGCTACCGCTTCGTGCTCGAGCCTGTGGCGGACTTGAAGCATGCCGTGGCTGCGCTGCGCGGGGGTGACCTCACCACGCGCGTGCAACCTACCACCAGCGACGAGCTGGGAGCGCTGGCCGTGGGTTTCAACGAGATGGCAGAGAGGCTGCAGGCTTCCTATGCCGATCTGGAGGAGCGCGTTCGCAGGAAGACCGCCGAGCTGGAGGATCAACGGGCCCGGCTGCAGGCGCTCTACGACGTCAGCGTGCTGGTGGCGCGCGCGGGCAACCTGACCGAGCTGGCGGCAGGGTTCAGCCGTCGGGTGCGCGAGGTGGCGCATGCCGATGCGTCGGCCCTGCGCTGGGCCGATGTGGGCAAGGCCCAGTTCGTCATGCTCGCTGGAGATGGGCTGCCGACCTCGATGGCCGAGGAAGAACATTGCATCCGTGCCGACGAGTGCTTCTGCGGCCACCTGACCAGCGCACCGGATACCCGCACGATCCCGATCCGAGGCGTTCCCAGCGAGCGGCGTTCGCACTGTGAACGAGCGGGCTGGGCCAGCATCGTGGCGGTGCCGATCCGTGTGCAGGAGCGGTTGCTGGGCGAGCTGAATCTGTTCTTCCACGCCGAGGTCTCTCTCTCGGACGCCGACCGCGCGATGCTGGAAACCATCTGCACGCACCTGGCCAGCGGCATGGAGAACCTGCGCCTGCGCGCGCTGGAACGCGAGGCGGCCGTGGCCGAGGAGCGGGGTTTCCTGGCGCGTGAGCTGCACGACTCGATCGCCCAATCGCTGGCATTCCTGAACATCCAGGCGCAGCTGATGCGCAAGGCGATGGCGCGGCACGACCTGCCGCGCATATCGGAGGTACTCGCCGAGATCGAGCTGGGTTTGCACGAGAGCCACGGCGACGTGCGCGAGCTGCTGGTGCACTTCCGCACCCGCACGAACACGGAGGACATCGAGCCGGCGCTGCAGGCCACGCTCAGCAAGTTCGAGCACCAGAGCGGCGTGCCGGCGACCCTGACGGTGCATGGCCACGGCCTGCCGCTGGCGTCGGATGTGCAGGTGCAGGCGCTGCACATCGTGCAGGAGGCGCTGTCGAACGTGCGCAAGCATGCCGCGGCGTCGCATGTCTGGCTCGACGTCTGGAAGCAGCCGCAGTGGCGCTTCGAGGTGCGCGACGACGGGGTGGGCTTCGTGTACCCGGGCGATGGATCGCCCGAACCGGTGGACGGTGACACCCACGTCGGCCTGCACATCATGCGCGAGCGCGCCGAGCGTCTGTGTGCAGCCCTGACGCTCGATTCGCAGCCAGGCCGTGGAACCCGCCTGGTGCTGACCCTGCCGCCCGGACAGGGCTCTGCTGCGGCGTCGTCTCAGGGGCCGACGAAGGGGCCGGCGAAGGGGCCGCCCCGCGTGCCACCCGCGCCCACGCAGCAGGCATGATCCAGTCCGTGATGAGCCCGCCACCCACGATCCGCTTGCTTGTGGTCGATGACCACACGTTGTTCCGCCGTGCCCTGACGGCGCTGCTCGGCAGCGAGCCAGGGCTGGAGGTGGTGGGCGACGCGGCCGATGCCGGCGAGGCACAGCGCAAGGCCGAGCGCCTGCAACCGGATGTGATCCTGCTGGACAACCACCTCCCCGGCGTGGCGGGTGTCCAGGCGATTCCCGCGCTGCTGGAAGCCTGCCCGCATGCCCGCGTGATCATGCTCACCGTGAGCGAAGACGAGCAGGACCTGGCCGCCGCACTGCGTGCCGGGGCGGCGGGCTACCTGCTCAAGACCATCGAGGGCGATGCACTCGCCCAGGCCATCGTGCGGGCCATGCGGGGTGACTCCGTGGTGGCGCCGGAGATGACCGGCAAGCTGGTGGCCGTCTTCCGTCAATCGGCTGCGGCGCCCGAGGGCGTGTCGAGCCTGCTGCCCATCGGGCCACTGGACGGGTTGTCGCCGCGCGAGCGCGAGATCCTGGGGGCGATCGGCCGGGGCGCCACCAACAAGGAGATCGCGCGGGAGTTCGGCATCGCCGAGTCGACCGTCAAGATCCATGTGCAGCACCTGCTGCGCAAGCTCGACGTCGCTTCACGCGTGCAGTTGGCGGTGATCGCGTCCAGCCAGGGGCTGGGCTGAATCGGGTTGATCTGACTCAAGTGCGGATCGGCCGGCGGAGCCGGTAGTTCTCTCGAACTATGCCCCGGTGTGGCGGCATCGGCCATCCGCCGCGCTGCGTCGCGTCCTCCGGCGGATGTTCGCTCGCCAGGGGTGTTCCTAGGATTGTCCGTGTCGTGCATCCCGTTGTGCACGCCCGAGCAACCAAAGGAACGCTCTCATGAGCAAGCAAGCCCAGGCCCTGTCGGTGCTGGTGGTCAGCACCCTGGCCTTCACTGTGTGCTTCATGGTGTGGATGATGTTTGGCGTCATCGGCATCCCGCTGAAGAAGCAGCTTGGCCTGAACGCGACCGAGTTCGGCCTGCTCACCGCCATGCCGGTGCTCACCGGCTCGCTGATCCGCGTGCCGCTGGGCATCTGGACCGACCGCTTCGGTGGGCGCATCGTGCTGGCCGTGCTGCTGGCCGTCACCGTGCCGCCGATCTTCCTGATGGGCTACGCCACGCAGTACTGGCAGTTCCTCGTGATCGGCCTGTTCGTCGGCCTGGCCGGCGGGGCGTTCTCGGTGGGCACGCCCTACGTCGCGCGCTGGTTTCCGAAGAACCGACAGGGTTTTGCGATGGGCGTGTTCGGCGCCGGCAACTCGGGGGCGGCGGTCAACAAGTTCGTCGCGCCCAGCCTGGTGGTGGCCTTCGGCTGGACGATGGTGCCGCAGGTCTATGCCGCGGTGATGCTGGGCACGCTGGTCCTCTTCTGGTTGTTCAGCCACAGCGACCCGGACCACCACGTCTCGCACGACGTGAAGTTCGTCGACCAGCTCAAGATGCTCAAGGACCCGAAGGTACTGAAGTACTGCCAGTACTACAGCATCGTCTTCGGCGGCTACGTCGCGCTGTCGCTGTGGATGGTGCAGTACTACGTCGGCGAGTTCGGGCTGGACATCCGCAGCGCCGCGCTGCTGGCGGCCTGCTTCAGCCTGCCCGGGGGCGTGCTGCGCGCCATCGGTGGTTGGCTGAGTGATCGCTTCGGCGCCCACGCGGTGACCTGGTGGGTCATGTGGGCCAGCTGGGTCTGCCTGTTCCTGCTGAGCTACCCGCAGACCGATTTCACCGTGCAGACGGTCAACGGGGCGCGGACCTTCCACATCGGCCTGAACGTCTACAGCTTCACCGCGCTGATGTTCGCACTCGGGATTGCCTGGGCCTTCGGCAAGGCCAGCGTCTTCAAGTACATCAGCGACGAGTACCACGCCAACATCGGCACGGTCAGCGGCATCGTCGGCCTGGCAGGAGGCATGGGTGGCTTCATCCTGCCGATCCTCTTTGGCGCGCTGATGGACTGGACGGGGGTGCGCTCCAGCGCCTTCATGCTGCTGTACGGCGTGGTCTGGGTCTCGCTGATCTGGATGTACTGGACCGAGGTGCGCCGCACCGAACTGATGGGCCACCAGGCGCCGGTGGCGCCGTTCACGCAGTCCTTCGCCCGCTGACGCCGGTGCACCGGCTTCCTCCCAACCTAGAAGACCATTCATGAGCACACGCACGAGCACGCTGCCGGCCGGCAGCGGCCATCGCAGCGCCGCCGACATCGAGGACTGGCGCCCCGAGGACGACACCTTCTGGAACCGCACCGGCAAGGCGATTGCCTACCGCAACCTCTGGCTGTCGGTGCCGGCGCTGCTGTGCGGCTTCGCCGTCTGGGGCATGTGGGGCATCATCAGCGTGCAGATGCTCAACCTGGGGTTCCCCTTCACCCAGGCCGAGCTGTTCACGCTCACGGCCATCGCCGGCATCTCCGGCGCGACGATGCGCATCCCGGCGTCCTTCCTGGTGCGCCTGGCGGGTGGGCGCAACACCGTCTTCCTGACCACCGCGATGCTGCTGTCGCCGGCCATCGGCACGGGCATCGCGCTGCAGCACCCGGAGTGGCCACTGTGGGTGTTCCAGCTGATGGCGCTGTGGTCGGGCGTGGGCGGCGGCAATTTCGCCAGCTCGATGTCCAACATCAGCACCTTCTTTCCCAAGCGGCTGCAGGGCACCGCCCTGGGCCTGAACGGCGGGCTGGGCAACTTCGGCGTCACCACGATGCAGATCGTCATCCCGCTGGTGATGACCGTCGGGCTGTTCGGCGCGCTGGGTGGCGACCCGACGGTGCTGAAGAAGGACAGCGGCTGGATCCTCGGCAAGATCGTGGCCGGTACGCCGACCTGGATCCAGAACGCTGGTTTCGCCTGGGTGATCTCGCTGCTGCCGCTGTCGATCGCCTGCTGGTGGGGCATGAACAACCTGAAGACGGTGTCGCCCTCGACCGGCAACCCGTTCACGGCGTTCGCCAAGATCATCTACCTGTACTCGCTGGCGTTCGTGCCCTCGATCGCCATCTTGTACATCTACCTGCCCAAGCCCACCGGCCTCGGGCTGATCAACATGTGGGTGGCGGTGCCGCTGGACATCGTCTGCGCCCTGATGGTGATGAAGCTGGCGGCCTTCGGCCCGATGAAGGAGAACATCGCCAAGCAGTTCGAGATCTTCAAGAACAAGCACACCTGGTCGATGACGGCGCTGTACATCGTCACCTTCGGCTCCTTCATCGGCTTCTCGATGGCGCTGCCCCTGGCGATCACGGTGATCTTCGGCATCAGCCACGTGCCCGATGCCAACGGCGTGATGCAGCACACGCTGAAGAACCCGAACGCGCCCTCGGCCTTCACCTACGCCTGGCTCGGCCCCTTCATCGGCGCCGCGGTGCGGCCCGTGGGTGGCTGGATCGCCGACAAGTGGGGCGGCTCGCTGGTCACACAGATCATCTCGGCCATCCTGGTGGGCGGCTCGGTGGCCACCGGCATGGTGATGACGCAGGCCTATGCCTCGGCCACGCCGGAGCAGTACTTCCCGACCTTCCTGGGCCTGATCCTGCTGCTGTTCTTCGCCAGCGGCATCGGCAACGGCAGCACCTTCCGCACCATCGGTGTGGTGTTCGACCGCCAGCAGGCCGGCCCCGCGCTGGGCTGGACCTCCGCGGTGGCCGCCTATGGCGCCTTCATCGCCCCGGTGGTGATCGGTGACCAGATCAAGCGCGGCACGCCGCAGCTGGCCTTCTACGGATTCGCGGTCTTCTACGCGCTGTGCCTGGTCCTGAACTGGTGGTTCTACCTGCGCAGCAACGCCTACGTGAAGAACCCCTGATCGCCGCACCCGGGCGCAGAAGCCGCGCCCGGCCGCCGGCCCCCCTTTTCTCAAGAGGACACGATGAGTCACTTTCTAGACCGCCTCAATCACTTCGCGTTGCCCAAGGAAAGCTTCTCCAACGGTCACGGCGTCGCCACCGGCGAAGACCGGACCTGGGAGGACGCCTATCGCAACCGCTGGGCGCACGACAAGATCGTGCGCTCCACCCACGGCGCCAACTGCACCGGCTCCTGCTCCTGGAAGATCTACGTCAAGGGCGGCATCGTCACCTGGGAAACCCAGCAGACCGACTACCCGCGCACCCGCTGGGACCTGCCCAACCATGAGCCGCGCGGCTGCCAGCGCGGCGCCAGCTACAGCTGGTACCTGTACAGCGCCAACCGCGTCAAGCACCCGATGGTGCGCGGTCGCCTGCTCAAGCACTGGCGCGAGGCCCGCCTGAAGCATGCCCCGGTGGACGCCTGGGCCGCCCTGATGGCCGACTCCGCCAAGCGCCGCGACTACCAGAAGGTGCGGGGCCTGGGCGGCTTCGTGCGCTCGAGCTGGGACGAGGTCAACGAGCTCATCGCCGCGGCCAACGTCTACACCGCCAAGCAGCATGGGCCGGACCGCATCGTCGGCTTCTCGCCGATCCCGGCCATGTCGATGGTCAGCTACGCCGCCGGCAGCCGCTACCTCAGCCTGATCGGCGGCGTGCCGCTGAGCTTCTACGACTGGTATTGCGACCTGCCTCCCTCCTCGCCGCAGATCTGGGGCGAGCAGACCGACGTGCCGGAATCGGCCGACTGGTACAACTCCAGCTTCATCATTGCCTGGGGCTCCAACGTCCCGCAGACCCGCACGCCAGACGCCCACTTCTTCACCGAGGTGCGCTACAAGGGCACCAAGACGGTGGCGGTGACGCCCGACTATTCCGAGGTCGCCAAGCTGGCCGACCTGTGGATGCACCCCAAGCAGGGCACCGATGCGGCGCTGGCGATGGCCATGGGCCACGTCATCCTCAAGGAGTTCTACTTCGACCGCCGCGCGCCGTACTTCGACGACTACGCGCGCCGCTACACCGACCTGCCGCTGCTCGTGCAGCTCGAGCAACAGACACTGGAGGACGGCAGCACCGCCCTGGTGCCGGGGCGCTTCGTGCGCGCCACCGACTTCGCCGACTCGCTCGGCCAGACCAACAACCCGGACTGGAAGACGGTGGCCCTCGACGCCAGCGGTCAGGTCGTCGTGCCCAACGGCTCGATCGGCTTCCGCTGGGGCCCGGACGGCCGGGCCGACCAGGGCAAGTGGAACCTGGAAGCCAAGGAAGGCGGCGCGGACGCGGAGGTGTCGCTCAAGCTGTCGTTGATGGAGGCCAACGCCGACGGCAGCAACGCGGCGCACCAGGTGGCCGAGATCGCCTTCCCGTATTTCGGCGGCGTGGTCAACCCGCACTTCAAGTCCAACAAGCAGGGCGGCGCGATCCGCCGCGTCAAGGTACCGGTCACCCGCCTGGGGCCGGATGGCCCGTGGGTGGCCACCGTGTTCGATCTGCAGGTGGGGCAATACGGCGTCGAGCGCGGCCTGGGCGACGGTGCCAAGAGCTTCGACGACAACGCCGCCTACACCCCGGCCTGGCAGGAGAGCATCACCGGGGTGCCGCGCCAGCAGGTCATCACGGTGGCGCGCCAGTTCGCCGAGACGGCCGAGAAGACCCACGGCAAGGCCATGGTGATCATCGGCGCGGCGATGAACCACTGGTACCACGCCGACATGAACTACCGCGGCGTCATCAACATGCTGATGATGTGCGGCTGCATCGGCCAGAGCGGCGGCGGCTGGGCCCACTACGTGGGTCAGGAGAAGCTGCGCCCGCAGACCGGCTGGACCGCGCTGGCCTTCGCGCTGGACTGGCTGCGCCCGCCGCGCCAGCAGAACGGCACCAGCTTCTTCTACGCCCACACCGACCAGTGGCGCTACGAGAAGCTGGGCATGGACGAGATCCTCTCCCCACTGGCCGACAAGCAGGCCTACAAGGGCAGCGCGATCGACTTCAACGTGCGCGCCGAACGCATGGGCTGGCTGCCCTCGACGCCGCAGCTCAACGTCAACCCGCTGACGCTGGCGCGTGAAGCCAAGGCCGCCGGCGTCGATGCGAAGGACTACACCGTTGCCGCGATCAAGGCCGGCAAGATCGACTTCGCCTGCCACGACCCGGATGCGCCGCAGAACTGGCCGCGCAACATGTTCGTCTGGCGCAGCAACATCCTGGGCTCCAGCGGCAAGGGCCACGAGTACTTCCTCAAGCACCTGCTGGGCACCAGCAACGGTGTGCAGGGCAAGGACCTGGGTCCGCAAGACGCCAAGCCCACCGAGGTGAAGTGGCACGCGCAGGCACCGGAAGGCAAGCTCGACCTGCTGGTCACGCTGGACTTCCGCATGAGCACGACCTGCCTGTACTCGGACATCGTGCTGCCCGCGGCGACCTGGTACGAGAAGAACGACCTCAACACCAGCGACATGCACCCCTTCATCCACCCGCTGTCCGCGGCGGTGGACCCGGCCTGGCAGAGCCGCAGCGACTGGGAGATCTACAAGGGCTTCGCCAGGAAGTTCAGCGAGCTCTGCGTCGGCCACCTCGGCGTCGAGCAGGAGGTGGTGCTCACGCCGCTGCTGCACGACACCCCGGGAGAGCTGGGCCAGCCGCTGGGCGTGGCCGACTGGAAGCGCGGCGAGTGCGAACTGATCCCGGGCAAGACCGCGCCCTCGATCTCGATCGTCGAGCGAGACTACCCGAACGTCTACAAGCGTTTCACCGCGCTGGGCCCCTTGATGAACAAGCTGGGCAACGGCGGCAAGGGCATCGGCTGGAACACCCAGGTCGAGGTCAAGCAGCTCGGCGAGCTCAACGGTGTGGTGCGCGACGAGGGCGTGACCAAGGGCATGCCGAAGATCGAGACCGACATCGACGCCACCGAGGTGATCCTGCAGCTCGCCCCCGAGACCAACGGGCACGTGGCGGTGAAGGCCTGGGAGGCGCTGGGCAAGGCCACCGGCCGCGACCACACCCACCTGGCGCTGTACCGCGAGGACGAGAAGATCCGCTACCGCGATGTGCAGGCGCAGCCGCGCAAGATCATCAGCTCGCCCACCTGGAGCGGCATCGAAAGCGAGACCGTTTCCTACAACGCCGGCTACACCAACGTGCACGAGCTGATCCCCTGGCGCACGCTGACCGGGCGCCAGCAGTTCTACCAGGACCACGCCTGGATGATCGCCTTCGGCGAGGGCTTCTCCAGCTACCGCCCGCCGGTGGACGTGAAGGCCACCGCCGAACTGCACAACCAGCGCGGCAACGGCAACCCGGAAATCCTGCTGAACTTCATCACACCGCACCAGAAGTGGGGCATCCACTCCACCTACACCGACAACCTGATGATGCTGACCCTCTCGCGGGGCGGCCCGATCATCTGGCTCAGCGAGGTGGATGCCAAGAAGATCGGCGTGGAGGACAACGACTGGGTCGAGCTCTTCAACGTCAACGGGGCGATCGCTGCGCGTGCGGTGGTCAGTCAGCGCGTCAATGAAGGCATGACGCTGATGTACCACGCGCAGGAAAAGATCGTGAACACGCCCGGCAGCGAGATCACGAACGTGCGCGGTGGCATCCACAACTCGGTCACCCGCATCGTCGTCAAGCCCACCCACATGGTCGGCGGCTACGCGCAGCTCAGCTACGGGTTCAACTACTACGGAACCATCGGTACCAACCGCGACGAGTTCGTGATCGTGCGCAAGATGAAGAAGGTCGACTGGCTGGACACGCCGGTCGGTGCCGAGCGCATCACGACCGTCCAGGCCCAAGGAGAAAACGCATGAAGGTCCGCGCCCAAATCGGCATGGTGCTGAACCTGGACAAGTGCATCGGCTGCCACACCTGTTCGGTCACCTGCAAGAACGTCTGGACCAGCCGTCCCGGCGTCGAATACGCCTGGTTCAACAACGTCGAGACCAAGCCCGGCATCGGCTATCCCAAGGAGTGGGAGAACCAGTCCAAGTGGAACGGTGGCTGGGTGCGCAAGGCCGACGGCAGCATCGCCCCGCGCCAGGGGGGCAAGTGGCAGCTGCTGATGAAGATCTTCGCCAACCCGAACCTGCCGGAGATCGACGACTACTACGAGCCCTTCACCTTCGACTACGACCACCTGCAGAGTGCGCCGGAGATGAAGGCCGCGCCGACCGCCCGGCCGCGCAGCCTGATCACCGGCCAGCAGATGGACAAGATCGTCTGGGGTCCGAACTGGGAGGAGATCCTCGGCGGCGAGTTCTCCAAGCGCAGCAAGGACGCGAATTTCGAGGGCTTCGATGCGGCGCAGAAGGCCATGGTGGGGGAGTTCGAGAACACCTTCATGATGTACCTGCCGCGCCTGTGCGAACACTGCCTGAACCCGGCCTGCGTCGCATCGTGTCCGTCCGGCAGCATCTACAAGCGCGAGGAAGATGGCATCGTCCTGATCGACCAGGACAAGTGCCGCGGCTGGCGCATGTGCGTCTCGGGCTGCCCGTACAAGAAGATCTACTACAACTGGAAGAGCGGCAAGGCCGAGAAGTGCATCTTCTGCTACCCGCGCATCGAGTCGGGCCAGCCGACGGTGTGCTCGGAAACCTGCGTGGGCCGCATCCGCTACCTGGGCGTGCTGCTCTATGACGCCGACCGCATCGCCGAGGCCGCCAGCGTCGAGAAGGACCGTGACCTCTATCAGGCCCAGCTCGACGTCTTCCTGGACCCGCACGACCCCAAGGTGATCGAGCAGGCCCGCCGTGACGGCATCCCCGAAGCCTGGCTGGAGGCTGCGCGCAAGAGCCCGGTCTACAAGATGGCGATGGAGTGGAAGGTCGCGCTGCCGCTGCACCCCGAGTACCGCACGCTGCCGATGGTCTGGTACATCCCGCCGCTGTCGCCGATCACCTCGGCGGCCAATGCCGGCCAGATTGGCGTCAACGGCCAGATACCGGACGTGAATCAGCTGCGCATCCCGGTGCGCTACCTGGCCAACCTGCTGACTGCCGGCGACACCGTGCCGGTGGTGAACGCCCTGGAGCGCATGTTGGCGATGCGGGCCTACAACCGCAGCAAGCACGTGGACGGCGTCAACAACCAGGCGGTGCTCGACCAAGTCGGCCTGACCCAGCACATGGTCGACGACATGTACCAGGTGATGGCGATCGCCAACTACGAGGACCGCTTCGTCATCCCCACCACGCACCGTGAGTACGCCGAGAACGCCTTCAATGTGCGCGGCGGC
Organism: Sphaerotilus microaerophilus; assembly: GCF_023734135.1. NCBI lineage: Bacteria > Pseudomonadati > Pseudomonadota > Betaproteobacteria > Burkholderiales > Sphaerotilaceae > Sphaerotilus > Sphaerotilus microaerophilus. Next base: position 5,389,136 of record NZ_AP025730.1, on the reverse strand, counting down.
TGCGGCTTCAGCTTCGGCAACGGCTGCTCGGAGGGCGTGGGTGAGACCAGCCTGTTCGGCAGCGACAAGAAGCGCACCATTCCCATCAAGGCGGAGATCTGACATGGGCAACCTGTTCAAGGCGTCCCCTCCGCCTGCGTCGCGTACGCTGCGTGTGCTGGCCCGGTTGCTGGGTTACCCGGATGCGGAGTTGCGTGCCAACCTGTCGGCCATGAGCCAGGCGCTGCACGACGAGGCGGCGCTGTCGAAGCAGCGACTGGCCGAGCTGGATGCGCTGCTGGCGCAACTCGGCCGGCTCGATGCGCTGGATGTCGAAGCCGACTACGTGCAGTTGTTCGACAGCGGCCGGCGCACCTCGCTGCACCTGTTCGAGCACGTGCACGGCGACTCGCGCGAGCGGGGGCCGGCCATGATCGACCTGGCGCAGACCTACGAGAAGGGCGACCTGTACCTGGCCGAAGGCGAGATGCCCGACCACCTGCCGGTGGTGCTGGAGTTCGCCTCGACCCAGCCGCCGCGCGAGGCCACCGGCTTCCTCGGCGAGATCGCCCACCTGATCAACGTGATCTTCAACGCACTGGAAAAGCGCGAGAGCCGTTACGCCAGCGTGATGGGCGCGCTGCTCGACCTGGCGGGCGAGCCGTCCCGGCCGGTGCAGATCGCCGACGAGGAGCCGATCGACGAGAGCTGGGAGGAGCCCGCGGCCTTCGACGGCTGCCACTCCACCGGCCAGGAACGCCCGGGCGACGCCAAGCCCGTGCACATCGTCCGGCGCCCCGCCGGCTCTGATCCCCAGCGTTCGGGAGCTTCCGCATGAGCACCGCATACAACTTTCTCTTTGTTGTCTATCCCTACATCTGCCTGGCAGTGTTCTTCATGGGCAGCCTGGCGCGCTTCGACCGCGACCAGTACACCTGGAAGAGTGACAGCTCGCAGCTGCTGCGCACCGGTCAGCTGCGCTGGGGCAGCAACCTGTTCCACGGCGGGATCCTGTTCCTGTTCTTCGGCCACCTGTTGGGCCAGCTGACGCCACATGCGGTGTATGGGCTGCTGCTGACGTCGTCGCAGAAGCAGTTGGTGGCCGTCGTCGCCGGCGGCGTGGCGGGCACCGCCTGCTTCATCGGCCTGACGTTGCTGCTGCACCGCCGGCTGAGCGACCCGCGCATCCGGCTGACCAGCCACCGCACCGACATCGCCATCCTGGTGATCCTGTGGGTGCAGCTGGCGCTGGGCCTGTCCACGCTGCCGTCGTCGCTGCACCACGTGGCCGAGCCCGTCACCATGCTGAGACTGGCCACCTACCTGCAAGGCATTGCCACGCTGAACCCCGATGCGGCCCTGGTCGCCGGCGTGGAGTGGCACTTCCAGGTCCACATGGTGCTTGGCATGACGATCTTCCTGCTCTTCCCCTTCAGCCGCCTGGTGCACGTGTGGAGCGGCTTTGCTTCGCTGGGCTATGTGCTGCGGCCCTACCAGCTGGTGCGGGCTCGTCGCCTGAACCTGCCGGCAGGCCACAACACCCCGCGCCGGGTGATCTGAGCGGTCTTGCACGGCCGCGTACACCAGCACGAACGACCTTCGAGAGGAGCCGCAGTGACCACCCCTTCCACCGCTTCTGTATTGACCCAGCCGGCCAGCGTCAATGGCGTGGCGCTGCACCTGCCGGGTGAGGCACCCGACACCGGGACCCTGCGCCAGCGTGCCTGCAGCGAACTGCTGCGCCAGGCCGCGCAGGAGGCCGGCCTGCTCGGCATCGAGGACAGCGCCAGCCCCGATGGCGTGCTCAGCGCGGACGCCAGCGACGCCATCGAGCAGCTGCTCGAACGTGAGCTCACCCGCGCCGAGCCGGACGAGGCGGCTTGCCGGCGCCACCACGCGGCCCACGAGGCGACCTACCGTCAGGGCGACCGGGTGCTGCTGCGGCACATCCTCTTCGCGGTGACGCCGGGGGTCGATGTACGGCGCCTGCGCGAGCGCGCCGAGCAGGTCCTGCTCGAGGTGCGCTGCACGGACGCCGCCGACGCGCAGGCATCGGTCGACGACCTCTTCGGTCGGCGTGCCGCCGAGCTGTCGAATTGCCCCAGCGCCCAGGAGGGCGGCCACCTGGGCTGGGTCACGACCCCGGACCTCGCCCCGGAACTGGCGCGCGAGCTGTTCAGCGGCCAGGAGGTGGGTGTGCTGCCGCGGCTGGTGCACAGCCGCTTCGGCCTGCACGTCGTCGAGGTGCTGCGCCGCGAAGTCGGTACCGTCGCACCGTTCGAGTCGGTGCGGGCAGCGGTGCGGCTGTCGCTGCAGCAGCAGTCCTGGGCGACGGCGTTGCGCCAGTACCTGCAGTTGCTGGCCGGCCAGGCACAGGTGGTCGGGGTGCAACTGGATGCTGCCGACACCCCCTTGCTGCAGTGAGTCTTGCCCAACAGATTGAAGGATCGGAGCGACGATGCAACCCTTTGCCTTTCCCGCCGCAGCCGCTGAGGCTCGTTCCGGTCTGCGGGCAATGGCCTGCCTTCCCCTGGCGCAGCCGCCTGCCACGACGGTCGGCACCGGGGGGCGCCGCAATGCGCAGGGTGAAGCCGACATCGCCCTGCTGCGCCGGGCCTTCGACCCGGCCGAACCTGCCGAGGTGTCGCTCGACACCCTGCGCACGAACAGCCTGGTGGTGCGCCACCCGATCGGTCCGCTCCAACTCTCCAGTCCGGCTGCGCCCGTGCCCGCCTGGTGGCTGCTGCGCCGTGGGCGCATTGCACTGGGCTGGCAGACCGAGCAGGACCTCTTTGCCGAGAAGCGCCTGATCGGCCCGGGAGAGTGGCTGGACGTTGCCGGCGCCATGGCTGCGCCGGCGGCCTGGATCGAGGCGGCCCAGTGCCGTACCCCCGTCGAACTGCTGGCGGTGCCGGTCAGTGCGCTCCACCAGGCCTGCGCCCAGGATCTCGCCCTCATGCAGGCCGTCGGCAGGCTGCTCGCCACGAGGGTGCGAAGCCTCAGCGACACGCTGCACGACGTCGTGACCGCCGACGTGCCGGCGCGCCTGGCCCGTTGGTTGCTGCGCCGCCTGGAGGCGCGTGGCAACGACCAGCCGTTGCGGCTGGTGCTGACCGAACTGAAGCAGTCGATCGCCGCGCAATTGGGAACCACCTCGGAGACCTTCTCGCGCGCACTGCGAAAGCTGTCCGATGCCGGCATCGTGCAGGTGGAGGGCTATGCGCTGACCGTGCTGGATGTCGACGCGCTGGGTTGCATTGCCTGGCCATCCGTGGGGAGCGTCAGCGCTCGCCAGTCCTTTTCGGCACGTCGTCGCGTCGGGGCGTCGCCGGGTTGAGCTTGCGCAAGCGCGCCGCCGGTCGGCGAGGCGGGAGTTGACCCGCCGCAAATCCACACGTTGCGCGCCACCCAGAATCCCGCTCACCTTCTGGATGGACCGCATCGGGGGGACTGCTGTCCTCCGGTGTGCGTCCTCCGTGTGCCACGGCTGTGGCCTCGTGCCGGCCCGCCCGGGTCAACGTCCGACTCATCATGTCCCCACCCCGCAAACCCCAGCTGGTCTGCCCGGCCGGCTCCCTGCGCGCCCTGCAGTGCGCCGTGGATGCTGGCGCCGACGCCGTTTACCTCGGCCTGAAGGACGCCACCAATGCGCGCAACTTCGCCGGCCTGAACTTCGACGACGCCCAGGTGCAGGCCGGCGTGGCCCATGCCCATGCCCGTGGCGCCCAGGTGCTGATGGCGCTGAACACCTTTGCTGCGGCGCGCGACCCCTCGCCCTGGTTTCGAGCTGCGGACAAGGCGGTGGCGCTGGGCGCGGATGCGCTGATCGTGGCCGACACCGCGGTGATGGCCTGGTGCCGCCGCCGGCACCCGCAGCTGCGCCTGCACCTGTCGGTGCAGGCCTCGGCCACCAGCCACGCGGCGATCGAGTTCTACCGTGAGCGCTACGGCATCCAGCGCGCCGTGCTGCCGCGCGTGCTGACGCTGCAGCAGGTGGCGCAGGTGATCGAGCGCACCGAGGTGGACATCGAGGTGTTCGGCTTCGGCAGCCTGTGCGTGATGGTCGAGGGCCGCTGCGCGCTGTCCTCCTGGGCCACCGGCTGCTCGCCCAACAACGCCGGGGTCTGCTCGCCCGCCTCGGCGGTGCGCTGGAGCGAGGACGCCCGCGGCGTGCAGGCCCGCCTGAACGACGTGCTGATCGACGTCTACGCCCCGGACGAGGCGCGTGGCTACCCGACGCTGTGCAAGGGCCGCTTCGTGGTCGACGGCCGGCGCGGGTACGCGCTGGAGGAGCCGACCAGCCTGAACACCCTGGATGTGCTGCCGCAGCTGATCGGCATGGGCGTGGCGGCCATCAAGATCGAGGGCCGCCAGCGCAGTGCGGCCTACGTCGAGCAGGTCACGCGCGTCTGGCGTGCCGCCATTGACCGCGCGGCTGTCGCGCCCGAGCGCTACCAGGTGGCGCCGGAATGGAGCCACACCCTGGCGCGCCACGCCGAGGGCCAGCAACACACCCTCGGCGCCTACGACCGACCCTGGCGATGAACATGCCGACCTCCGCTTCCCTTGCGGGCACCGACGCCCCTGCCGAGCCGGGCCGCTTCGGCCTGACCATCGGCCCGGTGCTCTACCACTGGCCGCGCCAGGCGCTGATGGACTTCTACGCCGAGGCGGTCGAGACGCCGGCCGACACCATCGTGATCGGCGAGGTGGTCTGCGCGCGCCGGCGCGAGCTGCGCCTGCCGGACTGGCTGGCGCTGGGGGCCGACCTGGCCGCCGCCGGCAAGACGGTGGTGCTGGCCGCCCAGGCGCTGATCGAGACCGAGGCCGACCTGCGCCTGCTGGAGCGCCAGGCCGAGCAGACCGATTTCGCCGTCGAGGCGGCCGACGCCTCCGCGCTGCACCTGCTGGCCGAGCGCGTGCCGCTGGTGCTGGGGCCGCACCTGAACATCTACAGCCGCGCCGCGCTGGTCGAGCACGCCGCGCTGGGCGCCGGGATGGGCCTGGGCCGCTGGGTGGCGCCGGTGGAGCTGCCGCTGGACGACATCGCTGCCATCAATCCGGCCGCCGACCCGGTGTGCACCCCGGCGGGCGCGCCCGTCCAGACCGAGGCCTGGGCCTTCGGCCGGGTGCCGCTGGCCTTTTCGGCGCGTTGCTTCACAGCGCGCCACCACCACCTGCCCAAGGATCAGTGCGGCTTCCGCTGCATCGAGGATCCGGACGGCCTGGCGATGGACACCAGCGAGGCGCGGGCCTTCCTGGTGCTCAACGGCACGCAGACCCAGTCGGCCGCGGTGCAGTGCCTGCTCGGCGAGCGCGAGGCGCTGCGCGCCGCCGGGGTGAGCCGCCTGCGGCTGTCGCCCTGTGCGCGTGGCTTTGCCCGGGTGGTGGAGGACTTCCACGCCGTGGCCAACCAGGGGGCCAAGGCGGCCGAGCGCCTGGCGAGCTGGGCCGCACTCGGCGTGCCCGGGCCCTTTGCCAATGGATACGCCCGGCGCCGAGCCGGGATGGAATGGAGTGTCACCGCATGAACCCGATGCCCGCCACATCCCTTTCGGTGCCCCTCGCCGGTGCCGCCACACGCCCGCTGCCGCCCGGCCTGCCCGTGGCACTGGGGGCGATTCACCGCCGGATCTGTGACCTGGTCGAGCACCTGCCGAGCGCGCCGCCTTCCACACTGGCCGCGCTGGCGCTGAACCGCTGGCTGCTGCACCGGCTGCCTGACGATGCACGGCGCGCGCTGCAGGGCCGCATTGTGGCGCTGCATGTCAGCGACTTCGGCCTGCGCGTGCGCCTGTTGCTCGGGCCGGGTGGTTTCTCGGCAGCGGCCGAGCAGGGCGAGTGTGCGCTGTGCATCCGGGCCACCGCGGGCGGCTTCCTGCGGCTGGCGCGTGGCGAGGAGGATCCGGACCGGCTCTTCTTCGAGCGCGAGCTGGTGATGGAGGGTGACACCGAGCTCGGCCTGGTGCTCAAGAACTCGCTCGACGCGATCGGCCCGCTCTGGGAGCGCGGCTCGAATTGACGCCGGGGCACGCAGGCTCATCCAGGCGCGACGCACCTTGTTGGTGCAAGAATCGCGCATGACGTCTTCGCACCAGCCGCCCATGCCTGCCCAAACGGCCGCTTCTGAGCGCCGCCTGCGATGGTGGCAGCGCCTCGGCCTGCAGCGCCAGACCGTCGATTGGCGCGAGCGGCTGCGCGACAGCCTCGGCGCGGCACTGGGCGTGGGCGTATCGGGCAGCGTGGGCTGGTGGTTGCTGGGGGGGCAGGGTGGCGCCCTCTGGCTGGCGGCGCCGATGGGCGCATCCGCGGTGCTGCTCTTCGCGGTGCCCAGCAGCCCGTTGGCGCAGGCCTGGCCGGCGCTGGCCGGCAACGTGGTCGCAGCGCTGGTGGGCACCGCCGTGTACCAGGCCTGGGGCGCCGGGCCGGCTGCGGCCGCGGCGGCGGTGGGCCTGGCGCTGCTGCTGATGTTCCCGCTGCGCTGCGTGCACCCGCCGGGTGGCGGCACCGCCCTGGTGGCCGTGCTGGGCGGGCCAACGGTGCATGCGCTGGGCTGGGGCTTCGCCTTCGTGCCCGTCGGGTTGAATGCCGCCCTGCTGGTCGCGGTGGCCAAGCTCTATCGCCGTGCCACGGCGCCGCAACGCGCGCACACGCCGCCGGTCCACGACAACCGGCACCAGACCCGCGACGCCGCACCGCAGGACCGCATCGGCCTGACGCGAGCCGACCTGGATGCCGCGCTGCGCGATTTCAACCAGTTGGTCGACATCGACCGCGACGCACTGGAGGACCTGCTGCGCCAAGCCCAGGCACAGGCCTGGCAGCGCCGCTTCGGCAGCGTGCGATGCGTGGACATCATGTCTCGCGACCTGGTGACCGCCGAGTTCGGCACCCCGCTGGAGGAGGCCTGGCAACTGCTGTACGTTCACCGCATCAAGGCGCTGCCGGTGGTGGACCGGGCGCGCCGGGTGATCGGCATCGTCACGCTGATCGATTTCATCAAGCAGGCAAGGCTCGACCCGCGCGACCCGCGCAGTTTCGGCGAGCGGGTGCGGCGCCTGTTGAACGCCACCCCTGGGCCCAGTTCGGACAAGCCGGAGGTGGTCGGCCAGATCATGGCCCACCCGGTCCACACCGTGGCCAGCGATGCGGTGGTGGTGGAGCTGGTGCCGCGGCTGTCCGACCTGGGCCTGCACCACGTGCCGGTGGTGGACGCCGAGCGGCGGCTGGTCGGCATGGTCACGCAGTCGGACCTGGTGGCCGCGCTGTACCGGGCGCAGGCGGGCTGATCGGCCGGCGGGTGCCTGGCCGCGTGTTCCCGAGCAGATTCAGCGCGGCACGAGGAAGGTGGTGGCCTCGCGCACGGCGATACCCTGCACCCCCGGGCTGGCCAGCGTCAGCGTGACGGGGTGGGCGCCTGGGGTGGCAGCGGCCTCGGCGGGCAGCGACAGCCGCACGGTGTAGGAGCGCACCTCGCCGGGCTGCAGGGTCCAGACCTGCGGCTCGTCCAGCGCCAGGCCGTTCAGCCCCTTCAGGCCGTTCGGTCCTTCGACGCCGAGCTGGTAGGGCGTGGCCGTCTCGCGCCGGTTCATCAGCTGCACGCGGTAGAGGTTCTCGATGCGGCCGGTCTCGCCGATGCGCGCCATCATGCCGCGGTCGCGGATCACGTCCATGCCCACCACCGGGCGCATCGCCATGCCGTAGCCGAAGGCCGCCAGCGAGCCCGCCAGCAGCGCACCGTAGATCAGCACGCGCGGGCGAATCACCCGGGCGAGCTGCTGCTGGCGCGTCCAGCCCTGGGCCACGCCGTTGCCGGTACCGTAGCGGATCAGGCCGCGCGCGTAGCCCATCTTGTCCATCACGTCGTCGCAGGCGTCGATGCAGGCGGCGCAGCCGATGCACTCGGCCTGCAGGCCGTCGCGGATGTCGATGCCAGTGGGGCAGACCTGCACGCACAGCGTGCAGTCGATGCACGAGCCCAGGCCCAGCGCCTTCGGGTCGGCCTTCCTGGAGCGCGAGCCACGCGGGTCGCCGCGCGCCGTGTCGTAGGCGATCACCAGCGAGTCACCGTCCAGCAGCGTGCTCTGGAAGCGCGCATAGGGGCACATGTAGGTGCAGATCTGCTCGCGCAGCCAACCGGCGTTGCCGTAGGTGGCAAAGCCGTAGAAGACGATCCAGAAGGTGGCCCAGGGCGTCAGCGCCAGCGTGGCCACCTGCATGGCCAGCTCGCGGATGGGCAGGAAGTAGCCCACGAAGGTGAAGCCGGTCACCGCCGAGAAGGCGATCCAGGCCGCGTGCTTGCCGCCCTTGCGGCGCAGCTTGTCCAGGCCCCAGGGCTGCTGGTCCAGGCGCATGCGGGCGAGCCGGTCGCCTTCGGTCTTGAGCTCCATCCACAGGAAGATGTGCGTGTAGACCGACTGTGGGCAGGCGTAGCCGCACCACAGCCGCCCGGCCACGGCGGTGAAGAAGAACAGCGCCAGCGCGCTGATCACCAGCAGGCCGGCCAGGAAGATCAGGTCCTGTGGCTGCAGCACCAGCGCGAAGAGGTAGAAGCGCGGCGTTTCCAGGTCGAACAGCACCGCCTGGCGGTCGTTCCAGCTCAGCCAGGGCACGCCGTAGAAGATGATCTGCGTGACCCAGACCATGATCCAGCGCCAGCGCGCGAACACGCCGCTGACGGCGCGCGGGTAGATCTTGGCGGTTGCCTGGAACAGGGAGGTCGTGGCGGCTGGCGAGGCCACTGGCGAGGTGGCGGGCGCGGCGGGGCCGGGCGGTGGCGTCATGGAGTGGGGCGTGGATGGGGACGCGGATGGGCACGCGTCAGGGCGATGGCAAGGGGCTCGCATGGCGCGGCAAGCGCGGGCTGGCGAGGCGCCGAAGTGTATCGGCGCCCTGTCCCTAAACCGGGAATGTCCCCAGGCCTCTGCCCGCTGGCTTGCGTTTCGGCAGGCGTTGTGGCGCGTGCGGACCGCCGTGCCGGCAGGTCAGCGCAGCGGCTTCAGTTCCAGCCGGCGGGCCAGCTTGTGCAGGTTGCTCGCGTCCACGCCCAGGCGCCGTGCGGCGGCGGCCCAGTTGCCGTCGCAGGCCTGCAGGGCGGCCTGCACGCAGGCGCGCTGGGCGGCGTCGGTGGCCTCTTTCAGGGTCGTGGCCGTGAGGCTGGCGGCGAGGTGGGCGGGCAGCGACGCCGCAGCATCGGGCAGGGCTGCGCGCGTGCCGGCTGCCGTGCCCATGGGCGACCCGCTTGGCTGCTCCAGCGGATCGAGGCCGAGCAGGTCCAGCCCCAGGGTGACGATGTGGTGGCGGTCCTCCAGCCGGCCGGCGGCGCGCAGCGCGGCGCGGCCGATCACGTGCTCCAGTTCGCGCACGTTGCCCGGCCAGCCGTAGGCCAGCAGCGCGCGCTCGGCCTCGGCGGACAGGCGCAGGCTGCGCAGCCCCAGGCGGGCGCGATTGAGCTCCAGGAAGCGCCCGGCCAGCGGCAGCACGTCGTCGCGGCGCTCGCGCAGCGGCGGGATCGGCAGCGGGTAGACCGACAGGCGGTGGTACAGGTCAGCGCGGAAGTGGCCGTCGCGCACCGCCGCGCGCAGGTCGCGGTTGGTGGCCGCGACGATGCGGATGTCCACCTTGCGCGGGCGGTCCGAGCCCAGGCGCTGGATTTCGCCGTTCTGCAGCGTGCGCAGCAGCTTGGCCTGCAGCGGCAGCGGCAGCTCGCCCACCTCGTCGAGGAAGAGCGTGCCGCCCTGTGCGGCCTCGACCCGCCCGGCGCGCTCGCCGGTGGCGCCGGAGAAGGCGCCGCGCACATGGCCGAACAGCTCGCTCTCCGCCAGCGTCTCGGGCAGGGCGGCGCAGTTGACCTGCACCAGCGGCTTCTCGTGCCGCGGCGAGAGCCGGTGCAGCCGGCGCGCGAACAGTTCCTTGCCCACGCCGGTCTCGCCCAGCAGCAGCACCGGCAGGTCGCTCTCGGCCACCACGCGGCTCTCCTTGAGCAGCTGGCGCATGGCCTGGCTGTGCGCGGTGATCTCCCAGTCGGCGTCGGCCGGCATGGCCAGCGCCGGGGCATCCTCCTGGGGCCGCACCGTCCAGTCGCGGCCGTGGCGCAGGGCGTGGTTCTCGCGCTCCAGGCGGGTCACGCGCACGGCGGCTTCCACCCACAGGGCGGCCTGGCGCAGCGCGGCGTGGGCGGCGGCGTTGAAGCGCCCGGGCGTCAGGCCGTCCAGCGTCAGCACACCCCAGGGGCGATCGTCCTGCATCAGGCGGATGCCCATGCAGTCGTGCACCGGCAGGGGCTGGCCCTGGCGCGCGTCGATCAGGCCGTCGTAGGGGTCCGGCAGGCGGCTGCCCTGCTCAAAGGCCACCACCTCGGCGCTGGCCAGGATGGCCGCCAGCCGCGGCTGCTCGTGCAGGCGGAAGCGCCGCCCCAGGGCATCGCGCACCAGCCCCACCGTGGCCAGCGGGCGCAGGCAGTCCGGCGGCTCGCCCGGCTCCAGCGCCAGCAGGGCCACCGCGTCGCAGTCGAAGGCGCCGCTCAGGTGGTCGACCACATGCTGCAGCCGCACCGCCGCCGGCAGCCAGACCGCCAGGTCACGCAGCAGATGGGATTCCGTCATGGTCTAAATCACCCTCTGTGGTGAATTATACCTTCTTCGGATGATGGTAAAAAAGACCCATGCCGAGCTAACTCGTTGATCTCACGTGGAAGATGCCTGGCCCGGGTCTTGCCCTGTAAGGGTGCATCGACGCAAAGGATGTTTCCCATGCAGACCTCGCCCCTCACCTGGACCCGTCAAGACGCTCCTGCCCGGCCGCTGCTGGCCGATGGCCCGCTGCCGTCGCCCGGTCGCGAGGCCTGGGCGGTGCCCGACCTCGCCGGGCTGCCGGTGCGAGCCCACCCGGACATCGCGCTGCTGCGGCGTGCTTTCGCCCCGGCCCGGCCGAGCGAGGCCACGCTGGAGCGGCTGCGCACCCACAGCCTCGTGGTGCGCCACGGCATCGGCAACCTCGACCTGCCGGGCGGCCCGGTGCACCCGGTGCCGGCCTGGTGGCTGCTGCGGCGCGGGCGCATGTCGCTGGGCTGGCTGGCCGAGCAGGGCGGCTTCGTGGAGAAGCACATGATCGGCCCGGGCGAGTGGCTCGACGTGGCCGGTGCGCTGTCGGAGTCGCCCGCCTGGGTGGACGCCGCGCAGTGCCGCACCCCGGTGGAGCTGCTGGCCATCCCGCTGCGCACCCTCTTCGACGCCGCCGCGCAGGACCCCGAGCTGATGCGCGCGGTGAGCCAGCAGCTGGCCAGCCGCGTGCGCACGCTCAGCGACACCCTGCACGACGTGGTCACCGCCGACGTGCCGGCCCGGCTGGCGCGCTGGCTGCTGCGCCGCGTCGAAGGGGCGCTCGACGGGCTGGGTGGGTTGGGCGGCCTGGGCGGCATGGCCGCACCCAAGCTGGTGCTCACCGAACTGAAGCAGGCGATTGCCGCGCAGCTGGGCACCACCTCGGAGACCTTTTCGCGGGCGCTGCGCCGCCTGGCCGATGCCGGCATCGTCAAGGTGCAGGGCTACGAGCTGACGCTGCTGGACCTGCCGGCGCTGCAGGCCATCGCCTACCCCGCGCAGCGCGGCGGCAGTGCGCGCCAGTCGTTTGCCGGCACACGGGGGCAGCGCCTGGCCGGCTGATCGGCCGGGTCGACCGAGGTGCTCAGGCGGCGCCGGCCGCCTGCACCCGCTCGAACGGTACGCGCTCCATCAGGTAGCACAGGCAGTCCTGCCGCACCACGCGCTCGTCCAGGGTCAGCATCGCGGGCATCAGGGGCAGCGCCAGGCGCAGGCGCCCTTGCTCGGTGCGGAAGCAGGCGGCGGCCACGTCGGTGCCGGCCTCGTCGCGCACGTCCAGCGGCATCGGGTGGCGGGTGTGGCCGAACGCGGCACCGGCTTCCAGCTCCCTGAAGTTGAGGTGGTCCAGGCGGGCGTCGAGCAGCAGGTCGGCGGCAGCGGAGGCAGGGTCGTCGTCTTCGCCGACGAAGGCGAAGCGCACGTCCTCGCGCACCTTCACCAGCGCGACGGTGTGGTATAGGTCGATGTCGCTCTCGCGCAGCGGGTGGGCGGGGAACTCGGCCAGGTGCAGGCAGGCGTCGAGGAAGCGCGCCGCGGCTGCCTCGTTGGCCGGCACGCCGGGCTTGCCGCACTCGACGGCCACGGCCGGGCACAGCGGCGCAAAGGCCGCCGTCTGCGTGCCCGGCACGCCGCGGAACAGCACCACGGTGCGCGCGAACATGCGCGCCAGGTGCAGGCTGGCCGCGTCCAGGTGGTTGACGATGCCGTAGTGCGGGTTCAGCCCGGTGTTGTTGTGGAGGTCGATGGCGGCGAAGAGCGCGCCCCCGTCGGCCGCGGCCCGCTCGCGCATCCGGGCGTGCACCTCGGCCATCAGCGCCTGCTCGGGTGTGCCGAGAGCGCTCTCGCCGCCGGGCCAGACGCGGTTGTAGTCGGGCTGGCCGTCCAGGCGGCGCAGGCCGTGGCGGGCGGCGCTCACGTTGCCCACCAGCACCGTCATCGCACGCGGCAGCTCCTGCCGGCCGTGGGCGAGCGCGTGGCGCAGCACCTGCTGCAGGGCCACCCAGCCCACGTCCTCGTTGCCATGCAGCAGCACCGAGACGAACAGCTCCGGCCGGCGCTGGCCGGGCAGGTGCAGCAGCAGCGGGCCGGGAAACAGGCGATGCAGGTCGCTCGCCCGGGTGTCGAGCAGCCCGGGCGGCAGATCCGCCAGGCGGGTCAGGTCGAGGCGGGTGAGGGGCGGGGGCGGAGTGAGGGGTGCAGCAGCAGCGAGGTCGGCGATCACAGGCATCAGGCGATTTTCTACAGGGGCCACTCGTGCACCGGCCGGCCGCTGCGCTGGTGCGCCAGGTAGTCGGCGGTGAGGTGGAAGAAGTCGTGGTGGCGGGCGTGGTGGGCCAGCTGCCAGGCCGCACCGTTGCGGCGGGTGCGCAGGCGCGCGGCGAGCAGGTCCAGGCTGCGTTCGCGGTCGGCGGTGTCGATGTCCAGCCGGGCCAGGCCCTCGCGCGCCTGCGCCAGCAGCTCGGCCAGTACCTCGGTGACCGGGTGGTCGCGGCCATCGAGCCAGCGGATCGTCGCGCCCAGGCCGTCGCGGGCGGCGAGGTAGAAGTTGCGCCGCGCGGCGTCGAAGGGCAACTGCGCCTCGGGTGGCTGCGCCGCAGTGGCGAGCATGTGGGCGCAGCCGTAGTAGAAGGCCGCGTTGGCGATCATGTCGGCCACGCTCGGGCCAGCGGGCATCACGCGCTGCTCGATGCGCAGGTGCGGCCGGCCGTCGGGCTCGAAGCCGATCAGCAGCCGGTTCCAGCGCCACAGCGTGCCGTTGTGCAGCCGCAGGTGGGCAAAGCGCTGCGGCGGCTCCTCGCTCACCAGCGGCAGCAGCACCGGGTAGCGCGCCAGGTTGTCGGCAAACAGCTCGGTCGGGTCGGTGCCGACGTAGCCGCTGCCGAAGCTGACGCGCCGCCGCCCGAGGTGCGCCAGGTCGGTCCGGCCCAGGTCGTGCGGCAGGCCGGCGCCGTCACTGTCGTCGCTGCCCTCGCCGCAATCCACCGCCTGCTCGAACAGCGGGATGCGCGTCTCGTGCCAGAGCGCGCGGCCGAACAGGAAGGGCGCATTGGCCGCCAGCGCCACCAGCGGCGCGCTGAGGATCATCGAGGCGTTGAGGTGCCGTGCCACCTGGGCGGCCGGCACCTGCAGGTGGACCTGGAAGGAGGTGGTGGCGGCCTCCAGCATGACGTCTGCGTGACTGGTGTCCAGCGCACCCCGGGCGGCATCGTCGGTGGCCTGCCCCGGCGCGATGCGCAGGCGCAGCGGCCGGCCGCCGCGTGCGGCCAGCACCTGCTGGTTGAGCGCCAGGTAGCGCCGTGCGGGCGTCATGCTGGCCAGGTCGAGGTCCGCCTCGCGCAGCGTCGGCAGCGTGCCGATGGCCACCACCGTGGCCTCGTCCGCCTGGGCGTTGGCCAGGCAGCGTGCCCAGGTGTTGGCCAGCTCGGTTTCCAGCAGCGACAGCGCCGCGCCCTGCAGCGGCCGCGGCGTGCCGTTGAGCTCGATGTTGAAGCGCGACAACTCTGGCACCACCAGCGGGTCAGCCATGCGCGCCAGGAAGCTCTGATTGCAGGGCTTGGGGAAGCCGTTGTGGTCCAGCAGCCAAGCCTCCAGCTCGAAGCCCGCCATGCGCGTGCGCGGCGCATAGCCATGCCGGGCGAACAGCTCGCGCGCCAGCGCCGTCTCGGCGCGCAGGGCCTGCTCGAAGCGGGCGACATCGTCGGCGCTGAACTCGCTGGCGCTGATCTCCTGGCCCATGGCGGTGGCTCCTCGTTCGGGTCTGGCGGCTGCGCCTATCGTCCGCCCAGCGCTGGCCGATGGCGCAGGCGAGCCCGCGCGCCGCTTGATGGTCATCAAGCCCCCTGGCCGGCTAAGCTCGGTTCCGCACCTGCCGGTCGTTGACCGCACGCTCCCCGCTGAAGTCTGAAGTCTGCCGCCTGATGCCCCGCCATACCCCTTTGCTCTCGCCGGAACTGGTCGTGATCCTGGCCGGCGTCACCGCCGCGCTGCACGTGGGCAAGCTGCCGCCGGCGCTGCCGCTGCTGCGCGAGACGCTGGGCGTCACGCTGCTGCAGGCGGGCTTCCTGCTCTCGCTGGTGCAGGTGGCCGGCATGGCGCTGGGCCTGGTGGTGGGGCTGACGGCCGATGGCCTGGGCCTGCGGCGCAGCATGCTCGCCGGTCTGGTGATCCTGGCCGTGGCCAGTGCGCTGGGGGGCTTTGCCGACACGCCGACGCAGTTGCTGCTGCTGCGCGCGGCGGAAGGCTGCGGCTTCCTGCTCGCCTCCCTGCCTGCGCCCAGCCTGATCCGCCGCCTGGTGCCCGGCGAGCGCCTGAGCCGCCGGCTCGGCCTGTGGGGCGCCTACATGCCCACCGGCACCGCGCTGGCGCTGCTCGCCGGGCCCTGGGTGATGGGCGCCGGCAGCTGGCCGCTGTGGTGGTGGCTGCTGGCGGCCTGGAGTGCGGTGATGGCGCTGTGGCTGGTGCGTGCGGTGCCGGCCGATCCGCCGCGGACGGTGCGCCCGTCTCCGGCGGCTGCGGCCCCTGCTGCGGCGCCAAACGGCTGGGCGCAGCGGCTGCGCCTGACGCTCGGCTCGCGCGGGCCCTGGCTGGTGGCGCTCGCCTTTGCCGCCTACTCCAGCCAGTGGCTGGCGGTGATCGGCTTCCTGCCGTCGATCTACGCCCAGGCGGGGCTGGCCGGTCCGGTGGCCGGGTCACTCACCGCGCTGGCCTCGGCGGCCAACATCCTCGGCAACGTCGGCGCCGGCCGGCTGCTGTGGCGGGGCTGGCGTGCGCCGCGCCTGCTGGTGATCGGCTATGTGGCGATGGCGCTGGGCGCGTTCATCGCCTTTGCGCTGCCGGCGGGCGAGGGCGCCTGGCGCCCGGTGCTGCGCTATGCCGCGGTGCTGGTCTTTTCGTCGGTGGGCGGGCTGATCCCGGGGGCGCTGTTCTCGCTGGCGGTGCGCCTGTCACCGAGCGAGCAGACTGTGTCGACCACGGTCGGCTGGGTGCAGCAGTGGTCGTCCCTGGGCCAGTTCGCCGGCCCGCCGCTGGTCGCGGCGGTGGCCGCGGCCGTTGGGGGCTGGCAGTGGACCTGGGGGGTGACGGGGACCGCGTCGCTGCTGGGGCTGGGGCTGGCGGGGTGGATCGCCGTTGCGCTGCGGGCGATCGATCCCGTGACACCGCGCTGAACGCTGGCCCGGGCCGTGGGTAGGCCTACCGTGTCAGCCCCGCGTACACCTGCGCCAGCCGGTGCACCAGGTCCTGCGGGCGGTGCACCAGGGCGTAGCCCTGCTGGCCGAAGAGCATGGGCAGGTAGTCGTTGGCGGCTTCGTCGATGGTGACGCAGAAGGGCGTCAGCCCGGCTTCGCGAGCGGACTGCACGGCGTGGCGGGTGTCCTCCAGGCCGTAGCGGCCTTCGTAGACGTCCAGGTCGTTGGGCTTGCCGTCGGTGAGGATAAGCAGCAGGCGCTGGCGCTCGGGCCGCTCGGCCAGGCGCAGGGTGGCGTAGCGCAGCGCCGCGCCCATGCGGGTGTAGTAGCCCGGCTTGATGGCGCCGACGCGCGCGCGCGCCGGCTCGTTCCAGGCGTCGTCGAAGCCCTTGAGGTGCTGGATGCGCACGTTCTGCCGCCGCACCGAGCTGAAGCCGAGCATCTCGAAGGGGTCGCCGCCGGCGTGCAGGGCCTCGCCGAAGACGTACAGCGCCTCGCGGATGATGTCGATCACGCGCTGCTCTGGGGCGGCGCTGGCGGCCTCGGCCACGGCATCGACGCGGCTGCCGATCTTCCAGAGCTTGCTGGAGGCCGAGCTGCGCGGCGCGTGGCCGCCGCCGTTCCAGACGTAGGCGTCGGTGGACAGCGACAGGTCGGCCAGCAGCAGCGTGGCGAGGCTGCGCTCGCTGCGCACGCGGCGGGTGTAGACGGACGGGGCGGCGCTGCGCGGGGCGCCGCTGCCGCCTTCGACCTGGTGGCGCACCCAGGCGTCCAGGTCGATCTCCTCGCCGTCGGGCTGGGCGCGCGCCGGGCGCGGCGCGGCACGCAGCACCTCCAGGCGGCGGCGCACGCGCCGGGCGGTGGCGCGCAGCGCGGGGGTGGGCGTGAAGGGCTCGCCGGGGTGGGCGATCAGGCACTGCACGCTGCAGTGCTCGGGCTGGAGCACGCCGCGCTTCCAGTCCCACTCGGGCAGGCGGATGCCGGGGCCGAGCGGGCTGTCGTCGGCGGCGGCGCTGGGCAGGTCGAGGTCGAACTTGACGCGCGAGGCGGCCCGCTCGCCGTCAGGTGCCACCGCGATGGCCTCCATGTCGTCGGCGGCGGCCAGGGCGTCGGGGTTCTCGTCCTCGTCGCTGGCGCGGTTGACCTTGACGAAGTCGCCCCAGCTGAGGATCGACTCGGCGCGGAAGAACATCATCAGCGGCGCGTTGTTGCGCTCGTCCTTCACCTCTTCGGCGTGGCGGCGCTTGCGATCGGACTGGGTGGCAGCCTGCTGGCCGGCAGCGTCCTCGCCCCCCTCACCGGGCTCTCCGGCCTGGCGGGCGTTGGCGGCTGGTGCGGGCGCCGGGGCCGATTCGAGCCAGAGCCACACGGGGGCGACGTCGCCGGGCTGCAGCCGGGCAGCGGTCGCGTCAAGCGGCAGCTGGGGTGCCAGCGGATCCTGGCGCAGGGCAGCCTGGACGGCGCGCTCGGCGTCCACCGCTGCGCCGCGCAGGCGCTGCAGCTCGGGGCGCAGCGCGAGCTGGGCCTCGACGAGGCGGGCGTGGCGGCCGCGCAGGCCTGGGAAGCGCTGCAGCGCGCGGCGGGTGGCGCGCAGGTTGAGGCCGATCCAGCCGGTGGCGGTG
The DNA here is from genome assembly GCF_023734135.1 of Sphaerotilus microaerophilus. NCBI lineage: Bacteria > Pseudomonadati > Pseudomonadota > Betaproteobacteria > Burkholderiales > Sphaerotilaceae > Sphaerotilus > Sphaerotilus microaerophilus. The sequence goes on along the minus strand of NZ_AP025730.1, from coordinate 5,371,748 downwards.
GCGTCGAATCCGTCGTCGTCACCGTCGAACGCAGGGCCGTCAGACCCGCTGGCGGCCAGCGCGGCCAGCCAGAGGTAGAGCGCACGGTTGAGTTCGGGGTCGGGGAAGACGGCGATGCGCGCCGGCAGCGCCAGGGTCTCGGGCTCCAGCCGGGGCAGCTCGGCGTGGGTGCCGCTGCCGGCGATGCGCTGCAGCAGGCCGCGCGCGCCGCCGATGCGCTGGGCAGCGGCGGTGGACACCCGCACCGCGCTCGCTCCGCCGCCGGCACGGAAGAGCATGCCGATGGCGCGCTCCATGTCGGGCAGGGCCACTGCGGCGGGGGCATGGTTGCGGTCCGCGGCGCGGGTGATGAAGCGATGCCATTGCTGGCCGACCCATTCTTCCATCAGGGCACCTCGGTAGTCGTTGGTGGGCGGTGGGACCGGGGTTGGGATGGGGGTTGCCGGTCGGCGTCCAGCTCGGCACGGCGCTGGCGCAGCGTCTCGGCCACCGCGTCGGCGCCGATCTGCCAGGTCAGCAGCGGCTCGCGCTGGTGGGCGGTCTGCGAGGTTTCGCAGGTGCTCAGGCACTGGCCGCACTGCACGCAGGAGAACATCATGCGCTTGATGTTGCGGGCGTTCAGCCGCATCGGGCAGCCGCCGTCGCAGGCGGCGCCGTCGGGGAAGGCGGTGGTGCTGCAGCTGCGGCAGTCGCGCGCCTTGCTGCGCTGGAAGGCCACGACCATGCCCTTCGGGTTGGCCATCCAGACCAGGCTCTGGAACAGGCCCACGGCGCAGCCGAAGCGGCAGAACAGGTGGCGGGCCAGCGCGAATTCGAGCGTGAAGACGGCGGTGCCGATGGCCAGGAAGCGCGCCTGGTTGGGCGTGGAGCTGCCGCTGAACAGCCTGCTCCAGAGCTCGGCCGGCGGCAGCAGGTAGCTCAGCAGCGTGATGCTCCAGAGGAAGCCGAAGGCGACGCAGCCGAGGAAGAACAGCGGCCACCAGCGGCGCTGCGGGGCACGGTCGGCGCGTGGCGTGCGCTTGCGGTCCCAGAGGCTGTACTTGGCGCTGGCGCGGTGCAGGGTCTGGTTGAGCGTCTCGACGATCGAGAAGTGCGGGCACAGCCAGCCGCAGTACAGGCGCCCGTAGCGCCAGGCCACGCCGAGGAAGGTGGCGATCAGCAGAATCGCGGGCAGGAAGGCGCGCAGCAGGATCGAGAGTGCGGCTTCGTTGGCGCTGAGGCGCCCGGCCAGGAAGTCATCGATGCCCAGTGACCAGCGCTGGCCGAGGAACCACAGCTGCGTCTGGTTCAGGTCGAAGCGCAGCCAGTCGAGGATGGGCGCGACGAGGAACAGGGCGAAGAAGCCCACTTGAAAGAGGCGACGGCGACGCTGCAGGGGCAAGGAGGAGGAGGCAGGAGCAGCCAAGGATGTCGCCGTCGCGCAAAACGGTGGGGTGCGCATGGACTGTTCGCGTGCATGCGACCCGAGGGAATGGATCGGATCGAGCCGGGCTCGATCCGGGGCGTCACTCGCCGATCACGGCACTGACCACTTCGGCCAGTGCTGCGGCGGTGTCCGCATCGTCCGTCAGCGCGTCGACGATGGCGGCGCGGCAGGCGGTGGGCAGCGATACGCCGGAGGCGACGAGCCGGGCGGCCATCACCAGCAGGCGGGTGCTGACGGTTTCTTCGAGGTCGTGGTCGGTCAGGCGGCGCAGTGACTCGGCGAGCTGCACGAGCTGCTGCGCGACCGGGGCGGCCACGCCGGCTTCGGTCTCGACGATGGTGCGTTCCACCGCCGGGGCCGGGTAGCCGAAGTTCAGCGCGATGAAGCGCTGGCGGGTGCTGGGCTTGAGGCTCTTGAGCAGGTTCTGGTAGCCCGGGTTGTAGGAGATCACCAGCATGAACCCGGGCGGCGCGGCGAGCAGCTCGCCGGTACGTTCGATCGGCAGCACGCGCCGGTCGTCGGCCAGCGGGTGCAGCACCACCGTGGTGTCCTTGCGCGCTTCCACCACCTCGTCGAGGTAGCAGATGGCGCCCGAACGCACCGCGCGGGTCAGCGGGCCGTCGTTCCACACCGTGTTGCCGTCGCCGATCAGGTGGCGGCCGACCAGGTCGGCTGCACTCAGGTCGTCATGGCAGCTCACGGTGATGAGCGGTCGGCCCAGGCGCGCGGCCATGTGCTCGACGAAGCGGGTCTTGCCGCAGCCGGTCGGTCCCTTGATCAGCACCGGCAGGCGCTGGCGGAAGGCGTGCTCGAAGAGCGCTGCCTCACCGCCCTGCTCGGCGTAGAACGGGACCGACCCGCTCGCCAGGTCGAGCCTGGCGGGCAGCGCGGCGACCGTGTCGGCCACGTGGCGGGCGCTGGTGAACTCCATCATGGGCTCCGATTGTCCTGCTTTGGCTCAGGCGCTGATCAGGCGCGCTTGGCCGGCACGGCGCGGGCGGAGGCGCCGTTGCCAGCGCTGCCCACTTCAGCCACGTCAGGCTCGTTGGAACCGACGAAGAAGCTGCTCAGGTAGATGATCAGCCCGATCAGGAAGCCCACACCACCGGCCAGGCGCAGCCAGTAGAAGAAGGCCAGCTGGTCCTGCGTGGCCATGAAGCCCATCGCACCGGTTTCCGGCAGACGCTGCAGCCAGACTTGCAGGATGCCTGCGCCGGTCAGGGCCAGCACCATCACGCTCATGCCGATGGTCATGATCCAGAAGGACCACATCTCATAGCTCTGCGCCGTCTTCGGGGCCGACAGGCGGCCACGCAGGGTGGGCATGGCATAGCTGATCATCGTGATGACGACGAGCACGTAGGCGCCGTAGAAGGCCAGGTGGCCGTGCGCCGCGGTGATCTGCGTGCCGTGGGTGTAGTAGTTCACCGGCGACAGGGTGTGGATGAAGCCCCACAGGCCAGCGCCCAGGAAGCCCATCACCGAAGTGCCCACCGCCCAGAGCACAGCGGCCTGGTTCGGGTGTTCACGGCGGCGACGCTGCACCATGTTGAAGGCGAAGACCGTCATCATGAAGAAGGGGATGGGTTCCAGCGCCGAGAAGATGCTGCCGATCCACTGCCAGTAACCCGGCGTGCCGATGAAGTAGAAGTGGTGGCCGGTACCCAGGATGCCGGTCATCAGCGAGAAGGCGATGATGACGTACAGCCACTTGTCGATCACCTCGCGGTCCACGCCGGTGGTCTTCACCAGGACGAAGGCCAGCAGGGCGCCGAGGATCAGTTCCCACACGCCTTCCACCCAGAGGTGGACGACGAACCACCAGTACATCTTGTCGCGCACGAGGTTGTGCGGGTTGACGAAGCTGAACAGGAACATCACCGCCAGGCCCCACAGACCGATCAGCAGCACGAGGCTGATGCTGGTCTTGCGGCCCTTGAGGATGGTCAGCGTGATGTTGTAGAGGAAGGCCAGCGCCACGACGACGATGCCCAGCTTGGTCGGCAGCGGCTGCTCCAGGAACTCGCGTCCCATGGTCATCAGCAGGTCGTTGCCGGTCAGCTCGGCGAGCTTCGCGTAGGGCACCGCCAGGTAGCCGACGATGGTCAGGGCCCCGGCGACCAGGAAGATCCAGAACAGCGCGATGGCCAGCTTCGGACTGTGCAGCTCGGTTTCGGCCTCTTCAGGCACGATGTAGTAGGCCGAGCCCATGAAGCCGAACAGCAGCCAGACGATCAGCAGGTTCGTGTGAACCATGCGGGCCTGGTTGAAGGGGATGTACGGGAACAGCAGGTCCCCGATCAGGTATTGCAGACCGAGCGTGACCCCGAACAGGATCTGCGCGGCAAACAGTGCCAGCGCCGCGATGAAGTACAGCTTCGCGACGGACTGGCTCTTGTACTTGAGCACTGCGGTTGTCATCAGAGTTCTCCTCGCTCAACCTTCGATATTGGGAGGCCACTTTTCAGTGTTGATCTCGCCGGTCCACTTGAGGAACTCGACCAGGTCGCTGAGCTGCTGCTCATCGAGATTGAACTGCGGCATCTGGCGGCGGTGCGCTGTTCCCGTGGGTTGGGCCTTCATCCAGGCCTTGATGAAATCACCGCCGCGGCGCTTGTAAACGTTGCCCAGCTCAGGCGCGAAATAAGCGCCTTCGCCCAGCAGCGTGTGGCAGCCGATGCAGTTGCGGGTCTCCCATATCTTCTTGCCGGCCACCACCGCGGGGGTGATCGCTTGTGCATTGGATCGCTGGGGGATCTGCTTTTCGGTGTGAAACACCAGGGCTACGAACAGCAGTGCGAAGAACACTGTGCCGCCGTAGAAGATGTTGCGGGCCATTTGCTTGGTGAACCCGCTCTGACTTTGGCTCATGAAGGCCTCCTCGGATCGTGGTTCGCGTAGGCTAGGGACGCAGGGGGTCTTTTTCCTTGAAGCGGTTCAAGGATCCAGGCGTTCGGGGCGCGGCGGCCAGCAATCGGCCTGGATGAACCATCCACGCAACGGCGATCAGGGCCAATGAGACCGCTGCACCGGGCAGCCACCAGGCCGGCGCACCGGTCCAGAGCGATGCGGCCAGGCGCGCCAGCGCGGTGGCCTGCAGCAGCCGGAACAACCAGCGCAGCGGGCGGTCGACCGCCACCGCGCGCCCCTGCTGCGTGGCCGTGACCCGGCTGGCCATGGCCAGCAGCGTGGTGAGCATGAAGCCCAGCGTCGCGGCATGCAGCGCGGCCAACGCGATGTCGCCCCAGCCTCCGGGCTGCCCGCGGGCCGCGGTGCCGTGGGTGAGCGCCTGCAGCGCGCACGACGCTGCCAGCCAGACGACGGCGACATGCAGCAAGCGCACGAAGGCGGTGCGCCGGGCCACCCGCAGCGCCGGGTCGAACGCGGCGGCGAGGGTGGCTGCGGCGAGAGTGGCCTGCCCGGCTGCGGCCCCCAGGTGCGCCGCAGCGGGCCAGGCCGGGCCGAGGCCCAGCGCCGCCATGTCGGCCGCTGCGCGCAGTGCCAGGCCCACCTGCAGCGGTCCGAGCAGCCCGCCGGGCAGGCGGTGCAGCCAGGCGGGGTGGAAGAAGGGCGTGAGCCGGTGCGCGGCCGTGATGAACACGCTGGCCACGCCCCAAAGCCCCAGCCGGGCCGCGGCACGCAGGGCCTGCGGGTCCGGCCCGGTGACCAGGGCCAGTGCGGCGGCGGCCAGGGCCGCGGCGATCCACCAGAGCGCCCAGCCGATCGCACGGGCATGCAGGCGGTCGGCAGCGGGCAACCGGCTGGCCCGCAGCAGCCGCTGCTGCTGCACGCACAGGCCGGTCCAGCCCAGGGCGGCCAGCGTGGTGCCGGCGGCGGCCCCGCGTGCGTCGAGATGCAGGCCGGGCAGGGCCAGGGCCCAGCCGGCCAGCCATAGAGCGGCGGGCCCGCGCAGGGGGCGCACCGCCACTGGTGGCAGCGCCAGCCACTTCGGCCCGGCGGTGAACAGGAAGCCGGCGATGAAGGCGGGCATGAAGCCCAACGCCAGCACCAGCGCGTGGGCGCCCGCCGGGGCGACGGCCCAGGGCGGGGCGTGGCCGAGCGCGGTCAGCACCGAGACCACCGCCCACCACAGGGCGATGCCCACCCAGGCCAGGGCACCCGCCGTGAACAGCAGGCGGTGCGGGGCACTCAGCAGCCGGGCCAGCAGCTGGGCCAGCAGCCGGGATGCGGATGCGGCCAAGGCAGTGCCAGATCAGCGGGAACGCAGCTCGGTGAGGGCCATGGCGGCACCCCTGGTGGCTGTGCCGCACAGGGCCGCCATGCGGGCCGGATTGAGCTGCGCCTGCAGGCCGACCACCGTGCCGACCAGGATCAGGGCCGGGGCCTTGATGCCCTCGGCCACAGCCAGGGCCGGCAGGTCGCGCAGGCAGCCGACGACGCAGCGCTGGTCGGGCAGCGAAGCGCGTTCGACCAGGGCGGCCGGGGTGTCCATCGGCATGCCATGGGCGATCAACTGGGCGCTGATCTGCGGCAGCCGACCCAGGCCCATGTAGATCACCAGCGTCTGGTGCGGACGGGCCAGGGCGGCCCAGTCCACGTCCGGCGCGTCGGGGTCATCGCCAGGGGCTGTGGTGTGGCAGCGGTCGGCGCGGCCGTGGCCGGTCACGTAGGTCACCGCGGTGGCGTGGTCGCGGTGCGTCAGCGGGATGCCGGCGGCCGCCGCGGCGCCCTGTGCCGCGCTGATGCCGGGCACGACCTCGAAGGGGATGCCCGCCGCGGCCAGTGCGAGCGCTTCCTCTCCGCCCCGGCCGAAGATGTAGGGGTCGCCGCCCTTGAGCCGCACCAGGCTTCGCCCGCTGCGCGCCAGGCGCAGCATCAGCTCGACGATCGCTTCCTGCCCCAGCGTGTGCTGCCCGGCTTCCTTGCCGACGTAGATCAGGTCGGCATCGTCGGGCACCAGCCGCAGCACCTCGCGCGAGACCAGGTGGTCGTAGAGCAGCAGCCGAGCGTTGCCGAGCAGGCGGGCGGCCTTGAGGGTGAGCAGTTCCGGGTCGCCCGGGCCGGCGCCGATCAGGCTCACGAAACCAGGGGCCTGGGGCGCGGCATCCGCGGCGGGGCGCAGACGTGAGCGGTCATCCAGCATGTTCATGGCCACATCGTCGGCCTCGTGGGGGCCGGGCGTCCTTGAACTGGTTCAAGGCTGGGGCGGTCGCTTGGGGGTGGCGGGCTTCCCCCTTTGGGGGGAGGCCGGTTGTGTCCGGGCGTCACTAGCATCGCTTCATCCGCCACCCGACCCGCCACCTGCCATGCAAGCCGTCCTCCTCAGCGATCACCCGCCCCTCCTCGCCGGCCTGCGCGCCACCCTGTCCAGCCTGGGGGGTGAGGTGACGGTGCAACGGGCCACGCGGCTGCCTGCGCGGGCCGATCACCACCCCGACCCGGTTGTCGGCGCGCGTGAGGGTTCCACCGCGGCGCAGGCCTGCACGACCGACATGGTCTTCGTCGATCTGGCCTGGTGCGGGCTGCCGCGGTTGTCGCGGGTCACGCAGGGCCTGCGTGCGCGCCTGGCCGACACGCCCGTGGTGGTGCTGCTGGACCGGCCCGAGCAGGTGGCCCAGCTGCTCCAGGCCCACATCGACGCCGACCTGCTGGTGGCCAAAAGCGCGGCGCCGACGGTGGTATGCCGCTCGGTCCAGCGCTTCCTGGTGTGCCGGCCCCACTGAACCGGGTGAAGCGGGCGCACGGCCTGCGAGGCCTTGCGCCGACCGGGCGCCTCAGCCCGATCCATGGGTCAGTGGCTTGGCCGGTCAGCCGTTCGCGACCGGGCGCAGGTGGCTGCCGCCGAGGGTGCCGGCGAAGCGCTGGCGGATCGAGGCCTCGATGCCCGCGGCATCCAGCCCGCACTGCGCCAGCAGCAGCGCCGGGTCGCCGTGCTCGATGTAGCGGTCGGGCAGCCCCAGGTTGAGCACGGGCACCTTGATGCCCGCTGCCTGCAGGGCCTCCAGCACGGCAGAGCCGGCCCCGCCTGCCAGGCAGCCTTCCTCCACCGTCACCAGCGCGTCGTGGCTGCGGCCCAGGCGCTCGACCAGGGCCGTGTCCAGCGGCTTGATGAAGCGCATGTTGGCCACGCTGGCGTCCAGCGCCTCGGCGGCTTCGAGCGCCGGGTAGAGCAGGCTGCCGAAAGCCAGGATGGCGATGCGCCGGCCGCTGCCGGGCGCTGCGGCGCTGTCGCGGCGGACCTCGCCCTGGCCCCAGGGCAGCTCGTCCAGCTCGCTGCCCACCGCCAGGCCGGCGCCGCTGCCGCGCGGATAGCGCACCGCCACGGGTGCGCCGTGGTGGTGGGCGCTGGTCAGGGCGCGGCGCAGCTCCGGCTCATCGGCGGGGGCGATCAGCGAGACGTTCGGGATGCAGCGCAGGTAGGCGATGTCGTAGGCGCCCGCATGGGTGGCCCCATCGGCACCGACCAGGCCGGCGCGGTCGAGCGCGAACACCACCGGCAGGTTCTGCAGCGCCACGTCGTGGATCAGCTGGTCGTAGGCGCGCTGCAGGAAGGTGGAGTAGATCGCCACCACCGGCTTGAGGCCCTCGCAGGCCAGGCCGGCGGCGAAGGTGACCGCATGCTGCTCGGCGATGCCCACGTCGTGGTAACGGTCCGGGAAGCGCCGGTGGAACTCCACCATGCCGGAGCCCTCGCGCATGGCTGGCGTGATGCCGACCAGCTTCGGATCCGCCTCGGCCATGTCGCACAGCCACTGGCCGAAGACCTGGGTGAAGGTGGGCTTGGGCGGCGTGGCCGGCTTGACCAGGCCGATGCGGGGGTCGAACTTGCCGGGACCGTGATAGGAGATCGGATCGGCCTCGGCCAGCTTGTAGCCATAGCCCTTGCGGGTGACCACGTGCAGGAACTGCGCGCCGGACTTGTCGCGCAGGTTCTCCAGCGTCGGGATCAGCGCATCGAGGTCGTGGCCGTCGATCGGGCCGACGTAGTTGAAGCCCAGCTCCTCGAAGATCGTGCCCGGCACGACCATGCCCTTGGCGTGTTCCTCGAAGCGGCGCGCCAGCTCGAACAGCGGCGGCGCGTTCTTCAGCACGTTTTTGGCGCCCTCGCGCGCGGCGGCGTAGAACTTGCCGCTCATCAGCCGGGCCAGGTACTTGTTGAGTGCGCCCACCGGCGGGCTGATCGACATGTCGTTGTCGTTCAGGATCACCAGCAGGTTGGGCACCTTGCCGGCGTGCGGCATGCCGGCGTTGTTCAGTGCCTCGAAGGCCATGCCCGCGGTCATCGAGCCGTCGCCGATGATGGCCACGGCGCGGCGCTTCTCGCCCTTGAGCTGGGCCGCCATCGCCATGCCGAGCGCGGCCGAGATCGAGGTGGACGAGTGCCCGGTGCCGAAGGTGTCGTACTCGCTCTCGGCCCGGCGCGGGAAGCCCGACAGGCCGTCCAGCTGGCGCAGCGTGTGCATGCGGTCACGCCGGCCAGTGAGGATCTTGTGCGGGTAGGTCTGGTGGCCCACGTCCCACACCAGCCGATCCTCGGGGGTGTGGAAGACGTGGTGGAGCGCGACGGTCAGCTCCACCGTGCCGAGGTTGGATGACAGGTGGCCGCCGGTGCGCGACACGCTCTGCAGCAGGAACTCGCGCAGCTCGACGGCCAGCTGCTTGAGCTCCGCGCGCGCGAGCCGGCGTACGTCGGCCGGGCTGTCGATGCGGGAGAGCAGCGGGTGGGCGGAGGAGGTGTTCATCGCAGGAGAGGTTCCATCGGGAGGCGGCGCACGGGCCGGCGTCTGGGCAGTGCGTGGCTCAGGATTCGCGGTCGACCACGCGGTCGGCCAGCATCGCCAGCCAGCGCTGGTCGGGGACGCCACTGGCCTCCAGCGCGACACGGGCGCGCCCGTGCAGTTCCACGGCGCGGGCGCGGGCGCCCTCCAGGCCGAGCAGGGAGACGTAGGTGGGCTTGTTCTGATCGGCGTCCTTGCCGGCGGTCTTGCCGAGCACGTCGGAAGCCTGGGTGACATCGAGGATGTCGTCGACCACCTGGAAGGCCAGGCCGATGGCGGCACCGTAGTCGGCCAGGGCCGCCCAGGCCGCGGGCGTGGTGCGGCCGCAGGCAGCCCCCATCAGCACGCTGGCCTGCAGCAGGGCGCCGGTCTTGCGGCGGTGCATGTCCTGCAGGGACTGCTCGTCGAGCTGGTGGCCGACGCTGGCCAGGTCGATGGCCTGTCCGCCGGCCATCCCGAACACGCCCGAGGCACGCGCCAGCAGGCTGCACAGCCTGGCCTGCAGCGCCAGGGAGGGCAGGTCGTCGGCGGGGGTGTCGGACGGCGTCAGCACCTCGAAGGCCAGGGCCTGCATCGCGTCGCCGGCCAGCATCGCGCGGGCTTCGCCGTACTGCACGTGCACGGTGGGCTTGCCGCGGCGCAGCACGTCGTTGTCCATGCACGGCATGTCGTCGTGGATGAGCGAATAGGCGTGGATCAGCTCGACCGCGCAGGCTGCGCGCAGGGCGATCGCACATTCACCCTGCACCGCCTGGGCGGCGGCGAGCACCAGCAGCGGGCGCAGGCGCTTGCCGCCGTCGAGCACGCCATAGCGCATCGCATCGCCCAGGCCGGCCGGGGCGTCGGCGAGCACCAGCGCGTCGAGCTGGGCCTCGACGCGGGCGAGTTGTTCGCCAGCCCAGGCATCGAATGCCAATCGTGTCATGACGGGATTCCTTGCGAAGGGCGCAGCCGCGCGGGCCACCGGGGCATCGGCCTGCTCATGCCGCGTCGCTCCAAGCCTGGAGCTGACCGTTCTCCAGCACCTTGACCTGCTGTTCCACCGCGTCCAGGCGGCCACGGCACCAGCCCAGCAGTTCGGCACCGCGCCGGTAGCTGTCCAGCAGCTGGTCGAGCGGCAGCTGGGCACTTTCCATCGCCTGGACCAGGCGGTCCAGTTCGGCCAGGGCAGCCTCGTAGCTGGCGGGCTCGGCCATCGGGGCGGGTGAGGAAGGGGAGGGCGCGCGCTTCGACATGGGCGGGGGAGAAACTTTCGATTGTAGGCGTCGGGAACGGCCGGACCTGGTTGGCTTGCCTGGCTGGGCGAGGTGTCTTCGTCGTGCAGGCACATCGGCGCGGCAGACTGCACGCCCCCCGGGCCCGCAGGAAGACGCCGGCTACAATCCGCAATTCGCCTTGGGCAACCGCCCACCCCGGCCCAACCGTGTGATCGGGTGAGCTGCCACGTTCAATTCGCAACGTCCGGTTGCACACGGTTTCCCTTCCGCCCAGGCCCGGGCCGATCCGGGTGGTGGTTCGACATGCATTTTTGGAGATCCTGGGGATCATGTCCGACCTGAGCCTTGCGCAGACCGCGCTGCAAAGAAGTCGCACTCAACTGCCGGTGTCGAGTTATTTCGACCCGCTGCTCTTCGATCAGGAGGCGCGACTCATCTTCCAGTCCGGTCCGCGCTACCTGGGGCATGAGCTGATGGTCCCCCAGGTCGGCGATTTCCATGCGCTCGCGCAGGAAGGCGAGGGCCGTGCGCTGGTGCGCACCGCCAACGGGGTCGAACTGGTCTCCAACGTCTGCCGTCACCGCCAGGCCGTGATGCTCAAGGGCCGCGGCAACTCGGGTGGCGCTGTGGTGTGCCCGCTGCACCGCTGGACCTACGACCTGCACGGCAAGCTGCTGGGTGCGCCGCACTTCGTCGAGGATCCCTGCCTGAACCTGCGCAACTACCCGGTGCGCACCTGGAACGGGCTGGTCTTCGAGGACAACGGACGCGACATCGAGGCGGACCTGGCCGGCATGGGTCCGCGTGCCGACCTGAGCTTCGACGGCTACGTCTTCGACAAGGTCATCCAGCACGAGTGCAATTACAATTGGAAGACCTTCATCGAGGTCTACCTGGAGGACTACCACGTCGGCCCCTTCCACCCCGGCCTGGGCAACTTCGTCACCTGTGACGACCTGCGCTGGGAGATGGGCCGCGAGTACTCGGTGCAGACCGTGGGCGTGGCCCAGGGCATCGGCAAGGCGCTGGGCAAGCCGGGGTCGGAGGTCTACCGCCGCTGGCACGAGCAGGTGGCACGCTTCCAGAACGGGGTGGTCCCACGGCACGGCGCGATCTGGCTGACCTACTACCCGAACGTGATGGTCGAGTGGTACCCGAACGTGCTGACGGTCTCGACCGTCTACCCGATCAGCCCGGAGAAGACGCTCAACACGGTGGAGTTCTACTACCCCGAGGAGATCGCCGCCTTCGAGCGCGAGTACGTCGAAGCCCAGCAGGCCGCCTACATGGAGACCTGCATCGAGGACGACGAGATCGGCGAGCGCATGGACGCCGGGCGCAAGGCGCTGCTGGCGCGCGGCGACAACGAGGTCGGTCCTTACCAGAGCCCGATGGAGGACGGCATGCAGCACTTCCACGAGTGGTACCGCCGTCGCATGGGCGAGCACGCGCCTGAATGACGTCGCCTGACCCGTCTCCCGGCCATGCCCCGTCGGCGGGGCGCAGGGCCGGGCGGCGGGCCGCGCTCACCTCCGCCAGCGCCCTGATGGTGGCGGCCGCCTTCCTGTTCGCCACCATGGGCGTGTGCGTCAAGCTGGCCTCGGCCTACTATGGCAGCGGCGAGATCGTGATGTACCGCGGCCTGGTCGGCGTGCTGGTGCTGGCCGTGCTGGCACATGCGCGCGGCGAGACGCTGCGCACCCGCGTGCCGGGCATGCACCTGTGGCGCGCCATCGTTGGTGTGTCGGCCCTGTCGTTGTGGTTCTATTCGATCTCGGGCCTGCCGCTGCCCACGGCGATGACGCTGAACTACATGTCGTCGGTGTGGATGGCGCTGTTCCTGATCGGCGGGGGCATCCTGGCCGGGGGATCGCGCATCGACGGCCGGCTGATGGCCTCCGTGTTGGCCGGCTTTGCCGGCGTGGCGATGGTGCTGCGCCCGACCATCGAGGCGCAGCAGCTCTGGCATGGCCTGCTCGGGCTGCTGTCGGGCGTGCTGTCGGCGATGGCCTACCTGCAGGTCACGGCACTCGGCCGGGTCGGCGAGCCGGAGAGCCGGGTCGTCTTCTACTTCTCGCTGGGCGGGCTGGTGGCCGGGGCGGTGCTGTCGCAGTTCACCGGCGGCCTACACACACACACTTGGCGCAGTGCGGCACTGCTGCTGGCGGTGGGCGGCCTGGCGACGGTGGCGCAGCTCATGATGACGCGCGCCTACGCGACCGGCCGGCCGCTGGTCAACGCCAGCCTGCAGTACCTGGGCATCGCCTTTGCCTTCGTCTACGGGGTGCTGCTGTTTGGCGAGCCGGTGCACCTGGTCGCGCTGGGTGGCACCCTGCTGATCGTCGCGGCCGGCATCGCCGCGGCCAGCCTGCGCCAGGACAACCAGGCGCGCGTGCGCCCGGCCGAAACCCTGCCGCCCGACATCGAGCCCTGATCCTTCCGACCCTTCGCCAAGGAGCCTTGCCGTGACTGTTGCCGTGAACGTGACCCTGCCCAGCCCCCTGATCAGCGCGGCCGAGTTGCAGCCTCTGCTTGACCGCATCGGCCGCGTCTGCCTGCTGGATGCACGTTTCGACCTCGCGCAGCCGGAGGCGGGCGAGTCGGCCTACCGGCAGGCCCACCTGCCCGGCGCGCTCTATGCCCACCTGGAGCGAGACCTCAGTGCCATGCCGCCGGCGCCGGCACTGTGTGGCGGGCGCCACCCGCTGCCGACGCCGCAGGCCTTTGCGCGCACCGTCGCGGCCTTTGGCATCACGCCAGCCACGCCGGTGGTGGTGTACGACGCCAGCGGCGGCATGTACGCCGCGCGGGCCTGGTGGCTGCTGCGCTGGCTCGGTCACCAATCCGTGGCGGTGCTCGATGGCGGCCTGCCCGCCTGGGTGGCCGCGGGCGGCGCCCTGGAGTCGGGCGAGCGCCGGCCGGTGCCTGCCGCCGAGCCGTATCCGCTGCCGGCGGCACCCGCCCTGGCGACGATCACGGCCGACGAGCTGCAGCGCGGCCTCGGTGCCGTCACCCTGGTCGATGCGCGTGGTCCGGAGCGCTACCGCGGCGACGTCGAGCCGCTGGACCCCGTGGCCGGCCACATCCCCGGGGCGCTGAACCGGCCCTTCACCAGCAACCTCGGGCCCGACGGCCGCTTTCTCGACGCGGCGGCCCTGCGCGCGGCCTTCACTGCGCTGCTGGGCGAGCGTGCGGGGGGCGAGGTCATCCACCAGTGCGGCTCGGGCGTGACGGCCTGCCACAACCTGCTGGCGATGGCCGCGGCCGGCCTGGGCGACGGGGTGCTCTACGCGGGCTCGTGGAGCGAGTGGTGCCGCGACCCGGCCCGCCCGGTCGCACGCGGCTGAGCCCTGCGCCGATGCTGGCGTGGCGGCAACGGACGCGGGTCGGCCCGCTTGTCCGCCCGCAAGCCGCCGTGCACACTCGTTGCCGGCATGCACCGGCCTTGATGGGTATCAAGACTGCCCGACCGGGCCGGCGCATGATTGCTTTGCTCCCCTCATTTCGGAGGCCTCCATGTACCAACGCATCCTCGTTCCCACCGACGGTTCCGACATCACGGCCAAGGCCGTGGAGACTGCCATCAACCTGTGCAAGGCCTTCGGGGCGCAGTTGAGTGCCCTGGCGGTGAAGGAGCCCTTCCCGTACAGCGCGATCTCCGAGATGCAGCCCATCCCGCCGCAGGAGTTCTTCGACTCGCAGGAGCGCATCGCCAACAAACACCTCGACGCCGTCAAGGCCGCCGCCGCTGCCGCCGGTGTGGCCTGCACGGCGGCCTCGGTGGAGGCGCTGCACCCCTGGGAGGCCATCCTCGACTTCGGCAAGCAGCAGGATGCCGACCTGATCGTGATGGCCTCGCATGGCCGCCGCGGCGTGGCCGCGCTGCTGCTGGGCAGCGAGACGCAGAAGGTGCTGACGCACAGCAGCGTGCCGGTGCTGGTGGTGCGCTGACACAACTCGGCACAACGCAGCGCAAGGCGGCGCCCAGCGGCGGCGCAGCAAAAAGGGGACGGCATGCCGTCCCCTTTTCGCGTTGATGCCGGTGCGCGTCAGTCGTCGTCGCCGCCACCGAACACGCTGCCAAGCAGACCGCCCGCGGCCACGCCGCTGAGCAGCGAGCCCTCCTCGCGGCCACCGCCACCGGTCTGCGGCGCGGCTGCGAAGATGCGGCTGGCCAGGCGCGAGAAAGGCAGGCTCTGCAGCCAGACGGTGCCCGGGCCGGTCATCTTGGCCAGGAACAGGCCTTCGCCGCCGAACAGTGCGGTCTTGATCTTGCCGACGTACTGGATCTCGAAGTTCACGTCCGGCGTGTGTGCCACGACGCAGCCGGTATCGATCAGCAGCACCTGGCCGGGCTGCAGGTCGCGGCGCATCACGGTGCCGCCAGCGTGCACGAAGGCGAGGCCGTCGCCTTCGAGCTTCTGCATGATGAAGCCCTCGCCGCCGAAGAAACCCACCGACAGCTTCTGCTGGAAGTGGATGCCCAGGCTCACGCCGCGGGCGGCGCAGAGGAAGGCGTCCTTCTGGCAGATCAGCAGGCCGCCGAGCTTGCGCAGGTCCATCGGCAGGATCTTGCCCGGGTAGGGTGCTGCAAAACCGACGCGCTGCTTGCCGCTGCCGTGGTTGGTGTAGACGGTGGTGAACAGCGACTCGCCGGTGATCAGCCGCTTGCCCGCGCCCAGCAGCTTGCCGAAGAAGCCGCCGGTCTGCTGCGAGCCGTCACCAAAGACGGTGTCCATGCCGATGCCACCGTCCATGAACATCATCGAGCCGGCTTCGCCCACGGCGGCCTCTCCCGGGTCGAGTTCCAACTCGACGAACTGCATCTCGGCGCCCTTGATCTCGTAGTCGATCACGTCCATCGCCATCGTGTGTGCTCCTTGTGTGACAAAGGGGGGTGAGGGAAGGCGCGCATTGTGCGGCAGCCTCCGTGACAGGCGCAGCGCAGGTGGTGAAGGCTGTCACGGACGCGGCCTGCACCCGCGGGCGCGTCGGGTGGGGGGGCCGCGCGGTGCGCGTCAGGGGGCGCTGGCAGCAGGCGGGGCCGATGCGGCGGCGTCCAGCGGCGCGCGCAGCCGTTGCTGGAAGTCAGCGGGGGCCACGTACTGCAGCACGGGCCGCTCGCGGCCCTCCGTGGTCAGGGTGATCGCCAGGCCCCGGTCCGGGTAGAGCAGGTGCACCGCTGCGTCGGCCGTCGCCAGCCGCTGTGCGGGCATGCCGAAGCGCTGCTGCACCGTCGCCTCGTCCAGGCGGGCGGCCGGCAGGAAGACCACCCCGCCGAGCACGCTGCGGCGTGCTTCGGCGAGGTCCTCGGCGCGCAGGCTGGCCTGCCGGGCCCCGCTGGGCAGGATCTCGCCGCGCAGGCTGCGCTGCGCCCAGGCCGTCAGGTGGGCGGGGTCGGCCTGGGCGGCCAGCACCAGCTTGCCCTGCAGGCCACCGACGCGCACGGATTCGAGGTAGGCCTCCAGCGCCAGGTGACCCGCGCTGCTGCTCAGCAGGGCCACCTTCATCACCTCCTGCGGCCACAGGGCCTGGGCCTCCTCCAGCCGGCTGGGGGCCGAGCCGCCCAGGCGCAGCCCGAAGACCTGGGTGCCGCCATCCGGGCGCAACTGGATCTGCCAGGGCAATTGATCGGTGGCGGTGCTGGCGTCTTGGCGTGAAGGCGGCATCAGCCAAGGGAGCACGAACGCGGCAGCAACCAGGATCAGCACCCCGGCCACCAACCCCAGGACGATCTGCCACATCGGGCGGGGGGGACGGTCGGGCATCGTTGACATGGTCAGGGGGGGTATCCGAGGGCCTTGAGGCGGGACAGGGCGTATTGAGCGGCCTGCCCTTCACGGGTGAGGCGCAGGTAGGTCCGGTAGTGTTCGGCCGCATGCCGGGTACGCCCCAGCGCTTCCAGGGCGACGCCTTGAAGGAAGATCACGCCCGGGTCGCCCGGCAGCAGCCGGTCGTATTGTTCCAGAGCCAGCCAGGCCTTTGCCGCGTCGCGCAGGCTGAGCTGCAGCGTGGCGACCAGACGGTGGGCCTGGGCCTCGCCGGGATGCAGCTCCCGCGCCACCTGTGCATGAAGCAGGGCCTCCCGACTGTGACCCTGCGCCTGAAGGCACTGCGCCAATCGCACCCGGGTGGCGTAGTCGTCGCTGGCGATCTGCAGGGCCCGCCCGAAGTGCGTCGCCGCCGTGACCAGGTCCTGGCCCAGCATCGCCAGCTCGCCGAGCTGGCAGGCCTCGATCGCCGGGACCTGCCGCTGCAGCCAGGCCAGTTGTGCCGACCAGAGCGCCGGGGCGGTGCGGCGGCGTGTCGTGCTGTCACGCAACTGGCCGACACTTTCGTGGGCGCGCCGGCGGCGTGCATCGTCCAGCGGGTGGTGCCGGTTGATCGTTGCAAGCAGTCCCGGCTGGGCCTGGGCTCGTTCGGCCAGTCGGTCCAGCACGCGCGGCCATGCCTGCGCCGGGTAGCCCGCGCGTGTCAAGTAGCGCATGGCCAGCACATCCGCTTCGATCTCCTGCTCCGGGGTGAAATCGCGCAGTAGTGGACTGTCCCCCAGCGGATCGACCAGGCCGATCACCGGGGTCCAGGCCGAGTCCTGGCTCACCGACACGGTGCTGGCAAGCAGACGCCGGCGCCACTCGCTGCGCGACAGGGCCTGCGCAACCTGCTGGCTGCCCAGGTGGCCCAACTGGTGCGCGAGGACCGCGGCCAGTTCGGACTCATCGCGCAGCATCACCAGCCAGCCGCGCGTGATGCCAATGCTGCCGCCGGGGAAACTGTAGCTGTTCACATGATGCGCATTCACCACCCGCACCGTGCAGGGCTGCGCTTGCGAATTGGCTGCCGCCTGCAGGTCGCGCCCCACCCGCTCGACATAGGCGTGCAGGTCACCGTCCTGCACGAAACCGAGGTCCAGCGAGAACTGGTGCGGTGCCAACTGTGCATCCACGGCCGGGTCGGCCGACTCGCGCCCCGGTGCCGCGGGCAGGGGAGCGCTTGTGGCCGGGCTGGCATCACCGCTTGAGGCGCCGGGTCTGCGGTCGGCCAGCGCACAACCTGCCAGAGCCAGTCCGCAGCCCGCTGACCAAGCCTGCCGCAGCCAGCGCCGCCGCGGTGATTCTGCCCCCGGCCAGCCATCTGCGTCGCGACCCGCTTCGCCCACATCGAATGACCGCCTGGGTTGTCTCAGCCCGCCTGCCATGATCCCGCCTGCCACATGTGATTGCATTTTTTGCAATTCTAGGCTGGCATGAGGGCGCCCATCGTGTAATGGCCGCTCAAAAGCGTTTGCCGCCACTCCGAGAGGCAAAGAAAAACGCCAAGTCCGGTCAGGGACTTGGCGTCGATTTGGTGGAGCCGGGGGGGATCGAACCCCCGTCCGCAAGCCATCCTCAGGCAGTTCTACATGCGTAGTTCTCTGATTTGAGTCTCGCGTCGCAGACGGGCAGGAACACCCTTCAGACAACGCCAGTCACAAGATCTCGTACCCGGTTGTGTGACCCCACCGGATACCAGCCAATGTGAATTACCTCTCAGCCCTTGCGGGCCCGGCCCATCGGCCAACCGTTGAGAGGCTCGCTGGTGTTAAGCAGCGAGAGCGTACGTAGAGTCGTTCGCAGTTACTTTGTTTCCAGTGGATTTACGAGCGAACTGGTGCTCGGCATGCCCTGCTCCGATTCCGCACCCACGTCGAAACCAGGTCGGCCCCTAGAACGCTCTATTTTAGTCCAGTCCCAGCAGTTTCAAGAGGTCGGAGGGACTTTGTGCGAGGTGATCGGCGCCCCAGTGCCCGATGGGGGCACCGTCTCCCAGGTAGCCCCAGGCTGCGGCGATGGTGGCCATGCCGGCGGCCCGGCCGGCCTGGATGTCGCGCAGGTCATCGCCGACGTAGATGCAGGTGGCGGGTGCGAGGCCCAGTTGGTCGGCCGCCAGCAGCAGCGGATCGGGGTGGGGCTTGGCTCGGGCGGCGCTGTCGCCACAGACCAGCACGGCGCAGCGTTGGTCCAGGCCCAAGCCACTCACCAGGGGGGTGGCGAAGCGGCTGTGCTTGTTGGTCACGATGCCCCAGGCGGTGCCGCGGCGTTCCAGTGCCTGGAGGACCGCATGCATGTCATCGAACACCCGGGACAGTTGCGTCAGGCGGCGGGCGTAGGCGTCGAGGTACTCTGCTTTCAGGGCCTCGAAGTCGGCATGCTCCGGGCGGCTGTCCAGCGCGATGGACAGCATGCCGCGCGCACCGGTGCCGGTCAGCGGGCGGTAGTCGTCCAGTGGCCGGGGCGGCAGGCCGCGCTGTTCACGCAGATCGTTGCCGGCGCCGGCGAGATCAGGGGCACTGTCGACGAGGGTGCCATCCAGGTCGAACAGGACGGCGTGGTGGGGAATCGCCATGGGGGAGGTCGGGCAAAGCGGGTGCGAGGGGCGCAAGCAGGCGGCTGCTGTGGTCGCACTGGCAAATCAAAGGTCAGATCTCAGCTCGGACGGCTCAGGTCAGATGGCGGCCTTGCGGCAGGCCACCAGGTAGTTCACGCTGGTGTCGGCATTCAGCTGGTAGCGACGCGTGAGCGGGTTGTAGCCCATGCCGCGGGTGTGTTGCAGATCGAGCCCGCTGTACCGGCACCACCGGGCCAGCTCGCTCGGCCGGATGAAGCGCGCGTACTCATGCGTGCCGCGTGGCAGCAGGCCGAGCAGGTACTCGGCACCGAGGATGGCGTGCAGGAAGGCCTTCGGCTGGCGATGGATGGTCGAGAAGAACACCCAGCCACCGGGCTTGGCGAGCGTGGCACAGGCCTGCACGATGGAGGCCGGGTCGGGCACATGCTCCATCATCTCCATGCAGGTGACCACGTCGAACAGGCCGGGTTGTTCAACGGCCAGGGCTTCGGCAGCGATTTCGCGGTAACGCAGCGAGGCGACGCCGGCTTCCATCGCATGGAGCTGGGCCACTTTCAGAGAGCGCTCGGCCAAGTCGATGCCCAGCACGTCGGCGCCCTGGCGGGCCATGCTTTCGGCCAGGATGCCGCCACCGCAGCCGATGTCGACCACCCTGCGCCCGGTCAGTGGCCCAGCGCACTGCTCGATCCAGCCGAGCCGCAGTGGGTTGATCTCGTGCAGGGGGCGGAACTCGCTGTCCGGATCCCACCATTTGTGGGCCAGGTCGCTGAACTTGGCCAGTTCCTGGGCGTCGACGTTGCTCATCGGAGTGTGGTGGCGAGGGGACGGGTGATGAAACGGGAGGCGGCAACGAAAAACCCCGCCGCAGCGGGGTTTCCTGATGCAAGCCGCGAGAGCTTACTTCTTGGTGCGAGTACCGACCACTTCGATTTCGACGCGGCGGTTCTTCTGCTTGCCTTCCTTGGTCGAATTGTCGGCCACCGGCTGCTTCTCACCCTTGCCTTCGGTGTACACGCGGTTTTGCTCGATGCCCTTGCTGGTCAGGTACTGCTTGACCGCTTCGGCGCGAGCAACCGACAGCTTCTGGTTCATCGCGTCGGAGCCGTCGGAGTCGGTGTGGCCGACTGCGATGATGACTTCGAGGTTGATGTCCTTGACCTTGCCGACCAGATCGTCCAGCTTGGCGCCGGCTTCCGGCTTGAGCTTGGACTTGCCCGTGTCGAAGAAGGCGTCGGCAGCGAAGGTGACCTTCTCGCTGACCGGTGCAGCCGGAGCAGCGACCGGAGCGGGAGCGGGCGTCGGTGCCACCACCGGTGCCGGGGCGGGCGCCGGAGCGGGGGCAGGTGCCGGAGCGGGGGCAGGTGCCGGAGCGGGCGCCGGTGCCGGTGCAGGCTCCGGGGCGGGCGCCGGTGCCGGGGCAGGCACGCCATCGCATTTCTGCACGCCAGTGGCCTGAGTGAAGCCGGCATCGCGCCAGCACAGATCGCCAGCACCGTTCTTCACCACGGTGCCGTCGGCGGAGCGCCAGTTGTCAACGGCGCCAGCGCCACCGCCGGTTGCGCAAGCCGCCAGCGCGGCCGATGCGAACAGCAAGGCCACTTTATTGAGTTTGTTCATGGTTCTCCTCTCGAGAAAAGCCGCGGAGGGCTGCAAAAACGCACTGAGACCCGGCGGCCCCTGTGTCTCAAATGTGCAGGCAGGGCACGATGGGCCGACCAAATCATTGTGCCATAGGCCATTTAAACAACAACCCGTGGCTGGCCTGACGCCGGAGTGCTCCCCGGCCTGTTGCAAATGGGCGACATCGGCGCGACCGTAGAATCGCGGTTTGTCCAGCCCGGGCTGGCCTGCCTGCACTACGCAGACGCAGGCCGAGCAGGACCGGGCGCCGGAACGCACCGACGCATGAGCTCCTTCGCCAAAGAAACCCTGCCCATCAGCCTCGAAGAAGAGATGCGGCGGTCCTACCTCGACTACGCGATGAGCGTGATCGTGGGTCGGGCGCTGCCGGATGCGCGTGATGGCCTCAAGCCGGTGCACCGGCGCGTGCTCTTCGCGATGCACGAGCTGAACAACGACTGGAACCGGCCTTACAAGAAATCGGCGCGCATCGTCGGTGACGTGATCGGTAAGTACCACCCGCATGGCGACACGGCGGTGTACGACACCATCGTGCGCATGGCACAGGACTTCAGTCTGCGCCACATGCTGGTGGACGGCCAGGGCAACTTCGGGTCGGTCGACGGCGATGCGGCCGCGGCGATGCGATACACCGAAATCCGTCTGTCGAAGGTGGCGCACGAGATGCTGGCCGACATCGACAAGGACACCGTCGATTTCGGTCCGAACTACGACGGCAGCGAGAAGGAGCCGCTGGTGTTGCCCAGCCGGCTGCCGAACCTGCTGGTCAACGGCAGCGCCGGCATCGCGGTGGGCATGGCCACCAACATCCCGCCGCACAACCTCAACGAGGTCGTCGATGCCTGCCTGCACCTGCTGAAGGCCCCCGAGGCCAGCCTCGACGAGCTCATGCAGATCATCCCGGCGCCGGACTTTCCGACCGCCGGCATCATCTATGGCATCAACGGCGTGCGCGAGGGCTACCGTACCGGGCGCGGCAAGGTGGTGATGCGCGCCAAGGTGCACTTCGAGGACATCGACCGTGGCCAGCGCCAGTCGATCATCGTCGACGAGCTGCCCTACCAGGTCAACAAGAAGACGCTGCAGGAGCGCATGGCCGAGCTGGTGCACGAGAAGAAGCTCGAAGGCATCAGCCACATCCAGGACGAGTCGGACAAGTCAGGCATGCGCCTGGTCATCGAGCTCAAGCGCGGCGAAGTGCCCGAGGTGGTGCTGAACAACCTGTACAAGCAGACGCAGCTGCAGGACACCTTCGGCATCAACATGGTGGCGCTGATCGACGGTCAGCCGCGCCTGTGCAACCTCAAGCAGCTGCTGGAGATCTTCCTGGAGCACCGCCGCGAGGTGGTGACGCGGCGCACCGTGTTCGAGCTGCGCAAGGCGCGCGAGCGTGGTCATGTGCTCGAAGGCCTGGCGGTGGCGCTGGCCAACATCGACGAGTTCATCCGCATCATCAAGGAGTCGCCGACCCCGCCGGTGGCCAAGCTGGCGCTGATGAATCAGAGCTGGGACAGCTCGCTGGTGCGCGAGATGCTCGCCCGCGCCGAGTCCGACACGCCGGGCGGGCGCGCAGCCTACCGGCCCGAGGGCCTGGCGCCGCAGTTCGGCATGCAGACCGACGGGCTGTATCGCCTCTCGGACGACCAGGCCGGCGAGATCCTGCAGATGCGCCTGCAGCGCCTGACCGGGCTGGAGCAGGACAAGATCGTCGGCGAGTACAAGGAGGTCATGGCCCAGATCGCCGACCTGCTGGACATCCTCGCCAAGCCCGAGCGCGTGACCTTCATCATCGGCGAGGAGCTGGTGGCGCTGCGCCAGGAATTCGGCCAGACCAAGCTGGGCGCGCGCCGCTCGGTGGTCGAGCACAACGTGCAGGAACTCGGCACCGAGGACCTGATCACGCCGACCGACATGGTGGTCACGCTCAGCCACACCGGCTACATCAAGAGCCAGCCGCTGGCCGAGTACCGCTCGCAAAAGCGCGGCGGGCGCGGCAAGCAGGCCACCGCGACGAAGGACGATGACTGGGTCGACCAGCTCTTCATCGCCAACACGCACGACTGGATGCTGTGCTTCAGCAATCGCGGGCGGGTCTACTGGCTGAAGGTCTGGGAGGTGCCGCAGGGCGGGCGGACCAGCCGCGGCCGGCCGATCGTCAACATGTTCCCGCTGCAGCCGGAAGAGAAGATCAACGTGGTGCTGCCGCTGACCGGCGAGTTCCGCAGCTTCCCGGCCGATCACTACGTCTTCATGTGCACGGCGCTGGGCACGGTCAAGAAGACGGCGCTGGACGAGTTCAGCAACCCGCGCAAGGCCGGCATCATCTCCGTGGACCTGGACGAGGGTGACTACCTGATCGGCGCCGCACTCACCGACGGGCGGCACGATGTGATGCTGTTCTCCGACGGCGGCAAGGCGGTGCGCTTCGACGAGAACGACGTGCGGCCGATGGGCCGCAATGCGCGCGGCGTGCGCGGCATGGCGCTCGACGAGGGCCAGAGCGTGATCGCGATGCTGGTGGCCGAGCAGGACGACACCCAGTCCGTGGGGCCTGACAACACGCCGGTGAGCGTGTTGTGCGCCACCGAGAACGGCTTCGGCAAGCGCACCTCGATCGTCGAGTACACCCGGCACGGCCGAGGCACCAAGGGGATGATCGCCATCCATCAGAGCGAGCGCAACGGCAAAGTGGTAGCCGCCACGTTGGTGCGCGCCAACGACGAGATCATGCTGATCACCGACCGCGGTGTATTAGTTCGCACCCGCGTGGCGGAAATCCGCGAACTGGGCCGCGCGACCCAGGGGGTGACCCTGATCGCCCTCGACGAAGGTGCCAAGCTGTCGGGGCTGCAGCGCATCGTGGAAAACGACGCCAATGACGTCGCTGATGCCGGCGATCCGGGCAGCGAATCCGACAATGAACCCCGTGCGGCCGGAACCCCCGGCGAGGAGAACCCTTGATGTTGCGTTTGTGTGTTTTGGCGGCGGCGCTGACCGCCAGCGGGCTGACCCTGGCGGCGGATGCCTCGGCAGCGAAGAAAGACCTGGTCAAGAAAGTGCTGCAGCTGCAGCAGCCGGGCATCGAAGGCGTAGGCAACGTGGTGGCCGGCCAGACCGCGCAGCAGATGCTGCAGGCCGCCAGCCAACAGGCCGGGCGCGTGCCGGCCGACAAGCGCGAGCAGGTCGGCAAGGAGATCCAGGAAGAGGTGCGCAAGTTCTACGAGGAAACCGCCCCGATCCTGCGTGCCATGGCGCTCAAGCAGGCCCCCGGGACGGTCGGTGTGGCGCTCGAAGAGAAGTTGAGCGAAGACGAATTGAAGGCGCTGATCGCCTGGCTGGAGTCGCCGGTCAGCAAGAAGTACCAGCAGCTCAGCGCCGAAGTGCAGCCGCAGCTGACTCAGAAGGTGGTGGCCGAGTCGCGCGCCAGCGTCGAGCCCAAGCTCAAGGCGCTGGACCAGTCGATCGCGAAGAAGCTCGGCCTGCCGCCCGCCGACGCGGCCGCCTCGAAGAAGAAGTGATCCCCTCGATCCCGACCTGACCTGAACCGACGAGCCGCCCGTGCAAGCTCCCGCCGACCTGTTGGCCCTGCGCGGCCAGATCGATGCCCTCGACCGCGACCTGCTCGCGCTGCTGAACCGCCGCGCGCAACTGGCGCAGGAGGTCGGCGAGCTCAAGAAAAAGGAGGGCTCCGTCGTTTTCCGCCCCGAGCGCGAGGCGCAGGTCATCGACGGGCTCAAGGCGGCCAACCCGGGGCCGCTCAAGAACGACAGCGTCGCGCCCATCTGGCGCGAGATCATGTCGGCCTGCCGGGCGCTGGAAACGCCCACCCGGGTGGCCTACCTCGGCCCGGCCGGCACCTTCAGCGAGGAGGCAGCGCTGGGCTACTTCGGCTCGTCGCTGGTGCGCGTGCCCTGCGCCAGCATCGACGAGGTGTTCCGCAGCACGGCGGCGGGTGTGGCCGACTTCGGCGTGGTGCCGGTGGAGAACTCCACCGAAGGCATGGTGGCGCGCTCGCTGGACATTTTCCTGACCACCCCGCTGTTCATCATCGGCGAGACCAGCCTGTTCGTGCGCCACAACCTGCTGCGCCGCGAGAACTCGCTGGAGGGCATCGAGGCGGTCTGCGCGCACCCGCAGGCGCTGGCGCAGTGCCACGAGTGGCTCTCGCTGCACCTGCCCCACGCCGAGCGCCGGCCGGTGGCCAGCAACGCCGAGGGCGCCCGCCTGGCCGGGCTCGACCCGAAGCTGGCCGGCATCGCCAGCGCCCGCGCGGCCAGCGAGTACGGCCTGCACGTCGTGGCCCCGGCGATCCAGGACGACACGCACAACCGCACCCGCTTCGCGATCGTCACCGACCCGCATCGCCACCCGGCACCCAAGGCCTCGGGGCACGACTGCACCAGCCTGGTCGTCTCGGTGGTGAACCGCCCGGGCGCGATGTACGACATCCTGGCTCCGCTGAAGCGGCACGGCGTGTCGATGAGCCGGCTGGAGTCCCGCCCGGCGCGCTCGGGCCAGTGGGAGTACTACTTCTTCATCGACCTGCAGGGCCACCCGGACCAGCCGGCGGTCCAGACGGCGATGCACGAGTTGCGCGACGCCTGTGCCTTCTTCAAGGTGCTGGGCACCTACCCCATCGACGTGCACTGAGCTGCGCCACGCCATGTTCAATCAACTGGGGGTCATCGGCGTCGGCCTGATGGGTGGCAGCTTCGCGCTGGCGCTCAAGCGGGCCGGGCTGGTCAAGCGCGTGGTCGGCTACAGCAAGTCGCCCGCGACCACCGAGAAGGCGCGCAAGCTGGGCGTGATCGACGCGGCGGCGGATTCCGCGCTGCAGGCGGTGGCCGGCTCCGACCTGGTGCTGGTGGCCGTGCCGGTGGCGGCGATCGAGGCGACCTTCAAGGCGATCCGCCAGCTCATCGAGCCGGGCGTGCTTGTGATGGATGTGGGCAGCACCAAGCGCGACGTGGTCGACGCGGCGCGGCGGGTGCTCAAGGACCGCCTGACCGGCTTCGTGCCAGCGCACCCGATCGCCGGCAAGGAGGTCTCGGGCGTCGAGCACGCCGACGCGCAGCTCTACCTGGGCAAGCAGGTGATCCTGACGCCGCTGGCGCAGACCGACCCCAACCAGGTGCAGCAGGCCACCGACGTGTGGTCGGCGATCGGCTGCCAGGTGCTGCGCATGACGCCCGAGAACCACGACACCGCCTACGCGGCCGTGAGCCACCTGCCGCACCTGCTGGCCTTCGCCTATTTCAACGCCATGCTGGCGCAGCCGGCGGGGCGCGAATTCCTCTCGCTGGCCGGGCCTGGCTTTCGCGACTTCACCCGCATTGCCGCCAGCGACGTGTCGGTGTGGCGTGACATCCTGCTGGCCAACCGCGAGGAGGTCATCAAGCAGACCCAGCGGCTGCGCCACGCGCTGGACGCCTTCGAGGTGGCGATGCGCTCTGGCAATGCCGAGGCGCTGTCCGACCTGATCCGCACGGCATCCGACGGCCGCTCCGGCTGGCAGATGAACGCCCGACCCACGCCGCCACGCTGAGTTCGGCGGCCGCCGGATCCGCCCCTCCTCGCATGGTCCCGGGCTGCACTGCTCGCCGGCCGTGCGATGCTTCACGCCTTGCCTTCTGTTCGCACCATGTTTGCCCTTCCTTGCCTCGATCTCCCGCCGCTCGGTCATGCCGCCGGCACCGTGCGCCTGCCGGGTTCCAAGAGCATCTCGAACCGCCTGCTGCTGCTGGCCGGCCTGAGTGCCGGGCAGACCACGCTGGTCGACCTGCTCGACTCCGACGACACGCAGGTGATGCTCGATGCGCTGCGCACGTTGGGCTGCGCCATCGAGCGTGATGGCGACACCACCCGCATCACCGGCCTGGGCGGGCGGGCTGCGGTGGCCAGCGCCGAGCTCTTCCTCGGCAACGCCGGCACGGCGATGCGCCCGCTCACCGCGGCGCTGGCGGTGCTGGCCTGCGAGCACGGTGGCGACTACACCCTGCGCGGCGTGCCGCGCATGCACGAGCGGCCCATCGGCGACCTGGTCGACGCCCTGCGCGGCTTGGGGGCCGAGGTGGACTGCCTGGGGCAGGAGGGCTATCCGCCGCTGCACCTGCGCGGCGGCCGGCTCGACCTGGGCCAGCCGGTGAAGGTGCGCGGCGACGTCTCCAGCCAGTTCCTCACTGCGCTGCTGCTGGCACTGCCGCTGGCCTGTGCCGAGCGCGACGTGACCATCGAGGTGGTCGGCGAGCTGATCTCCAAGCCCTACATCGAGATCACGCTGAACCTGCTGGCGCGCTTTGGCATCGCGGTGCAGCGCGAGGGCTGGCAGCGCTTCGTCATCCCGCGCGGCAGCCGCTACCAGACGCCGGGCACGCTGCCGGTGGAGGCGGATGCCTCGTCGGCGTCCTATTTCATCGCGCTGGGGGCGATCGCGGGTGTGGACGCGCCGGTGCGCATCGAGGGCGTCGGCGCCGGGTCCATCCAGGGCGACATCCGCTTCGTCGAGGCCGCGGAGGCGATGGGCGCGGTGGTGAGTGCGGAGCCGAATGCGCTGGAAGTACGCCGCGGTGCCTGGCCACTCAAGGCCATCGACCTGGACTGCAACCACATCCCCGACGCGGCCATGACCCTGGCGGTGATGGCGCTCTACGCCGACGGCCCCTGCACGCTGCGCAACATCGCCAGCTGGCGCGTCAAGGAGACGGACCGCATCGCCGCGATGGCCTGTGAGCTGCGCAAGGTCGGTGCCACGGTGGAGGAGGGCGCCGATTTCATCCGCGTGCACCCGCTGGCGCAGTTCCGCGCAGCCAGCATCCACACCTACGACGACCACCGCATGGCCATGTGCCTGTCGCTGGCGGCCTTCAACGGCCTGCAGCAGGCCGAGCCGGTGCCGGTGCGCATCGAGGATCCGAAGTGCGTCGCCAAGACCTTCCCGGACTACTTCGAGGCGCTGTTCTCGGTGGTGCGCAGCGAGCCGCGCCACATCCCGGTGATCACGATCGACGGGCCGACCGCCTCCGGCAAGGGCACCCTGGCCGCCGGCGTGGCCGCGCGGCTGGGCTGGCACACGCTGGACTCCGGCTCGCTCTACCGCGTCAGCGCGCTGGCGGCGCGCCGAGCCGGCGTGGCGCCGGATGACGAGGCGGGCCTGGCGCGCGTGGCGGCCGGGCTGAACCTGCGCTTCGAGGGCACGAGCGTGTTCCTCGACGGCGCGGACGTGACCGATGTGCTGCGGGAGGAAGCCGTGGGCACGATGGCCTCGCAGATCTCGGTCTGGCCGGCGCTGCGGGCGGCGCTCTACGAGCTGCAGTGCAGCTTCCGCCGCCTGCCCGGCCTGGTGGCCGACGGGCGCGACATGGGCACGGTGATCTTCCCGGCCGCACCGCTGAAGATCTTCCTGACCGCCTCAGCGGCGGCGCGCGCCGAGCGGCGCCACCGCCAATTGCTGGAAAGAGGGATTTCTGCTAACCTCGACAGTCTTCGCGCCGACTTGGAGGCACGCGACGAGCGCGATCGGCATCGCGCCACCGCGCCGCTCAAGCCCGCCGAAGATGCGTTGGAGCTGGACAACTCGGGCATGACGGTCGTCGAATCGGTCGAGCTCGTGCTGGATTGGTGGCTGCAGCGCAGGCCGTTCGATCTCCTGGGCTGAGCGCTCGAACGCGTTCGCCCGGTCCCGCGCAGCCACTTCGCCCGCCGCCCGGCGGCCCCGCCGCCCGGTGGGTCCGCCGCGTAGCGATTCCTGCTTCATCCATCTCAGCGCCTTGCTGAATCACCCGCCGGCATTCACCTCACTTGGCTTTCGCCGGCACCAAGGAACTCCCCCCCATGTCCGAAATCATCCCCGACAGCCCCTTCGCCACCCCTGAAGTGGAGAGCTTCGCCGCTCTGTTCGAAGAATCGCTCCAGAACGCCGACCTGCGTGCCGGTGAAGTGATCTCTGCCGAGGTCGTGCGCGTCGAGCACAACTTCGTGGTCGTGAACGCCGGCCTGAAGTCCGAGGCCTATGTGCCCATCGACGAGTTCAAGAACGACCAGGGCGAGATCGAAGTCCAGGTCGGGGACTTCGTGTCGGTGGCGATCGACGCCATCGAGAACGGCTACGGCGACACCATCCTGTCGCGCGACAAGGCCAAGCGTCTGGCTTCCTGGCTGAGCCTGGAGACCGCGCTGGAGTCCGGCGACTTCGTCACCGGTACCGTCTCCGGCAAGGTCAAGGGTGGCCTGACCGTGCTGGTCAACGGCATCCGCGCCTTCCTGCCCGGCTCGCTGCTCGACACGCGCCCGGTCAAGGACATGAGCCCGTTCGAGGGCAAGACCATGGAGTTCAAGGTCATCAAGCTCGACCGCAAGCGCAACAACGTTGTGCTGTCGCGTCGCGCGGTGGTCGAGGCTTCGATGGGCGAAGAGCGCGCCAAGCTGCTCGAGACGCTGCGCGAAGGCGCCTTCGTCAACGGCGTGGTCAAGAACATCACCGAATACGGTGCGTTCGTGGACCTGGGTGGCATCGACGGCCTGCTGCACATCACCGACATGGCCTGGCGCCGTGTGCGTCACCCGAGCGAAGTGGTGACGGTCGGTCAGGAACTGACCGCCAAGGTCCTGAAGTTCGACGCCGAGAAGAACCGCGTCAGCCTGGGCCTGAAGCAGATGGGCGACGATCCGTGGATCGGCGTCTCGCGCCGCTACCCGTCGGGCACCCGCCTGTTCGGCAAGGTCACCAACATCGCCGACTACGGTGCCTTCGTCGAGATCGAACCGGGCATCGAAGGCCTGGTGCACGTCTCCGAAATGGACTGGACCAACAAGAACGTGGCCCCGTCCAAGATCGTGGCCCTGGGCGACGAGACCGAAGTCATGGTCCTGGAGATCGACGAGGACAAGCGCCGCATCAGCCTGGGCATGAAGCAGTGCCGTCCGAACCCCTGGGACGAGTTCGCGCAGAACTTCAAGCGCGGCGACCGCGTCAAGGGCCCCGTCAAGTCGATCACCGACTTCGGCGTGTTCGTCGGCCTGGCCGCTGGCATCGACGGCCTGGTGCACCTGTCCGACCTGTCCTGGAACGAGCCGGGCGAAGCCGCGGTGCGCAACTACAAGAAGGGTCAGGACGTCGAGGCGATCGTCCTGGGCATCGACGTGGAGCGCGAGCGCATCTCCCTGGGCATCAAGCAGCTCGACACCGATCCGTTCACCAGCTACACCACGCTCAATGACCGTGGTGCCACGGTGACCGGCAAGGTCAAGACGGTCGACCCGCGCGGCGCCGAGATCCAGCTCAACGCCGACGTCACCGGCTACCTGCGTGCCTCCGAGATCGCCCGCGAGCGCGTCGAGGATGCCCGCAACGTGCTGAAGGAAGGCGACGAGGTCACCGCCCTGATCATCAACATCGACCGCAAGCTGCGTTCGATCCAGCTGTCGATCAAGGCCAAGGACAACGTCGAGCAGCAGGAAGCCCTGCAGCGCCTGTCGGCCGACAACCGCGAGACCGTCGGCAACGCCGGCACCACCAGCCTGGGCGCCCTGCTCAAGGCCAAGCTGGATCAGGGTCACTGATCCAGTCGCGTGTCGCTCTGTGCCCACGGGCGCAGGGCGCCGGCCACTCCGCAAGCCCCGGCGCTGGTCCGTTCTGGACCGTCCGCACGGGGCTTGTTACATTGGCAGCCTCGCTGAAACGCAGATCACTGGCCGAGGGCCACGCGCATGACCCGATCCGACCTCGTCACCCTGTTGGCCGAACGCTTCACGCAACTGGCCCATCGCGACGCCGAGTTCGCCGTCAAGACCATGCTCGACGCGATGACCGACGCCCTGTCGCGCGGCCACCGCATCGAGATCCGCGGCTTTGGCAGCTTCTCGATCAACCGTCGCCCGCCGCGCATGGGCCGCAACCCGCGCTCGGGCGTCCAGGTGACCATCCCCGAGAAGCTGGTGCCCCACTTCAAGCCGGGCAAGGCGCTGCGCGAGGCTGTCGATGAGCGCAGCCCGGGTGCGGACGATGACGCCCAGGTGGTGCATGTGATGCCCCTGCTTGGCAGCCCGCGCTGACCGATCCGACTGAACGACGTCACTGACGGGCGCGATGGCGGGCGCGTCCTGCCCGCGCACTAGAATCCACGCGTCATGCGTGTGATCACCTGGCTCTTTCGGGCCGCCGTCTTTTTCGTGCTGTTCGCCTTTGCGCTGAACAACCAGCACGAGGTCCGCCTCCACTGGTTCTTCGGCTTCGGCACGCAGGCACCGATGGTCTTCGTCGTGCTGGGCGCCTTTGCCGTGGGCTGCGTGGTGGGTGTGCTGGCCATGCTGCCGCAGTGGTGGCGCCAGCGCCGCCGCGCCCGCGAGCGCGTGCCTGAGGCCCCGGCTGTGCCGGAACCGGCCCCCGCCACCCGCCCGGCGCCGCTGGCCGACATCGACCTCTCCGCTGCCCGTCGCGATGGAATTTGACCTGCAGTGGCTCCTGATGGGGCTGCCCGTGGCCTTCGGGCTCGGCTGGCTCGCGTCGCGCCTGGACCTGCGGCAGTGGAAGCGGGAGGTTGAGTCCTCCCCGCGCGCCTACTTCAAGGGGCTGAACCTGCTGCTCAACGAACAGCAGGACAAAGCCATCGACGCCTTCATCGAGGCCGTCCAGCACGACCCCGGCAGTTCCGACCTGCACTTTGCCCTGGGCAACCTGTTCCGCCGCCGTGGCGAGTACGAGCGCGCGGTGCGGGTGCACCAGCACCTGCTGGCCCGCGCCGACCTGCCCACTGCCGAGCGCGACCGCGCCCAGCACGCGCTGGCGCAGGACTTCCTCAAGGCCGGCCTGTTCGACCGGGCCGAGGCCGCCTTCCAGGCGCTGGAGGGCACGGCCTTTGCCACCGACGCCCGGCTCGCGTTGCTGAGCCTGTACGAGCGCTCGCGCGACTGGACCGCAGCCATCGAGGTGGCCGCGCAGCTCGAAAAGAGCGGCACCGGCTCCTTTGCCGAGCGCAGCGCGCACTTCCACTGCGAGCTGGCCCAGACCGCCGATGACCGCGGCGACGCCCCGGCCGCCGAGGCCGCCCTGGCCCGCGCCCGCGAGATCGCCCCGCTGGCCGCCCGCCCGCTGGTGCAACAGGCCCAGCGCCTCGTGCGCCAGGGCCGTGCGGCGCAGGCCATGGCCGTGTTTGCCGAGCTGCGCCAGCGCAACCCGGATGCCTTCAGCCGCCTGGCCGAGGACTTCGTCGCCTGTGCCAAGGCGGCCGGCCAGCTGGATCCCGCACGCGCGGCACTGGAGGAGCTGTTTGCCCGCCAGCCGCGCATCGACCTGCTGCGCGCCCTGGCCCTGCTGCAGGGTTGCGCGCCGGGCCAGTCCGAGCGTCTGCTGCCCCTGCTGCGCGAGCAGCCCAGCCTGTCCGCGGCGCTGGCCCTGCTGGACGCGCCGGCCGACCAATGGCCCGAGGGCGCCCAGCCGGCGGTGCGCGACGCCGTGGCCCGAGCGGCCCGGCCGCTGCAGCGCTACCGCTGCGCGGCCTGTGGCTTCGAGGCGCAGCGCCACTTCTGGCAGTGCCCCGGCTGCCTGAGCTGGGACAGCTTCCCGCAGCAGCGCATCGAGGAACTCTGACGCGCGAACGCCGTGGCGGTCCGCGCCGCGTGCGGCCCTGCGGCTCAACCCTGCAGCGCGAGGTGCCGTTCCAGCTGTGCGAGGACCTCGTCGCGCCCCGGGCGTAGCCCCTTGCCGCCGAAGCTCGCCACCGGCCCCGGCCCCGTGATGCCGGCCAGCCCGGGCTCGTGGTCACAGTAGATGCCGATCGTCGGCCGGCCGAACGCCGCCGCCAGGTGCGAGAAGCCGGTGTCCAGCCCGACGATCTGGCGTGCCGCGCCCAGCACTGCCGCCATGTCGGCCACCGACAGGAAGGGCGGCACGACACCACCGCAGCCGGCAGCGATGCGCTCGGCACGCTCGCGCTCCTCGGCACTGCCCCAGATCACCACCGGCGTCAGTCCGGCGGCGCGCAGGCGCTCGCCCACCGCGATCCAGTCCGCCTCGGGCCAGAACTTCTCCGGCCGGCTGGCGCAGGGGATCAGCGCGGCCGACGGGCTCGCTGCCTGCCAGCTCCCGGCCGCCGCCTGCAGACCGAAATCCGGCGGCGAGTCCGGCATCGCGTAGCCGAGATGGGCAGCCGCCAGCCGCCGGCAGCGCTCTACCGCCTGCAGGTCGCGCGGCACGCTCGCCCTGCGGCGGTAGAACCAGGCGGCGGCCGGTTCGCGGATGCTGGCCGCGTCGTAGCCCACCAATGGCCCCCGTGCCTGCAGCCCCCAGAGCACGCTCTTGAGCAGGCCCTGCAGGTCCAGCACCAGATCGTACTCGTCGCGCCTCAGCTCGCTGCGCAGCGCGGCCACTGCCGCCCGGGTGTCAGCCCGCCAGAGCGTCTTGCGCCACTTGCGCCAGGCCAGCGGCAGCACCCGGCGCACGCCGGGGTGCAGGCGCGCGATGGCGGCAAAGGGCGCCTCGACGAGCCAATCCACCTCCAGCCCGGGGTGGGCGCGCCGCATGTCGGACACCGCCGGCAGCGCATGCACCACGTCCCCCATCGACGAAGTCTTGACGATCAGCACCCGCCGCAGCGGACCGGGCTGGACACTCATCCGCCGCGCGCCTTCGACTGCCGGGCTTCCTTGACCAGCTCGGGGTTGAAGCGCGGATCGTTGTACATCTTGAACTGGCGGTAGACCTTGAAGTACGCCCGGCCCGCCTGGGCATCGGCGATCAGCGCCTCGAGGCAACTGCCCAGGTCGGCGCGCTGCTGTTCCAGCCGCGCGAGCTTTTCCTGCGAGCTGGCGATGTGCTCGGCGTCCACGTCGGTGCGCAGCGTCTGCGCCCGCATGGCATGCACCTTCAGCGCCATGATCGACATGCGGTCGATGATGCTGCCCGCCGTCTCGCTGTTCAGCCGGGCCCCCGGCGGCACGGTCGACACCGGCGCGTTGGTGCGGGCCGAGGCCGCATCGACCAAGCCGAGCGCGGTCAGCAGGATCTCGTCGACCCGCTCGGTGGCGTCGTTGCGCGCCTGGTTGAAGCCGTCGATGGCGCGCTTGTTGGCGGCGATCTCCTCGGCGCCCACGGTGGTGCGGCGGGCGAGGTCTTCTTCCGCCCACAGCAGGCAGTTGTTGCGGTGGTTGGTCGCTACCCAGTGCCAGAGCGGATCGGCCGGCAGCAGCGAGGCGTCGGCGGGCCAGGCGGGGGAGGCGAGGAGGGTGTCGTGAAGGTCGACAACGGACTGGGCGCGGAGCAGTTGT
Organism: Sphaerotilus microaerophilus; assembly: GCF_023734135.1. Taxonomy (NCBI): domain Bacteria; kingdom Pseudomonadati; phylum Pseudomonadota; class Betaproteobacteria; order Burkholderiales; family Sphaerotilaceae; genus Sphaerotilus; species Sphaerotilus microaerophilus. Next base: position 5,338,077 of record NZ_AP025730.1, on the reverse strand, counting down.
GTCATGGCAGGCTCTGGAACAGGCTGGGCGCGCATCTTACGGCGCCTCTGTCGCCGCCTTCGGAGTCAGTCGTGGCGAGGATTCCGACCCGACCTGGAAGTGGCGATCGCAGGTCTGGATGAACTGGCGTACGGTCTCGTTGCTCTGTTCCTCCAGCCTCTTGAGGCGAGGCAGGAGCAGGGGCCGTGTCGCGCGGGACCACCCGAGCTCCGACCAGCCGTAGGCCATGCCGTAGCGCTCTTCCTCTGTTGGATACCAGGCGTTCAGGTCGACCGCAGGGTCAGGTACGACGATCGAGTCGCAGCCGCACATGGCCGCGTACATCGAGTACATCGTGTACAGGTCGTATGAGATGCAGGTTCGGGTGCGACGGAAGACATCAGCGGCAGCCGCGTGGCTCAGGCCATCAATGAGGATCGAGCCCTTCGCGTCATGCACCAGTGCACGGTCCTTGCCCTTGCGCAGGATGTAGCACGTGCCGGTGCGCCGATCCTCGTCTTCCGGGGCAGGAGGTCGGTAGATGTCGTCGCGCACGAAGAAGGTCTGGAGCAGCCGATCCGTATGCGGGTTCAGCACGGGATCGTTGAATGCCGCCTGGAAGAAGAAGAACAGGTCATCGGGCCCGAACTCGTGATGGCCGGTGTGGAAACCGGGCCGATGCAGCAGCCAGCGCACGACCCGACGGGCCTGCAGCGGGTTGCCGTCGATGACTTCGGGGTAGATAACGATCGCATCGTCCAGATCGACCGCAGTCGCCACGGGCGTATCCAGCCGGGCCAGCGTCTGGAACCGGGGGAACTCCCACGAGCGAGGCTTGCGCCGATAGAACGGCACGCGATCCTTCCAGGTCTTTGGCGGAGGTTGAACGGGCCGTTGACTCGGCCAGATCCGCGCACGTCGCCCGAGCTGGTTCAAGGCGTCACACAGGCGATGCAGTGCGATGGAGCCGCCGCTGTTCTCGTCGAATCCGGATGTGTAGATGATGAAGGTGGGGGACATGACTGGGAGGGGTTGCCCGAGGTGGTCGCAGCTTCTGGCCATGGGGTCGCCAGGCGTTCCGGTCAAGGCCGGGCCATCACCTTTGCCCGATTGCCGATGACGGTGGTGTGCGGCGCGACGTCTCGGGTCACGACGGCGCCCATGCCGACGATGGCCCCTTCACCGATGACGACCGGTTGGTCGGGCGTGCCCTGCTTGATGATGGCGCCGGTTCCGATGTAGGCGTGATCATGGGCGTTCGAGTTGTTGATGGAACGGACCTCCATTGATCAGGATCTTTCGATCCCACATCGGATGAAGCAGTTCGGTGTAGTCCTCCAGAGAGGGCATCAGGGGCTGCGAGACGTCAATGGGTGGGGCTTGCTCATGGTTTGGGGTGTTCCGTCGGTCGAACGTGACGATTCTTCAGGCGTCGGCGATTCCAGTCGGTCAAGGCGCTTCGGACGTGATCGAGCCGACTGGCGACGGCATCGGCAAGCCGCTGCGATGGTGTGATCGGCCGGCGATTCCTCGCGCCCTGATCGACGAGGTGGGTGATCAGGACTTCCCAGCTGGCGACTGTCTGGTCGAGCGAGTGTCGCTGCGTGACCTTCCTGAATGCGGCGTCGGCAAGCCTCTGGCGAGTGTGGGCATCAAGCACCAACTGCCGTATCGCGTCGGCCCAGGCGTGTGGACTGTCGCAGAGCATGCCATCCTGTCCCGACTCGATCACGTCGGCATACGGTGGGTGATTCGAACAGATGCTTGGTATCCCCAGGCAGGCGTAGTCGAAGAACTTCACCGCGCTCTTGCACGCACTGAATCGAGAGTCGTCGAGCGGAATCAGGCCGATCGGGTTGGCAAGCGCTGAGATCGTCGCGAAGAAGGCCTCGCGAGGCATCCCAGGAAAACGACGACACGGTACGCCGGCTTCCTCAAGGCTGTCGGCGATCGCGCCGACGGCCACGGTCTCCACGCGCACCGACCTGTCGGCCTGGACGTTCCGGATGCCGGCCACCATCGGACCGACAGCCTGCCGGTCCGATGCGGCGATCAGCAGGGTCACCGGCGACTGGTCATCGTGCTGCGCGCGCGCAAGATACTTGCCGGGGCCGTAGTTGGGAACCAGGTGGATCAATTTCGTGAGAGGCCTCAGTTCGTCGACGAGTCGGGGGGTCGATGCACTGACGACATCGGCCATCCCCAGCATCCGACGCACCAGGGGGGCCTGTTCCCTGAGTTCGGCTGCGCCCATGACGTGGTCTGCGGGTTCGGTCAGCAGATCGTCGATCTCGTAAATGACTGGTATGCGCTGTGCGTTCAGCCACGCCATCACGCGTTCTTCTCGCGACCGTGTGGCACGCTGGATCACCACCACGTCGGCCCATCGCAGGTCGAGACGGTTCACGGCGTGGAACGGGCTCAGGCGCAGCGTCCAGCCCAGACGGTCCGCCAGTCGCTGCAGAGGAATCACCAGTCGGATCCCGGAAATGTGGCTGCCAGGGTCTGTCGCCAGGACCAGGATGTTCGGGTTCGGCATCACGCCATGACCTTCAACTTGGGCCGAAGAGCTTACCAGCCCGGCAGCATCAGCAACTGACACGTCTTCCAGTCACCCGCCCAGCCAGCGAGTGGATACCGGGTCTTCACCGGTCGCGTTCACTGGCGGTCGCAAGCCGGCCCGGCGGGACGCTGCCGGGCTCGGGATTGGTGCTGGCCATGCCAGATAATTTCGGCATGCACCCTGTCACCGTCCTGGTCATCAACCTCGATCGCGACACCGGCCGCCTCGCCGGCATCGCTGCGCAACTGGAACGGCTGGGCTTGGCCTGGCAGCGCATCCCCGGCGTCCATGGCGCCTCGCTCAGCGACGAGGAGTGCGCCCGGCTGGTCGATCGCGCCGGCTACGGCCGGCGGCACGGCATGTTCCCGAGCCGGGGCGAGATCGGCTGCTATCTCTCGCACCTGGACGCGATGCGGGCGCTGCTGGCCAGTCCGGCACAGCTGGCCCTGATCCTGGAGGACGATGTCGGCCTCACCGAGGATCTGCCCGAGGTGCTGCGCGCGCTGGCTGCGGTGCCGGAACGCTGGGACATGGTCAAGCTCTCGGCCGTGCACGGCGGCACGCCGCGCACCGTGCTGCCGCTCACCGGTCGCCATGCGCTGACGGTGATGTTGAGCCAGTGCACCGGCTCGAGCGCCTACCTGGTCAACCGCTTCGCGGCGCAACGCTACCTCGAGCGCCTGCTGCCGATGCGCCTGCCCTATGACCACGCCTACGACCGCGCCTGGGTGCTGGGCCTGAAGGTGCGGCGGGTCGATCCGCTGGTGGCCCTGCACGACAGCGAGGCGCCCTCGACGATCGCCGCGGTGTCCGCGGCCTCGGGCCAGTCGACCACGCCCAGCCGCAAGTTCCCCTGGTACCGCAAGCTCAGCACCTATGCCTGGCGCATCACCAACGAGCTGAGGCGGGTCTTCCACGGCCTGGTGCAGGTGCAGCGGGAGCGGCGGCGCGTCGTTCGCGATGCCGCTGCGACGTCCGTGGCCCCGGTTGCGAGCGAGGCGCGCGGTGAGTGAGCGCGTGAGTGTCGCGCCTGGCTCGCCCCTGATCGTCCGCCTGCGCAATTGGGTCGGCGACGTCACGCTCAGCGTGGCGGCGCTGCAGCGGCTCGCTGAAGCCGGCTACGCGCTGCAACTGGTCGGCAAGGGCTGGGCGGCCAGGTTGCTGGCCGGCGAAGGCTGGACGGTCCACACGCTGCCGCGGGAACTGCGTGCGCGCATCGCCCTGTACCGCCGGCTGCGTGCCGAAGCGCTCCAGAGTGACCCGGGCTTCGATCACCGTCTCAACACCGTCGTGTTGCCGACCTCGTTTTCCAGCGCGCTGGAGATCCGGCTGGCCGGCCTGCGTGGCCTGGGCTATGCCCACGAGGGTCGCACCCTGCTGCTGAAACAGGCCTTGCGCAAGCTGTCCGGCCAACACGAGATGCAGCACGACTGGCGCCTGGTGCAGGCCCTGCTCGGCAGTGACGAGCCGTTGCCGCCTCATGCCTTGCTCGCGACCAGCGAGGATGCGCGTCAGCGCGTTCAGGCGCTGCTCGCAGCGCAGGGCGTGGCGGGGCCCTTCGTCGTGCTCTGCCCATTCGCCGGCGGGACCTTCGAGAAGATCGACAAGCGCTGGCCCCACTTCGCCGAGTTCACGCGGGTCGCGGCGGTCGAATGGGGAGTGCCGCTGTTGCTCTGCCCGGGGCCCGGTGAGGGTGATGCTGCGCGGCGCGACTACCCACAGGCGCTGGTGCTTGACGGTGTCGGGCTCGATGATTACGCCGCCTTGCTTGAGCGTTGCGCACTCATGGTTTCCAACGACACGGGCCCCGGCCATGTGGCTGCTGCGGTCGGGGCGCCGCTGCTCAGCGTGCTGGGGCCGACCGATCCGATGCAGTGGGGTGCGCGCGGACCCGGTGTGCGGGTCCTGCGTGTGGCACAAGGCACGGCGGACGATGCCGCTCAGGTGGTTTGGCCCGACGTTGCGCAGGCGATCCAAGCCGGGCGCGCGATGCTCGAAGCGGCCCGATCGCGTGCTTGAATGGCGACGTTGCATCGGACCCGATATACGTGGCAGGAGCCTTCGCGTTGACCGGGATACCTAGAATCTGTGACGTGTCCTTCACGCGCTCCATCGTGTCGGCAACCTCAAGGGCGTCCGCCGCTCATCCGATGCGATCGCCTGCGCCGGATGTGAGTGCTGGCGATCCGAACCGCCCTGCGTTATGCAGAAGATGATGCCGTGTCGACTTCAACCCTGATGCCCCAGCAAACCAGCGACGTTCGACCCGCCGTCGCGATCCCGATCTACAAGACCGAGCTGACGGCAGCAGAGTTGCTGTCGATCGAACGTAGCGCCGACGTGCTGGCCCGCTGGCCGCTGTACTTCGTCGGGCCCCGTCGCTTGCGCGCCTACCTGGAGAGTCTGTGCCAGCGTTTCGCGCCCAGGTTTGAGTTCAAGCTCTTCGACGACGACTTCTTCTCCGGTATCCGGGGCTACAACCGGCTGATGTGCTCGATCGGCTTCTATCGCGCCTTCGAAGGGCATAGTCACTTGCTGATTGCTCAAACGGATGCGCTGGTGATCTCGGATGAACTGGCGTCGTGGTGCGAACGCGATTTCTCCTACGTCGGTGCACCATGGTTTGTGGGCGGTGCCCAGCCGCAACTCCCACTCCAGTTCTGGGGTGTCGGGAATGGCGGCTTCTCGTTGCGCCGGCTGGAGGATTTCGTGCGCGTGCTGCAGGAGCCCAGGCGCATCCCCAACTTCGTCAAGTCACATTCGCATGGCGATCGGGGGCTGGTGAACTGGGTGCGGCGCATCAAGCATGAGCGTCTCCTGGCCTACAACTTCGAGCCGGTTTTCTCCAGTTCCAACGAGGATCTCTTCTGGGGTGTGTTGGTACCGGCGGCTTGTCCCTTCTTCCGGGTACCCAGGCCCGAAGAGGCCGTCGGCTTCGCGTTCGAGGTCGCGCCACGTCTGCTCTACGACATGAACGCGAATCGCCTGCCGTTTGGTGTTCACGCGTGGGAGCGATTCGACCGTGGCTTCTGGGAAGAGATGCTCCCCTGGGTGAGGCCCGTCGCCTGACGGGTCATCCGAGCCGGGGCTTGGGGGCGGCGAGGGCCTCGCGCACCCCATACCAAGCGCGCCACAGCCCACGCTGGAGCTGCGCGAACAGTTGCCGTCGAGACCGCACCCGTCTGGCACGTCCCAGCTGTCGCGCCAGCCCCACCGCGCGGGCACTCGCTTGCAGCGCCTCGTTGCCGGCGTGACGGGCAAGCAGTGCATCCAGCGCACGTCCGAGATCTTCGGGGCAGCTGGACGCGAACGGGGCGAGATTGTCCGGCCACGGATAGAAGGCGTGGATGAGGGTCCAGACTTCGGAGGTGTCCAGCGCCGGGAACCGTTGCGCGACGAGTTGGACGCACTCCTCGACATGGCGCCTTGAGTCGCTGGACAGCCCTCCGGACGCGTAGTGCACGGTGGGCGCCGCGCACGCCACGAACCGGACGCCGGCATCGAACGCCGCGCACAGCCAAGCGGTGTCTCCGATGATCTCGAACCGGGTGTCGTACGGCCCGGCCAGGTCCAGGGCGGCGCGCGTGGCATAGACCCCGTTATGGCAGATCTTCGGGCAGCGCAGCCACGCTCCAGCATCCATCAAGGCGGGAAGCCACAGCTTGCGACGGTGCCGATCGTGCAGCCAGGCTGAAGTGAGGATCATCAATGGTGGCATCGGTGGGTCGATGTGGCCGCAACGGACCAGCGCGCGGGCGGCCACCGCAGCGGCGTCGGGCGTCAGCCAGTCGTCGGCATTGAGCACACAGACCAAGTCGCCGGTGGCCAGGGACAGGGCTTTGTTCAGCGCGTCATACAAGCCCGCATCGGGCTCCGAAACGTAGTAATCGATCTGGCTGGCGTGCGCCTCGATGACCGCCAGCGTTCCGTCGTTGGAGCACCCGTCGACGACGATGTGCTCGACGGCATCCCACTGCTGCGTGCGCACGCTCTCCAGCGTCCGGGCGAGCGTGTCCCGGGCATTGCGGACGACGGTGACGTAGCTGATCAGCGGCCGCCCCGGGCCACCCCGGCGGCACCGATCTGGAGCGCTGAGGCGAAGGCCGCCCTCGACCCGACCGCGTGACGGTCGCCGGTCGCCGAAATGCTCGTTGCCGGGCAATCCCGCCGAAGTCTGATCCATGCGGCAAATGATAGTCGGGCCCCTGCATCCGCCCGGGGAGCGGCCCGGGGAGCATCCGGACCCGCGTGGATAATCTTCACGATGAGCTCCCACTGCCGACACGCCTTTTCGGATGGCCCATGGCCTCGTGCCACGGGCGCACTTCGCACGCTGGTGAACGCGTCCTGACCATGGCGCTGCTTCCGCCCGTGCGGCATGAGGTGCTGGTCAGCCTGGGGCGCTCGTCGCCGGGGGACGGGGGCATCTTTGAGTTTTCTTCCCAGCTGGCGCAGCGCATCGCGCAGGTGGCGCCGTCGTGGCGCGAATCGCAGGGGGTCGGTTTCACGTTTCATCTTCGGCCTGAACTGCAGGGCGTCTTCGGTGGCGATGTCGGCTACCTGCCGTTGCGACGCCTGGATCGCTGGCTGCACCGGACCGATCGGCCCTTCAGCCTGTGGCACTCGTTGCACCAGATGAACAAGTCGCGGCCACCCGTGGGATGCCGGCAGCGGCTGGTGACCATCCACGATCTCAACTACCTCTATGGCCGTTCGCCGTTTTCCGTTTGGCGGCACAACGGTCAACTGCGCAGGCTTCTGCGTCGCACGGACCACGTGACCACGGTCAGCCGTCATACGGCACAGGATGTCGAGCGGACGCTGGGATGGCGTGGCCCGCTCGACGTCATCTACAACGGCGCACGCAACCTGTCTCGCGACGCTCAGGAGCCGTTGTTCGAACCGGTGCGACCCTTCCTTTTCCACCTGAGTCGCATGTCGCCGTCGAAGAATCCGCAGGCGCTGCTGGCGATGGCCGCGATCTGGCCAGAGATGGACTTCGTGCTCTGCGGCCCGCCGTCCGGCGATGCCAAGGCGCTGGCCGCGGCCCCTCATCCACCCAACGTCCGCTTCTTCCTCGGTATCAGCGAGGCCCAGAAGACCTGGGCCTATGCGAACTGCACGGGTTTCCTGTTCCCCAGCCTGACCGAGGGCTTCGGCCTGCCGCCCATCGAGGCCATGCACTTCGGCAAGCCGGTGTTCCTGGCTCGCCGCACCTGCCTACCGGAGATCGGTGGAGAGGTCGCCAGTTACTTCGACGACTTTGAACCCGCGACCATGCGCCGCATCGTCGAGCGGGGTCTGGCGCAAGGGGTCGAACCGGGTCGAGCGGATGCCGTGCGTGCGCATGCCGCGCATTTCGACTGGGACCGGGCCGCCGCGCACTACCTGTCCCTGTACCGGTTGCTGCTGGGCTTGCCGTCCGAGGTCTGAACTTGAAGGCATCGAACTGGCTGAGAATGGAAAGGTTCAGTTCTCTTTGAATGTCGAGCCACCGCCGCTGTCCGCTGTCTGCGCCCTCACCATCGCCGCATAGCGCCCGTCGCGGGCCAGCAGCTCCTCGTGCCGGCCGGCCTCGACCACCCGGCCGTTCTCCATCACGCAGATCGCATCGGCGCCACGGATGGTGCTCAGCCGGTGGGCGATGACGACCATCGTCTTGCGGCCATGCCACTGGTCGAGGGCCTGCTGGATGGCGCGCTCGCTCTCGGTGTCCAGGGCGGATGTCGCCTCGTCGAGGATCCAGATCGGGGCGTCCTTGTACAGCGCCCGTGCGATCGCCAGGCGCTGGCGCTGGCCGCCGGAGAGCTTGCTGCCGTTCACGCCGATGGAGGATTCGACGCCCTCGGGCAGGCTGGCCACGTGGTCCCACAGCGCGGCGGCGCGCAGGCAGGTCTCGACCCGGGCCAGGTCGCGCGGCTGGGCGTAGACCACGTTGTCGGCGATCGAGGCGTCGAACAGCACGATGTCCTGCGACACCACCGCAAACTGGCGGCGCAGGTCGGCCTTGCGCAGCTCGGCCAGCTCGATGCCGTCCAGCGTCAGGTGGCCCTGGTCGGGCGCGGCGAAGCCCAGCAGGGTGTTGACCACGGTGGTCTTGCCCGCACCGGAGCTGCCCACCAGGGCAACCGTCTGGGCGGGTTCGATGCGCAGGCTCAGGCCGTCGAGTGCCGGCCGTTCGGCGCCGGGGTAGGCGACGCTGACCTGGTCGAAGACGATCTCGCCGCGCGCGCGCTCCAGGGTGCGCTCGCCACGGTCCGGCTCGGTCGGTGCGTCCAGCAGCTCGAAGGTGGCGCGGGCCACGATCAGCGCGCCGATGATCGGCTGGGACACGTCGGTGAGGTGGCGCGTCTTGGACACCAGCAGCAGCAGCGCGGCCACGTAGCCGGCGAAGCTGCCGACGCTGCCGTTGCCCGTCTGCGCCTGGTAGAGCGCCAGGGTGACGATCGACGCGACGCCGAAGCTGGCCGCGATCTGCGAGACCGGCGTCATCATCGCCGCGGCAGCCACGCTCTTCATCGTCATGCGCTGCACCTCGTTGGCCTCGCGCTCGAAGCGCCCGCGCTCGAAGTGGCCGGCATCGAAGGTGCGGATCACCCGCCAGGCGCGTGCCAGGTCGTCGACCACGTTGACCAGGCGCAGCTGCGCCTCGTAGGCCAGGCCGCCGACCTTCTGCACGCGCCGGTGCACCTTGCGCACGCCGACCGACAGGATCGGCACGGTCACCATCGACAGCAGGGTCAGCTGCCAGTTCTGCCAGAACAGGTAGGCCAGCAGCGCGATCGCGGTGGTGCCGTCGCGCAGCAGGGTGATCATGGCGCCGCCGAGCTGGCTGGCGATGTTCTGCGGGTCGTTGACGATCTTGGTCACCGCGGTGCCGGGCGTGACGGTGGTGAACACGCCCGCATCGGCACGCAGGATGGCGCCCGCCAGGTCCTTGCGCAGGCCCAGCACCGCCCGCGAGGTGCTGCGGTTGAGGGTGAAGGTACCGACGAAGCTGAACACGCCGCGCAGCAGGAACAGCCCGATCAGCGCCACCGGCACCGCCCACAGCGGGAAGCTGGGCTTGGCGAGAAAGCCTTCGTCCAGCGCGATTTGCAGCAGCCGGGGGATCAGTGGCTCGGTGGCGGAGGCGAGCAGGAAGGCGGCGATCGCGACGAGCATGCCGCCGCGATGGGGCCAGAAGTAGCCCGTCAGCCGCTTGGCGGTGACGCGGTTGCTGTGCGGCTCGCTGCTCATCGTGGACGCGGGCCGGCGCCCGTGGAAGGAGAGGGGATGGTGATCATGTCGATGCGTGCGACCGCCCGGTCAGCGGCTGGCGAGGTGCCGGATTGTCCGCTACCCGGGGCTGCCCGCGAGGCCGGCCGGCGTGGGTGGCGGCTGCCGTCGCTGGTGGGGATGCCGTTGCAGATGCCGTTGCCAATGTCCATGACCCCCCCGGCCCGGCCGGCCACACCCCCCTCATATCCCCCCTCGGGGCGATGCCCGCGGCGCGGCTTCCTGCCTATCGTGGCGGGGCTGGATGCGGCATCCGTCACAGGGGCGGGCGTCACGCCGGCATCAACCTCGCAGGAAAGGTAGGGTCGAACGATGTGGAAGCTGCTGATCACCGTGTTGCTGAGCCTGGCTTCAGCGCTGGCGCTGGCCGCTGTGGATGTCAACAAGGCCACCCAGGCCGAGCTGGAATCGATCAAGGGCATCGGGCCGGCGATGTCGGGGCGCTTGCTGGACGAGCGCAAGAAGTCGTCCTTCAAGGATTGGGAGGACCTGATCTCGCGCGTCAAGGGCCTGGGCCCGGGCAATGCGGCGAAGATGTCCGAGGCCGGTCTCACCGTCAACGGCGGCGCCTTCAGCGGGGCGGCGGCGCAGCCGGGCAAGGCAGCGAAGCCGGCGAAGAAGGCATCGCAGTGAGCTGAGGCGGGTTGAGCCGGGCTGGCTCGGGCCAGCCAAAGAAGCGCTGCACCTCGTCGCGCCGGGCCAGTGTGTCGGCCAGGCCCAGGGCGATCAGCGCGCGGGTGTAGCCCGGCTCGAACAGCAGGTAGCTGGCCAGCGCCGAGCCACCGCTGGCGCCGTGGCCCGTCACGCCCACCGAGCGCAACAGCGTGCGGATGGTCAGCGGCAGGCTGTCGATGTGCGCGGCGGCCAGGTCGTCCAGCCGCTGGCTGGGGGCGATCACCAGCGCCTCGACCGGCCGCAGCGGCGTGCGGGCGCGGGCCTCGGGTGGCAGCAGCGCCAGGGTGGTGTTGATGCGCTGCAGCCGCTCGACGTCCACCGCCAGCGCGTCGAGGAAGATGTTCGACAACGCATGGCCGGCGATCTCCGCGACGCTGGGGTAGCCCTGCGCCTGCACGTGGCGGCCGCCGGGCTCGTGCATGCGCCCGGCGCCGACGACCAGCACCCGGTCGGCACCGAGGTGGATGGCCGGCGAGATCGGGGCGGCCTGGCGCATCGAGCCGTCGCCGAACCACTCCCGCCCCTCGGGCATCTCCAGCGGCATCGACGGGAAGACGAAGGGGATCGCCGCGGAGGCCAGCAGGTGCCGCACGCCGATGGCGGTGCGCACCGCCACGCGCTGCGAGCGGGTCCAGGGCGGCAGCTCGTGCAGGCTCTCGTAGAAGGTGACGTGCTGCCCGCTGGTGTAGCTGGAGGCGGTGACGGCCAGAGCCTGCAGGCGGCCGTCGCGCATCAGCTGCGGCAGGCGGTCGAAGCGCATCAGGCGATGCAACAGGGCTTCGAGCGGGCTGTTGTCGAGCAGCGAGCGTGGGCGCAGGCGCCGAAAGCGCGCAACGGCCCAGCCGAAGGACATCATCGTCAGCCAGGGGGCGCCGGTGCGGATGACGGCCAGCGAATCGGCGCGGTAGACCTGCTCGGCGTGGAACTGCCCCCAGACGTCGGCCAGCATGGCGACCGCGTGGTCGAAGCGGTCGGCACCGCAGGCCAGGCCGGCGGCGTTGATGGCCCCGGCCGAGGTGCCGGCGAGCACCTGGAAGGGGCTGGGCCCACCCTGGCCGCAGGTGGCACCGCTGGCGCGGGCGATCTGCGCGATGCCCTGCAGCACCCCCGCCTGGTAGGCCGCACGGGCACCACCGCCAGTGAGCAGCAGGCCGATGACGGGGGGAGGGAAGGCCCGGTCGTTCATGCTGCGCAGTCTAGACAGCGATCGGCCCCATGTGCGCCTGCAAGGAAAAACCCGCCGTGGCGGGTTTCTCGGAGGATGGGCTGGTGAAGCCGCGCCGATGCGTCAATCGCCGCGCCGGCCGTGCCCGCGGTCATCGCTGCGGTCGTGCCCGTGCCCGTGCCCGCGCCCGTGGCCATGCCCACGGTCATCGCCGCGGTCGCGGCGGTCCTCGCGGCCATCTCGGCCACGCTCACGTCCCGGGCCGTCGCGGTCGTACCAGTCGTCGCGCACGAAGTACACCGGGTGGTCGCAGGCGTGGTAACGCTCGCAGTGCCGGCGCCAGTTCTTGCGGTGGCCTGGCGGCACCCACAGGTAGACCGGCTCCGGCGCCGGGCGGGGTTGCGCGCCGCGGGGCGGCGGGGCCGGGTGGATGATCACCGGCCGCGGCAGCACCACTTCCGGCGTCGGGAACCGGCCGATGTCGACCCGGCCATACACGCCGGGCTGGCTGATCTCGACCGACACGCCCACGGCGGCCTGGGCGGGCACCACCGCGGCGAGGCCCAGGGCCAGCGCGGCGGCTGTCTTCCACAACGTCATCTTCAAGCTCCTTGGCGGGTGCCCGAACCACTCGGCGACCCTGCACCACTCAACGGCCGCGGTGGCCGCTGCGCCGACCCCGGCCGGTAAAGTTGTGTGACCAGTCGTGGTCAGGCGTTTGCCCGCGGCGCGTCAGGACGGTTCGGCGTAGACCAGCGTGCAGCTGCCCTGGGTGGCGCTGCGCCACATCGCCAGCGCGGGGTCGCTGGGGTAGAAGCGCCCGGCGTCGCCCAGGTCGACCTCGCCGACCGCGCCCGGGCGCTGCACCAGCAGCCGCACCGGGGTGCCCTGCAGCAGCGGGCCCTCCGGGCTGTCCAGTCGCTTGGCCGGGAAGTCCCGCAGGATCTGCTCCAGCGGCGCCATCGGCGTGCTGCCCAGGCCCTGCACCGGCACCCGCAGGAAGCGCGCATGGCGGCAGCGCGCAGCGGGCAGGTCCAGGATCTGCAGCACGTTGAAGCGCATGCCACCGCTGAAGCGGTCCGGCTGGGCCTTGCCCTGCAGGATCAGCACCTCGTCGTCCTTGAGCAGCGCCTGGTTGGCGTTGAGCAGCTCCTCGGCGACGACGGCCTCGATCGAGCCCGACTTGTCGTCGAGCTTGAAGATCGCCACCTTGCCGCGGTTGCCGTTGACGATGCGCAGGTCGCTGACCACGCCGGCCAGCGTCTGCGGATCGCGGCTGTCGGACACGTCGGCCACCTCGCGCTTGACGAACTGGCGCACCTCGGCGCCCACCTGGTCGAACAGGTGGCCGCTGAAGAAGTAGCCGATCGCCACCTTCTCATGGCCCAGCCGGGTCCGGACGTCCCAGGTGTCTGCGGCGTTGTACTCGGGCTCCTGGGTGGAGCTGCCGTGGTTGTCGTCGCCGTCGCCGAACATGTCGAACAGCCCGCCCTGCGAGGCGTGCGCGGCCTGGGTGTCGGCGTACTCGAAGGCCAGGCCCACGCTGGCCAGCAGCTCGGCGCGGCCGTCCAGGCCCTTGGGGTGCAGCTTGTCGAAGGCACCGGCCTTGATCAGCGCCTCCACCACGCGCTTGTTGATGCGCTTGCGGTCCACCCGCGCGGCGAAGTCGAAGATGGACCTGAACGGCCCGCCCTCGGTGCGGGCTTCCACGATCGCCTCGATCGCGCCCTGGCCGGTGCCCTTGATGGCGCCCAGGCCATAGCGGATCAGCCGGTCGCCCGCCTTCCCGGGGGCCGGCTCGAAGCGGTAGACCCCCTGGTTGACATCCGGCGCCTCGAAGGCGACGCGGAAGTGCTTCATCGCATCGTCGCGCAGCACCTTCAGCTTGTCGGTGTCGTCGAGTTCGATGGTCATGTTGGCCGCGAAGAACTCGGCCGTGTAGTGCACCTTGATCCAGGCCGTGTGGTAGGCGAGCAGCGAGTAGGCGGCGGCGTGCGACTTGTTGAAGCCGTAGCCCGCGAACTTCTCCATCAGGTCGAAGACCTCGTCGGCCTTGGCCTCGCCGATGCCCTTCTCCGCCGCGCCCTTGCGGAAGATGGCGCGGTGCTCGGCCATCTCCTCGGCCTTCTTCTTGCCCATGGCGCGGCGCAGCATGTCCGCGCCGCCCAGGCTGTAGCCGCCCAGCACCTGGGCGGTCTGCATCACCTGCTCCTGGTAGACCATGATCCCGTAGGTTTCGGCCAGCACGGCCTCGGTCAGCGGGTGCGGATACTCGACCACCTCCTTGCCGTGCTTGCGCGCCACGAAGGTCGGGATCAGGTCCATCGGGCCCGGGCGGTACAGCGCGTTCAGCGCGATCAGGTCCTCCAGCCGGCTCGGCCGGGCGTCCTTGAGCATGCGCTGCATGCCGCCGGATTCAAACTGGAACACCGCCTCGGTCAGGCCGTCGGAGAACAGCTTGTAGACCGCCGCGTCATCCAGCGGCAGGGTCTCGAAGGCGAAATTCGCCTGGTCCGCGTGGCGCGCGACGATGAAGTCCTTCGCCAGCTCCAGGATGGTCAGCGTGGCCAGGCCCAGGAAGTCGAACTTCACCAGGCCGATGGCCTCGACGTCGTCCTTGTCGTACTGGCTGACCGCGCTGTCGCTGCCGGGCTGCTGGTACAGCGGGCAGAAGTCGGTGATCTTGCCCGGCGCAATCAGCACACCCCCGGCGTGCATGCCGATGTTGCGCACCATGCCTTCCACCCGCGTGGCCAGCGCCAGCAGCTCGGCCACCTCTTCCTCGGCGGCCTCGCGCTGGTCCAGCTCCGGGGCTTCCTGGCGGGCGTAGATCAGCTTGTCGTCCGGCTTTTCCGGCACCTTGGCCAGCGTCACCGTCTTGCCCGGCGGCGCGGGGATCAGCTTGGCGATCGAGTCCACATGCCCGTAGCCCATACCCAGCACCCGGCCGATGTCGCGCAGCGCCGCCTTGGCGGCCATGGTGCCGAAGGTGGCGATCTGGCTCACCGCGGGGCGGCCGTAGCGGTCCTTCACATAGTCGATGACGCGGTCGCGGTTGCCCTGGCAGAAGTCGATGTCGAAGTCGGGCATCGACACCCGCTCCGGGTTCAGGAAGCGCTCGAACAGCAGGTTGTACTGCAGTGGATCCAGGTCGGTGATCGACAGCGCGTAGGCCACCAGCGAGCCGGCGCCCGAGCCCCGGCCTGGTCCCACCGGGCAGCCGTTGGCCTTGGCCCAGCGGATGAAGTCCGACACGATCAGGAAGTAGCCCGGGAAGCCCATCTTGATGATGGTGCCCAGCTCGAACTCCAGCCGCTCTACATAACGGGGCCGTTCGGCATCGCGCTTGGCCACGTCCGGGAAGAGCAGCGCGAGCCGCTGCTCCAGCCCCTCGAAGGACAGCTCGCGGAAGTAGGACTCCATCGGCATCTTCGTGCCGTCGGGCAGGTCCGGGGTCGGGAAGTTGGGCAGCTGCGGCTTACCCAGCACCAGCGTCAGGCTGCAGCGCCGGGCGATCTCGACCGTGTTGGCCAGCGCAGAGGGGATGTCCGCGAACAGCGCCTGCATCTGCGCCGCGGTCTTGAAGTGCTGGTCGCGCGTGAAGCGCTTGACGCGCCGCGGGTTGGCCAGCGTCTCGCCCTCGGCGATGCACACGCGCGCCTCGTGCGCCTCGAAGTCGTCCGGCTCCAGGAACTGGATCGGGTGCGTGGCCACCACCGGCAGGCCCAGCTTCGCGGCCAGCGGCACCGCGGCGCGCACCCAGGCCTCCTGGCCCGGCAGGCCGGCGCGCTGCAGCTCCAGGTAGAAGCGCCGCGGGAAGATCTGCGCCAGCCGCCGTGCCAGCGCCTCGGCGCGCTCCGTGTCGCCCTGCGCCGCGGCGGCGGCGATGGCGCCGCCCTGGCCGGTGCCGCCCATCGGGGCGCCGGACAGCGCGATCAGGCCCTCCGACAGCTCGGCCAGGTTCTGCCAGGTCACCCAGGCCTGGTTGCGCTGCACGTTGGTCACCCAGGCGCGCGACAGCAGCTCGCACAGGTTCAGGTAGCCGGTCTTGTTCTGCACCAGCAGCAGCAGCCGGCTGGCCTGGCGCGGCTCGCCGGCGGGGCCGGCGACCTCCGGCTCCAGCCAGATGTCCGCGCCGAGGATCGGCTGGACGCCCTTCTTGCGCGCCGCGTTGTAGAACTTCACGCCGCCGAACAGGTTGGCCAGGTCGGTGATCGCCAACGCCGGCTGGCCGTCGCTGGCCGCCGCCTTGACGGCATCGTCCACCCTCAGGGTGCCGTCGACGACAGAGAACTCGGTGTGGGTGCGCAGGTGGACGAAGGTCATCGGGGGATTCTAGGGAACGCCCCCCGTTCGGCGGGAAACGTCCCCAGCCCCCTCAGGTGCGGTCAAGCGGGCCCCTACACCAGGCGAACCACGGATCCGTAGCGTGCCAGCTTGGCGTCGGCGGTCAGCAGCAGCAGCGGTTCGGTCAATGCCTGGGCCACGAGCAGGCGGTCGAAGGGATCCTTGTGATCGTCATGCGGTGGCAGCGCCGCCACCGCCAACAGGTGCGGGGCCGAGATCGGCAGCCATTCGAAGCCGTCCACCTCGATTTGCCGGCACAGCGCCTGCAGGTCAACGGTCAGTTTGCCCAGGCTGCATTTGATCGCCATCTCCCACAAAGAGGCATGGCTGACGTAGATCTGATCGGCTGTTTCCACCGCCTGCCTGGCTGCGGCCGGCAGACGCTGCGGCCAGCCGAGCCACCAGAGAAGAAGGTGCGTGTCAAGCAGCAGGCGCATCGCCGGGCTTCAATGCATCGAAGAGGTCATCCAGCGGCTCGTCAAAGTCATCGGACATCGCGATCTTGCCGGCCATGCTGCCGGGCGACGCGACGCGCCTGGCCGGTGGCTGGTAAGCCGTCAGGGTGGCGATGGGGCGCCCCGCGCGGGCGATCACGACCGATTCGCCTTTCTCCACTTCAGCGAGCAGCCGGGACAACCGGGTCTTGGCATCGTGAACGTTGACGGTGAGCATGGTATTGAACCAGGGTGAACTAACCCTTAGTTTAACTGCGGCAGGGTTCGCCTGCGAACCTGTCCTTCGTCAAGATCGCTGCAATCGGGACAACCCTTTGTCGCGCCTTGGCAGCGAAGCGGTTCTCGCACCTTCGCCAGCGGCGTAGGATCTTCGCCACAAGTGATTCGGGCCCGGCCGGGCGACCCGTGGTTCGCGGGTGCTGTCCCGTCGTCGGCCTTTGACGGAGACCACCTTGCAGCCCACCCGCGCGGCCGATCCGGCCCTCACGGCTCACTTTCACCGAGTCGTCGATTGTCAATGGGCGTGTCCCGCCCACACCCCCGTTCCCGAGTACATCCGCCTGATCGCCGCCGGCCGCCATGCCGATGCGTACATGGTCAACTGGGTGTCCAACGTCTTCCCCGGCGTGCTCGGGCGCACCTGTGACCGCCCCTGCGAGCCCGCCTGCCGGCGCGGCCGGGTGGAAGAGGCCAACGGCGAGCATCCGGAACCGGTGGCGATCTGCCGCCTCAAGCGCGTTGCCGCCGACCTGAAGGGCGACGTGCATGGCCGCATGCCGCGCTTCGCCCAGCGCAACGGCAAAAAGGTGGCCTGCGTGGGCGCCGGGCCGGCGTCGATGACGGTGGCGCGTGACCTGGCAGCCGTCGGCTACGACGTGACGGTGTTCGACGGCGAGGCCAAGGCCGGCGGCTTCATCCGCTCGCAGATCCCGCGCTTTCGCCTGCCCGAGAGCGTGATCGACGAGGAGTGCGGCTGGATCTTCGACCTGGGCGTGAACTTCCGCAGCGGCACGCGCATCGACTCGCTGCGTGATCTGCTCGGCCAGGGCTACGACGCGGTTTTCGTCGGCAGCGGTGCGCCGCGCGGGCGGGATCTGGAGGTGCCCGGCCGGCAGGAGGCTGCCGCGCAGATCCACCTGGGCATCGACTGGCTGGCCAGCGTGTCCTTCGGCCATGTGTCCAAGGTCGGCCAGCGCGTCATCGTGCTCGGTGGCGGCAACACCGCGATGGACTGCTGCCGCTCGGCGCGGCGCCTGGGGTCGAGTGACGTGAAGGTGATCGTGCGCTCGGGCTTCGAGGAGATGAAGGCCTCGCCCTGGGAGAAGGAGGATGCGATCCACGAGGGCATCCCCATCATCAATTACCACGTGCCCAAGGCCTTCGTGCACGCCGACGGCCGCCTGGTGGGCATGAGCTTCGAGATCGTCGAGGCAAAGTACGACGAGCGCGGCCGCCGCAGCCTGATCCCCACCGGCGCGCCGGATGCCTTCTTCCCCTGCGACGAGGTGCTGATCGCGGTGGGGCAGGAGAACGCCTTCCCCTGGATCGAGCGCGATGTCGGCGTGGACTTCGACAAGTGGGGCCTTCCGGTACTGAACGAGCAGACGCTGCAGTCCAGCCTGCCAAACGTCTTCTTCGGCGGCGACGCGGCCTTCGGGCCGAAGAACATCATCACCGCGGTGGCGCATGGCCACCAGGCGGCGGTGTCGATCGACAAGTTCCTGAGCGGCGAGGACATCGCCCAGCGCCCGGCGCCGACCGTGAACCTTGTCTCGCAGAAGATGGGCATCCACGAGTGGAGCTACGACAACGACATCTCCGTCGATGCCCGCCACAAGGTGCCCTGGGCGGCGGCCGAGCAGGCGCTGGCGAGCATCCGCGTGGAGGTGGAGCTGGGCTTTGATTACAAGACAGCCATCCGCGAGGCCGAGCGCTGCCTGAATTGCGACGTGCAGACGGTGTTCAGCGCACCGGCCTGCATCGAATGCGATGCCTGCGCCGACATCTGCCCGACCGACTGCATCAGCTTCGTGGCCAATGGGGACGAGGCCGACCTGCGCGGCCGGCTCAAGGCCCCGTCGCTGAACCTGGCCGAGCCGCTCTACGTCTCGGCCGAGCTGAAGACGAAGCGGGTGATGGTCAAGGACGAGGACGTCTGCCTGCACTGCGGCCTGTGCGCCGAGCGCTGCCCCACCGGCGCCTGGGACATGCAGAAGTTCCTGTTCAAGGTGACCCAGGCCGGCCCGCTGTGTCGAAGCCCACGCGGTGGATCGGGTGATGCCGCCTCTGCCCAACCCACGAAGGAGGCTGCGTGATGAACCGCATCGAAGCCGTCAACGATTTCGTCATCAAGTTCGCCAACGTCAACGGCTCGGGCTCCGCCTCGGCCAACGAGCTGTTCGCCAAGGCGATCCTGCGCATGGGCGTGCCGGTCAGCCCGCGCAACATCTTCCCGAGCAACATCCAGGGCCTGCCGACCTGGTACGAGGTGCGCGTGTCCGAGCAGGGCTGGCTGGGCCGGCGCGGCGGCATCGACATGATGGTGGCGATGAACCCGCAGACCTGGAAGGCCGACGTGGCCGAGCTGGAGCCGGGCGGCTACCTGTTCTACGACAGCACCCGGCCGCTGCCTCCGAGCGCCTTCCGCGACGACATCCACGTCATCGGCATGCCGCTGACCGAGATCTGCAACGCCGCCTACCAGGACCCGCGCCAGCGCCAGCTGTTCAAGAACATCGTCTACGTCGGCGCGCTGTCGGTGCTGCTGGGCATCGACCCGGCGGAGATCGAGAAGCTCTTTGCCGAGCAGTTCCGCGGCAAGGAGAAGCTGCTGGACTCCAACGTGCGCGCGCTGCAGCTGGGCCGCAACTTCGCCCAGGAGCACCTGGACGCCGACCGTGTGGGCATCAAGGTGGAGCGCAGCAACCAAGTGGGCGACCGCATCTTCGTGGACGGCAACACCGCCGCCGGCATGGGCTGCGTCTGGGGCGGCGCCACCGTCTCGGGCTGGTACCCGATCACGCCCTCCACCTCGGTGCCGGAGGCCTTCGAGAAGTACTGCGCCAAGCTGCGCATCGACCCCGAGACCGGCAAGAAGAACTACGCCATCGTGCAGGCGGAGGACGAGCTGGCGGCCATCGGCGTGGTGATCGGTGCGGCCTGGAACGGCGCGCGGGCGTTTACCGCCACCTCCGGGCCCGGTGTGTCGCTGATGACCGAGTTCCTCGGCCTGGCCTACTTTGCCGAGATCCCGGTCACGCTGATCAACGTGCAGCGCGGCGGGCCCTCCACCGGCATGCCCACCCGCACCCAGCAGGCCGACCTGTTGGCCTGCGCCTACGCCAGCCACGGCGACACCAAGCACGTGATGCTGCTGCCGCAGGACCCGGCCGAGTGCTTCGAGCACGCCGCCACCGCGCTGGACCTGGCCGATCGCCTGCAGACGCCGGTGTTCGTCATGACCGACCTGGACATCGGCATGAACCAGCGCCTGTGCGACCCCTTCAAGTGGGACGACAGCCGCCAGCTCGACCGCGGCAAGGTCATGACCGCCGAGGAGCTGGAGGCCGGCAAGGATTTCGGCCGCTACAAGGACGTGGACGGCGACGGCATCCCCTGGCGCACCTACCCGGGCACGCACCCCACCAAGGGCGCCTACTTCACCCGCGGCACCACCCGCGACGCCTACGCGCGCTACTCCGAGGCCGGGCCGGACTACCTCTACAACGTCCAGCGCCTGCTCAAGAAGTTCGCCACCGCCGCCAAGCTGGTGCCCCAGCCCATCCTCACCGAGGCCGACCGGCCCACGCGGCTGGGCGTCATCTACTTCGGCTCCACCAGCCCGTCGATGGAAGAGGCGCTGGGCAAGCTCGCCGGCACCGGCATCCACCTGGATGCGCTGCGCCTGCGCGCCTTCCCGTTCAGCAAGTCGGTGCGCGACTTCATCAGCCTGCACGACGCCGTCTTCGTCGTCGAGCAGAACCGCGATGCGCAGATGCGCAGCCTGCTGATCAACGAGCTGGACGTCAACCCCGCCCAGCTCGTGCCCATCCTGCACTACGACGGCACGCCCATCACCGCCCGCTACATCACCAGCGCCATCACCGACGCGGTGCACGCCATGGCCGTGCTGCCCGCCTACCCGCGCGCCAACATGGTCACGGGCACGGCACAGCGCGGTTCCGCCGCCGCGATGGCCGCGATGGCCCACCTGAAGCACCCGGACTAAGAGCCTGTGAGCCCCTCGCTCATGCCCGCCCTGCACGCCAAAACACCCCCGCTCGTCGTTGCAAATGCTCGCCATAGCTCTGGCTATGGCTGTGCTTTGCGCCTAGATCGGGGCCGTTGTGGCGCGCTTTTCGGGCACGCCCGAAGGCCCCACAGGCTCTGACGGCCCCGACGATCCCAGGAAATCACCACCATGACCTACATCGCCAAGCCGCGCTTCCACCACCCCAGCCTGCAGGCCAACGCGGTGGGCTACACCCGCCGCGACTACGAGGGCAAGATCTCCACCCTCTGCGCCGGCTGCGGCCACGACTCCATCTCCGCGGCCATCATCCAGGCCTGCTGGGAGCTGGACATCCAGCCGCACCGCGTCGCCAAGCTCTCCGGCATCGGCTGCAGCAGCAAGACGCCGGACTACTTCCTCGGCGCCAGCCACGGCTTCAACACCGTGCACGGCCGCATGCCCAGCGTGCTGACTGGCGCCAACCTCGCCAACCGCGACCTGCTGTACCTGGGCGTGAGCGGTGACGGCGACTCCGCCTCCATCGGCCTGGGCCAGTTCGCCCACGCCATGCGCCGCGGCGTCAACATGGTCTACATCGTCGAGAACAACGGCGTCTACGGCCTCACCAAGGGCCAGTTCTCCGCCACCGCCGACCGCGGCAGCAAGAGCAAGAAGGGCGTCATCAACCACGACAGCCCCGTCGACCTGGTCGGCCTGGCGCTGCAACTGGGCGCCACCTACGTCGCCCGCGGATTCTCCGGCGACAAGGAGCAGCTGGTGCCGCTCATCAAAGGTGCCATCGCTCACCAGGGCGCCGCCTTCATCGACGTGGTCAGCCCCTGCGTCACCTTCAACAACCACGCCGGCAGCACCAAGAGCTACGACTACGTGCGCGAGCACAACGAGGCCGTCAGCCGCATCGACTTCATCGCCCTCGGCGCGGAAATCACCGCCTCACCGGCCCCCGGCGAAACCATCGACCTGCCGCAACCCGACGGCTCGATCATGCGCCTGCGCAAACTCCACGCCGACCACGACCCGACGGACCGCGTCGCCGCCATGAACCACGTCCAGGCCCTGCAGGCCAAGGGCGAAGTGGTGACCGGCCTGCTGTATGCCGAGCCCGATGCCCAGGATCTGCACGAAGCCCTGGGCACCTGCGCCACGCCGCTGAATGCGCTGCCGCAGGAAAAGGTGTGTCCGGGGGCGGCGGCGTTGGAGAGGATCAATGCGGGGTTGAGGTGAGGGTAATTCGTGCGACCCCTTTTTTGGGACCGTGATTTTCTCACAAGATGGTGGCGTTGGATTTTTCTGATGCTACCTCGTTTTGGTAAAATATGCGACTTGATGCGTGGTGCTAAGGATTCAATCCTTAAGGGAGATGTAATATATGGGAAGATTTAGAGATGCGATAAATGGCATAGTTGGAGTTGCGATTGTTATTGCAGTTCCATTTGGCATATATGAAAAATGGAATTCAAAATCTCCTGATAATGATGCGAAACCTCAGAGGGTTGTTGTTAATACTTCAATTCGCGCCATAATTGCTTCGTTTACTGCAAACGAAATTCGCGCAAAAGAGGTTCTCAATGGAAAGAATGTGCGCTTTCTAGGGAGGGTTGAAGAACTAAAGCTGGGAGCTTTTGATCAACCATATATAACTGTGTCGGAAGTTTTGCCACTATCGAAGGTGGTAAGTGATGGTGCGGATCCGTTGGCCGTCTTTGCCCAAGCAATCATGGAGTTACAGAATCCCCCAGGATTGACTGCGCATTTTGATTCTGAATCGAAGTCGATCCTTGCCGAATGGAATAAAGGAGCTATTGTCGAATTGATATGCGAGGACGTGGAACTACTTCTTGGGGCATTGCAGGCATCTAAGTGCAAGGGTAGCAAGTTCGTCGGAAAGCAGGCCGAATCGCATGTTGCATCGGTACCGGAGGGCAAGAGCGCTGAACCTCCGGTAGGAACGTGGGTTGGTCATACCGAGGGAACGCAAACGCTCACGGTTCGTCGAGTAAACGGTGGGTTGGAGGTGGCCGTCGACGCAGAGGGTGCATCGGCAGGTGGTGGTGTCTGTACAGGGAGAATTCAGGGAATGGGGCTGTGGGACAAAGAAGCCAACACAATTACCGTACCTGCTGTCTCAGGGGATTTGACACAACAGAACAAGGAGGTTGATGATGAATGCCGGTTTATTGTCCAGTTCTCCGGAACAGGTGCCGTGATATCTGTAGATGGCAAGTGTCATCGCTACGCGGGGGCATGCGCTGGATTTGACTCTGATAATCTTAAAAAGAAAATAGTGAAATGATTGTTTTCTGATCTTGATTGTGAAGATGTCACCTCTTGTGTAGCATGGCTGTGCTGAGAATACTAAATATTCTAATGAAAATGGCTGAATGGATAAGCGGTTACTTGTCGCTTAGGGGTAACTCATGTCGGACGTGTTAAAGCGGCATAGAGTTATTGGTATACGTCATGCTTTGAAAAAGATCAGGAATGCAGGGCTAATATCAAGTGATGTGATATATCCGGACGATGCTGTCGAGGAGCTTAGTAGGATTAAGAAGAAAGCCGATGGCGCACTACGCCATCGAGCGGCACGATCTGATGCGCCAGTTGATTCAATAGTCAAGAAAATTGAGAAAACATTCAAGCTTCCAGAAGGGTCAGTGAAATTGCAGTACCCTTCTGGGCGTAAAGCAAGATCAGATACGACAATTAATCATCTTCGGAAGAAATGGGTAAAAATTACTGAGTAAAAGGGGGTGACCGTTTACCGGTCACCGTCAACAGGCACGAAGAAAATCCAAATGGCGTGTTGGGTGTGTTGGGGTCAGGTCTTGTCTTTTGCCTAACGGGTGCCCGCCCACGTCCCGCCGAGCTGTGGCAAGCTATGTGGCCAACCAGAAGGAGTTCCCATGGGAATGCCAATAGAAGTCCTGGAAGCTGAGTTGCTGCAGTTGCCGAAGGCGGATCGAATCCGTGTCCTCGACAGAGTGGTTGCCAGCTTGGACGCGGATGCGACTCGTGACGCCGCTTGGGACGCCGTGGCAGCTGAAAGAGACGCCGAGGCCGACCGCGATCCCTCGGTGCTTCGCCCGCTGGACGATGTGCTCGCCACACTGCGCGCAGAACTGCAGTGACGCGCTCCATTCACCGACTCGCGGCTGAAGACTTGGCGGAAGCCGATCGCTTCTACAAGTCGGAAGCGGGGGTGGGGATTCGCCAAAACGACGTCGGACTGCGCATCCTCGTTGTCCGGCACCAGCGTCGCGACCCTGGGTATGGCGACCGCCGCCGGTAGTGGTCAGGCTGCAAGCCGCCGTTCTCTCCTGCTTCACAGCAGGAGAGATGTTCAGCCGGAACATCTTCAATCAGAGCGACTTGAACCAGGTGCGGAACTCTTGCGTGGTCAGACCCCGCACCTGACCGCTCGCCAACGCGTCATGCCTTGCACGGGCCTCCGCGACCCATGACGCCACGACAGCCTCGTCACTCTCGCCAGCTCCCTGGAGGCTGTCGAGCAAGGACAGCGCGACCAGCGAGCGCTCGGCAGGCGCGAGTTGCATGGCTTCCAGCAGGACGTGATCGGTGCGATCGGTCATGACGTCATTTCCACGCCCGGCACCGCCACCACGCTGAAGCGCAGCCCCAGGGCGCGCAGGATCTTGACCATGGTGGCGTAGCTCGGGTTGCCATCGGGCCCGACTGCCTTGTATAGCCCCTCGCGGGTGAGCCCGGCGGCACGGGCGGTCTGCGCCATGCCGCGGGAGCGGGCCACGTCACCCAGCACGGCGGCCATGTAGGCGGGGTCGTCGCCCGCTTCTTCGAGTGCCGCCTGGATGTACAGCGCGCAGTCTTCGGGGGTCTGCAGGCTGTCCTGCACATCCCACTTCGTCGTTTCGAGGGTCATGGCTGCCACTCCTTGGCCAGTTGCACGGCGGTGTCGATGTCGCGCTGCTGGCTGGCCTTGTCGCCGCCGACCAGCAGCAACACAAGTTCGCTGCCGCGCTGTGCGTAGTACACCCGGTATCCGGGGCCGTGGTCGAGCTTCATCTCCGTGACGCCGCCCGTGAGCACCCGGTGCTGCCCTGGGTTGCCCAGCGAAAGCCGGCGCACCCTAGCCTCCAGACGCAGACGGGTTGCTTTGTCCCGCAGTCCGTCGAACCACTGCTGATAGAGCTGCGTCTTGCGGATCTCGATCATGCGTGAATTGTGGTTCACATGCTGCCGCCCTTCAAGGGGGGCGACTGGGATGGCTTCTTCCCGAGCACAGGGGTCAAGTCTTGCGAGCACAGGGGTCAAGTCTTGTCTTTTGCCAACTCAAGGCGCACACTCCCCCCATGTCACGCCCCCTGCGCATCGAATTCCCCGGCGCCGTCTACCACGTCACCTCCCGCGGTGACCGGCGCGAGCCCATCTACCGCGACGACGAGGACCGCGAGACGCACCTGGCCATCATCGCCCAGGCGATGGCGCGGTTCGATGCCCAGGTGCTGGCCTACTGCCTGATGGGCAACCACTACCACCTGGTGCTGCAGACCCGGCAGGCCAACTTGTCGCGGCTGATGCGGCATGTGAACGGCGTCTACACCCAGGCGTTCAACCGGCGGCATGGGCTGGGCGGGCATCTGTTCCAGGGGCGGTTCAAGGCGATCGTGGTCGATCGCGATGCCTACCTGGTGGCGCTGTGCCGCTATGTGGAACGTAACCCGGTCGCGGCCGGGCTGGTGGCCGTGGCGCGAGAGTGGCGTTGGTCGAGCTGCCGGGCGCACATCGGGGAGGAGGGCGTGCCAGCGTGGCTGGACAGCGACGGCCTGTACGGCCACCTGCTGGGGCGGCCGGTGGAAACCGTGGCGGATCGACGCAAGGCGATGCGTCGCTACGCCGGTCTGGTGGATGAGGCAGCGGTCGATGCCAGCACCTTCTGGCTGGACGCGCTGCGCGGGCAGATTTTCCTGGGCGACGAGGCCTTCGTGGCGAGCACGCAGGCTCGCCTGGCGGCGCCGCAGCGGGCCGCCGCGGAGATCCCGAAGGCGCAGCGCCGGGCGCCGTTCAGCCTGCGTGAGCACCTTGAGCAGGGCGCTGATCGCGACGAGGCGATGCTGAGCGCGTACCGGGAGCACGGCGCGACGATGACGGCGATCGCCGTGGCGCTGGGATTTTCGGTGTCGCGGGTGAGTCGGGTGATCAAGGGGTTGGAGGCAAAAAGCAAGACCTGACCCCTATGATTTGAAGGAAAGGGCTCCTCACCCCAGTCGGTCGATTGCGCAGCGGTGCAGGTCGGCGGGGTTCACTTCCGGCAGGGCTTGTGCCACCGCGTCGACGAAGGCGGCCGGGCCGGCCAGGTAGACCTGGGCCTGGGCGAGCAGGGTGGGCGCGGTGCTGCCCAGGGCTTGCCGGACGAAGGTGGCGGCGCTGGCGCTGCAGCCGGCTTCCGGCAACGCCGCGTGGAATCCATCGAGTGCATCGGCCCAGGCGCGCACCTGGCGGGCCAGGTAATGGCCGCCGGGATCCGCGCTCCAGACGAGGTGGATGGACTCGCAGGTCTGCGCCGCCATGGCGTGCTCGATCAGCCCCTTCACCGGCGCGAAGCCATGGCTGGCGGCGATGAAGACGAGCGGGCGTTCGTCGTCGTGGGTCAGCACGAAGTCGCCCCAGGGGCCACGCAGGTTGACTGGCGTGCCGGTTTTCAGCGCCCCCGCGAAGAGCCGCGTGGCCAGCGCATCGTCCGCATCGCGGCGGACATGGAAATGCAGGTTGCGGTCGTCGCAGGGGCAGCTGGCGATGAGGTAGTCGGCCGCGAAGTCGTGCTGCTCACCGGCCAGCCCGAGGGTAAGTCCCTGCCCTGCCAGGAATCGCAGCCGGTGGCTGCGCGGGGTCTGCAGGTGCAGCAGCAGGGTGTCGGCGTCGAGCGGCGTGACGGCGCGCACGGTGGCAACCAGCTCCTGCTGCGGGATGTCCGCGGCAGCGCTGGCGTCCAGCGCTTCCAGCGTCAGGTCGGTGAGCGGGCGGTGGGTGCACATCAGCACGTTGCCCTGCTCGCGTTCGGTCTGGCTGAGCAGGTGGTCGCTGTGCCGCACCGCCTGCACCTGGCCGCTGCGCACCCGCGCCTTGCACAGGCCGCAGTTGCCGTTGCCGCAGCCGTAGCTGGGGGAGAGGCCCGCCTTCAGTGCAGCTTCGAGGAGGGTGTCGTTGCCTTCGACCAGGAACTCGCGCCCCGTGGGCAGCAGGGTGACGCGGGCGGTGAGGGTGCGCAGCAGCTGGTCCATGAGGGTGATGGGGTTGGTGCCGAGTTGGGCATCGGGGCCGGTTCCGGATGCAACGGGGTGCAGCGCACGGTGCGCCTGCTCCAGCAGCTGCCGTACAGCCTCCAGCGGCAGGGCGCCGTCCCCGCGCTGGCGGGCAGCCTCCACGTCGGCATCGGCGGCGGCCAGCCACTGATCGGCCCGGCCGAGGATCCGGCGCTGCTCGGCCAGCTCCTGGTTGACCAGGAAGAGCCGCTGCGCGAGCAGTTCCTGGCTGGGCAGCACGCGCTCGCGCACGCGGCGGCCGAAGGATTCTTCCTTGATGCGGGTGACGCGCTCGAAGGCGCCCGCCTCGTCCAGCCGGGCCTCGATGGCCAGGTCAGGGAAGGCCTGCGCCAGCGCGTCGGCAGACACCATGCCATCGAAGGCCGCCAACTCGCCCGCGTGGATCTTGCGCTGCAGCGCGCCCCGGGACATCCCGGTGAGGTGCACGGCGCGCGACAGGGACAGCCATTGGGTCATCGCGTCTCCCGAGGTCAGGGCCATGATGTGGCCGCGCGGGCGATTTCACATCGCGATTTCCCCGGGCTCTGCTGTCATTTCGCTGGGCAGGCGGGCAACTCGCCCGGCACCTTGCCGACCAGCAGCAGGAAGGCCTCGAACGGTCCCATCACGCCCATCGCCTCCATCTTGGGGCCGGTGAACTCCAGGCGGCCGAACATCATCGCCTTCATCGGGCCGTACTCGCCGCGGCCCATTTCGCCCCAGCGGGCGGTGGTCGCGTGCATGGTGTAGTCCACGCCCGTGTTCATCGCCGCGTTCTCCACCTTGCCGCCGTAGAGGCAGCGCGCCTTGCCGTCCTTGGGGCCGATGCGCAACTCCACCTGTGTGGCCTCGCCACAGTCGGTTCGATACACGTGAATCACCTTGAAGCCCTTGCCGCCGTCGTTCCGGATCCAGGCGTCGGCCAGCCCGTCCATCAGCGTGGGGGTCTGGTTCCATTGCTCGCAGGCGGCCGCGGCCCACTCCGGCGCCATCAGGGGCGCGCCCGCCGCCGACAGCGCGGCGCAGCCCAGCGTCAGCGCCACCAGGGGCGCCGCCAGTGTCGTCTTGGTCATCGGGGTCTCCTCTTCTCGCCTCGTCACACTTCACGCCGCCGCGCCGGATCGCTCGACGAACGGGCCGCATGCAAGCCATCGTAGGAGCGATGCCGGCAGCGCACCATCACGATGAAGAGCTACCCTCCTGAACGATCCGCGCCTACGCCATGCGCTGCACGGACCGGCCGCCGCGCTCGGGCGGCAGGATGCCGGGCGTGAACACCCGCTCGATCGACGAGGCCTGCTGGACCGCGGCGTGGAGCTGCGCGCGCGTGCCGGGGGCGCATGAGCTGGCCGGCGATCATCCCTGGGCCTGAAAGGAAACCGACCATGGATCTGAAGCTTCAGAACCGCACCGTCCTCATCACCGGCGGCAGCCGCGGCATCGGCCTCGCTTGTGCGCGGGGCTTCCTGGCCGAGGGCGCGCGGGTGGCGATCGTGGGACGCAGTGCCGAGTCGATCGACGCGGCCCGCGCTGCGCTCGGCCAGCCGGGGCTGTGCGGGGTGGCGGCGGACCTGTCGCAGCCGGGCGTGGCGGCCGGGGTGGTGGCGCAGGTGGAGGCCGCGCTGGGGCCGATCGACGTGCTGGTGAACTGCGCGGGCGCGGCGCAGCGCACGCCGGCGGCGGAGTTGGCCGAGGCGCACTGGCACGCGGCGATGCAGGCCAAGTTCTTTCCCTACGTGCACGCGATGGCGGCGGTGCTGCCGGGGATGTGCGCGCGGGGCGCCGGGGTGATCGTCAACGTGGTGGGGCAGGGCGGCAAGCTGGCCTCGCCGACGCACCTGCCGGGCGGCTCGGCCAACGCGGCGCTGATGCTGGCCAGCGCCGGGCTGGCGCAGGCGCATGCGGGCCAGGGCGTGCGGGTGCTGGTGGTGAACCCGGGGCTGACGCGCACCGACCGGCTCGAAGCCGGCATGGCGGCCGAGGCGCGCGCGGCGGGCGAGCCGATCGAGGCGGTGCAGGCCCGCCGGCTGGCCGGGCTGCCGATGGGGCGGGCGGCCGAGCCGGAGGAGGTGGCTGATGTGGTGGTGTTTGCCGCGTCGGGCCGGGCGAGCTACCTGAGCGGCGCGGTGATCGCGCTGGACGGCGCAGCCAGCGCGCTGGTGGTCTGACGGTTCATTCGTGGCTCATCTGCGGCCTTGCGCGTCAGCCGCTTTCTCGGCTCGGAGGGAACCCACCAGCAGGTGAAGGGTCGTACATGGCCACCTTTGGTGATACCCATGCCCCACCGACAACCCCACTTGCTGATTGGCGTGTCCGCGCGCATCTACTACCCGAACGCCCCGGTGCTGGACCTGGGGGGGGTCTGGACGCGCACGCTGCATTACCTGGAACAGTCGGTGGCGCTGTGGTTGATCCGAGGCGGCGCGCTGCCGGTGATGGTGCCGGCGGTCGAGTCGCAGAGCTTGGCTCCCATCGGCCGGACTGACCTGCACCACTACGCTCAGGCGCTGGATGGCCTCTTGCTGCAGGGAGGCAATGACATCTGCCCTGCCACCTACGGAGAGCAGACGCTGCGCCCGGAATGGGCGGGCGACGCGGTGCGCGACCGCTATGAGCTGGCGCTGGTCAATGAGTTCGTGAAGGCGGGCAAGCCGGTGTTCGGCATCTGCCGCGGCATGCAGCTGCTGAACGTGGCCTTCGGCGGCACGCTGTACCAGGACCTGCCGACGCAGCAGCCGCTCGCCGGGCAGCTGCACTTCGCCAGCAGCGACTACGACAGGAATTTCCATGAGATCGAGATGGCACCGGACGGGTGGCTGGCTGAGCTTTACCCGCTGGGCCGCCGGTGCCGGGTCAACAGCATCCACCACCAGGCAGTGAAGGCGCTGGCCCCCGGATTTCGGGTGGAGGCACGTTGTCCTCATGATGGTCTGGTTGAGTCGATCTGGAGCACGCGCCACCGCTTTGTGGCCGGTGTGCAATGGCATCCTGAGTTTCACCCGCATGGCGAGGCATCTGTGTTCGATGACCGGCCGATGCTGGAGCATTTTCTGCAGTCATGTCGTGACTGCCGTGCCGGTCGCTGAGCTGCGAGCTGGGCGAATGGCTCCGCCAGGACATCAACAACCAACAGGAGACGACCTTGGACTTTCAGTGTTCTCACCCCTTGACCTACGGTCTTGAGCTCGAACTCCAGATCGTCGATCCGCGAACCGGCCGATTGAGCCCCGGATGCCTGTCCTTGCTGGATGAGCTCGCCCGTCGCGGTGGCGGCGATCAGTTCACCAAGGAGGCCACGCTGGCCACACTTGAAATCAACTCATCGGTCCACCATCACGCCACTGACATGGGCGAGGAGATGCCGCGGCTGGTTTCGCAGGCGCGAGACGCTGCACAGGCCATCGGTCTGGATCTGCGCGGCGGCGGCGCCCACCTGGCTCAGTTCTGGAATGAACGGGTGATGGCGCCCACGGAGAGGGCGCAGGCGCTGGAGCAGCGCTTCGGCTTCCTGCCCAAGCGCTTCTCCACCTACGGCATGCATGTGCACGTGGGCATGCCGGATGCGGAATCGGCGCTGCGGGTGGCCAACGTGCTGCAGGCGCTCGGGCCGCTGTTCATCGCGCTGTCGGCCGCGTCGCCCTTCCTGCAGCTCAGCGACACGGGCTTTGCCTGCTGCCGGCCGCTGGAGCCGCTGGTCTATCCGCAGGGCGGGCCGATGCCCTTCCTGCGCAACTGGCAGGCGCTGGAGGACGAGGTGGAGGCGCTGCGCTGCACCGGCATCGCCTTCTCGCTGAAGGACATCTACTGGGACGTGCGGCCCAAGCCGGAATTCGGCACCGTGGAGGTGCGGGTGTTCGACACGCCGCTGCAGCTGGACAAGGCGCTGCACCTGGCCAGCCTGACGCGCAACCTGGCGGGGCTGGCGCTGGCCGGGCGGCTCGTGCTGGACCAGCCGCTGCCGGCCACCGCGCAGCAGGTGAGCCGCTTCATGGCCTGCCGCCACGGCCTGGGCGCGCGGCTCTACGACCCCTTCCAGGCGCGCTGGGTGCTGGCCCGCGACTGGCTGGGGCGGCTGGTCGAGCTGCTGGCGCAGGGCCTGTCGGTCCCCGAGGACGCCGGTGAGCTTGCGGCCTGGCGCGCCCTGGCCTGCGACGAGGAGGAGCACGCCCTCATGCGCGCGACCTGGGCGGACTGCCGCCCCGAGACGGTGGATGATGAGGCCCTGCTGCGGCAGGCGCTGGTGCGCAATTCGGAAGCGATGTGCGCCCGACTGCTGCACTGACCGGGGGCCGCGCCTGCGCGGCCCGGAGGACACAACCGCCATGCGCAGACGGACCTTTCTGCAAACCTGTGGCGCCGGCGCGCTGCCGGCCACCTTGCTGGCCTGCGGCGGTGGGGCCTCGGACGACCCGTCCGCCGAATCCCCGGACCCACCCGCGGGCGACCCGCTGGCGCTGCCGCTGCTGCAGGAGACGCAGCTGCACTTCCTCGGGCGCTTCTCGCTGCCCGAGGCCGGCTGGTCCTGGGGCCTCGGCCTGGCGGGCCAGGGGCAGTTCCTGGCCGTGAATGCCACCACCCGGGCGATCCGCCTGTACGACATCCCGCCGATCGGCGGCACCGCGACGCTGGCGGCCGAGGGGGCGACCCTGCCGTCCTGGGGCGCGGCCGTCAACGGCTGGATCCCCGGCGGCAGCATCCGCCAGGCCGGCCGGCTGTTCTGCGGGCAGTTCCAGATGTACGACGAGGCCGACACGCCCTGGCTGTTCCAGACGATGGCCGACACCTTCACCGGCGCCTGGACCCCCGGCCAGCGGCCCGCGGCCCAGGCGGGGCTGCCGCTGCGGGGGCTGGTGGGCAGCTTCGGCCTGATTCCCGCGGCCTACCGCAGCCTCTTCGCCGGGCATGACCTGTTCGCCTGCAACCTGGCGGGCAAGTCGATCATCAGCAACTCCACCTGGGGGCCGAGCTTCATGGCCTTTCCCTCCTCGGCCGCCGCGGCGGGCGGCACGGTGCCGGTGCTGCGGCTGATGTCCTACGACAGCGGTGGCCTGGAAGGCGACACGCTGACCGCCGGCAAACTGCTGCCGGAGGTGTCGACCATCGCCGGCGCGGGCATCGTGCCGGGCACGCGCACGCTGATCGTCTTCGGCATGGAGCCCGGCTCCACCTGCTACGGCATCGGCAGCGCCTGCCAGGACGGCTGCAGCGAAGACCAGGGCTACCACGGCCACCCCTACCGGGCGGTGGTCTACGCCTTCGACCTGCGTGACCTGGTGCGCGTGCGCGACGGCCAGCTGGCACCCAACGCCCTGCGGCCCTACGGCAGCCAGCCGGGCGGCGTGATGGGCTCGCCCATCGGCTGGCGGCTGGAGGGGGTGACGGACTGCTGGAGCACCTACAACAAGTCCGGCTTCTTCGACCCCGACACCCGCCGCATCTACATGACCCACCGGGACCACGACGCGCCGGTCTGGGTCTGGCAGGTCGGCTGACCCGGCCCCACTGACTGGGGTTCGGACCCGCGTCGGTCTGACCCACCTCAAGAAACCCTCATCGGCTCACCGCCGTCGGGAAGGGTGCGGCTACCGAAACCAATTCGATACAGATACGATCGGATGTTTCAATTTGCCTGTATCGCTTGGTCCGAGCACTGCATCGGGTCCCGGCATGGAGCCCACCGATGTCCCCAGTGATCCTGCTCGGCGATGAGGCCGTTGCGCGCGGCGCGATCGACGCCGGCATCAGCGCCGCCTACGCCTACCCGGGCACCCCGTCCACCGAGATCTTCCAGGCCATCGAGGACGAGGTGAAGGCCCGCGGCCTGGCGGTGCGCGGCCTCTGGTCCACCAACGAGAAGGTGGCGGTCGAGGAGGGCGCGGGGGTGTCCTACTGCGGCAAGCGCGCCATCGTCTCGATGAAGCACGTCGGCCTGAACGTGGCGGCCGACCCCTTCATGAACCTGGGTGTCTCCGGCGTGCACGGCGGGCTGGTGATCGTGGTGGCGGACGACCCCGGCATGCACAGCTCGCAGAACGAGCAGGACTCGCGCTGCTTTGCCGACTTCGCGATGGTCCCCTGCCTGGAGCCGGCCGACCAGCAGCAGTGCTACGACTTCACCCGCGAGGCCTTCGAGCTGTCCGAGCGCTTCCAGACGCCGGTGCTGCTGCGCCTGGTGACGCGGCTGGCGCACAGCCGCTCGCAGGTGGCGCTCACCGAGCCACGCGCCCAGAACCCGGCC
The DNA here is from genome assembly GCF_023734135.1 of Sphaerotilus microaerophilus. Lineage (NCBI taxonomy): Bacteria > Pseudomonadati > Pseudomonadota > Betaproteobacteria > Burkholderiales > Sphaerotilaceae > Sphaerotilus > Sphaerotilus microaerophilus. The sequence continues at coordinate 5,304,847 of NZ_AP025730.1, read as the reverse complement.
AGCTACGTCGAGGACCCGGCGCGCTTCACGCTGATCCCGGTGAACGCCCGGCGCGCCTACGCCAAGCTGGTGGAGAAGCAGCCGGCGCTGCAGGCGGCGTCGGAGGCCAGCGCGCTGAACCCGCTCACGCTGCGCGACGACCCGCTCGCCAGCCGCCCTGGCCTGCTGGTCAGCGGGCTGGCCTGGAACTACCTGACCGAAGCGATGGGCGAGGATCGCCTGGCCGACTTCCACCTGCTGCGCATCGGCCAGTACCCGCTGCCGATGGGCAAGATCCGCCAGCTGCTGGACGCCTCCAGCGAGGTCTTCGTCGTCGAAGAGGGCTACCCCTTCATCGAGCGGCTGATCAGCGCGAACGGTCTGCTGCGCGAAAAGCCGATCCGCGGCAAGTTGAGCGGCGACCTGCCGCGCATGGGCGAGCTGGGGCCGGACGAGCTGCGCCGCTGCTTCGGGCTGCCGGTGCGGCCGAGCCTGCAGATTCCGGGCCTTGGCGAGGTGCTGGCCGGCCGGCCGCCCAGCCTGTGCGACAAGTGCCCGCACACCGACGCCTACGCCGCAATCAAGGAGGTGCTGTCCGGCCTGACCACCGCGGACGGCGAGCCGGTGCGGGTGATGGGCGACATCGGCTGCTACTCGCTGGGCTACCTGCCGCCGCACCAGGCCATCCACTCCTGCCTGTGCATGGGCTCGTCGATCGGCATGGCCATCGGCGCAGCGCACGCGGGCATGACGCCCTCGCTCTGCGTGATCGGCGACGGCACCTTCACCCACACCGGCCTGCAGCCGCTGCTGGATGCGGCCAGCGAGGACACGCCGATCACCGTCTTCATCCTCGACAACAGCATCATCGCGATGACCGGCGGCCAGCCCACCATGGCCACCGACGAGGAGGTGGTGGACCTGGTGGCCGGCCTGGGTGTGGCGCGCGAGCACATCCGCATCATCGAGCCGACGGTGCACAAGAAGACGCACAACCTGGCGGTGATCCGTGAGGAGATCGCCCACCCGGGCCTGAGCGTGGTGGTCGCCCGGCGCGCCTGCGTGACCTACGCGAAGGAGATCAAGCTGCTGCGCGAGGTGAAGGAGCTCAAGCGGGAAGGGCAGCCTGGCTGCGCCGGTCACGAGGTGTCGGCATGAACTACGACCTGGTGATCTGCGGCGTCGGCGGCCAGGGGGTGCTGTCGATCGCCTGGGTGATCGACCACGCCGCGCACGAGGCCGGGCTGCACTTCAAGCAGTCCGAGGTGCACGGCATGGCGCAGCGCGGCGGCGCGGTGTCGGCCTGCGTGCGGCTGTCCGACCAGCCGCTGGCCAGCGACCTGATCGCCAGCGGCGAGGCCGCGCTGGTGCTGTCGGTCGAGCCGCTGGAGGCGCTGCGCTACACCAAGCTGCTGAGCCCCGCGGGCTGGATCGTCACCGACGTGACGCCGATGGTGAACATCCCCGACTACCCGAGCGCCGAGCGGCTCTACCCGGTGCTGTTCTCCGCGCCGCAGCTGGTGGCGCTGGACGCCACGCAACTGGCCAAGAAGGCCGGCAACATCAAGGCGCAGAACATGGTGGCGCTGGGCGCCGCGGCGCGCCTGCTGCCGCTGCCGCCCGAGGCGCTGGAGCGCCAGATCACCGCGCTGTTCGAGGCCAAGGGCGAGCGCATCGTCCGTGCCAACCTGAACGCCTTCCGCATGGGCGACGCGGCCAGCCGCTTCGGCGCGGCGCTCGGTGAGGCCGGCGTCCCGGGCGACGTGGTGGCGAGGGTGGTGTCGCGCCTGCAGTTCCCGGCGCATCCGCTGCCGCCCGAGCTGGTGGCGGCCTGGGTTGAACGCCTGCTGGCGGCCGACGGGGCCGAGGCCGCCCGGCAGCTGTTCGACGGTGGCAAGGCGGTGAAACCGGAAACGGTCACGGAGTTGGCCGCCTCGGCCGCGGCCTGACCAATGGCCTATCCGGGCGACCCTCAGGCGGGCCGCTCCAGCACCACGAAGTGCTTGCGCACCGGCTCGACCACCTCGAAGGCGCCGACGAAGCCACCTGGGATCACGCCGCCCTGCCCGGCGCGGAACTCGGTGAAGCCACCGCGCTCGCCGTCGTGCAGGCGCACCACCCCTTCGAGCAGGAAGAAGACCTCGTCCTTGCCCTCGGGAAAGACGATGCGCCAGCGGCCCACCTCGCAGGCCCAGGTGCCCGCACTCAGGTCGCCCTGCGGCGCCTCGTAGCGCGTCCAGGTCTGGCGCAGGGGGTCGCCGGACTCCAGCCGGTCGCGGCGCGGGCGATCGAGCACCGGCTCGGTGGCGGGTGCGCTGGCGGGCGGGTCCAGGCGGACGATGGCGGGGGCGGTCATGGCGGGCTCAGTTGGCGGCGGCGGCCAGTGTGGCCCGGGGCACGGTGCGGCTGCGGTCGATGCTGCCATTGCGGCCCTCGTCCACGGTCAGGGTGGCCGACTCGCCGGACACGGCGAGGCCGATCAGGGTGCTCGGCAGGGTCAGCGCCCAGCTGCCGGAGGTGGGCAGGCCGTCGGCAGCGTACGTGCTGCTACCGCTGGTGGTCAGGGTGGCGTTGTAGCTGGCGTCGCCGAGGGCGGCGGTGAAGGTGCAGCTGCCCTGCATGCTGCTGGACAGTGGCAGGCCGGCCGACCAGGTGCTGCTGCGCTGCACCGACAGGGCGGTGACGGAGAAGGTCTGCGTGCGCGCGTTGCGCTGCGTGGTCAGCGTCAGCTGGCTGGAGCGCAGGTCGCTGCTGCGCAGGAGGTCGTAGGCGGCGCCCTCGGGCACCGCGTCGATCGCGCTGTAGCTCAGGCTGCCGTCGACGGTGATGCTGCCGCGTGCCAGCGCGATGCGCAGGGCGGTGGCGGTGAGATCGAGGTTCAGGCTGCCGCTGCCCACCTCCGCGACGCTGACCGCCAGCGTGCCATTGACCACGGCGGCGCCGGTGCTGCCCTGGCAGTTGGTGAAGCTGAGCTGGTAGACCTCACCGAGGTCGAGCGTGCCGTTGTACAGGCCGGCCTGCGTCGGGCCTGTGGCGCTGACCGTGGCCGTCCCGCCGCCGGCACAGTCGAGCGTCGCACTGGGCGCGATGCCTGTGGCGCTCGGCGTGGCCGATGCGCTGCGGCGCGTGCCGGCGGCAGTGGCGGCGGCAGTGGCGGCGCTGCTGGTGTGGGCGGCCACGAGGGCCTGTGCGGTCTTCACCGCGACGTCGACGGCGGTGCCGCCATCGGCGCTGGCCAGCGTGGCGTGGGCCGCGTAACGGCCCGCGGTGTCGAGGCTCATCGTGCCGCTGCTGTTGTCGCTGCGGTCAGCGTCGGCGCCGCCCCCACCGCAGGCACTCAGTGCGGCAATGGCTGCAAGGGCGGCTGCAAGGGTGGCCGTGAGGGAGGCCAGGCGGGGGGCGTGTGTGCCGCCGTGGGCGTGATGGGGCATGGGGTTCTCTCCTGAACGTGAATGGGCCGGTCCTGCCGGGCAGGGGCTGCGCTGGCGGGCCGCCGCGCATCATGCCCCCGGGTCGTGTACTCGGAAGCCCTCTCTGCGTCTGGGACGCTTTCTGTGCAAAATGACACAATTCGAAACACTTGTGGCCGCCCATGTCGCCCGATCACACCACCTCCGATGCCCCGCCGAAGCCTGGTGACCGCCTGGCCTGGGTGGACATCGCCAAGGGCCTGTGCATGGTGGCGGTGGTGGCGCTGTGGGTGGGCCGGGCGATGGAGTGGAAGGCCGGCTGGATCGTGCCCTTCGAGACCTTCGCGCGGCCGTTCCGGATGCCGGACTTCTTCCTGCTGTCAGGGCTGTTCGTCGGCGCGGTGCTGCACCGGCCCTGGCGCAGCTACCTGGATACCAAGGTCGTCCACTACTGGTACTTCCTGCTGCTGTGGACACTGATCCTCGTGCCGCTGCTGTGGCTGGGCGGATCGGCACAGCGGCCTGTGAGCACGGCCGACGCGCTGGCGCTGCTGGCCTACCGGCTCTACAAGCCGGAGGCGATGCTGTGGTTCATCCTGATGCTGCCGCTGTACTTCGTCGCGGCCAGGCTGTTGCAGCGTCTGCCGGTGGCGCTGGTGCTGCCGCTGGCGGCGCTGGCGATGGTGGCGCAGCCGCACACGGGCATCCCGCCGCTGGACTGGTTTGCCAAGTACTTCGTCTTCTTCTATGCCGGCCACGTGCTGTCGGCGCGGGTGCTGGCCCTGGCGCAGTGGGCGCGTGCGCACCCGGTGGCCACGCTGGCGCTGCTGGCGGCCTGGGTGCCGCTGAACCACTGGTTCACCACCGGCGCCCACGCCAATGAGGGGGCGGCGCTGCTGGTGTTCGGTTTCCTGGGCATCGCGGCGGTGGTGCTGGGCTCGGCCTGGCTGTCGCGCTGGCGCGCCGCCGGGCTGCTGCGCTGGCTGGGCTCGCAGAGCCTGGTGATCTACCTGGGCTTCTTCATCCCGATGCTGGCGATCCTGCGGGCGCTGCGGCCCGTCGCGCCCCGGCTGGGTGAGGACGCGGTGGCCACGCTGGCCTGGGCTGGTTCGATCGCCGTGGCGCTGGCGCTCGGCTGGGCGCTGCGGCGCACGCCGCTGCGCTGGCTCTACGAGCGGCCGGCCTGGCTGACGTTGCGGCCGCGGGCCGCTTCGGCGGAGGCTGGCGCGTTGGCCGCTTCCGCCACCTCGGCCACCTCGGCCGGCACGCGCCAGTGGCTGCCCAGCTCCAACGCGTAGCTCGGCGGGATGAAGCGCTCGAAGCCGGCGCCCGGGTAGTTGGTCAGCTCGCCGATGTAGATCCGCTCGCCGACGACGTACCAGTCCACGCGCAGGAACTCGAAGGGCTCGGCCAGCCGCTGGGTGAGATCGATCATCTCCTGCAGCCGTGGCGGGCGCGGGTCGGCGGGGTGGTTCTCCAGCGTCAGCCTCTCTTCGAGCAGGCGCCAGCCGGTGTCGTACAGGTTGCGCGTGTGCGCAGCGAATCGGCCGCGGTCGACCTGGATGAAGCGCACCGCACCGCCGATGACGTAGAACTTGTAGTCGGCCGGCAGCGCGCCCTCTGCCTGCTCCGCGCCCTGCGCGCCGGCCTCGCCGACCAGCATCTCCTCGGCGATCACGCGGTTGGGCAGGCCGCGGTAGCACCACTCGCGGCTGAGGCTGCTGAAGTCGGTGGCCAGCCAGCGGCGCAGGTGCTGGCGCAGTTCGCACAGGTCGGTGTACACGCCGGGCTTGAGGAACCACACCTGCCCGCTGCCGACGGTGGTCTTGACCACGCAGGGGCGCGGCAGGGTCTTGAGCGGCACCGCGTCGGCGCTGTCCCACGCGCCGATCAGCGGCACCAGGTACTGCTCGCCCAGCACCCGGGCCACGTGCTCGCGGGTGGCGAGCTTGTCGGCCGCGATGTGCAGCAGCGGCGAGCGGCAGCGCAGCATGTAGGCGTGGATGTGCTCGTTGAGGCTGCGCGGGTGGGTGTAGTTCGGCCAGCGGCCGAAGTAGGCCAGGTGGCCCAGCGCCAGGTACAGGCGGTCCGGCAGCAGCCGGCCGATGCGCCGCGCCACCAGCAGGTCCGGCCGCCGGATGCCTGCCAGGCGCCGCAGGAAGTGCCGCGCCCGTGCAAAGCGGGGCGCTGGGGGCGCCGCGACGCAGGCCGGGTCGGGCGTCTGGATGCTGGAGGGATCGGGGAGCGGCGTGTGAGCGTCCATGGAGCCTTGGGGCCGGGGGGCGGTGGCTGGGGGCGGGGCGGCTGGCTGCGTCAGGCTGCTCGCCGGCTGGCGCCCTGGCTGGCGTGGGGGTGGGTGAGCTGGCCGGCGCGCTGGGCCGTGAGCTGTGGCGTGAGGGGCGTGGAGAGCTGGCTGCTGCGCTGGCCGCCGTGCGGGCTGCCCGGTGGGCCGTGGTGGGGCGCCCCGTGCGGACCTGCGCGGCCGCTGAGCCGGCCAATGCGCCGCCGCAGGTGGCTGGAGGTGTTGGTCAGCGCCAAGCGCCAGGCCAGCCCGCCCGGCATCGCCAGGATGCCGATCAGCCAGGCCTGCGAGAGGCGGCGTTCGAGCCAGGTGTAGCCCGGGCAGGCGCTCAGGGCCTGGGCCTGCAGCTTCATCAGCGACCAGGCGCTGTCCTCCGGGAAGGGGTGCGCCTCGCGCTCCAGCCGCCAGGACATGGCGCGGGTGCGCAGGTTCCAGGGGGCGGGCAGGAAAGGGCCGGCCAGGGCCTGGCCGTCCACGCGCTCCAGGATGGCCAGCGTGGCGTTGCGGCGGTGCAGGTCGACGCGCAGCGCGTCGGCGTGGCGGGTGACGATGTTGCCGAAGCCGCCGCGGCCGCGGTTGCTGCTGCTGTGGATGCGGTAGCCGCCCAGCGCCTGCGGGGCGTTGACGATGCGACCGTTGAAGGCGCTGAGGAGGAAGGGCGGCGTGTCCGCCGCGCGCCGCCAGTCGGGGGCGTGCAGCGGGAAGTAGCGCTCGATCGCGCTGCGGCGGTAGAAGTTGCCGCTGGAGGGCGGGCCGGCGTAGCTGCCGAAGCGGCGGATCATCGGCCGCACGTCGCCCGCATGCATCAGGAAGGGGATCTGCCGGCCCAGCGGCGTGCCTTCAGCGTCGATGCAGCGCAGCGCGAACTGGATTTTCGCGACCCCCGGGGCGAACAGCGGCAGGCAGGTGGCCAAGGCCGTGGGGTCGAGCAGGTCGTCCGAATCCAGAAAAAGCACGAACTCGCCGCGGCTGGCCGCGAAGCCGGCGTTCATCGCCGCGGCCTGGCCGCCGTTGGTCTCGTTGCGCAGGGCCGTGATGCGCGTGCCGTAGCCCTGCATCACCGCCCAGCTGTCGTCGGTGGAGGCGTCGTCGCAGACGATCACTTCCAGCTCGGCATGGGTCTGCGCCAGGGCGCTGTCGATGGCCTGCCCCAGGAAGCGCGCGTAGTTGTGGTTGTTGATGACGATGGAGACGAGCATGTGCATCCTTGTGGTGGAACACAATCTGTGAAACGTGTCACACAAGGTTACGTGCATGGTAGCCGGTCACGGCACTGCCGTCGCCGATTTCGGGTGGGTGGCGAGGGGGTGGGGGCGTGCAAAACCGGCTGCCTGCCGAGTCCCCGCGGGCGACCCGTCAGGGCCGTGGCCGCGCGAACCGGGGGGCCGGGGGCGGCGGGTTGCTAGACCCGGCGCACCTGCACGCGCTGGCCGTCGCGCAGGCTGGCCGGGGGGTAGATCACCACCGCCTGCCCGACCGGCAGGGCGGCGCGGATCCAGGCGCTACGCCCATTGCGCGCCAGCAGCTCGACCGGCACGAGCCGCACCTGGCCGCCCTCGACGGCATAGACCGCCATCGGCGTGGCTGCCGGGCCTGCGGGGACGGGGGCAGCGGCGCTGGCCGGGGCCGAGGCACTGTGGCCCACGGCCAACGAATCCTCCGTTCCCGCTGGTGGCGGGAACAGCGCGCTCACCGGCACCTGCAGCGCCTGCGGCTGCGCGCGCGTGACGATGCGCACGCCCACCCGGTAGGCCTCGCCCAGCGCGGCCCACTGTGCGGGCGGGCTGGTCAGGTCGATCAGCACCTTGACGCGCTGCTCCTCCACGCCCAGCGCGGACACCTTGGTGACCGCGGCCGGCTCGACGCGCCGCACCCGCCCGGCCAGCTCACCCTCGCCACCCCAGCGTTCGATGCGCACCGTGGCGCCGGGCGGGATCTGCAGCGCATCGCTGGTCAGCAGTTCGGCCACCACCTCCAGCCGGCGCGTGTCGCCCACGTCCAGCAGCGGCGTGCCCATGGCGACGCTGGCCTCGCTGGTCTGGTGCACCTTCAGCACCCGGCCGGTCACCGGCGACTTCACGTTGAAGCTGCTGCCCCCCGGGCCGCGCACCGCCTCCAGCGCGGCGCGCGCCTGGGCCAGCTCGCGGGTGGCGACTTCGCGCTCGATCACCGCGGTGTCAGCCTCGCTGCGTGCCGCGGCCACCGCCAGCTTGGCGTCGTCCACCCGGCTGGGGGAGACGAAGCCCTGCGCCGCCAGCGGCTCGCTGCGCCGCAGTTCACTGTCCGCCTGGGCCTGCGCCACCTTGGCACGCTCGATGCGTGTGGCGGCGCGCTGCAGCACCGCCTGGGCGGTGGCCACGCGCGCCTGCGCCTCGCGGGCCGTGCGCTCATCCAGCAGCGGTGCCAGCACGGGGGTGAGCGTGGCCAGCGTGGCGCCAGCCTCCACCGCGTCGCCCTCGCGCAGCGTGATGCGCGCCAGCCGCCCGGCCAGCGGGGCGGACACCCCGTAGCGCTCGCGCAGGCGGGTCTGGCCGTCCTCGTCCAGCGTGGTCTCGAAGGGTCCCTGCGTCACCGCGGCCACTTCCACGGCCAGCGGCCGCGGCGCGAAGGCCCAGGCCAGCAGACCGGCCACCGCCAGCGTGGCCAGCGTGCCGAGGACGAGCGTCTTGCGTTGGATCTTCATGCTTCACTCACCGATTGCCTCTGCCGTCTTCATTCCCGTGTCTTCAGGGCCTGCACCATGTCCAGCCGGTCGATGCGCCGACGCACCACCAGCGCGCTCGCCACCCCGGCGGCCAGCACCGCGATGGCGGCCCAGGCGTAGGTGCGCGGCTGGATCACCACGGGGAAATAGAACTGGTCGGACTTCAGCAGGTCGACGATGCCGTGCACCAGCGCCCAGCCCAGCGCCATCCCCAGCGGCAGCGCCACTGCGATCACCAGTGCCAGCTCACCCAGCAGCAGCGCCGACACCTCGCCGCGCGTGAAGCCCAGCACCCGCAGGCTGGCCAGCTCCCAGGCCCGCTCGGCCAGCGCGATGCGCGCGTTGTTGTAGACCACGCCCACCGCGATCACGCTGGCGAACAACGTCAGCACCGTGCTCATGATGCGCACGTTGCGCGCGCTGATCTCGTTCATGTTGCGCAGCATGCTGGCCTTGCTGAAGGCGCCTGCCACGCGCGGCAGGCCGCGGGTGGCGGCCAGGAAGGCGGCCTCCGTGCCCGGCTCCAGCGCCACCGTGAAGCCGCTGGCCACATCGCCCTCGCCCAGCGCGCGGTTGAGCGCGCGGCGCTCCATGTAGGCGTTCAGCCCCATCATCTCGCGCACCGTGCCGTCCACTGTCAGCTCGATGCTGCGCGGGCGGCCCTCCTGGATCTCCACGCGCACCACATCGCCGATGCGCAGGCCCAGCTTGTCGGCCAGCCGGTCGGTCAGCAGCAGGCCGCCCGGGCTGGGGCGGGACTCGCGGTTGGCCACGTCGATGATGCGGTACAGCTGCGGCTCGGCCGGCACGCCACGGATCTGGCTGCGCTCGCGCCGCTGGCCGTTGACCAAGGTGACGGCCACGTAGCGGTTGGACTCCACTGCGCGCACGCCCGGCAGGTGCTCCAGCTCGTGGCGCATGCGCTCGGCCACCGGGTCGGTCGGCCAGACCGAGACGTCGCTGCGCATCGACAGCGTGAAGGTGGTGTCGACGATGGTCTCGATCGCGTCGCGGAAGAAGTTGCCCATGATCACGATCGCCACCGCCGCGGCCACCCCGGTGATCGACAGCGTGGTACGCCAGGGCCGGCGCTCCATGTTGCGCAGCACCATGCGCGCGGGCGGACCGAGGTGGATGACCCGGCGCACCCCCGGCAGCGCCAGGAAGCGCTCCACCAGCGTGCGCCGGTAGCGCCCCGGTGCCGGCGGGCGCATGGCGGCCGCGGGGCTCAGCCGCACAGTGGCCAGGATGGCGCCCAGCGTGCCCGCCACCGCCGTGGCCACGCTCAGCCCCACGCTCAGCAGCACCAGCCAGGCGCCCAGCTCGTGCTCGAAGCTCGGGAAGCGGAAGAACTCCGCGTACAGCCCCAGGAACATCCGCCCCAGCCAGCGCCCCAGCGCCACGCCCAGCACCCCGCCCAGCGCCACGATGGCCAGCACCAGCTGCAGGTAGTGCGCGACGATCTGCCGGTTGGCGTAGCCCAGCGCCTTCAGCGCCGCGATCTGCTCGCGCTGCGTGGCCACCAGCCGGCTCACCACCACGTTGAGCAGGAAGGCCGCCACGCCCAGGAAGATCGCCGGCAGCACGGTGCCCATCACGTGCTGCTCCTTGATCTCGTTGTCCAGCATCGCGTGCGAGGTCTGGTCCGTGCGAGCGCGCGGGTCGCGCCCGCCCCAGGGCGCCAGCACCCGCTCCAGGTCGGCCAGCACCTGGGCTTCCTGGTTTGTCGGTGTGTCTGCCGCTTCACCGGCTGCGGCGCCAGTGGGCGCCAGCTTGATCGCCAGCCGGTTGAAGGCGCCCTCCATGTCGTAGGCGGCGGCCAGCACCTCCCGGTCGATCCAGAAGACGCCGAAGCCGCGCAGGTCCGGCATGCCCCAGAGCCCGGCGAAGATGAACTCCGGCGACAACGCCAGCCCGGCCACCTCCAGCGTGCGCTGGCGGCCATTGATCAGGGCGTTCAGGCGCGAGCCGGGTTTCAGCCCGTGCGCATTCGCAAAGGCCTCCGACACCAGCGCCGGGATCACCGCAGCGCCCTGCCCACCGCCGCTGCCACCTCCATTGGCCGCGTGGGCCAGCGCCTCCTGCGCCGTCGGGAAGTGACCGCCGCGCACCGTCACCAGGTTCAGCCGCGGCGGCTGGCGCCGGTCGATGCCGATCAGCTGGCCGATGATCGGGTCGTTCACCCCGGGCAGCTCGATGCGCACGATGAACTCGGTGCTCGGCTGCACGTCGGCCACGCCCGGCAGCGCGCGCACCTGTTCGATCACCGACAGCGGCGCGCGCTTGACGCTGGCGAACACGTCGGCAAAGTGCCCAACCGCGTAATAGCGGTCGCGCGCCGCCTCCAGCGACTCCACCGCCGACAGCGTGGTCACGAAGCCGGCGATGCCGCTGGCCACCACCAGCGCGATCGTCAGCGCCTGGCTCCACATCAGGCGCAGGTCGCGCAGCAGCTTGCGGGTGAGGGCCTTCATGGCGCCGTCGTCCTGTGTGCCTGGGCCTCTTGCGCTACCACGACAGCTCGGACGGGTCCGCGCGCCGCGCGTTGCGCTCCTCGCGCTGGATGCGCCCGTCGCCCAGGTGCAGCACGCGGTCGGCCATCGCGGCGATGGCGGCGTTGTGCGTGATCACCACCACCGTCGTGCCCAGCTCCTGGCTGATGCGCGCGATCACTTCCAGCACCAGCTTGCCGGTCGGGTAGTCCAGCGCGCCGGTGGGCTCGTCGCAGAGCAGCACCTGGGGGCGCTTGACGATGGCCCGTGCGATCGCCACGCGCTGCTGTTCGCCCCCCGAGAGCTGCGACGGGAAGTGGTTGCGCCGCGGCGCCAGGCCGACCAGCGCCAGCGCCTCGTCCGGGTCCATCGGCGCCTCGACGATGTCGGTGACCAGCGCGACGTTCTCGCGTGCCGTCAGGCTCGGGATCAGGTTGTAGAACTGGAACACGAAGCCCACGTTGACGCGCCGGTAGCGCGTCAGCGCCTCCTCGTCCAGCGTGGTCAGCTCCTGCCCGGCGTAGCGCACCGAGCCGCTGGTGGCCACCTCCAGCCCGCCGAGGATGTTCAGCAGGGTCGACTTGCCGCTGCCCGAGGCGCCCAGCAGCACCACGAACTCGCCCGCGCGCACCTCCAGGTCCACCCCGCGCAGCGCCTGCACCTGCAGCTCGTCGCCGTCCTCGCCGGTGCGGTAGACCTTGGAGAGGTCGGTGACGACGAACAGCGCCTCCTCCGGAGGCCGCGCCCCAGCCGTGACGGATTGCTCGATCGCGCCCATGCCGCCATGTTGCGCCGCGGTGAACGCAACAGTCTTGACGGGGGGCAAACTGACCGGGTGGTCAGCGAGGCGGGGGATCGACGCCCCGGAAGAAAAGAAAAAACCCCAAGCGCCGTCGGCACTTGGGGTTCATCTTGGCGGAGAGAGAGGGATTCGAACCCTCGATACGGGAGTACCGTATACCGGATTTCGAGTCCGGCGCATTCGACCACTCTGCCATCTCTCCTGATCACGCCCGCCTGGACGGCGGTGCTGGCGGTCGGTCCAGCAAAGGAGCGAGAGTATAGCCGATCAATCCATCAGGGCCGCAGCAGCGCCTGCCCACCGAGGTAGGGGCGCAACACGGCCGGCACGGTGATGCTGCCGTCGGCATTCTGGTGGTTCTCCAGCACGGCTACGAGGGCTCGGCCCACCGCCAGGCCGGAGCCGTTGAGGGTGTGGACGAACTCGTTCTTGCCCTGGGCGTTCTTGAAGCGCGTCTGCATGCGGCGGGCCTGGAAGGCTTCGCAGTTGCTGCAGGAGCTGATCTCGCGGTAGGTGTCCTGCGCGGGCAGCCAGACTTCCAGGTCGTAGGTCTTGGCGGAACCGAAGCCCATGTCGCCGGTGCACAGCAGCACGACGCGGTAGGGCAGTTCGAGCGCCTGCAGGATGGCCTCGGCGTGGCCGACCATGTCCTGCAGCGCCGCGTCGCTCTGATCCGGGCGGGTGATCTGGACCATCTCGACCTTGTCGAACTGGTGCTGGCGGATCATGCCGCGGGTGTCGCGCCCGCCCGAGCCGGCCTCGGAGCGGAAGCAGGGGCTGTGCGCGGTGAGCTTGATGGGCAGCGCGTCGGCGGCGAGCACCTGCTCGCGCACGCTGTTGGTCAGCGAGATCTCGGAGGTGCTGATCAGGTACTGCTCGGCCTGGGTCTCGTCACCGCCGCGGCTGACCCAGAACATGTCTTCCTTGAACTTGGGCAGCTGGCCGGTGCCTTCGAGCACCTCGCGGTTGACGATGTAGGGCGTGTAGCACTCGGTGTAGCCGTGTTTCGTGGTCTGCGTGTCCAGCATGAACTGGGCGAGCGCGCGGTGCAGGCGGGCGGCGGGGCCCTTCAGGAAGGCGAAGCGCGAGCCGGAGAGCTTGGCGCCGGTCTCGAAGTCCAGGCCCAGCGGGGCGCCGAGGTCGACGTGGTCCTTGACGGTGAAGTCGTAGGTTTTGGGGGCACCCCAGCGGCGCACCTCGACGTTGTCGGTCTCGTCGCTGCCAACGGGCACGTCGGCCTGCGGCAGGTTGGGCACCGACATCAGCATGCCGTTGAGTTCGCCCTGCAGCGCCTCCAGGCGGGCGGCGCCGGCGGACATCTCGTCGGCGATGGCGTTCACCTGCGCCATGGCCTGCTCCACCTGCGCAGCGGTGTCCTCCCCCTTGGCAGCGCGGCCCTTGAGCATGCCGATCTGCTTGGAGAGCTGGTTGCGCTGGGCCTGCAGCTCCTCGGTGCGGGTCTGCAGGGTCTTGCGCTCACCTTCGAGCGCGGTGAAGCGCGCCACGTCGAGGTAGGGCTGGGGGGTCTGGCGGGCCTCGAGCCGGGCCACCACCGCGTTCAGGTCGCGGCGCAGTTGGGTGATGTCGAGCATGGAAGGTTTCCTGAGGATGGGTCGTGCGCCGGGGTTGCGGCCCGGCGGCGGGTATCTGGCGTTGGCCGGGTCAGGATCGGCCGGTGGCAGCTTCCGAGGCCTGGGCCACTTGCCCGGCGTGCGCGGCCATCGACCGGTCGCCCAGGCCCTTGGGCAGCGGGAATTCGGTGGATTCCTCGGCGCCGGGCATCGTGCGAACGCTGAGTGCGCCCAGCGCCTTGAGACGTTCGATGACCTGCTGCACCAGCAACTCGGGCGCGGAGGCGCCGGCGGTCAGCCCGACCCGGGCGGCGTGGCCGAGGCCGGTGAACCACTCGGGCTTCAGCTCGGCGGCGCTGTCGACCATGTAGGCCGGCGTGCCGCGGCGCTCGGCCACCTCGCGCAGGCGGTTGCTGTTGGAGCTGGTGGGGCTGCCGACGACGATCACCACGTCGGCCTCGCCGGAGAGCAGCTTGACCGCGTCCTGCCGGTTCTGGGTGGCGTAGCAGATGTCCTGCTGCTTGGGCTCGCGCACCAGCGGGAAGCGGGCCTTCACCGCGCTGAGGATGCCCGCCGCGTCATCCACGCTCAGGGTGGTCTGGGTGACCACGGCGAGGCGGTCAGGGCGCTTCACCGGCACGTGGGCCACGTCGGCGGCGTCCTCAACGAGGTAGATGCCCTCGTGCAGCTGGCCCATCGTGCCCTCCACCTCGGGGTGGCCCTTGTGGCCGATCATGATGAACTCGTAGCCTTCCTTGGCGAGCTTGGCCACCTCGACGTGCACCTTGGTGACCAGCGGGCAGGTGGCGTCGAAGATGCGGAAGCCGCGCGCTTCGGCCTCCTGCTGCACGGCCTTGCTCACGCCGTGGGCCGAGAAGATCAGCGTGGCGCCGGGGGGCACCTCGGCCAGGTCCTCGATGAAGATCGCGCCCTTGGCCTTCAGGTCGTTGACCACGTAGGTGTTGTGCACGATCTCGTGGCGCACGTGGATCGGCGCGCCGTAGAGCGTGAGTGCACGCTCTACGATCTCGATGGCGCGGTCCACGCCGGCACAGAAGCCGCGCGGCTGTGCCAGCACCACTTCCTGCACGGCGGCAGGGGCGTTGGCGATGGGCGCACTCATCACAGCACCCCGATGAGCTGGACTTCAAAGGTCACCGGCTGGCCGGCGAGCGGGTGGTTGAAGTCGAACTCGACCCACTCCTTGCCGCCGCTGGGGTCCACCGCCCGCACCACGCCGGCGAACGAGCCCTGGCCATCCGGGGTGGGGAACTGCACCGCGTCGCCGACGGTGTAGGTCTCGCAGGGGTCACCCATGTCGCGCAGCACCTTGGCGGCCAGGCGCTGCACCATCGCCGGGTTGCGCTCGCCGAAGGCCGCGCCAGCGGGCAGCTCCAGGGTGTGGCGGCTGCCTTCTTCCAGGCCGATCAGGCGCTCCTCGATGGCCGGCGACAGCGTGCCGGTGCCCAGCGACAGCGTGGCCGGCTTGGACGTGAAGGTGTTGATCACGTCGGCACCGTCCGGGCCGGCGAGGCGGTAGTGGAGGGTGAGGAAGGAACCCGCTTGAACCTGGGACATGGTGGATCCTGTGGGCTGCGCGGCGGCATCGGCGCGCGGCAGCGTTGTGTGGGTAGACTGGCCGCGATTTTAGGTGCCGCCTCCATGGCCGGCCCCGCGCCCGAGCCACCTACCGCACGACGCCGATGAAAGACCTGCCCGCCGCGCTGCGTCCCCGCGAGAAGCTCCTGGCCCAGGGCCCGGCGGCGCTGGCCGATGCCGAGCTGCTGGCGCTGCTGCTGCGCACCGGGACGCAGGGCCTGGGGGTGCTGCAGATGGCCGAGCAGCTGCTGGCGCGCAACGGTGGCGTTTCCGGGCTGCTGCGCACGGAGCCGAACCAGCTCGCCAAGGTCAAGGGCCTGGGGCCCGCCAAGTTGGCCGAGCTGCAGGCGGTGCTGGAGCTGGCGCGGCGCGCGCTGACGGCCGAGCTGGCGCAGCGGCCGGTGTTCGACAGCCCCACGACGGTGCGCGAGTACCTGAAGCTGCAGCTGGCCGACCTGGCACACGAGGTGTTCGCGGTGCTGTTCCTGGATGCGCAGCACCGGCTGATTGCCTACGAGCCGCTGTTTCGAGGCACGCTGACGCAGACCAGCGTCTACCCGCGCGAGGTGCTCAAGCGCGCGCTGGCGCTCAACGCCGCGGCGGTGCTGCTGGCGCACAACCATCCCTCGGGCGTGGCCGAGCCCTCGCGGGCCGACGAGTTCCTGACCCAGTCGCTCAAGAACGCGCTGGCGCTGGTCGACGTGCGCGTGCTCGACCACCTGGTGGTGGGGCGGGGGCAGATCGTCTCGTTTGCCGAGCGGGGGCTGCTGTGAAGACCTCGTGGGATGAGCTGGCGGCGATCGGCCGCGAGCTGACGGAGCGCCGCCGCCAAGCCGAGGCCGCTGCCGCGCAGCGCGCCGCCGAGGAAGCGGCCCGGCAGCGCGAGCACGACCTGTTTGCCCGCACCGTCGGGCCGGTGACGCCGTTGCCGGACACCGGGCTGGCCGAGCTGAAGCGCCCGCGCCCGGCGCCGATCCCGCGCCAGCGCCAGCGCGACGAGCAGCAGGTGCTGCGCTCGTCGCTCTCCGACGAGTTCGACCCGGTCACGCTGATGGAGACCGACGATCGGCTGAGCTACCACCGCGTCGGCGTCGGCCCGGAGGTGTTGAAGAACCTGCGGCAGGGGAAGTGGACGGTGCAGGGGCAGATCGACCTGCACGGCCTGCGCCGCGACGCGGCCCGCGAGGCGCTGAGCGGCTTCCTGGCGGAGGCGGCCAAGCAGGGCTGGCGCTGCGTGCGCGTGGTGCACGGCAAGGGCCTGGGCTCGCCCGGGCGCGAGCCGGTGCTCAAGGGCAAAGTGGCGAGCTGGCTGGCGCAGCGCCGCGAGGTGATGGCCTACACCCAGGCGCGCGGGCCGGACGGCGGCGCCGGCGCGCTGATCGTGCTGCTGGAAGGGCGCGTTCCGCGCCAGCGCCACCTGCGGCGCTGGCTGGGTGAGAACGATTGATCGGGCGAACTGGCGTGCCGCCGCTCAGGTGGCGATGTTGCGCATCCAGTCGGCGGTCTTGAAGAAACTTTCGTTCAGGCGGGCGACCAGCACCGGGTCGAGCTCGGCTTCCTGCATCGCCTGGTGCATGCAGGCCAGCCACTGGTCGCGCTCGCGCACGCCGATCGCGAAGGGCAGGTGGCGCATGCGCAGGCGCGGGTGGCCGAAGCGCTCCTCGTAGTGGCCCGGCCCGCCCAGCCAGCCGCAGAGAAACCAGAACAGTTTGTCGCGCGCATCGTCCAGCGTGCTGCCGTGCACGGCGCGCAATTCGCGGTAGGCCGGCTCCAGGTCCATCAGGTCATAGAAGCGGTCGACCAGGGCGCGCACACGGGCTTCACCGCCCACCCAGTCGAAGGAGGTGGCGGGTGGGGTGGGAGAGTTGGCAGGGGCGGCGGAGTCGGTCACGGGCTGGGCAACGGCGGGTTTGGGGCGGTGCCCCGTGGGCTGGTGAGGCGGCTGGCCAGTTGCATGATGGCCAGTGCGGCCTTGGCGCCCGGGTAGGTGAGCATCAGGAGCTGGCGGCGCTGCACCGCGTCGCGCACCGAGGGGTCGGTGGGGATCTCGCCGAGGTAGGCCAGCTGCACGGGCCGGCCGTCGGGCAGGCGCACGAAGCGCTCGATCACGGCCTGCAACTGCTGGGCGACGCCCCGGCCCTCGCCGCTGCGGCTGCACTGGTTGACCGCCAGCAGCGTGCCGGTGCGGCCCTGCTGCACGGCCAGCACCTTGATGGTGGCGTAGGCGTCGGTCAGGGAGGTGGGCTCGGGCGTGGCCACCACCAGCACCTCGTCGGCCAGCGAGACGGCATAGAGCACCACATCGGAGATGCCCGCGCCGGTGTCGATCAGCACGTCGTCGTAGTGCGGGCGCACGGCGGCCAGCAGCTCGACGAGCTGCTCGCGCACCTCGGGCGTGAGGCGCGAGTACTCGACCAGGCCCGAGCCGGCCAGCAGCACCCGGAAGCCACCGGGGGCGTCGAGGGTGGCCTGCTCCAGCGTGGCCCGGCCGGTGAAGACGTCGTGCAGCGTGGTGGAGGGGTGCAGGTTGAGCACCACATCGAGGTTGGCCAGGCCCAGGTCGGCGTCGATCACCAGCACGCGCCGGCCGTGGCGGGCCAGCGCGGCGGCAAGGTTGGCCGCGACCATGGTCTTGCCGACGCCGCCCTTGCCGCTGGTGACCGCCAGGATGCGCGCACCGGCGGCCGACGCGGGGCGCGGCGCGCGGGGGGCGGTAGAGGAGGTCGGGGCGTTCATGGCTGGGAAGGATCGGTGGGGCGGGTGGCGGCATCGGCCGGCGGCGTGGCCATGGCGTTGGCCGCCGAGCCGAACAGCAGGCCGCGCTCTTCAGGGGTGACCTCTGACTGCGGTGCGGCTTCCAATTGCGTGCAATTGCGACCACTGGATTTGGCCCGGTAGAGCTGCTGGTCGGCGCGCCCCAGCCACAGAGACGGGGAGGAGCGCACCCAGGCCGGTGCAAACGCCCCGCCGATGCTGATCGTGATCTGCAGGGACTGGCGCGGCGAGATCGGGATCGCCAAGCACTCGATCGCCATGCGAACCCGCTCGGCGACCGCGCGGCCGAAGGCCGGCGGGCAACTGGGCAGCACCGCGGCGAACTCTTCGCCGCCGATGCGCGCCACCGTGTCCATGGGTCGCACGCTGTCTTGCAACGTGCGCGCGACCGCCTGGATCACCAGGTCGCCAGCGGCGTGGCCGTGGGTGTCGTTGACGCGCTTGAAATGGTCGATGTCGGCCAGCAGCAGCAGGGCGGGCTCGCCCGAGCGGGCGACACGGTCGACCTCGCGGTCCAGCGCCGCCTCGAACTGGCGGCGGTTGGCCAGCCCGGTCAGCGGGTCGCGGCTGGAGAGTTCGCACAGCCCGTCCACCAGGGCCTGCATCCAGGCGGTCGAGCCGGGCTCGACCCCTTCCGGCCAGGCCTGGCCCGAACGCTGCAGCAATTGCAGCGCCGTCTCCAGCCGCAACTCGCCGGCCTGGACGGGGATGCGCTGCACCTCCGGCCCGGCTGATTCGGCGATCTCGGCGCTGACGGGAAAGCGTAAGGAGCCTGGTCTCACGAGCTCGTTGGGGTTGTCGGTTCGTGACGGCCACGCGGGCACCCGGGGAGTGCACGGTGAACCAGCGGGGGGCCAGATCGATCCTGCAGCCCGCTGCTGCGCGTGTATCACGCATGGGCTGGCCGAGACTGCAAACTGAAAAAGCCGCTGAGTCAGTCTAACCCAGGCCCTCACCGCCCAGACACGGAAATGGCTGCTTCCGCCGGCCAACTTCGGGCATCGGGTCCGGTGCGGCACCGGGACACTTGGCAGCGAACCCATCTTCCCATCCGTGATGGCAGCGGCCGCCAGCCTGGCGTTGCTGCCGCTCGGACCTGACAGCGCAACCAACCGCATGGCCACCTCCCGCCTCGTTGACGACCCGGGTGCCGACCTGATCGGCACGGACGCCGCTGCGCGCGAGTTCAGCTTCGATGCGCGCGACTTCGCCCGCGTGCGCCAGCTGATCCACCAGCGCGCCGGCATCAGCCTGCACGAGCACAAGCACGCGATGGTCTACAGCCGGCTGGCGCGCCGCCTGCGCGAGACCGGCCACCGCTCCTTTTCAGCCTACCTGCAGTGGCTGGAGCAAGCCACCGGCGACGATGCGCTGCGCGAGTGGCAGGAGTTCATCAACTGCCTGACCACCAACCTGACCTCCTTCTTCCGCGAAGAGCACCACTTCCCGCTGCTGGCCGAGGCGCTGCGCGCGCTGGCCGGGCGCAGCCCGCGCCTGTGGTGCAACGCGGCCTCCACCGGCGAGGAGCCCTACTCCCTCGCGATGTGCGTGGCCGAGACGCTGGGCCCTGGCGGTGGCACCAAGATCCTCGCCAGCGACATCGACACCAACGTGCTGGCCACCGCCCAGCGCGGCGTCTACCCAGCGGACGCCCGCGGCCTGAGCGCCGAGCGGCTCAAGCGCCACTTCCTGCGCGGCACCGGCAACAACGCCGGCTTCATCCGCGTGCGCCCCGAGCTGGCGCGGTTGATCGAGTTCCGCCACTTCAACCTGATGAGTCCGCAGTGGTCGCTGGGCGAGCCCTTCGACATCGTGTTCTGCCGCAACGTGATGATCTATTTCGACGCGCCCACCCAGCGTCGCGTGCTGGAGCGCATGCACGCAGCCATGCGGCCGGGTGCGCAGCTCTTCGTCGGCCACTCCGAGAACTTCACCGACGCGCGCGACCTGTTCCAGCTGCGCGGCAAGACCGTCTACCAGCGTGTCTGACCCGGACGAAGCCTCCGCGTCACGCCCCTCCATTGCCAGTCGAGGCCCCATGAACGCCGTCATCCCTCCCACCCCGGCGACCGCGCCGCGCTCCAAGCGCCTGGAGTTGCTGCGCGCCGCTCCCCGCAAGCCGGGCGAAGCCTCGTTCTTCTTCTACGACGCCTTCTTCCGCTCGGATGCCGTCAAGGTGCTGCCGGGCGAGTACTTCGTCTACGACGAGGACGTGCTCATCATGACCACGCTGGGCTCCTGCATCGCCGCCTGCATCTGGGACCGCGTGGCCCACGTCGGCGGGATGAACCACTTCATGCTCCCGGATGTGGGTGCGGGCATGGCCGACGGCGGGCGCTACGGCTCCTTCGCAATGGAACTGCTGATCAACGAGCTGCTCAAGCGCGGCGCCAACCGCATGACGCTGGAGGCCAAGGTCTTCGGTGGCGCGGCGGTCATCAGCGGCATGAGCAGCCTCAACGTGGGCGAGCGCAACACCAAGTTCGTGCTCGATTACCTGGCCACCGAGCGCATCCCGGTGGTGTCCAAGGACGTGATGGAAATCTACCCGCGCAAGGTCTGCTTCCTGCCGCACAGCGGCAAGGCAATGGTCAAGCGCCTGGCGCCGACCCACAGCGACGCGGTGGCCGCCATCGAACGCGATGCCGTCCAGAAGGTCCGCAAGAGCAGCAGCGCCGGCGGTTCCGTCGATCTGTTCTGACGCGTCACCACGGTCCCAGAACAACCCGATTTCAGGAGAACAGCGATGGCCAAGACCCGCGTGGTGGTGGTGGACGATTCCGCCCTGGTGCGCAGCCTGTTGAGCGAGATCATCAACCGCCAGGGCGACATGGAGTGCGTCGGCGCCGCGAGCGACCCGCTGGTGGCGCGCGAGATGATCCGCAACCTCGATCCGGATGTGATCACGCTGGACGTGGAGATGCCGCGCATGGACGGCATCGACTTCCTCTCCAAGCTGATGCGCCTGCGGCCCATGCCGGTGGTGATGGTCTCCACGCTGACCGAGCGTGGCGCCGAGGTCACCCTCAAGGCGCTGGAGCTGGGGGCGGTGGACTTTGTCGCCAAGCCGCGCATCGGCATCGCCGACGGCATGAAGCAGCTGGCACAGGAGATCACCGACAAGGTGCGCATCGCCGCCCGGGCCCGCGTGAGCCGCCTGGTCACCGCACCAACGCCCGGCCCTGCAGCCGCCGGGGCCATCGCCAGTGCCGGTACCGCTGCCGGGACCGCCGGTATGGCGCCGCCAGCCGCTGGCGCGGCAGCCGGCCGCCCGGTGCAGCCCGACGCGGCAGGCAGCGCCCCGCTGGGCCGCATCTCCACCGAGAAGCTGATCTTCATCGGCGCCTCCACTGGCGGCACCGAGGCCACCCGCGAGGTGCTCACGGGGCTGCCGGCCGATGCCCCCGGCGTGCTCATCACCCAGCACATGCCGCCGGGCTTCACGCGCAGCTACGCCGCGCGCCTGAACGGCCTGTGCCGCATCGCCGTGAAGGAAGCCGCCGACGGCGAGCGCGTGCTGCCCGGCCACGCCTACATCGCCCCAGGCGGCATGCACCTGTCGGTGGAGCGCTCCGGCGCCAACTACCTTGCCCGCGTGCGCGATGGCGAGCCGGTCAACCGCCACAAGCCCAGCGTGGAGGTGCTGTTCCAGTCCGCGGCCCGCGTGGCCGGGCGCAACGCCATCGGCATCATGCTCACCGGCATGGGGGCCGACGGCGCGCAGGCGATGAAGACCATGCGCGATGCCGGCGCCTACAACGTCGCGCAGGACGAGGCCAGCTGCGTCGTCTTTGGCATGCCGCGCGAGGCGATCGGCGCTGGCGCGGTGCACGAGGTGCTGCCGCTCAAGCAGATCGCCGACCACCTGATGCGCCACCTGCGCGAGAACGCCGGGGCGACGCTGCACCGGGTGTGACGCTCACCCGGGTGCCAGCACCGGGGTCGATGCCCGCGCCGGGTCAGGCCAGGAACCGCTCCTGCAGGTCACTCAGGAAGTCGAAGCCGCGCGCCGTCGGCACGACCCGCCCCTGCGCCTGCGTGATCAGCCCCTGCCGTTCGGCCTCATCGAGCTTCGCCCGCACGGCCGACAGCGGCAGCCCGGTGCGCTCGGGGAAGAGGGCGAGGTCGAAGCCCTCCTTCAGCCGCAGCGCGTTGAGCATGAACTCGAAGGGCAGGGCACGGCGGGTGACTTCCTCGTCGTTCGACACCGCCTGGCCGGCCAGGGCCTTCTCCATGTAGGCCGCCGGCTCGCGCCAACGCACCTGGCGCACGACGCGGTGCGGGAAGCTCAGCTTGCTGTGCGCGCCGGCGCCGATGCCGAGGTAGTCGCCGAACTGCCAGTAGTTCAGGTTGTGGCGGCAGCGGTGGCCCGGTTGCGCGTAGGCCGACACCTCGTAGCGCTGCAGGCCGGCCTCGCCGGTCAGCGCGGTGATCTGGTCGAGCATCTCGGCCGACAGGTCGTCGTCCGGCAGCCCAGTGGGCGGCGCGTTGGCGAAGCGGGTGTTGGGCTCGATCGTCAGGTGGTAGACCGACAGGTGCGTGGGCTGCAGCGCCAGCGCAGTGCGCAGGTCCTCGGCCGCCTTCGCCAGGTCCTGCCCGGGCAGGGCGTACATCAGGTCGAGGTTGAAGGTGTCGAAGGCCTCGCGCGCCTCCTCGGCCGCGGCAATCGCCTGGGCGCGGTCGTGCACCCGGCCGAGTGCGGCCAGCGCGGCGTCGTCGAAGCTCTGCACGCCGATCGACAGCCGGGTGACGCCCGCGGCGCGGAAGGCGCGGAAGCGCTCGCGCTCGAAGGTGCCGGGGTTGGCCTCCAGCGTCACCTCGGCACCGGGCAGCAGCGGCAGGCGGGCGCGCACCTCATCCAGCAGCCGGGCAATCGCCTCGGGCGAGAACAGGCTGGGCGTGCCGCCGCCGATGAAGATGCTGTGTACTTGGCGGCCCCAGACCAGCGGCAGCGCGGCCTCCAGGTCGGCGCGCAGGGCGTCGAGGTAGCGGGTCTCTAACTGCGGATCGAGATGCCGGCCGTCGGATGCGGCCGTCCGCTCATGGGAATTGAAGTCGCAGTACGGGCACTTGCGCAGGCACCAGGGCAGGTGCACGTACAGGCTCAGCGGCGGCACCGCGCCGAGCTGCAGGGTGCCGGGGCGCAGGTAGCGGGAGACCAGATCGTCAGCCAAGCTGCCAGACCTCGCGCATCAGGGCCACCATCTGCGCCGACGCCCGCGCGCGGTGGCTGAGGCGGTTCTTCACCTCGGTCGCCATCTCCGCGGCGGTGCAGCCCTGTGAGGCGATGTACATCAGCGGGTCGTAGCCAAAACCGCCACCGCCTTGCTGCACGGCGAGGATCTCCCCATCCCAGCGGCCGAAGGCGATCAGCGGCTCGGGGTCGTCGGCCGAGCGCACGGCCACCAGCGCGCAGACGAAGCGCGCACGCCGGGTGTCCGCCCCCGCCAGATCGGCCAGCAGCCGGGCGTTGTTGGCGGCGTCCTGGCGGGCGCGGTGGGCCTCGCGGTCATCGGCCGGGTTGCGGTCGATCGGCGCAAAGTGGGCCGACTGCACACCGGGGTGTCCGCCCAGCGCATCGACGCACAGGCCCGAGTCGTCGGCGATCGCCGGCAGGCCCGAGGCCGCGGCGGCGTGGCGGGCCTTGGCCAGCGCGTTCTCGACGAAGGTGTGGTGCGGCTCGTCGGCCTCCGCGATGCCCAGGTCGCGCTGGGCGACCAGCGTGACACCGGTCGCGCCGAGCAGGGCCTGCAGTTCCTTGAGCTTCTTGGCGTTGTTGGAGGCCAGCACGAGGCGGCGGCCAGGACTGTCGCTGCGGCTCATCGCGGCCTCAGCCTTCGACGGCCTGGCCGGGCGTGCCGGCGAGCGCGGCCTTCTGCAGCTCGACCAGGCGGCGGATGCCCGCCTCGGCCAGGCTGACCAACTGCAGCATCTCGGCGTGGCTGAAGGCCGCGCCTTCGGCGGTGCCCTGCAGCTCGACGAAGCCGCCGGCGCCGGTCATGACCACGTTCATGTCGGTGTCGCAGGCGGAGTCCTCGACGTACTCCAGGTCCAGCAGCGGCGTGCCGGCCAGGATGCCCACCGAGACGGCGGCGACCTGATCGCGGATCGGGCTGGCGGGGATCTTGCCGGCGGCGATCAGCCCGTTGACCGCATCGGCCGCGGCGACGAAGGCGCCGGTGATCGAGGCGGTGCGGGTACCGCCGTCGGCCTGCAGCACGTCGCAGTCCAGCGTGATCGTGCGCTCCCCGAGGACCTTGAGGTCGAAGACGCAGCGCAGCGAGCGGCCGATCAGGCGCTGGATCTCCTGGGTGCGCCCGCTCTGCTTGCCCTTGGCGGCTTCGCGGGCGCTGCGGGTGTGGGTGGAGCGCGGCAGCATGCCGTACTCGGCGGTGACCCAGCCTTCGCCGCTGCCCTTCTGGTGCGGCGGCACGCGCTCCTCGACCGAGGCGGTGCAGAGCACCTTGGTGTCACCGAACTCGACCAGCACCGAGCCCTCGGCGTGCTTGGTGTAGCCGCGGGTGATGCGGATGGGGCGCAGTGACGCGGGGGCGCGGCCGTGGGGGCGGGAGGTGGTCATCGGGAGAGCGGTCCTGGAAGAACGAAAGCCGCGCGGAGGCGGCGTCGAAGGGGGTAGGGGCGAGTGTCCCACCACCGGGGCGGAACACGGCCGTGAGGTCAATCGTTCAGCTGCGCTTCTGGGCGCTGCGCTTGATGGCCTCGTTGATCTCGCGGATCGAGCGCTCGATCTCCTCGTCGTCGAGCAGGTCGTCCGGGCTGCCGGGGCCGACACCGGACTGGATGGTCGAGGCAAACACCTCGTCGCCCAGCTCCTCGGTGCTGATGCCGACCGCGCTGTCCTCGTCCTCGGCGGACTCCCACTCGACGGCGATGACGGTGACGTTGTCGCTCTTGTCGCCCGCGATGCGCAGGGCCTGTTCGACCAGCTCGGGTGCCGCTTCGGTGATCGGCAGCGCAGCCATCTGGCGGGTGATGTCCTCGTCCTCGACACTGCCCCACAGGCCGTCGGAGCACAGCAGCACCTTGTCGCCGGGCTGCATCGTCAGCGGGCCGACGATGTCCACCACCGGCTTGCCGGGGCTGCCCAGGCAGGTGAAGAGCACGTTGCGGTTGACCCGCTCGCCCAGCGGAACCACGCCGGCCAGGCTCTCCTGCAGCTCCGAATAGGAATGGTCGCGGGTGCGCGCCATCAGCTTGCGCCCGCGCACGAAGTACAGCCGCGAGTCACCGCAGTGTGCCCACCAGACTTCGCGGCCCTGCATCACGCAGGCGACGATGGTGGTGCGCGGCGTGTCCAGCAGGGCGCGCTCGGTGGCATAGCGGATCAGCGCGTGGTGGCCGGCCAGGATGGCCTCGTTGAGGAAGCGCCGCACGTCCTTGAGTACCGGCTTGGCATCGCGCTGGAACTGGTTGGCCAGCACCTGCAGCGACATCTGCGAGGCCACCTCGCCCTCCGGGTGCCCACCCATGCCATCGGCCAGCGCGAACAGCCCCGAGTCCCGCGTGTAGCAGTAGCCCATGCGGTCCTCGTTCTTCTCGCGTCCGCCCCGGCGGCTGATCTGGTAGACGGAAAAACGCATGCGTGGGATCCGGTTCGCGAGGGCGTGGACGTGGCGGGGCAGGGACGGCGACCGTGCCGGCTCAGGTCTTGGTCCCGGCCTTCATGTTCTCCAGCTGCAGCTTGAGCCGCTCACTGAAGCTGAGCTTGGTGTAGCGCCGCTCGGTTTCACGCGCCAGCTCTTTCTGCAGCGCGAACACACTCTGCGGGCGCGACAGCGGATCGAGCGCCATGCACCACTCGGTGACCTCGATGAGGTTGTCCGAGTAGACATTGCGCAAACGCGACAGCGACAGGTTCAGGCGGTCCTTCTCGATGCGCTGCGGCGCGTCGTTGGGCGGATAGCCCTGCATGCAGGCATAAATGCAGGCGCCGATGGCGTAGATGTCGGTCCACGGACCGAGCGAGCCGTCGCGGCGGTACATCTCGGGGGCGGCAAAACCCGGCGTGTACATCGGCCGGATGAAGTTGCCTTCCTTGCTCAGCACCTCGCGCGCGGCGCCAAAGTCCAGCATCACCGCCTTGTTGTCGTTGGTGATGAAGACGTTGGCCGGCTTGATGTCCAGGTGCAGCATCTTGTGCTGGTGCACGATGCGCAGGCCGCGCAGGATCTCGTCGAACAGGCTGCGGATGGTGCTCTCGCGGAAGACCTTGTCGCGCTTGAGATCGCGGGCGGTGACGATGAAATCCTGCAGGGTGTCCCCCTGCAGGTAGTTCATCACCATGTAGACGGTCTCGTTCTCGCGGAAGAAGTTCAGCACCGAGACCACGCTCGGGTGGCTGATCTGCGCGAGCGAACGGCCTTCCTCGAAGAAGCTCTTCAGGCCGAGCCGGTACAGCGGCTGCTTCTCCGGCTTGACCTTGGGGACGAGTTCACCCGGCGCACGCTCGGCGAGCGAGGAAGGGAGGTATTCCTTGAGCGCCACCAGTCGCCGCTCGCTGTCTTCGGCGAGGTAGACGACGCCGAAGCCTCCTGCTGCCAGCTTGCGAACGATCTGATAGCCACCTACCACGGTGCCAGGGGGCAACGGGGCAGGTTTGGGCTTTGACATAATCGAGTTTTGCTTGGGCGATTTGCGCGATGGCAGTTTACAGCATGACCGGCTACGCCAGTGCCACCGCAGGTGCACGGCCCGCCGAAGGGGACACCGGCAGCACTGCACCCGCGCGCAGCGGTGGGGGCGTGACGGTCGAGATGCGCACGGTCAACAGCCGCTTTCTGGATCTGGTGCTGCGGCTGCCGGACGAGTTCCGCGGCCTGGAGCCAGCCTTGCGCGAACTGCTCGCCTCGGGCCTGCGCCGTGGCAAGGTGGAGTTGCGCCTGAGCTTGGAGCGCGGCGCCGATGCCGACGCCGCCGCGCCGCAGCCGGCCCAACTCAACGCCCTGGCGCGCCTGGAGGGCCAGGTGCAGACCTGGCTGCCGCGCGCCACCGGCCTGACGGTCTTCGAGGTGCTGCAGTGGTGCCGCAGCACCGCGCCGGCGCCGGCGCTGGACGAGGCGGTGCTCGACGCTGCCCGGCGCTGCCTGGCCCAGCTCCGCGAGGCGCGTGCGCGCGAGGGTGCCCGGCTGGTCGACATCCTGATGGAGCGGGTCGAGCGCCTGCGCGTGCTGGCCACACAGGCCCAGCCGCTACTGCCCCAGGTGGTGGCGCGCCAGCAGCAGCGCTTCCTGGAGCGCTGGCAGGAGGCCATTGCCTCGGCCGGCGCCAACCAGTCGCTGCCGGCGCAGGCGCTGGCCGAGCGGGCGATGTCCGAGGCGGCGGCCTTCGCACTGCGCATCGACGTGGCCGAGGAGCTTTCGCGCCTGGGCGCCCACCTCGATGAGATCAGCCGCCTGCTCAAGGCCGGTGGCGAACTGGGCAAGCGGCTGGATTTCCTGATCCAGGAGCTGCACCGCGAGGCCAATACCCTGGGCAGCAAGTCGGCCGCCCTGGAGCTGACCCAGATCTCGGTGGAGATGAAGGTGCTCATCGAGCAGCTGCGCGAGCAGGTGCAGAACGTCGAGTGACCATGGAATACGCTGGCAATCTTTTCGTCGTCGCCGCGCCCTCGGGCGCCGGCAAGTCCAGCCTGGTGAAGGCGCTGCTGGAGCTCGATGCCCGCCTGGCGGTGTCGGTCTCGCACACCACGCGCGCGCCGCGCGGGCAGGAGCAGCACGGGCGGGAATATTGGTTCGTCGACAACCCGACCTTCGACGCCATGGTCGCGCGTGGCGACTTCTACGAGTGGGCCCAGGTGCATGGCAACCGCTACGGCACCTCGCGCCAGGCCATCGAGGCGCGCCTGCAGGCTGGCGAGGATGTGGTGCTGGAAATCGACTTCCAGGGTGCCTTGCAGATCAAGCAGCTGTTCGCGCAGGCAGTGCTGATCTTCATCCTGCCGCCGTCCTGGGAGGAGCTGCGCCAACGCCTGCAGCGCCGCGGCGAGGACTCGCCCGAGGTGATCGAGCAGCGCATGGCCAATGCGCGCGTCGAGGTGGCGCAGGCCCGGCAGTTCGACTACATCGTGGTCAACGCCCTGTTCGAAACCGCGCTGTTCGACCTGAAAACCATCGTCCACGCGCAGCGGCTAAAATACTTGGCTCAGCGTCGCAGCCGCCCTGCGGTCTTTGGCGCTCTGCAGCTGAACTGATGCCTCCGGCGTCGGTCTGCCCTGAACCGTCTCACTTGGTAAGCCATGGCCCGCATCACCGTCGAAGACTGCCTGAACAAGATCCCCAACCGTTTCCAGCTGGTTCTGGCGGCCACCTACCGGGCACGCATGCTCAGCCAGGGCCACGCCCCGCGCATCGAGACCAAGAACAAGCCGGGCGTGACGGCGCTGCGTGAGATCGCCGCTGGCGAGATCGGCATCGAGATGCTGCGCAAGGTGCCGACCTGAATCGGCTGAGCGAAACGAGCGGCGTAGCGCGCCGCGACGGCTCCCACGTCGGGCGCCGGGTCTGCCGAGGCGATCGGTGGAGCCGGCGCCCGATGCCATTTCTGGTGCACCGCTGCGGGTGACACGGTAGAGTGCGTCCATGGTGTCTCGTGCTGCCGATGTCCTGCGACGCATGTTCATCCCGCCCTGGGTCGGGCGGTCCGGACGCGTGGCGTCCGAAGGCGAGGCCACCGGGGCGGTGGCAGCGCCGGGCCCGGGTGCGCGTGGTCCGCGTCCGGGGCGCAACGGGGTGCTGGGCGAGCATGGCGAGAGTGCCAGCTCCTTCGCCCAGCTGAGTGCCAAGCTCGACTACCTCGACGAGGCCGACCAGCGCCGGGTGCGCGAGGCCTACCGCTTTGCCGACGAGGCCCATCTGGGCCAGTTCCGTGCCAGCGGCGAGCCCTACATCACCCACCCGATCGCCGTGGCCGGCCTGTGCGCCGACTGGAAGCTCGACGCCCAGGCCATCATGGCCGCGCTGATGCACGACGCCATGGAGGATTGCGGCGTCACCAAGCCCGAGCTGGCCGAGCGCTTCGGCGCCAGCACCGCCGAGCTGGTGGATGGTCTGACCAAGCTGGACAAGCTGCAGTTCTCGACCCGCGAGGAGTCGCAGGCCGAGTCCTTCCGCAAGATGCTGCTGGCGATGGCGCGCGACGTGCGGGTCATCCTCATCAAGCTGGCCGACCGCATGCACAACATGCGGACCATGGACGCGATGGCGGCCAACAAGCGCTCTCGCATCGCGCGCGAGACCCTGGAGATCTACGCGCCCATCGCCCATCGCCTGGGCCTGAACCAGAGCTACCGCGAGCTGCAGGAGCTGTCGTTCAAGTTCCTGCAGCCCTGGCGGCACGGGGCGCTGTCCATGGCGGTGCACCGCGCACGCGGCAACCGGCGCGACCTGGTCGAGCGCTTGCAGCGGGAGGTGGACGCGGCCTTCCGCCAGGCGGAGCTACCTGCGCGCGTCTACGGGCGCGAGAAGACCATCCACTCCATCTACGCCAAGATGCGCGAGAAGCACCTGAGCTTTGCCCAGGTGAGCGACATCTTCGGCTTCCGCATCGTGGTGCCCTCGCTGCCGGAGTGCTACCTGGCGCTGGGCGTGCTGCACCAGCTCTGCAAGCCGGTGCCGGGGCGATTCAAGGACTACATCGCCATCCCGAAGGCGAACGGCTACCAGTCGCTGCACACCACGGTGGTCAGCCCGCTGGGGACGGCGGTGGAGTTCCAGATCCGCACCGAGGCGATGCATGCGGTGGCCGAGGCGGGGATCGCGGCGCACTGGATGTACAAGATCGGCCAGGGCGCCGACAGCGACGATCCGCAGCGCGTGGGCAAGCTCTGGCTGCAGTCGCTGATCGACATCCAGAGCGAGACGCGCGACTCGGCCGAATTCCTGGAGCACGTCAAGATCGACCTGTTCCCCGAGTCGGTCTACGTGTTCACCCCCAAGAGCAAGATCCTGGCGCTGCCCAAGGGCGCCACGCCGGTGGACTTCGCCTACGCGATCCACTCGCGCGTGGGCGACCACTGCGTGGCCGCGCGCGTGAACGGCGAGCCGGTGGCGCTGCGCACCGAGCTGCGCTCGGGCGACGTGGTGGAGATCGTCACCGCCCCGGCGGCGCGGCCCAATCCGGCCTGGCTGAACTTTGCCCGCACGGGCCGGGCGCGCTCCAAGATCCGCCACCACCTGAAGAACATGGAGGCCGAGGAGTCCTACGAACTCGGCCAGAAGCTGCTCGCGCAGGCCCTGCGGGCCGAGGGCCTGCAGCTGCCGGCGCTGGACGACCACGACAGCGAGGCCGATGCGGCGCTGTGGCAGTCCCTGGCGCGCTGGAGCGGCAACCGCAACCGGCGCGAGCTGCTGGTCGACATCGGCCTGGGCCGCAAGATCGCCACGATCGTGGCGAAGCGGCTGGCGCGCCAGATGGTCGAGCGCGGC
Source organism: Sphaerotilus microaerophilus (assembly GCF_023734135.1). Lineage (NCBI taxonomy): Bacteria > Pseudomonadati > Pseudomonadota > Betaproteobacteria > Burkholderiales > Sphaerotilaceae > Sphaerotilus > Sphaerotilus microaerophilus. The sequence continues at coordinate 5,274,770 of NZ_AP025730.1, read as the reverse complement.
CAGCGCCCCGATGCGCTGACGCTGACGATGGGCCGCTACGCGCCCGAGGCGGACGTGCCCTCGCAGGGCATGGTGATCATCGACGGCACCGAGAACGCCACGGTGCGGCTGGCCACCTGCTGCCGGCCGATCCCGGGCGATGCGATCGTCGGCTACCTCGGCCGCGGCGAGGGCCTGACGGTGCACACCGCCGAGTGCTCCGTGGGCCGGCGGCTGTTCGAGCGCGACGCCGAACGCTGGCTGGGCGTGGAGTGGTCCGAGCACCCGCTGCGGGCCTTCCAGTCCGCCGTGGTGATCCTGGTGCGCAATGGCAAGGGTGTGCTGGCCCAGGTGGCGCAGGCGGTCAGCGCGGCCGAGGCCGACATCGCCCACATCGACATGGACCCGGCCGGCGAGGGCGAGACCACCGAGCTCAAGCTGCTGCTTGCGGTGCGCGACCGCCAGCACCTGGCCGACGTGCTGCGCGCGGTGCGCCGCTGCGCGGTGGTCGTGAAGGTCGCGCGGATCAAGCCTTGACCCACCCCCGTTGCGGCTGACGCCGCTCCCCCTCAAGGGGGCGCAACCAGCGGCCCGGCAAAGCCGGTTCCGCGGTTGCTGCTGGTAGGCGGCCTACTCAGTGAGATTCGCCAGGGGCAGGGTAGCGCACCTCGATCACTTCGAGCTTTTCCAGCCCGCCGGGGGTCATCAGCTGCACCTCGTCGCCTTCGCGTGACTTGAGCAGGGCGCGGGCGATCGGGGCCACCCAGCTGACTTCGCCGGCCAGGGCGTCGGCCTCGTCGATGCCCTTGATCGTGATGGTGCGCTCCTCGCCGCGGCCGTTGGCGTAGGTGACGGTGGCGCCGAAGAACACCTGGTCACGGCCGTGGTGGGCGGACGGGTCGGCGACTTCCGCGATGTCCAGCCGCTTGGTGAGGAAGCGGATGCGCCGGTCGATCTCGCGCAGGCGCTTCTTCCCGTAGAGGTAGTCGCCGTTCTCCGAGCGGTCGCCGTTCTTGGCCGCCCAGGACACCGTCTCGACCACCTTGGGCCGCTCGACGTCCAGCAGCTGCATCAGCTCCTCGCGCAGGCGCCGATGGCCCTGTGGGGTCATGTAGTTGCGCGTGCCCGCCGGTAGTGGCGGCAGGCCAGGGGCGTCGTCCTCGTCGTCGTCGCCGGTGTCGCGCTCGCGCGTGAAGGCCTTGTTCATCGGCCCCGATTGTGCAGCGCCCGGCCGCGCAAAGCCGCTGGACCCCGAAATGCAGCAGCTGCGCCGGATGTGCGGATTTCGCGATCCAAACGCGCATTTCTTCACAAGTCAGCGCTGAGCCGGCCCTCAGGCCCGGGGGGTGGATGCCGAAAAAACACCCAGTCGACTTCAGCAACCCACCACCCGGAGATCCGCGACCTTGACCCATTCGAGTTCGCCCATCACGTCCCTGAGGGCCATTTACATGTCTCGTCCCCATTTCGCCCAAGACCCCGTCGACCCCCTGCTGACCACGCGTGAGGCGGCGCTGCGGTTGGGGGTGTCGCTGCGCACCGTCCAGCTCTGGGTGGAAGCCGGCACGCTGCCCGCGGGCCGCACCCCGGGTGGGCACCGCCGCATCCGCCTGTCGGCCGTCGAGGCCCTGGCACAGCGCAGCGGGCTGCGTGCTGCTGCGGAGTCGAGTGCTTCGGTCGCCGGTGGCAACTCCACGCTGGATGTGCTGCTGATCGCCGCTTCGGTCGACCAGTTGCAGGCCTGGCAGGACGCGCTGCAGTCCCTGGGGCCGCAGATCTCGCTGCGTGGCGCCAACAACGGCTACACCGGCATGCTGCAGCTCGGCCGCAAGGTGCCGGACCTGCTGATCACCGACCTGTCGATGCCTGACATCGATGGCTACGCGATGCTGCTCACCCTGGCCAGCCTGAACGACTATGCCGCGATGCGCGTGCTCGCCATCACGGCGCAGACGCCGCAGTACATCGCCGAGCGCGGTGGCCTGCCCGAGCGGGTGCGCGTGTTGCACCAGCCGGCGCCGGCCCAGGCCGTGCGCAGCTGGGTGGACAACGAGCTGGGCCGCCTGGCGCGACCTGCCAAGCTGGGTGTGGTGACATGAACGACGCGTTCCGCCTCCTGTTCGACCAGGTCAAGAGTGGCGTGGTCTGGGTGCAGCGCAACGGCAACGTGCGCTATGCCAACAAGGCGGCGGTGCAGCTGACTCCCTGCATGCTGGGGCGGCCCTTCATGGATCCGGCCGTCGACAGGGCCATCCGCTCCGCCGGCGAGGGGCTGCTGACGCTGCCTTTCGTGTTCGAGACCCGCACCCAGGAAGCCAACCCGGACACCGTGCGCGCCGTCATCATCCCCGCGCCGGTCGGCAATGACCTGATGCTGGTGCTGAACAACGTCTCCGAGGAGCGCTGGTACACCCAGGCGCTGGAGAACCTGATCCGCTACATCGAGGCCGAGATGGCCCAGCCGATCGAGCTGTTGGCTGGCGATCTGGCGGCCATGGCAGCCCCTGGTGGCGGCCTTGATGGCCTGCCGGGCAACCGACTGTCCAGCAACGCCCAGCTGCTGTCGGGCAAGCTCGGCAAGCTGCGCGACCTGGTCAAGGTCTTCGGCAGCGGGGCCATCCGCCGCGATGACCGCATCGTCATGGCCGCACTGGTGCGCCGTGCGCTGAAGGACGTGTCACCTCAGCTCGATGCGCGCAACGTCACCATCACCCTGTCGGAGATGGATGAGGAGGTCACCGTGTACGGCAGCCCGGACTGGCTCTCGCGGGCGGTGGTGGAGTACCTGGAGCACGTGGTGCAGCAGGCGCGGCGCGGCGCGGTGGTGGACCTGTCGCTGACGGGCACTGGCACCCGCGTGCTGTTGCGCTCGCGCAACCGTGGGCTGTTCGTGTCTCAGCATGACCGCCGCAGCGCCTTCGTGCCCTTTGGCGTGGGTGACCACCCGGGCGATGCCCATCAACGCATCGGCATGGCGCTGGCGCGCTATGTGGTGGAGCAGCACGGCGGCTCGGTGCGCATCGAGGACGAATTCGATGCGGTGGACTTCGTGATCGAGATCCCGGCCGGTGCGCCTGCGACACAGGATGCCCAGATGTCGGTCGAACAGGCGCAACGCTATGCCCACGACATGGCCCAATTGATGGCGCGCAGCGCCAAGCGCCGCGCGACGGCACCAAAGACCGGCACCTCGGGTTGATCCGGTCCCGCCGTCTCCAGCGACCCGACCTGCAAGGAAACCGACATGACCCACCGTATCCTGATCGTCGAAGACCAGGCTGACATCCGCAAGCTCATCCGCATGACGCTGGAGTTCGGCGATTTTGAGCTGCACGAGGCGGCCGATGGCGAGTCCGGCTTGAACCTGGCGCGCGCGGTGCGCCCGCACGTGATGCTGCTGGACGTGATGATGCCGGGGCTGCTGGACGGCTACCAGGTTTGCCGTCACATCAAGCAGGACCCGCAGCTGCGTGGCATCCAGGTGATCATGCTGACCGCCCGCGGCCAGGCCACCGACGTGGCGGCTGGCGAGGATGCCGGTGCCGACGCCTACCTGGTCAAGCCCTTCAGCCCGCTGGAGCTCATCGACCGGGTCGAGGCCATGGTCTCGCCAGACGCGGTGCCCTGACCGCCGTGTGCCCCGTGAACACGCCTGCTGCCCCTGTCCGCCCGTCCCGCCGTGCGGGGCGTCTGCACGCCCCTGTCCGGCCGACCTGGCTGGCTGCGGTGCTGGCCACGCTGGCGACCCCTGCTGCCAGGGCGGGCGAGGCGGTGTTGCCTGGCACGGCCCCGCTGGCGCAGGTGGCCGCCGTCGGGCTCTGCGGCGTCGTGCTCGGCGCATTGCTGGTGGCCGGCTTCGAGCGCTGGCGCCGACACCAACGCCCTTCCCAGGGTCAACCCCAGCGCCCGCGCGCGCACCAGGGGTCGTCCCCAGCTCAGGCCGAGCCAGCCGCCCGGACCCGGCTTGAAGGCAGCAGCGTCTACGCCGCGGCACTCAGCGAGGCCGCACCGGATGCGATGGTAGCCACCGACGCGCAGGGCACGATCGAGTGGGCCAACCGGGCCAGCGCCAGCATCTTCGGCCGCGCGCCGGAAGAGCTGCGCGGCGGCAACCTGCGCCAGCTGCTGCCGATGTTCGGCGGCCAGACCATCGGCGAGTGGATGGCCCAGTACGGCATCGCCGGGCGGGTGGTCGGCATGGCAGCCGACGGCCTGCGGGTCGACGGCACGGGCTTCCCCTGCGCGGTCTCGGCCAGTGCCTGCGAGGTGCGCGGCACGGCCCACTACATCTTCATGGTGCGCGACACCACCGACAGCAAGTGGGCCGAGCAGGAGCTGCTGCTGCGCGAGCGCGCGCTGGAGTCGGCCGCCGATGGCATCACCATCGCCAGCATGGAGCTGCCAGGGCAGCCGGTGATCTATGCCAATGCCGCCTTCCGCCGCATCACCGGCTATGGCGCCGACGAGGTGATCGGCCGCAACTGCCGCTTCCTGCAAGGCGAAGGCACCTGCCAGGAGACGATCGAGGAGATCCGCCGCGCGATCGACGAGTCGCGTTCGACCCGCGTGGTGGTGCGCAACCTCCGCAAGGACGGGGTGGCCTTCTGGAACGAGCTGCGCCTGTCCCCGGTGGTGCGCGAGGACGGCCGCGTGACCCACTACGTGGGCGTGCAGACCGACATCAGCGAGCGCATCCGCAACCACGAGGAGCTGCAGCAGCGCACCGAGCGGCTCAACACCATCTTCGATCTCAGCCCGGATGGCTTCGTTGCCCTGGATGAGCGCGGCATCGTGACGGTCGTCAACCCGGCCTTCGAGCGCATGACCGGCATCGTCGCTGCCGAGCTGGTGGGGCGCCCCGAGGGAACGCTGGCCGACCGGCTGGCCGAGATCTGCCGCGGCAGCGAGTCCGTCGAGCGCCCCGGCGTCGCGGCGGAAACCCTGCCGCTGGTCGAAGGTGGCGCGGTGCCGCAGCGCTCGCTCGGCGGCGAGCTGCTGCACCTGGCGGTGCCGACCCAGCGCACCCTGCTGCGGCGCATCCGCCACAGCCGCGGTGCCGGCCACGAGACGGTGATGTACTTTCGCGACATCACCCGCGAGCTGGAAGTCGATCGCATGAAGAGCGAGTTCCTCTCGATGGCCGCGCACGAGCTGCGCACGCCGATGGCGAGCATCTTCGGCTTCACCGAGCTGCTGATGCGCCGCTCCTTTGACGAGGGGCGCCGCCAGGACATGCTGTCCACCATCCACCGCCAGGCCGGCCTGCTGATCAACCTGGTCAATGAGTTGCTGGACCTGGCGCGCATCGAGGCGCGCCGTGGCAAGGACTTCCACCGCCGCGTGCAGTCGCTGGCGCCCATCATCGAGTCGACCCTGGCCGGCATCCTGATGCACAACGACCCGCGCAAGGTGCAGGCCGAGTTGCCGGACGAGCCGGTGCACGTGCTGGTGGACGAGTCCAAGCTGTCGCTGGCGCTGACCAACGTCATTTCCAACGCGTACAAGTACTCGGCCAAGGACAAGCCGATCCGCCTGATGCTGATGCGCCGCGAGGGCGGCGGTCGCGCCGAGGTGGGCATCCGCGTGCAGGACCAGGGCATTGGCATGACAGCGCAGCAGCAGGAGCGGTTGTTCGAGCGCTTCTTCCGTGCCGATACGTCGGGCAACGTCCCCGGTACCGGGCTGGGCATGACGATCGTCAAGGAGATCATCGAGCTGCTCGATGGCCACATCGAGGTGCACAGCGAGTTCGGCCGGGGCTCCGCGGTGACGCTGTGGTTCCAGGTCGTGCCGGTGCCGGCGCCGGCCATGGCGGCGCTGCCGATCGTCGAGGCCGGCGCCGCGGGTTGAGGCTCAGAGAGACCGGGCGCCGGTCGCGCCAGGTGCGCCAAGCAACTTTACAAAGCCGGCACGTGGCCTCAACCGGCCGCGGTGATCATGCGGCCAGTGTCGGGCGTGCTCCCGAGCGGCTGGCAAGCGGCCCAAGGCCCTGCGCCATCGGCGATTCATGGCGATGCGATGATCCTGGCCGCGCGCTCCACGCCCTTGCCCTCCGACCTCTGAGTGCTCTCCGATGAATGCCCATGTCCTGATGATCGACGACGATGCCCGCCTGACCGCGATGGTGCGGGACTACCTGCAGGCCAGCGGGTTTGTCGTCAGCGTGGCCGGTGACCTGGCGCGCGGGCGTGCTGCGCTGCAACGCGAGTCCTTCGACGCCCTGATCCTCGACCTGATGCTGCCTGACGGCGACGGACTCGACCTGACCCGCGAGCTGCGCGCCGACCCGCGCTGCCGCTCGCTGCCCCTGCTGATGCTGACCGCGCGCGGCGAGCCGATGGACCGCATCCTCGGCCTGGAGCTGGGCGCCGACGACTACCTGCCCAAGCCCTTCGAACCGCGTGAGCTGCTGGCTCGCCTGAAGGCGCTGCTGCGCCGGGCGGCGCCGCACGACGACGAGGCGCTGCTGCGCTTTGGCCGCCTGGAGATCGACGTCAATGCCCGTCAGGTGCGTGTGGACGGGCAGGTCTGCGACCTGACCAGCTACCAGTTCGACATCCTGCTGGTGCTGGCGCAGGGCGCCGGGCGGGTGATGTCGCGCGACCAGATCATGGATGCGCTCAAGGGCCATCCGATGGAGGCCTTCGACCGCAGCATCGATGTGCATGTCTCGCGCATCCGCGCCTCGATCGAGGCGGATCCCAAGTCGCCGCGCCGCATCCTGACGGTGCGCGGTGCCGGCTACGTCTTCGCCCGCAAGCAGGACGCCGAGGCGGCCTGAGCGGCGCTGCCCCGCGCATTCGCCCCAACTGCACGCCCCAACTGCACGCCCCAACTGCACGCCATGGCCCTGCGCCACCTCTACCTGCGCATCTACCTGACGATGCTGGCGGTGCTGCTGGTGTTCGCGCTGGTGGCCGGGGTGCTGGTGCGCCGGCACACCGACTCCGAGCGCGGGCGCATCGAGTCGGCCGTCAGCGAGCGCACCGCGGCCTGGGCCCAGTTGCTGGGCAACAGCCTGCCGCCGGCCGATGCGCCGCCCGAGCAGCAGGCCGCTTCACTGCGGGACTGGTCCGAGCGGCTGCGCCTGCCACTCGCCCTGGACGCCGCCGACGGGCAGCGCCTGGCCACATCCGAGTCGTACGCGCAGGTGGAGCGGGCCGCGGGCCGGGCGTCCGAAGGCCCTGCCTCGGGGGCTGACGCGGTGTATCCCGGGCCCGGCCCGGTGCGTGCGGGCAGCGTCCAGCGGGTGCTCCTGGCGGATGGCCGCAGCCTCTGGGTGGGCCGCCCGCCCCGGCCCGATCGTGGGCCGCCCTGGGTGGGGCCGCCGGGTCTGCGGCCCGACAAGTTCGGTCGACCTGACCCAGGCGGGGCACCGCCGCCCGATGCCCAGGGCGACGGTCCCGTGCCCCGGTTGCACTGGCATGCGCCGCGCTGGCTGGACGACGCCGGCGTGCTGCTCGGTCTGCTGGGTGTGCTTTTCCTGGCCGTGGCCGCCAGCGCCTGGCCGGTGGTGCGGCGGCTGACGCGGCGACTGGAGTCGCTGCAGCGCGGCGTCGAGGTGTTCGGCAGCGGCCAGCTCGGCCACCGCGTGCCCGAGGGCGGGCGCGACGAGGTGGCCACCCTGGCCGCCAGCTTCAACCGCGCCGCCGAGCGCATCGAGAAGCTGGTGCAGGCCAACCGCTCGCTGCTGGCCAATGCCAGCCACGAGCTGCGTTCCCCGCTGGCGCGCCTGAAGATGGCCCTGGCGGTGCTGGAAGGGGCCGCACCGGCACGGCGCGACGAGCTGCGCCGGGAGATCGACCGCAACATCCGCGAGCTCGACACCCTGGTCGAGGAGGTGCTGCTGGCCAGCCGGCTGGACGCCAGCCATCGTCTGCAGCGCGAGCCGGTCGACCTGCTGGGCCTGCTGGCCGAGGAGTCCGTCCGGGTGGATGCCGAGGTGGAGGGCGAGGCGCTGACCCTGCTGGGTGATGAGCGCCTGCTGCGCCGTGCGCTGCGCAACCTGCTGGAGAATGCGCGCCGCTACGGCGGCGACGAGGTGCTGGCCACGCTGCACGCGGTTCCGGGCGGGGGCGTCGAGGTGCGGGTCTGCGACCGCGGCCCGGGCGTGCCCGAGGCCTACCGCGAGCGGGTCTTCGAGCCCTTCTTCCGCCTGCCCGGGCATGCCGAGCGCGAGGGCGGCGTCGGCCTGGGCCTGTCGCTGGTGCGCCAGATCGCCGAGCAGCATGGCGGCCAGGTGCATTGCGAGGCGCGCGAGGGCGGTGGCACCTGCTTCCGGCTGAGCCTGCCAGGACCGGGCTGAATCGACAGGACGGGGCACGGGCCGGACCGGCCGTGCCTGTTTCAGGGCGCCGGCGTTCGGGCCGCGGCCGGGGGCGATTGGGACGGGGCCATGCGCCGCATCGTCCAGGCCAGGAAGGCGCACAGCGCCAGCGCGGCCAGGCACAGCCCGGCGCTGGCCGCCACCCAGAAGCCGGTGGCGCCCTGGAGCGCGCTCAGGGCGGGCCAGGCCTCGCGCCAGCCCCAGGGGTCGAAGGCGAGCAGGTAGCCGCCGTACAGGCCCACGCCCCAGAGCGAGCCGGCGTGGATCAGCATCGGCACCTGGGCGATGCGCCAGGCGCGCAGCACAGCCGCCGCCACCGCCTGCAGGGCGTCGCCGAGGTGGAAGGCGATCAGCCAGACCAGCAGCCCGGTGGCCGCCGCCGCCACGGCCGCATCGGGCGTGTACAGCGCCACGATGGGCGCGCGGCCCAGCACCACCACGCTGGCGCTGACGCAGGCCAGCACACCGGCCAGCAGCAGGCCGTGCCAGCCGAGCCGGCGCGCATCGGCCACGTCGCCCGCGCCGATGCGTTGCGCCACCAGCGCGCTGCTGGCCTGCGCCAGTGCCAGCGGCAGCATGAACACCAGCGCGGCGAGGTTGGCGACGATCTGGTGCCCGGCCACCGCGGTGGTGCCCAGCCGGGCGATGAAGATGGCCATGAACGAGAACCCGGTCACGTCGATCAGGATCGACAGCCCGCTGGGGATGCCCAGGCGCAGCTGGGCGCCCAGCGCGGCGCGGTCCGGTGCGTGCAGGCCGTGCCCGAGGATGGCGAACGGCCGGTAGAACGCATCGCGGCGCAGCTGCCAGGCCGCACCCGCCACCTGCGCCCACATCGCCAGCGCGGTGGCGATGCCGCAGCCGGCCACGCCCAGCGCCGGCAGCTCGATGTGCCCGAGCGGGCCGTGCCAGCTCAGGCCATACACCAGCAGCAGCGACAGCGGCAGCTTCACCGCCAAGCCGCCCAGCTGCAGCAGCATCACCTGCTTGGGCCGGCCCACCGCGGTGTTGAAGCCGCGCCAGGCGGCAAACAGCAGCGAGGCCGGCAGTGCGAAGGCCAGCGCGCCCAGGTAGGCGCGGATGCGCGGCTGCAGCGCCTCGCTGGCGCGTGAGAGCGCCAGGAACGGCCCCGGGAAGGCCAGCAGCGTGCAACCCAGCAGCGACAGCGCCAGCGCGATCCACACCGCCTGGTGCAGCTGGTGGCCGGCCTCGTGGTGGCGCCCGGCGCCGAAGTTCTGGCCCACGATCGGTGCCAGCGCCATCACCACGCCCATCAGGCCGATGAAGATGGTGATGTAGCTGGCCGCACCCACCGCCAGTGCGGCCAGGTCCAGCGCCGAGTGGCGCGCCACCAGCAGGGTGTCGATGGTGCTGAAGGCCAGCACCGCAAGCTGGCCCACGAGCATCGGCCAGGCCAGCGGGACGATGCGGCCCACGCTGGCACGCCAGCGGTCCTGCCAGCGGCTCTGAGCGCGGAATGGCCCGCCGTCGCGGGCCGTTTCAAGGGGATCGAGGGGGGTGCCCGCCATGGAGTGCCAGTGCCTGTGCCGCCGCGGCATCCAGCCTGGGGCCGTGGGGCAGCGAGGATAGCGCCTGGGCGGGTGTCGGGCGCTGGGCCGGGGCGCGCGTCCCGGCTCAGGCGCTGGCGGTGCCGCCGATGGCGCTGGTTGCGTCGGTTCCGTCGGTGCCCGGGCGCTTCAGGGTCCGCGGCGGCGTGGGCAGCAGCTCGTGGATCACGCAGCGCCCGCGCCCGCGCTGGCGGGCGGCCTGCAGGGCGCGGCCGGCGGCGCGCACCAGGTCCAGGGTGCTGGCGGCGTCCTGCGGGTACATCGCCACGCCCACGCTCAGGCTGAGGCCGACCGATTCGTGGCCGATGTCCATCGGCACCGCCACGGCGGCCTGCAGCTTGTAGGCGATGGCTTCGAGGTGCTGCACGCTTTCGACCGGGTGTACCAGCAGGAGGAACTCGTCGCCCGCGAGCCGGCCGATCTGGTCGCCCAGGCGCACGCTGCTGCGCAGGCGCTGGGCCACGCCGCACAGCAACCGGTCGCCGACCTCACGGCCGTGCAGCTCGTTGAGCCGGTGGAAACCATCCACGTTCAGGTGCAGCAGGCCGACCCGGCTGCCATCGTGCTCGGCGCGAGCCCGTGCGGTGGCAGCGAGGTTGAGGAGGCGGGCGCGGCTGTGCAGCCCGGTCAGCGCGTCCTGGTCGTCGCTGCCGGGCTGGGACTGTTCGGCACGCACGCGGGCGGTGATGTCGCGCACCTGGCAGCGCACGACGGCATCGTCGTCGCCGACCGGGTCGGACTGCAGCTCATAGTGCAGCCAGCGCTGTTCGTTGCCGGTGGCAGGCATGTAGCGCAGCTGGCCGACGATGCGCCGCCGCTGCTGGGCCGCCTGCATCAGGTACTCGCACTGCAGTTCGCGGTCGCTGTCGTCCAGGCAGGCCAGCCAGACCGTCAGCGGCAGTTCGCGTGTGCCGGGGGGCAGGTGCAGCAGGTGGGCCAGGCCGGCGGACACCTGCAGCGCCTCGTCGCCCAGGCGCCAGGACCAGGCGGCCGCGTCCAGAGGATCCCTGGGCGTGACCTCGCGCGCTTCGCGGATGGTGTCGGCCCAGGCCGGGTCGCCCTGGGTCGCCTGCGCGATCTGGCGCTCGAAGTCCTCGTAGGTGCGCCCCACCGTGTCCAGCAGGGCCAGCCACTGCTGGGGGTCGGGAGGCGTCTGATCTGGTTGCAGGTGCAGCTGGCGCAGCTGTCGCGCCAGGGTGGTCGATGCCTCGGTCGGCAAGGGCATGGGTAGGCTCCCGTTCGAGCTGGTTGGATTCGCCAGCGCGGCGTGCACCCCGGGTGCACGGCCACGCCTCACGTTCCACGCTCTATCGGCGCAGGAGCCTCGGCCCTGAGGCCGGCGCCGCGTGGGCGCCGGCGCTGGCCAGCCTCAGGCGGAAGGATTCATCAGTTTGCCCAGCACCTGCGGCAGCAGGCTGCCCAGGTCGGCGCCACCGGTGGGCAGCTGGCCGTTGGGTGTCAGTGCATCCACCACCTGCGGCAGCAGCTGCGCCAGCGGGCCCGCCGCCTGGCCGGCGTCCAGCCCGACGCTCTGGGCCAGCTGCCCCAGCATGTCGTTGCCCAGCGCGCCCTGCAGTTGCTCGGGCGAGACCGGCAGGTTCTGGCCCGTGGAGACCCAGGAGCCGACCTGATCGGCCAGGCCACCCTTCTGCAGCTGCTGCACCAGCCCGGCCAGGCCACCCAGCCCACCCAGGGCGCCACCGCCCGCCTGGCCGCCGCCGGAGGTCAGCGCCGCCACCAGCCCTTCGACCATCTTGGCCGACCCGGCGCCACCGGCCCCGCCGAGTGCGCCCCCCAGGGCGCCTCCCAGCGAGTTACCCACCTGATTGGCCAGTGCGCCACCCACGGCACCCATCACGGAATCGAGCAGACCCATCACCATCTCCTGTCGGGAGTGAAAAAGATGCCGTGCACTATGTCACAGCTCCTCCGTCGCGGTGCCCGGCGCTGGCGGACGGTGCCCCCCATGTGGACAACAGCCGACGTGCCCCGCCACCGGGCTGCGCTGGCGGCTGGATACACTCGCCCACCCATGAAACGCATCGTGATCCTGATTTCCGGCCGCGGCTCGAACATGCAGGCCGTCCAGCAGGCCTGCCGGGTCGAGGGCTGGAAGGCCGAAGTCGCCGCCGTCATCGCCAATGTCCCCGGGGCTGCCGGCCTGGCCTGGGCCGCCTCGCAGGGGCTGGCCACCGCCGCGGTGGACCACCGCGCCTTCCCCGATCGGCAGGCCTTCGAGGCCGCGCTGATCGAGCAGATCGACCGCCATGCGCCCGACCTGCTGCTGCTGGCCGGCTTCATGCGCATCCTCACGCCCGGCTTCGTCGGGCACTACGCCGGCCGGCTGCTGAACATCCACCCCTCGCTGCTGCCGGCCTTCGGCGGGCTGCACACGCACCGCCGGGCCATCGAGACCGGCTGCAAGCTGGCCGGCGCGACGGTGCACTTCGTCACCCCCGAGCTGGACCACGGCCCCATCGTCATCCAGTCGGCGGTGCCGGTGCGAACCGACGACAGCGAGCACAGCCTGGCCGAGCGCGTGCTGGCCACCGAGCATGTGATCTATCCCCGCGCCGTGCGCTGGTTCGTGCATGGCGAGCTGGAGCTGGCCGGCAACCTGGTCCGCCATCGTGGCGGCGAGCCCCAGTGGCTCTTGACTTCCGGAGGTGCGGCATGACGCCCAAGGCCCTGTTCGAACTGTGCGACGAGCTCCTCAACACGGTGCTGCGCTTCGCCCAGCCGGCCGACACGGTGGTGTCGGCCTTCTTCCGTGCCAACCGCTCGCTGGGCGTGCGTGAGCGCCATGCGCTGGCCGAGACGGCCTACGCCGTGCTGCGCGAGCGCCTGAAGTACCAGTACCTGGCCAAGAGCGGCAGCGGCTCGATCGAGCGGCGCCTGGCCATCCTGGCCTGGCAGGGCAGCGAGGCCTTCCTGCGCGCGGCCACCACGCCGGCCGAGCAGGAGTGGCTGGCGCACACGCAGAAGATCAACTTCGGCAAGCTCGCCCAGGTGCAGCGCGACAGCCTGCGCCACAACCTGCCCGCCTGGCTGGCCGAGGCGCTGCAGGCTGAGGTGGGCGAGCAGTTCTGGCCGCTGGTCGGGGCGATGCAACAGAGCGCCGGGCTGGACCTGCGCGTCAACACCCAGCTCACCAAGCGCGATGCGGCGCAGGCGGCGCTGGCCGCCGAGGGCATCGACACCGTGCCGACGCCCTGGTCGCCCATCGGCCTGCGCGCCGTCGGCAAGCCCACGCTCAACCGCACCGAGGTCTTCAACCGCGGTGAGGTCGAGGTGCAGGACGAAGGCAGCCAGCTGCTCGCCCTGCTCACCGAGGCCCGGCGCGGCGAAATGGTGGTGGACTTCTGCGCCGGTGCCGGCGGCAAGACCCTGGCGCTGGGCGCGATGATGCGCAACACCGGCCGGCTCTATGCCTTCGACGTGTCAGCGCACCGCCTCGCGGCGCTCAAGCCCCGGCTGGCGCGCAGCGGCCTGTCCAACGTCTACCCGGCCGGCATCGCGCATGAGCGCGACGAGCGCATCAAGCGCCTGTCGGGCAAGGTGGACCGCGTGCTGGTGGACGCCCCCTGTTCCGGCCTGGGCACGCTGCGCCGCAACCCCGACCTGAAGTGGCGCCAGACGCCCGAGGCGGTGCTGGAGCTGGTGGCCAAGCAGCAGTCGATCCTGAACAGCGCCGCGCGCCTGCTCAAGCCCGGCGGCCGGCTGGTCTACGCCACCTGCAGCCTGCTGCGCGCGGAGAACGAGGCAATCGCCGAGGCCTTCAGCGCCGCCCACCCCGACTTCGAGCCGCTGGACGTCGCCGAGATCCTGCAGCGCCAGGGCGTGGCCGACGCGCGGGCGCTGACCGTGCCGGCGGGCGCGGCAGCAACGGCTGCGGTCGAGGTGGACCGTGCGGTTGAAACCGCCGAGACTGCTGGTCCCGTTGAATCCATTGAACCCGCTGAAGGGGCTGAAGGGGCTGAAGGGGCTGAGACGGACGCGAACGCCGCCGTGGAGGCCCCGGCCAGCGTCGCGTCCTACCTGCGCCTGTGGCCGCAGGTGCACGGCACGGACGGCTTCTTCGCCGCAGCCTGGCGGCGGCGCTGAGCGCAGGGTCCACGCGCACCCGCGCCCCGCGCGGGGCGGGCCGGCCATGCCCTGACCCGGGCAGGGGCCCCGCCGTGATCCGTAGAATCTCCGACTGCTGGCTGCGTGCCGGCCGGGTGGCCTGAATGCGCCAGGTCCCGCGACGTACGAAGGTGCCCTGATGTCCGAAGTCTCCCTGTTTGGGTCCGCCCTCGTTGCCTGGCTCGCCGATGGCCTGCTCGCCGCCAGTTGGTGGGAGGTCCTGCTCTACACGCTGGCGGTGACGCACATCACCATCGCCGCGGTGACGATCTTCCTGCACCGCTCGCAAGCGCACCGGGCACTGGAGCTGGGGCCGTTGCCCTCCCACTTCTTCCGCCTCTGGCTCTGGCTGACCACGGGCATGGTGACCAAGGAGTGGGTGGCTATCCACCGCAAGCACCACGCCAAGTGCGAGACGCCGGACGACCCGCACAGCCCCGTCACGCGCGGCCTGCGGACCGTGCTGCTCACCGGCAGCGAGCTCTACCGCAGCGAGGCGAAGAACCAGGAAACGCTGACCAAGTACGGCCACAACACGCCGGACGACTGGGTGGAGCGCAACGTCTACAGCCGTTTCGTCTGGCAGGGCGTGGCGCTGATGCTGATCTTGAACGTGCTGCTGTTCGGCGCGGTTGGCCTGACGGTCTGGGCCGTGCAGATGCTGTGGATCCCGATCACCGCGGCCGGCATCATCAATGGCATCGGGCATTACTGGGGCTATCGCAACTTCGAGGCGGCGGACGCCTCGACCAACATCTCGCCCTGGGGGTTGATCATCGGCGGCGAGGAGCTGCACAACAACCACCACACCTACCCGACCTCGGCCAAGCTGTCGGTCAAGCCGCATGAGTTCGACATCGGCTGGGCCTACATCCGGGCGATGGAGCTGCTCGGCATGGCACGGGTGCGCAAGACGCCGCCGCAGCTCAGGCTGGGTGCTCCGAAGCCGGTGGCCGACAGCCAGACGCTGGAGGCGGTGATCGCGCACCGCTACGAGGTGATGGCCAGCTACGCGCGCCAGCTCCAGCAGGTCTGCGCCGACGAACTGGCCCGCCTGAAGGCGCAGGGGGCGCAGAACACCCAGCGCTGGGCCGACATGCGCCTGGCGCTGCGCTGGCTGCACCGCGACGTCGAGAAGATCCCTGCGGCCCTGCGTGCCCAGGTGGACAGCGCGTGTGGGCAGAGCGCTGCGCTCACCAAGCTCGTGACCATGCGCGAGGAGCTGCGCGCCCTGTGGACGCGCACCAACGTGTCGGCCGAGCAACTGGTCGTCGACCTGCAGGCCTGGTGCCGCCGGGCCGAGGACAGCGGCATCGCGGGGCTGCAGGAGTTTGCCCGCACGCTGCGGGCGGTGCGGGCCTGAACCGCATCTCCCGTCTGCCCCCGCCAGCCCTCACCTGCCTGCGCTCACCCGGCGCGCTGTGCGTGATCGTCAGGTGGGCTGCACCGGTTCGGGCTGCGGCTCATCCCGCAGTCGGGCCAGGTCGTAGAGCAGGAGCAGATCGCGGAAGGTGGCCAGGTCCACCGTTGGCAGGCCGCTCTCGCGCAGCAGACGCGCGCGCAGCCAATCCAGCGCGATCGAGGGCTGCGTCCAGACCTGGGCAAGCCGTTCGAGCAGGTCCGGTCGGTCGTCGAGCGACTGGCCCTCATCGACCGCGTCCGGCCCACCCGCCGCAGCGTCTCCCATCGGCGGCACCCGCAGGTTGTACAGGGCCTCCAGCTGGGCGCTGACGCGCTCGTGGTTCCAGGGCTGGTTCATGGCTCGGTAGAGGTCCAGCAGGCGCAACAGCAGCCAGGGGCTCTTGCCCGGCCGGGTCTGCAGCGCGTTCTCCAGGATCGTGGCGGCGGCGCCGTGGTAGCCATCGGCGATCATGCGATCGACCTGCCTGACGGCGGGCGCGTGGCCATTGCCGGCCAGGCTGGGCTCACCAAAGTCCGCGCCCACCCACTGGCGGGGCGGTGCGGCCGCTGCCCGGGGCGGCCCGGCAGGGGGGGCCGGTGCAGCCGTTGTGCCGGTCGGGGTCATGGTTGGTGCGGCCGCGCCGGACGGGGGTGCGTGGGGCGGCGTCTGCGACGTGCTGCCAGCCTCCGGCCAGTGCAGCGGTGGGGCGGCAGCCGCAGGGGGCAAGGCGTCGCGCCAGGGGGTGATGGAATCGACCGCCGGAAGGTGCATCGGCATGGCCTGCTCGGTCGGCTCCGCAGGTGGGTCCAGGCTGTGGCGTGCGTGGCTGGCGGCGCTCAGGCGTGGCAGCAGGCGCTCGCGGGCGACGCGCAGCAGCAGGGCCCCGGCGAGCACGCCACCGGCGGTGGCCGCGATGGCGCCCCAGCGCTGGAGGGTGTCGCTTTCCTGCCGCTCCAGGCGCAGCTGCAGCGCAGCCAACTGGGCCCGGGACTGGCGCTGCTCTTCCTGTATCTGCTGCATCTCGCGCAGCCAGTCGGCCTCGATGGGGCGCAGGCCCTGGTCACGTGGGGCGGCCAGGAGCCGCTGGGGCGGTGGCTGACGCTGGTCCAGTGCGGCCAGCACGGCCGACACCAGCCGGTCCAGCGCCGGCTCTTCCAGGCTCAGGCGGGCGCCGCCCGTACCGGGCGTCGATGGAGGGGCCGAGCCTCGGAGGGGCGCCACGGAGACGCGGGCGGCCCGCTCCGTGGGTTCGTCGGCGGGTGGCGTTGCTCCAATGGCAAGGTGCATCCGCGCGGCTCTCGCCGCACTCGTCGGCGGTGGGGGTCGGCGAGGTGCGGTGCCTGTGGCGGGTGGGTCGGCCAGGAGCGTGAGTTCGCGGGCGTAGTCGGCGCCGCAGCTGAGTTGAACGAGGGCCCGCACGACGGGCTCGCTGACCTCGGCGCTGCTGTGGACCTGCACCAGCACCTTGCCGTCCTCGGCCAGTGGCGTGGTGCGCACCTGGGTGGCATCGGCCGGGATCTCGTGCTCGCCCTGGATCAGCCGCACCTGGATGCAGTCGGGGCCGAACCGGGACGGATCGGTTTCGAAGCCGCGCACATGCAGGTGCAGCACCGGCGGCTGGCCAAGCGTGATGTGCTGCCTGACAGGCTCGATCGACTGGGCAAGCGCCGCCTGCCCGCAGGCACAGGCCGTCGTGGCGATGATGGTGGCCAGCAGGTGCTGCATCGGCGGTCCCCTCCTCTGTGGCACGGCAGTCGCCGCGCTCCTGAGCATGGTGGGGCCTGTGCCGCCAAAGTGGATCCCCCTTAAGGGTGATCTGCTGCGGGGCCAGTGGCGGGGTCAGCGTATGAGCCCGCAGGAAACGACAAAACCCGCTGCGGCGGGGCCGGAGCGGGTTCGCGGATGCAGTCATTGGCAGACCAGAGGCCTGCCAAGCTGGATCACTTCAGCTTCACTTCCTTGTACAGGACGTGCTTGCGGGCCTTGGGGTCGAACTTCATGAATTCGAGCTTTCCGGGCGTCGTCTTCTTGTTCTTGGCCGTGGTGTAGAAATGGCCGGTCCCCGCAGTGGATTCCAGCTTGATCTTTTCGCGTCCGCCTTTGGCTGCCATGGTGAGTTACCTCCGGATCACAGTTCGCCGCGGGCGCGCAGGTCGGCGACGACCTGATCGATGCCCACCTTGTCGATCAGACGCAGAGCCGCATTGCTGATGCGCAGGCGCACCCAGCGGTTCTCGGTCTCCAGCCAGAAGCGACGGTACTGCAGGTTCGGCAGGAAGCGACGCTTCGTTTTGTTGTTGGCGTGGGAGACGTTGTTCCCCACCATCGGGCGCTTGCCCGTGACTTGACAGACGCGTGCCATGACGCTTCTCCAGACTTGTTTCGATGCGACCCACAGAGCAAGCCAGGGCGCCGGACCGGGTGAATGACCCGGCGGCTGCGCGTCCCAGAAGATGCTTGACGAAGCAAGCACCCGCGAACAGCTTGGTGTTGGCCCCTCCGGAAATGCAGGGCACTCCCGGGTCCAATTGCGGCAAAACGCTGATTATAGCCAGCTCACGGCCGGCCTCACAAGTGCGGCCGCTGGATGCCCGTTTGGCCGGTCAGGCGCCACCCTGTTCCAGGAAGCGCTGGGCGTCCAGCGCGGCCATGCAGCCGGTGCCGGCGCTGGTGATGGCCTGGCGGTAGACATGGTCCTGCACGTCGCCGGCTGCAAAGACACCGGGCACGCTGGTCATGGTGGCGAAGCCGTTCATGCCGCCGCGGGTGATGAGGTAGCCGTCCTTCATCTCCAGTTGGCCCTGGAAGATGTCGGTGTTGGGGTGGTGGCCGATGGCGATGAAGCAGCCGCGCACCACCAGGTCCTTCGTGCTGCCGTCAACCGCGCTCTTCAGCCGTACGCCGGTGACGCCGCTGGGGTCGCCCAGCACCTCGTCCAGGGTCTGGAACAGGTGCAGCTCCATCTTGCCGGCGGCGACCTTCTCGTGCAGCTTGTCGATCATGATCGCCTCGGCGCGGAACTTGTCGCGCCGGTGGATCAGGTGCACCTTGGAGGCGATGTTGCTGAGATACAGCGCTTCTTCCACGGCCGTGTTGCCGCCGCCGACCACGCAGACCTCGTCGCCCCGGTAGAAAAAGCCGTCACAGGTGGCGCAGCCGCTCACGCCGCGGCCCATGAAGGCCTGCTCGGAAGGCAGGCCCAGGTACTTGGCGCTGGCGCCGGTGGCGAGGATCAGCGTGTCGCAGGTGTAGCTGCCCGAGTCGCCGCGCAGCTCGAAGGGACGCCGGCTGAAATCGACTGTATTGATGTGGTCGAACACCAGTTCGGTCTTGAAGCGCTCGGCGTGCTGCTGGAAGCGCTGCATCAGGTCCGGACCCATCACGCCGGCCACGTCGGCGGGCCAGTTGTCCACCTCGGTGGTGGTCATCAGCTGGCCGCCCTGGGCCATGCCTGTGATCAGCAGCGGCTGCAGGTTGGCGCGTGCTGCATAGATCGCGGCGGTGTAGCCGGCCGGGCCCGAACCGAGGATCAGCACCCGGGCGTGTCGCGCAGAAGAGGAGGGGGGTTGTGTCATGGCGTGGGCCGCAAGCCGCAAACTTTCATTTCCGGGCGCCGCGCTGTTCATTTCAGCGATGCTTCGGTTAGAGTGCACGGCACGTCGGCATGTCGTATTGGATGCGGTGTGAAGCTTACCCTGTGTGCAGGGGGGCTTCATTGCCAGTGGTTACCGGGGGACGCTGGACGGTTGCCGTCCGGAGGCATGCGTCGACATGAGACACCACTTCAGAACAAGTTGACCAAAAAGGAGTGCCCATCGATGGCGATGCTCTCGAATCTCGATTTGATCCGGCGCGTGCCGCTGTTCTCGATGCTCACCAACGAGCAGGCCCAGACGATCGCCGACGGCGTCATCAAGCGGCGGTACCGGCGTGGGGAGATCATCGTCGAGCAGGGCCGCAAGTCCGATGCGCTGTTCATCCTGCTGTCGGGTCGTGCGCGTGTGATCACGTCTGACGCCCGGGGCCGCGAGGTCATCCTGGCGGTGCTGGAGGCGGGTGACTACCTCGGTGAGATGAGCCTGATCGATGGCGAGCCGCACTCCGCCACCGTGCGCGCCGAGGTGCAGACCGACGTGCTGGTGCTCGGCCGGCCCGAGTTCGGCGCCTGCCTGCCTGAGGCCTCCAGCCTGAGCTACGCGATCCTGCGTGGCCTGGTGGCGCGCCTGCGCAATGCGGACCGGCAGATCGAGTCGCTCGCGCTGCTGGACGTGTACGGCCGCGTCGCCCGTGCGCTGCTGGACATGGCGGTCGAGGAAGAGGGCCAGCGCATCATCCGCAGCAAGGTGTCCCGCCAGGACCTGGCCAAGGTCGTCGGTGCCTCGCGCGAGATGGTCAGCCGGGTCATGAAGGACCTGGAGGAGCGCGGTCTGATCGAGACCCAGGAAAACGGCTGGGTCGTGCTCACCGACCGCCTCGCCACGCGCTGAGGTCGCGCCGCCGCCGTGGCCCCCTGCGTGGCCTCGGCGGTATTGCCGGTATTGGCGGCCGCTTTGGCGGCGTCAGTCGGGAGCGTGCCCGTCGGTCTGGCGGGTCAGTTCGTCGGCGCAGGCCTTCAGCGCTACGCCGACCCGGCCGGTGGCCTGTGCATCGAAGCAGGCACTGTGGCCGATGGCCGTGATGGCCACGACGATGCGCCCTGCCATGTCGAACACCGGCGCCGCCAGGGCGCTGACGCCCACCACCGCCTCATCCACCACGCCGCCCAGGCCGGTGGCGCGCACGCGCTGCAACTCCTGTTCGAAGGCCGCGTCCAGACCGGGTGCCGGTTGGCCCGGCGTGCCTGGCAGGGGCGCCGGATCGGTGCCCAGGCGGAAGCCCTCGGCCGCAGCGGCCCAGGCGGCCTCGGCGGCCAGCGCCGCCAGCACGGTCGGCCGCGGCAGGTAGGCCGCAAACACCTTGCCCGTGGCCGTGCCGCGCAGGCTCATCACCATGCCGTGGCGCATCGCCACGTGTACAGGGGAGGGCGCGTATTCGATGCGCACCACCGCCGGCCCGCGGTTGCCCCAGACCGCCAGTGCCACCGTGTGGCCGAGCTCCACCGCGAGGCGCGTCATGCGCTCGCTGGCCAGGCGCAGCGGATCGAACTGCTGCAGGCTGATCAGCCCCAGTTGCAGCGCGAGCGGTCCGAGTCCATAGTGGCCCGTCGTGGCCTGCTGCTCGATCAGCCCGAGCTTCACGAAGCTCACCAGGTAGGGGTGGGCCTTGCCCGGCACCATGTCGGCCGCACGCGCCAAGTCCTTCAGCGCCATCGGCCGGCCTTCCTGGACCAGTGCACGCAGCAGTTGGCCGCCGACCTCGATGCTCTGGATGCCCCGCTGGGGGCGATTGTCGGGGCGGCTGTCGATGTCTTCGTCGTCGGCCAGGCCGGAGTCGGATCGGTGACTGGTTCGTGTAGATGCCATTGTTTGTTAGACATCGTTGAATTTGTTGATTATCATCTGATCTGTTTTAGGCATGGTCGAATCAGTTAGATGATCTTCGGCCTCACCCCTCCGAGGAGACCCCCATGAACGCCCCCACCAAGACCTTTGCCTCTGCGGCCGACCTGGAAGAGAAGAAGGTCAGCTTCGAGAAGCTGTCCGACCACGCCTGGGCCTACACCGCCGAGGGCGACCCGAACACCGGCATCGTCATCGGCGATGACGCGGTGATGGTGATCGACACCCAGGCCACCCCGGTGATGGCCGAGGACGTGATCCGCCGCATCCGCGAGGTCACCGACAAGCCGATCAAGTACGTCTGCCTGAGCCACTACCACGCGGTGCGCGTGCTGGGCGCCGCGGCCTACCAGCCTGAGCACATCATCGCCAGCCAGGACACCTACGACCTGATCGTCGAGCGCGGCGAGCAGGACAAGGCCAGCGAAATTGGCCGCTTCCCCCGCCTGTTCCGCAACGTCGAGAGCGTGCCCGCCGGCCTGACCTGGCCCACCATCACCTTCACCGGCAAGATGACGCTGTGGCTGGGCAAGCTGGAAGTGCAGATCCTGCAACTCGGCCGCGGCCACACCAAGGGCGACACGGTGGTCTGGCTGCCGCAGGACCGCGTGCTGTTCTCCGGCGACCTGGTCGAGTTCGACGCCACGCCGTACGCCGGTGACGCCTATTTCCAGGATTGGCCGCAAACGCTGCAGAACATCGCGGCGCTGCAGCCCGAGAAGCTGGTGCCCGGGCGCGGCCCGGCGCTGAAGAACGCCGCCGAGGTGCAGGCTGGTCTGGACGGCACGCGCGCTTTTGTCAGTGACCTCTTCGCCAGCGTCAAGGCCGGCGCCGCCGAGGGCAAGGCCCTGCGCGCGGTCTACGAGGAAACCTTCGCCAAGCTGCAGCCCAAGTACGGCCAGTGGGTGATCTTCAACCACTGCATGCCGTTTGACGTCACCCGCGCCTACGACGAGGCCACCCAGTTCCCCGACCCGCGCATCTGGACCGCCGAGCGCGACGTGCAGATGTGGCAAGCCCTCGAAGGCTGAGCGTGGACACGGCGAGGCCCACTGCGGGCCTCGCCGTGCCTCGCGAAGCGGGCCGGCCTGCCAGCCGGCCCGTGGATCTGGTGACACGACGCAATGTGCCAAGGACTCCAATGCTTCTCGACCCTTCCCACGACCCGGCCCTGACCAGCTGGGTGGCCTCCGCCCAGGCGGTGGGCACCGACTTCCCGATCCAGAACCTGCCTTATGGATGTTTCCGGCGCATCCGCCGAGCCGGCCCTGCCGAGCCCTGGCGCATCGGCGTGGCCATCGGCGACCAGGTGCTGGACCTGGCTGCCGCGGCCCAGGCCGGTGGCTGGTCGGCCGAGGTCGCCGCGCTGCTGGCGCCGCTGGCCGCTGGGAACCTGAACGCCGTGATGGCGCAGGGCAGCGCCGCGCGCCGCGTGCTGCGCAGCGCCCTGCAGGCCGCGCTGAAGACCGGCAGCGCGCAGCAGCCTGCCCTGGCGCCTTGCCTGATCGCGCAAGCCGACGTCGAGTTCAGCCTGCCCTGCACGGTGCACGACTACACCGACTTCTACACCGGCATCCACCACGCCACCGCGGTGGGCAAGCTGTTCCGGCCGGACAACCCGCTGCTGCCCAACTACAAGTGGGTGCCCATCGGCTACCACGGCCGGGCCTCCTCGCTGGTGGTCAGCGGCACGCCGATCCGCCGGCCCAACGGCCAGTTCAAGCTGCCGGGCACGCCCGAGGGTGCGGCGCCGGACTTCGGCCCCTGCCGCCGGCTGGACTACGAGCTGGAGCTGGGCGCCTACGTCGGCCGCGCCAACGCGCTGGGCGAGCCGGTGGCGATCGGCCAGGCGGGCGAGCACCTCTTCGGCCTCGGTCTGCTCAACGACTGGTCCGCGCGCGACCTGCAGGCCTGGGAGTACCAGCCGCTGGGGCCCTTCCTGTCGAAGAACTTCGGCAGCGTCCTGTCGCCCTGGATCGTCACGATGGAGGCGCTGGAGCCGTTCCGCGTGCCCTTCACCCGGCCCGAGGGCGACCCGCAGCCGCTGCCCTACCTCGACTCGGCCGAGAACCGCGCCGGCGGTGCCCTGGACATCCAGCTGCAGGTGCGCATCCAGACGGCGCAGATGCGTGCAGCCGGCGAGCCGGCGGTGGCGCTGATGCAGTCCAACTACCGCGACGCCTACTGGACGCTGGCGCAGCTGCTCGCGCACCACACCGTCAACGGCTGCAACCTCAACCCCGGCGACTTGCTGGGCAGCGGCACTCAGTCCGGCCCGCAGCCGGGGCAGGGCGGCTCGCTGCTGGAGCTGACCAGCGGCGGCAAGCAGCCGATCACGCTGCCCAACGGCGAGACCCGCACCTTCCTGCAGGACGGCGACACCGTTGAGCTGCATGCCTGGTGCGAGCGCGAAGGCGCGGCGCGCATCGGCTTCGGGCCCTGCAGCGGTGTGATCCTGCCGGCACCGTGATCGGGGTGGCACTGGCGCGGCGGTGATATTGCCCGTCAGATGCCGCCGCGGCAGCCCGGGGAACGATCCCGGGCCGCCCGCCTCCAAGCCGGGATCGTGCGTTCGTCCACAATCCTGGCATGACCTATTCGCTCGGCACGCTGCGGGGAGCAGCGCCTCCGTCTTCACCTGATCCGGCCTCCGGTACGGCCGCGCCCGGCACCGGCCTGCAGCGGCTGCTGACGCGCTGGCGGCTGCAGCTCGTGCTGGCGCTGGGCGGCCTGCTCTGGCTGCTGTGGTTGATCGCGATGTGGACCCACGATGCCGGCGATGCGGCCTTCTCCACCTCCGGGGATGGCTTGGCGCTGCGCAACCGCGCCGGGCTGCTGGGCGCCTGGGTGTCGGACCTGTCCTATGTGCTGTTTGGCGGCTCGGTGTGGTGGTGCCTGGTGGTGGCAGCGCGGGCCTGGCTGGCCGCGGTGGCTCAGCTGCTGCGCAGCGACCCTGACGCTGCCTTGCCCCGCCATGCCCAGGGCCCGGTGGCCTGGCGTCCGCGTTGGATGCCCTGGGTCGGCTTGCTCCTGCTGCTGATGGCCAGCACCGCGCTGGAGTGGACCCGCCTGTACCGCTTCGAGGCGCTGTGGGCGGGCGCCCATGCGGGCGGCATCCTCGGTGCCACGCTGGGCCCCTTGTCGATGAAGTGGCTCGGCTTCGTCGGCAGCGGCCTGTCCTGGATCGTGCTGCTGTTGCTCGGCATGGCCTGGGCGCTGCGGTTCTCCTGGCTGGGGCTGGCCGAGGGCATCGGCGGGTGGATCGACGGTCTGCGCGAGCGCCGCATCGAGAGCCGCGAGCGGGCCGAGGACCAGCGCATCGGCGAGCGCGCCCTGCGCGAGCGCGAGCGGGTGCTCGATGTGGAGCGCCGCGTCGAGGAGGCCACGCACCCGATGCCGCTGGTGATCGAGACGCCGCCGCCAGCGGCCATCTCACCGGTGCTGCCCTCCACGCGGGTGGCCAAGGAGCGCCAGCAGCCACTGTTTGTCGAGCTGGACAACGGCAAGTTGCCGCAGGTCGATCTGCTGGACGCTGCGCCCGGCAAGGTCGAGACGATCACGCCGGAGTCGCTGGAGATGACCAGCCGGCTGGTGGAGAAGAAGCTCAAGGACTTCGGTGTCGAGGTGCGCGTGGTGGCGGCCCACCCGGGCCCGGTGATCACGCGCTACGAGGTCGAGCCGGCCACGGGCGTGAAGGGTTCGCAGGTGGTCGGCCTGGCCAAGGACCTGGCGCGCTCGCTCAGCCTGGTGTCGATCCGGGTGGTGGAGACGATTCCCGGCAAGAACTGCATGGCCCTCGAATTGCCCAACGCGCGCCGGCAGATGATCCGCCTGGCCGAGATCCTGGGCTCGCAGGTCTACCACGATGCCGCCTCGCTGCTGACCATCGGCCTGGGCAAGGACATCGTCGGCACGCCGATGGTGGCCGACCTGGCCAAGATGCCGCACGTGCTGGTGGCCGGCACCACCGGGTCGGGCAAGTCGGTGGGCATCAACGCGATGATCCTCAGCCTGGTCTACAAGGCCGAGCCGCGCGATGTGCGGCTGATCCTGATCGACCCGAAGATGCTCGAAATGAGCATGTACGAGGGCATCCCGCACCTGCTCGCGCCGGTGGTGACCGACATGAAGCAGGCCGGCAACGCGCTGACCTGGTGCGTGGCCGAGATGGAGCGCCGCTACAAGCTGATGAGCAAGCTGGGCGTGCGCAACCTGGCCGGCTACAACAAGAAGCTGGCCGAGGCCAAGGAGCGCGGCGAGCTGATCCCCAACCCCTTCAGCCTGACACCTGAGGAGCCGGAGCCGCTGGACCGCCTGCCACACATCGTGGTGGTGATCGACGAATTGGCCGACCTGATGATGGTGGTGGGCAAGAAGATCGAGGAGCTGATCGCCCGGCTGGCGCAGAAGGCGCGTGCCTCGGGCATCCACCTGATCCTGGCCACCCAGCGCCCCAGCGTGGACGTGATCACCGGCCTGATCAAGGCGAACATCCCCACGCGCATCGCCTTCCAGGTCAGCAGCAAGATCGACAGCCGCACCATCCTCGACCAGATGGGCGCCGAGGCGCTGCTGGGCCAGGGCGACATGCTCTACCTGGCGCCCGGCACCGGCCTGCCCACGCGGGTGCACGGCGCCTTCGTCAGCGACGAGGAGGTGCACCGCGTGGTGGACTACCTGAAGACGCAGGGCGAGCCGGACTACATCGAGGGCATCCTGGAGGGCGGCGTGCTCGACGGCGAGGGCAACGACACCAACGCCGAGGGCGGCGGTGGCGACCCGGAATCCGACCCGATGTACGACCAGGCGGTGGCGGTGGTGCTGCAGCAGCGCCGTGCCTCCATCTCGCTGGTACAGCGCCACCTGCGCATCGGCTACAACCGTGCGGCCCGCCTGCTCGACCAGATGGAGAAGGCCGGGCTGGTGTCCGGCATGGCCACCAATGGCAACCGCGACATCCTGGTGCCTCCAAGAAACGCCGAGTGAGCGCCCGCTCGCTTTCACCACCCCTCCCATGACCCTAAAGAATCCCCGCCGCTCGTTGCTGGCTTTCCCGATGGCTGCCGCGCTGGCCGCCGTCGTCCCTGGCGTGGCGCATGCCGATGCCGCCGATGCCCTGCGCAACTTCGTCAAGGACGTGCAGTCCGGCCGTGGCGCCTTCACCCAGACGGTGACCTCGCCCGATGGGGCGAAGAAGAAGTCCTCCACCGGCAGCTTCGAGTTCCTGCGGCCCAACCGCTTCCGCTTCGACTACGCCAAGCCCTACGAGCAGCAGATCGTGGCCGATGGCCAGAAGGTCTGGCTCTTCGATGTCGACCTGAACCAGGTCACGGTGCGCCCCTACGACCAGGCGCTGGGCGCCACGCCGGCCGCGCTGCTGGCCGGAGGCAACCTGGATCGGGACTTCACACTGAGCAACGAGGCGGACGCGGGAGGCCTGCAGTGGGCGCGCGCACTGCCCAAGGCCAAGGAGGGCAGCATCCGCAGCGTGCGGGTGGGCTTCCGCGGCCGTGAGCTGGCCGCCTTCGAGATCACCGATGCCTTCGGCCAGACCTCGCGGCTGGAGTTCGCCCGCTTCGAGCCGGGCGCGGCCATCCCGGCCGCCCGCTTCAAGTTCAACCCGCCGGCCGGTGCCGACGTGCTGAACCAGTGAGTGCCTGCCGTGAGCGTGGACTCACATCGAACCTGAAGGGTGCCCGGCCGTGATGGACGACCTGTTCGGCGCCGCTTCACCCGCCCCTGCGGTGGCCCGGGCACCGGCCGCCGAGGCTGCCCAGGCCTACGCCCCGCTGGCCGAGCGGCTGCGCCCGCGCACGCTGGACGAGGTGATCGGCCAGCACAGCCTGCTCGATGCTGGCAAGCCGCTGCGTGTGGCCTTTGAGTCCGGCCGGCCGCACTCGATGATCCTCTGGGGGCCGCCCGGCACCGGCAAGACCACGCTGGCACGGCTGATGGCCACCGCCTTCGACGCCGAGTTCGTGCAGATCTCGGCGGTGCTGGGCGGTGTCAAGGACATCCGCGACGCGGTGGACCGGGCGAAGCTCGCCCAGGCGCAGGGGCGGCGCTGCATCGTCTTCGTCGACGAGGTGCACCGTTTCAACAAGGCACAGCAGGACGCCTTCCTGCCCCACGTTGAATCAGGCCTGTTCACCTTCATCGGGGCCACCACGGAGAACCCCTCCTTCGAGGTGAACTCGGCGCTGCTGTCTCGCGCCACGGTGCATGTGCTGCAGCCGATCTCGGAGGAGGACCTGCAGGGCCTGCTGCAGCGCGCCAGCCAGGCGCTCGACGCGGTGGCGCCCGAGCCGGCCGCGGCGCAGCGCCTGATCGCCTATGCCGACGGGGACGCGCGCCGGCTGCTCAACACCTATGAGAACGTGGCGCGCATGGTCGGCCCCCAGGCCCCCATCGACGAGGCCACGCTGGAGCGCTGCCTGGGCGCGCAACTGCGCCGCTACGACAAGGGCGGCGAGCAGTTCTACGACACCATCTCCGCGCTGCACAAGTCGGTGCGCGGCAGCCACCCGGACGCGGCGCTGTACTGGCTGGTGCGCATGCTCGACGGCGGGGTGGACGCGCGCTACATCGTTCGCCGGCTGATCCGCATGGCGGCCGAGGACATCGGCCTGGCCGACCCGCGCGCCCTGCGCCTGTGCCTGGACGCCAGCGAGACCTACGAGCACCTGGGCTCGCCCGAGGGCGAGCTGGCGCTGGCCGAGGCGGTGGTCTACCTGGCCGTGGCGCCCAAGTCCAACGCGGTCTACACCGCCTACAAGGCCGCGCGCGCCTTCGTGCAGCAGGACGGCACCCGGCCGGTGCCGCTGCACCTGCGCAATGCGCCGACGAAGCTGATGAAGTCGCTCGACTACGGCCGCGACTACCGCTACGCCCACGATGAGGCGGGCGGCTACGCGGCGGGCGAGCGCTACTTCCCCGACGCCCTGGACCCGCCGCCGCAGTTCTACGCGCCGGTGCCGCGCGGGCTGGAGATCAAGATCGGCGAGAAGCTGGCGCAGCTGCGGGCGCGGGATGCCGCGGCGGCCAGCTCAGAGCCTTCCAAGGTCAGTGGCGATTCACGGTGACAGGTGACCAGTGGAGCGGAAGGGTGACTTGCTGTTCGATGGCTTTCTGTCCTACAGCCACTCGAATGTGGACCAGGCCGAGGCTTTGCATCGAGAGTTGGAAAGATTTGCGCGACCTTGGTATCGGCCGCGTGGTGTGCACGTCTTCATTGACAAGGCCAATCTGGCTGCTGCTCCGGTGCTGCGTGAAGAGATCGCATCGGCCCTGAGTGCGGCACGGTTCCTGATCCTGCTGGCTTCGCGCGTGTCAGCCAAGTCGGCTTGGGTTGATCTCGAGGTGCGCTGGTGGCTTGATCACCGGTCGGCTGATTCGATCATTCTGGTTCGGATCGACGGAGTGATTCGCTGGGATAAAGTGACCGGTGACTTCGATTGGCAGGTCACCGATGCCTTGCCGGCGGCGCTGAAGGGTCAGTTCAAGGGCGAATCCCTGTATGCCGATTTGGCTGACACTCAAGGTCTTCCCGTACAGGCGCCGGCCTTTCGGCACGCCGTGGCCCAGGTGGTGGCCAGGCTGCGAGGCGTTCCGCTGGACGCCATTCTGGGTGAGCATCTGCTGCGGCGGCGGCAAGCTCGACTGACTGTGGCCGCCGTCGCCGTGCTGGTGGTCGGGTTGGGCGTCGGCTCGGTGGTGCTCGATCGGCGGGCACGGATCGAAAAGGTCGCCAAAGAGGGGCAGCGAGCGCTTTCGCTGTCGAGGGAATACGCGGCGAAATCCCACTTCGCACTTGCGCACCATGACGCTCGTGGGGCTGTGCTCTGGGGACTGGTTGCCGTGCACAAGGCTGAGACGACCGAGGCGCGCGGTGCGCTACTGGAGGCTCTGGTGGCCACGCAGCATTTCGTGGCCGAACTGCCCGTGGCAGCCGAAGCACCCATCGATGCCGTGGCATTGGTCGTTTCACGTGGTTGGTTGATCGCAGGCGATCGACAAGGGGTATTGTCCATCTGGGACTTTCGGCAAGGGCAGTGCTTGGCGCGGTTTGAACGAGTGAGCCCTGGTGCGATTACTTCGATCAGCGTATCGGCCGACGGCCAACTGGCGTTGGTGGGCAGCGACGAGGGTGCCTGGTCACTGTGGGATTTGAATCGTCGGGCACGCATCCAGGTTCTGGACGCGCAGGCCGCATTCGCTCTGGCGTTTCAGCGGACCGGATCGTCGTGGGTGAGTGCAGATCGGGTCGGTACTCTTTCGCAATGGACGCTGGGGCCGAATGGCGCAAGCATGGTGCGGCGTGCACCCTCGTCCGACTCAGTGGTTTCTGTGGCGGTCACCACGGACAACCGGATCGTGACGGGCAGTGTCATCGGGGTTGTACGGCTGCATGACGCTAACACGCTGAGGCCGCTTCGCGACATCGATCCGGAGCCTTCTACGGGAGCTGTGGTCGATGTATCTGCCGACGGCCGTTGGTTGCTGTTGGCCGGCGGCATGTTTGTTCGCCGAGTCGATCTGCGAGACCTCTCCCCCGAGGCCGCCCCGGATGCCCGGCAGTTGGAGGCCACCGTCGACGCTGCGCGGTTCGTGCGTCCGTCTGGCGGCGAGGTTGCTTTGGCGACTCAGCAGGAACTGCATCTCTGGGGGGACACACCTCGCGTGATCGGTTTCCACGCGACCAGCATCATGAGCTTGGCCGCTGATCCGCAATCCGGCCTCTTGGTCACGGGGGATGGCCGTGGTCGCGTCCGTGTCTGGGCGTTTCAGCCAAACAACGGTTTTGTCCGGATCGTCAGGACGCCTGCCGACGATATGGGATTCCAGGTTGCCGCTCTCGATCCGGATGGTCGTTCGCTTGCCATAGCGGCTTCCGATGCGCATTTCGACCTCACGCGCGGAAGGTGGGTGTCGAAGAGAGCGAACATCCTTATCGCCGACACGACGACCGGTGTAGTGAAGCGCACTCTTCTGGACGTGCACCGTGGATATGTCAATGCACTGGCTCTCTCCCCAGGGGCGAAGTGGCTGGCCTCTGCTGGAGACGACGGCTGTGTCACGCTTTGGGATGCCAGCCAAGGCAACAGCAGGGCGATCGACTGCACCCCGTCGTCACCGGCAACGGCGGTGTCGTTCGATGCGGATGGCAGGTGGCTGGCTTATGTCCATTCCGACGGACTTGCCGCAGTCTGGGATATCGCTCAGGAAAAAATCATCTGGCAGGCCAACCCGCCGGATGTGCGCTCCATTGCCTTTGGCGGTTCGGAAGGAAAGATGTATGTCGTGAGAGTTGATGGTCGACTCGAATTGCGCGATGTAGTGAAAGGCACTTCTCAGGGTATCTATTCACCCCCGCCCCCCAAGCGCCAACGCAGGCTTGCACCCTTACCTCAGCCGTGACTTGAAGGTCTACTTGTAAGTGGATGATTTTGCGAAGACACTGGCCGCATGAACAGCGCTGAGAGCGAGGACAAGGCACCGTTCCAGCCGGTATCGATGACGATGCCGGCGACGCTGCCGGAGTGCCACGCGGTGATCGAGACGATGGCCCTGGAACTCGCCCAACTGCGCGAGCAGATGGCGTGGCTGCAAGAGCGGCTGAAGGTGGACTCGCGCAACTCATCGAAGCCGCCGTCGTCGGATGGACCGGGCAGCGGTAACCGCGCCCAGCGCCGCGCCAGCCAGCGCAAGCGCGGTGCCCAGAAGGGCCACCCCGGCGCGTACCGGGCGCTGCTGCCCGAGACGGAGGTGGACGGTGTCCAAGACTGTGTGCCCCCGGCGCAGTGCAACTGCGGCGGCGCGGTGAACGTGCAGGGCAAACCGGTGCGTCACCAGGTCTTCGACATCCCGCCGGTGACCCCCGATGTGCAGGAGTACCGGCTCTACAGCGGTGTGTGCACCCAATGCGGGCTGGGCCATCGGGGCGTTCTGCCGCAGGGTGTTCCCAGCGGGCAGATCGGGCCGCGCGCGCTGGCGCTGGTGGGTGTGCTGGGCACGCGCTTTCACCTCACGCAGGGCAAGATCCGGGACCTGCTGGCCCAACTGCTGGGGCTCGATTTCAGCGTGGGGGCCATCTCGCAGGCCCACGGCAAGGTAGCCGCTGCGCTGAAGGCGCCGGTGGCGGTCGCGGTGGCCTCGCTGGCGCAGGCCCCGGTGCTGCACATGGACGAGACGCGCTACCCGCGTGAAGGCTCGGCCAATTGGGTGTGGGGTGTGATCCAGCCCAAGCTGGCGGTCTTCAGCATCCTGCCCTCGCGGGCACGCTATGTCATTACGGACCTGATCGGCCAGGCGCCGCAGGGCGTGGTGGTGTCGGACCGCTATGCCGGCTACGCCCACCTCGACGCCAGCCGGCGCCAGGTGTGCTGGGCGCATCTGCTGCGCGACTTCACGCGCATGGCGCAGCGCCCAGGCGCGGCCGGGCGCATCGGTGCGAGGCTGCTGGCACTGGGTTATGTGCTGTGTCGCTGGCGCGAGCAGGGCCGCAGCGCCGCGCAGTTCGAAGCCTTGCAGCGCCGCGTCCGGGCGGCATTGGATCGGGGCGCGGCACAGACCGGTTGCCGGCGCACGCAGGCCACCTGTCAGAACCTGCTCAAGCTCTGGCCGGCGTTGTGGGGCTTCGTGAACCACCCTCAGGTGCCGCCCACCAACAATGACGCCGAGCGCTCGATCCGCTCCATCGTGCTCAAGCGCAAGATCTCCGGGCCCACGCGATCACGGCGTGGCGACGAGTTCATCGCCCGCGGCTTCAGCGTGGTGGAGTCCTGTCGACGCCAGGGCCGCGACTTGATCGACTACATGCATCAGGCCGTGCTCGCCTGGATCGACAAGGCGCCTCACCCCAGCCTGCTGCCACCCCAGGCCGCTCCCTCGGGCTGACTCTCACGCAGCTGCGTCCTCGCTGGCTCCACTTTCCTCTGGACGTTCTGGGGAGGGGGTGAATACGTACCTTCTCAGGTGCTGGCAGGCGGCGGACCGGGGCGGGACCTCAGGAGCTTTTCACTCGGTTGGGGCAGCGAGCGGTGGGTCGCCGTTGCTGACGGGCGCCTCGTGTATTCAGTGCGCCCCCAGGAAACGGATGTATCAATGCAGACCACAGAGAGGACACCCGTCCGGACAGTGGTCGGCCGTGAAGTCTTCCTGGTGGGCGACATGTCGGACCGGGTGTCAGTCGTGGATCTGAGTGACGGCCGTCAGCTGGCAGAGCTGAATCCAGGTCTGCCAGCTGGCGTGCGTCCAATGCGGCAGGCGCTTGCCGCATCGAGCCGGAGCGATCTGATTTCGTTCGGGATGCCCGATGGTGTGGTCTTGATGGACCTAGGGTCTGGTGCGGTCCGGCGGCGGGCCTGTCAGGTGGCGGGGGGAGGTGCCACAGCACGTGCCTGGGCGGTGGAGTTCGGACTCGATTTGTCCGGGCTGTGTGACTCGGAATAGACGATGCGTTGACGGTCATGTGGCCGAGTTGCTGGTCGGCTTGTTTGAAGGGCAGGGGGACGTGGTTCACAGCGCATAGCCGCGCCGCTTGAGCACCGAGCGCAGCGCGAACATCGAGCGGATGCGCGCCACGTGCGGGAAGGCCGCCAGGTGCTTGCGGTGGATGCGCTCGTAGTCCTCGGTGTTGGCCACCGCCACGCGCAGCAGGTAGTCGGCGGTGCCTGACATCAGGTGGCATTCCAGGATGTCCGGGCAGGCCTGCACCGCGCGCTCGAAGGCATCCAGCGCCGCGTCGCGCTGGCTGTTCAGCGTGATCTCGATGAACACGGTGGTGGGCTTGCCGATCGCGCTGGCGCTGAGCACGGCGCCGTAGCCGTCGATCACGCCGCCTTCCTCCAGCCGCTGCTGGCGGCGCAGGCATCCAGAGGCCGACAGGTGCACCCGCTCGGCCAGTTCGGCGTTCGTGATGCGCCCTTCGGCCTGCAGGATGGACAGGATCTGGCGGTCGGTGCGGTCCAGTTCCATGCGTATTCCTTCGTGATGCAGGCGTGATTGGCCCGATTCTGGCGGAACTTGCGCAGATTCTTGCGTGCGCGAGGGTTCAGGAGCAGGCCATTGCGCAGGACATTGCGTCCACTCAGGCGCAGGATTTCGCCCATTCGCAGCCTTCCCAACGGAGTCACACCATGCGCATCGGCGTCCCCACCGAAATCAAGAACCACGAGTACCGCGTCGGCCTCACGCCGGCCTCGGTGCGTGAACTCACCCACGCCGGCCACGCGGTGGCGGTGCAGGCCGGTGCCGGCCGCGGCATCGGCTGCAGCGATGCCGACTACCTGGCCGCGGGCGCCCAGGTGCTGGCCGATGCGCCGGCGGTGTTCGAGTGGGCCGAGATGATCGTCAAGGTCAAGGAGCCGCAGCCGCAGGAGTGCCGCATGCTGCGCGCCGGCCAGCTGCTGTTCACCTACCTGCACCTGGCGCCGGACCCGGTGCAGGCCGAGGGCCTGCTGGCCAGCGGCTGCACCGCGATCGCCTACGAGACGATCACCGATGCGCGCGGCGGCCTGCCGCTGCTGGCGCCGATGAGCGAGGTGGCGGGGCGCATGGCGGTGCAGGTCGGCGCGGTGGCGCTGCAGCAGGCCAACGGCGGGCGTGGCGTGCTGCTCGGCGGCGTGCCGGGCGTGGCGCCGGGGCAGGTCTGCGTGATCGGCGGCGGCGTGGTCGGCACGCACGCGGCGCGCATGGCGATGGGCCTGGGCGCCGAGGTCACGGTGCTGGACCGCTCGCTGCCGCGCCTGCGCCAGCTCGACGAGGTTTTCGGTGGCCGGCTGCGCACCGTCTGCGCCACGCTGGACGCCACCGAGGCGGCGGTGCTGCAGGCCGACCTGGTGGTCGGTGCGGTGCTGGTGCCGGGGGCCGCGGCGCCCAAGCTGATCCGCCGCGAGCAGCTCTCACACATGAAGCCGGGTGCGGTGATCGTCGACGTGGCGATCGACCAGGGTGGCTGCTTCGAGACCTCGCGCGCCACCACCCATGCCGAGCCGACCTACGTGGTCGACGGCATCGTGCACTACTGCGTGGCCAACATGCCCGGCGCGGTGCCGCGCACCTCGACCTTTGCGCTCAACAACGCCACGCTGCCCTTCGTGCTGGCCTTGGCCGGCCAGGGCTGGCGCGAGGCCTGCCGTGCCGATGCGCACCTGCGCGAGGGCCTGACGGTGCATGCCGGCGCCATCGTGCACCCGGTGGTCGCGCAGGGGCTGGGTCGGCCCTGCACGGACGTGGCCGGCGTGCTGGGCTGACGCCTGGGCCGGCACCTGTGGTCAGTTCCCTGCCATCAGGTGCCCGCAGTGCTCCAGGGCACGGCGGCGGTTCGTTGCGCACACGCCGCAGTGCCCGGTCTGAAACACAAGCAGCCTTGATGCCCGTCGAATCGGCGTGCCGCCCCACGACCGTGCGGTAAACACGCATCGGTGCCCCTGTAACCGGCCTCTACAATCCGCCCCGCCTTTCGCCACCCGAACCGGACGGGGTGGGGGTCGGGCGGACCGCGCTGGGGGCGATCCGCATGGCGCCCGCCTGAGGTGGCATGGGCATTGCAACAAGGCGCACGGCGGCCACGAGCCGATTCGTGCCGTTCATGGCGCGAGGCTCAACCGGACTCGCCCGAGGAGACCCGAAGAATGGATGTTTTTGTACAGCAGGTCATCAATGGCCTGGTGCTGGGCAGCATGTATGCCCTTGTCGCCCTGGGCTACACGATGGTCTACGGCATCATCAGCCTCATCAACTTCGCCCACGGCGAGGTGCTGATGGTGGGCGCCATGGTGGCCTGGACCGTGGCCACCACGATTCCGCCCGGCACGATGCCCGGCTGGCTGCTGATGATCGTGGCGATGCTGCTCGCGATGGTCGTGTGCGCGGCGTTGAACTTCACGATCGAGAAGATCGCCTACCGGCCGCTGCGCAACGCGCCGCGCCTGGCACCGCTGATCACCGCGATGGGCATGAGCCTGCTGCTGCAGACGCTGGCGATGATCATCTGGAAGCCCAATCCCAAGCCCTTCCCGCAGCTGCTGCCGCCGGAGATCTACTTCCTGTGGGAGGACGGCCCGGTGATCACGCTGACGCAGGTGGTGATCCTGGTCGTGACCATGGTCTCGCTGGCCGGGCTGCTCTGGCTGGTCAACCGCACCAAGCTGGGGCGGGCGATGCGCGCCACCGCCGAGAACCCGCGCGTGGCCGGCCTGATGGGCGTGCGCCCTGACCATGTGATCTCCGCCACCTTCATCATCGGCGCCGCGCTGGCGGCCATTGCCGGGGTGATGTGGGCGGCCAACTACGGTACTGTGCAGCACTCGATGGGTTTCCTGCCGGGCCTGAAGGCCTTCACCGCCGCGGTGTTCGGCGGCATCGGCAACCTCACCGGCGCGATGGTGGGCGGCGTGCTGCTCGGCCTGATCGAGGCCATCGGTGCGGGCTACCTGGGTGAGCTGACCGGTGGCGTCTTCGGCAGCCATTACGTCGAGATCTTCGCCTTCATCGTCCTGATCCTCGTGCTGACCCTGAGGCCGTCGGGCCTGATGGGCGAGCGCGTGGCGGACCGGGCTTGAGCGAGGGAGGACGATCATCATGATGACTTCCAAGAAGAACAGCTTCATCGTCTTCCTGATCGCCGCGGTGGCGCTGCTGGCGCTGCCACTGATCGCGGCCCAGTTCGGCCAGGGTTGGGTGCGCATCATGGCGCTGGCGCTGCTGTACGTGCTGCTGGCGCTGGGCCTGAACATCGTGGTCGGCTACGCCGGCCTGCTGGACCTGGGCTACGTCGCGTTCTACGCGGTGGGTGCGTACATGTACGCCCTGCTGGCGTCGCCGCACCTGGCGGAGAACTTCGAGTCGATCAAGGCCGCGTTCCCGAACGGGCTGCACCTGCCGATCTGGGTGGTCATCCCGCTGGCCGCGACGATCGCGGCGCTGGCGGGTGTGTTGCTGGGTGCGCCGACGCTGAAGCTGCGCGGCGACTACCTGGCCATCGTGACCCTGGGCTTCGGCGAGATCATCCGGGTGTTCATGAACAACCTGGAGCACCCGGTCAACATCACCAACGGGCCGCGCGGCATCAGCCAGATCGACCCCATGACCCTGGCAGGCGTGAGCTTCGGCAAGCCGCTGGAGGTGCTGGGCTTCAGCGTGCCTTCGGTGGCGCTGTACTACTACCTCTTCCTCGTGCTGGTGGTGGGCAGCGTGGTGGTCTGCCACCGGCTGGAGACCTCGCGCATCGGCCGGGCCTGGATGGCCATCCGCGAGGACGAGATCGCCGCCAAGGCGATGGGCCTGAACACCCGCAACCTCAAGCTGCTGGCCTTCGGCATGGGCGCCACCTTCGGCGGCGTGTCCGGCTCGATGTTCGCCTCGTTCCAAGGCTTCATCTCGCCCGAGTCCTTCACGCTGATGGAGTCGGTGATGATCGTCGCGATGGTGGTGCTGGGCGGCATCGGCCATATCCCGGGCGTGATCCTGGGGGCGCTGCTGCTGGCCGCGCTGCCCGAGGTGCTGCGCTACGTGGCCGGCGACGTCCAGAACCTGACGGGGGGGCGCATCGACGCGGCCATCCTGCGCCAGCTGCTGATCGCGCTGGCGATGATCGCGGTGATGCTGCTGCGCCCGCGCGGCCTGTGGCCCTCGCCGGAACACGGCAAGGCTGCGGTGGCGGTGAAGTGAAGCGCAAGGAGCAGACATGAGCCAATCCGACATCGTCCTGCAGGTGCAGGGCGTCTCCAAGCGCTTCGGCGGCCTGCAGGCCCTGCAGGACGTGGGCATCACGATCCGCAAGGGCCAGGTCTATGGCCTGATCGGCCCCAACGGCGCGGGCAAGACCACCTTCTTCAACGTCATCACCGGCCTGTACACGCCCGACGGCGGCACCTTCGAGCTCGGCGGTGCGCCTTACGTGCCCACCGCGGTGCACGAGGTGGCGGCGGCGGGCATCGCACGCACCTTCCAGAACATCCGCCTCTTCCCCGAGATGACGGCGCTGGAGAACGTGATGGTGGGGCGCCATGTGCGCACCTCGTCGGGCCTGATCGGCGCGGTGTTCCGCACCGCCTCGTTCAAGGCCGAGGAGGCCGCCATCAAGGCGCGTGCGCAGGAGCTGCTCGACTACGTGGGCATCGGCAAGTACGCGGAGTTCAAGGCGCGCACGCTGAGCTACGGCGACCAGCGCCGCCTGGAGATCGCCCGCGCGCTGGCCACCGACCCCAAGCTGATCGCGCTCGACGAGCCCGCCGCCGGCATGAACGCCACCGAGAAGGTGGTGCTGCGCGAGCTGATCGACCGCATCCGCAACGACGGGCGCACGATCCTGATCATCGAGCACGACGTCAAGCTGGTGATGGGCCTGTGCGACCGCGTCACCGTGCTCGACTACGGCAAGCAGATCGCCGAGGGCACCTCGGCCGAGGTCCAACGCAACGAGAAGGTGATCGAGGCCTACCTGGGCGCCGGTCACAAGCCCCACTGAACGGAGCCGCACCGATGGCACAACAGAACAACGGGCAGGTGCTGCTGGAGGTCAAGGGCCTCAAGGTGGCCTACGGCGGCATCCAGGCGGTCAAGGGCGTGGGCCTCGAAGTGCGCCAGGGCGAGTTGGTCAGCCTGATCGGCGCCAACGGCGCGGGCAAGACGACCACGCTGAAGGCGGTCACGGGCATCCAGCCGGTGGCCGATGGCGACGTGATGTACCTGGGCCGCAGCATCAAGGGCCAGGGCGCCTGGGACCTGGCCAAGCAGGGCCTGGTGATGGTGCCCGAAGGCCGCGGCACCTTCACGCGCATGACGATCACCGAGAACCTGCAGATGGGCGCGTACACCCGCAGCGATGCGGACATCGACGCCGACATCGACAAGGTCTTCGCCATCTTCCCGCGCCTGAAGGAGCGCCGCGACCAGCTCGCCGGCACCATGTCTGGCGGCGAGCAGCAGATGCTGGCGATGGGCCGCGCACTGATGGCCCGGCCCAAGGTGCTGCTGCTGGACGAGCCCTCGATGGGCCTGTCGCCGATCATGGTCGACAAGATCTTCGAGGTGGTCAACGACATCCACCGCCAGGGCACCACCATCCTGCTGGTCGAGCAGAACGCGAGCCGCGCGCTGGCGATCGCCAACCGCGGCTACGTGATGGAGTCCGGCCTGGTCACCATGACCGGCCCGGGCAAGCAGCTGCTAGACGACCCGAAGGTGCGCGCGGCCTACCTGGGCGAGTGAGCTGCAGGACCGGACTGGCTGCTGTGCAGCCAGCCCGGCCCAGGTGCTTCACACCAGCCGGAACACCCGGATCAGCACCGCGTTTCGCTTGGGACGCAGGCTGTCGAGCGTACCGGTGTAGACGTAGTCGTTCAGCCAGCCGTACTTGCCGTTGGGCGCGCTCAGGCGGATGTGCGACAGCGCATAGCGCGGCTGCCCGGTGGGCGTGCGCACCAGCACCTGGTTGCTCACGGTGATGACGGCGCCATCGTCGGTCTTGAGCTCGTAGACCGCATCGAGCAGGCGTGCACCGTCCTGGCGCACCAACTGGCGGTCGGCGCCGCCCGCCAGCACCGTGCCCTTGAGCCCGGGGCCGGCGAACTCGCCGCCGGTGATCGGCACGATGCGCCGCTCGCCCAGCGGGCCGGTGCCCATGTTGACCATGTCGGCCACATCGACGATAGCCTCGTAGACGAACTCGGCGCGCGGCGGCGCCATCGGCACGTCGGTGCCCAAGGGTGAGGTGGCGCTCTGCGCGCGTGCCGGCAGCGCGGCACCGGCGGCTGCCGCGGCGGCGCCGGCCAACCAGAGGCGGCGAGCGGGTGTGGTCTGGCCGAGGCGCTCGGCGCGCGCTTCGGCGGGATCGGGATGGGGGTGGGGGCTCATCGGGTCGTCTCCTCGGTTCATTCGCAGCGGAAGCTTTCGGCGCGTTCCGGGTTGCCGCCCTGGTAGCGGGCCACCTTCGGCCAGGCGCACAGCGGGCGTGTGCGGTCGGCCGACCAGCCGGGGGGCAGCTCGGCGTTGACACCGCCCACATTGCCCGCGCCGCGGGCCTGCGCGGTGAGCTGCTCGGGGGCGCGGCCGCCCTCGACCCAGTCCACCAGCGGCTGCAGCAGGTTGAACTGGTCGGTAGCCGGGCCGCCGCCGCAGTGGTTCATGCCGGGCACCAGGTAGAGACGGGCGAAGTCCTCGGCACGGCCACCCTGGTTCGCCTGGTTCTTCTGCAGGTCGCGGTACCAGGCGGTGCTGGCCTCGGGCGAGAACACGCCGTCGCTGTTGCCGTGCCAGACCATCATCTTGGCGCCGCGCTCGCGCAGGCGGCCCAGCTCGGCCGGCTTCGGCGGGGCCATGAACTGCATGGCCGACTCGGTGTAGGTGGCGTCGCTGCGGTGGATGCCGGCCGAATCGCGGTCCAGGTCGAAGCCCAGCGCGTAGCCCTGGGTGTCCTTGAGCATGTCCTTGGAGGCCGGCGGCACCATGAAGACGTAGCCCACCGCCACCGGGTCGCGGTTGGTGACCGAGTAGACGAACTTCCAGTTGCCCCAGTCCTCGGCGGCAAAGCCTGCGTCGGCCGGGAAGGGGCTGTACAGCGCCTGGCCGCTGCTTGTGCGCGCGCCGGCCAGCACGTTGCCCAGCGCGGTCTTCTGCGCCGTTGTCAGGCACTGGCCGGTGCGCTGCTCGCCGTTGCAGCTCGGCACGTCGCGCTGCAGGTCGAAGGCGCGCTGGCAGGCGGCGCTGTCCTGCACCAGGCCGTCGGCCAGGCCGTCGAGCGCGTCGCAGCGCGCCAGCACCTGGCGGGTGACCAGCTGCCGCTCGGTGGGCGTGAGGGCGGTGTCGAGCTTCTTCGGGTCGGTGGCGGCGCGGGCGAACTGCTGCGCGGCATAGAGCTGCGCCAGCGCCGCCTGCGGCAGGTTGTAGCCCGGCGCGCCGGCCAGGATGCCGTCGTAGGCCTCGGGCAGGCGCGCGGCGGTGACGAAGGCGTGGCGCCCGCCGTTGGAGCAGCCGCTGAAGTAGGAGCGGTCCGGCGCGCGGCCGTAGCCGGCGGCGACCAGCGCCTTGGCCATCGGCGTGAGCTTGGCCACCGCCTGGTAGCCGTAGTCCAGCCGGGCCTGCGGATCCAGGCCGAACAGCGGCAGCTGCTTGATGGTGTGGCCGGCGTCCGAGCTGATCACCGCAAAGCCCATCTGCAGCGCATTGGTGAGTGAGCCGCGCCCGCCCACCGGCCCGGTGGCAGGGGCCAGGATGCCGTCCAGCCCGCCATTGGCCTGGTAGAGGAAGCGGCCGTTCCAGTTGGCCGGCAGGCGCATCTCGAAGCCGATGGCGTAGTTCTGGCCGTCCACCGGGCTGGTGCGCTCGTGCATCAGGCCGGTGACGCGGCAGTGCGCGCCCACCGGCTGGCCGGCCACTTTCAGCGCGTCGGCGGCCACCGGCTCGGCGGCGGTGATGCGCGTGGCGGGGTGCTGGAAGCGGCTGGCCAGCTCGGCGCAGAGCTGCAGCGTGCCGGGGCGCGCGGCGCTCATCGGGCCGGGCGTAGCCGCGCCGGGCGGCTGGGTCGGCAGGCTGCAGGCGCCCAGCAGCAGGGCGGCGGCCAGAGGGGACAGCGGCGCCAGACGAGGCCGCGCGATGGGGGGGTGTGAGGCTTTGGACATGAAACCTAACGATCGTTTGGTTTTGACCTGCGTCACTTTAGGCAGCCGGGCGGCGTGTTGCCATGCGCGCAAACCCGCAGCCCGGTTCGTGCGGCTGCCCTGCCTAGAATCCGCGCCCATGCCCGACGCCGCCGACCTGCCTGTGACCCCGGATGCCTCCGAGGCCCCGGAGGCCACCGCCCCGTCGGCCAGCAAGCGCCGCCTGCTGCTGGCCGCGGCCCGGGTGTTCGACGGGCGTGGCTACCGCGCCGCCACCCTGCGGCAGATCGCCGAGGAGGCCGGCATCCTGGCCGGGTCGGTGTACCACCACGTCGCCTCGAAGGAGGCGCTCTACCTGGAGGTCAACCGCGAGGGCTACCAGCGCATGCAGGCCACGGTGCAGCGCGCGCTGGCTGGGCTGGAGGACCCCTGGCAGCGGCTGGAAGCGGCCTGCCGGGTGCACCTGGAAGAGATGCTGGCGGGCGACGCCATCGCCCGCGTCACCGGCGGCGGCCTGATGGAGCCGCGCGACGGCCTGGTGCACGCCACCCTTGGCCCGCTGCGGCGCGAGTACGAGGCGCTCTGGGCCACCCTGGTCGAAGCCCTGCCGCTGCCCGCCGGGCTGGACCGGCGCGTCCTGCGACTCAACCTGCTCGGTGCACTGAACTGGACGCGCACCTGGTACCGCCCCGACGGCAGCCTGAGCCCGGCCGCTCTGGCGGCGCAGCTGGTGCAGGCGCTGCGCCGCTGAGGGGTGGGCGGCCCTTCGCGACGGCACGGCGCGGCGATCGGGCCTTTGCCTCGCCAGTCACGCCTGGGTCACGCCGCGCGCCGCACGCTGGCAGCCTGCGGGGCAATGGGGCTCCGCCGACGCGACGCGAAGGAGGTCGGATCATGGGGCAGCTTGGAGTGGATCACGCGGCGGCTGGAGACTGGTCGGCCCGGCCAGCGCGGCGCTGGCCGGTGCTGTGGTTGGCCGCCGCGCTGGCCGCTTGCGGTGGTGGAGGCGGCAGTGGCGATGAGGGCGACGGGCCGGGGGCCACGGCGCCGCCGGATCCGCCGGCCGGCGCGCTGTACGTCGGCTACTACGTCGAGGACGCCGCCAACAACCCCGAGGACCCGACCATCGGCGCGGTGTTGCTGCGCCTGCCTGCGTCCGATGGCGCCTTTGCCGGCCAGATGCCCTTCAGCTACGCCGGCTGTGCGGCGGGCAGCGATGTCGGTGCGGTGCGCGGCACACGCACGGGCGCGCAGTTCAGCGGCAGCTGGTCGGGCACGATGGACGGGGTGGCGGTGGGCGGCAACTTCACGCTGGCGCCCGGCGCTTCGGCCGGCAGCTACGGCGGCCAGTGGCGCAATGCCGCCGGCAAACAGCCGATCGCGGTGGGTAGCTGCAGCTACCACGTGGCGTCGAGCGGCGCCGTCACGCTCTTCCCTGGCAGCACCGCCGTGCCGAACGGTGTTGCGCTGACGGTTTCCAGCAGCACCACCCCGGTGATCGGCTGGAGTGGCCTGGGCAGCGGGGTGCGCGCCACGCTGCGGCTGTTCGACCAGGCCTGCCTGGAGGCCGACCCGAGCGACGCCGCCTGCTTCCTGGGCGAGGCCAGCAGCACGGCGGCGAGCCTGGCCTACCCGACCGACTTCGGCAACGCCGTGGCCTTGGCGGCGGGCCGGTCCTACCTCTGGGTGCTGACGGCGCAGGCCGCCAGCGGGGCCTTCGCCGGCTTCGCCACCCAGTCCGTGCAGTCCATCGCGCCCGACCCGTCACCCGCGCCCGGCCCCGGTGACGGCACAGGCGGCGCCGTGCGTGGGCGGCTGACGGTCAGCGGTAGCGGCGCCGCTGCGCTGGGTTCGGCCTTCGCAGCAGGGGCAGACGCGCGTGGCGTCTCCGTCACCGTCGTTGCCAGCGGGCCGACCTGCTCGGGCAGCGGCGTGCTGCGCAGTTGCGATTCGAGCTTGGACCTGAGCTGGGGCGAATACGACGGCCTGCTGCCGCGGGAGTTCGTCGGCGTGCATGTCATCTCGTCGACCCGGACGGAGCCCGGCAACCCGCCCGGTGTCGGCATCACCAGTGCCATCGTGGTGGCGGGGCGGGTCGATGGCAGCGGCCGTTACGGCCAGGCGTGCGGGGCATTGCAGCCCTGTGCCACGCCGGCGGACCTGGGCATCGTGCTGGACCTGGTGGCGCGCACCGTCACCTTCACAAACGTGGTGTTGCCGAGCCAGGGCAGCGACGGCGCGACGATCGTGCTCGATGGCACGCTGAGTTACTGACCCGCGCCGTCTTGCGTCCGCGGGGCGGCGCCGATAACGTTCGGCGATCACGCGGCGGCCCCACCGCGTGCCGCCACCCGAAGGGAGCTGCGATGGCCGATGCCGAACGGCGAATCCACCTGAAGCTGCTGGCCGCGCCGCGGCTGGAGCTGCCCGGCGGTGCGGCGCAGCGCCTGGCGCCCAAGGACGCCGCGCTGCTGGCCCTGCTGGCGCTCGATGGCGCGACGCAACGCTCGCACGCCGCGGCGCTGCTGTGGCCGCTGGTGGACACCGACACCGCGCGCAGCA
Source organism: Sphaerotilus microaerophilus (assembly GCF_023734135.1). Taxonomy (NCBI): domain Bacteria; kingdom Pseudomonadati; phylum Pseudomonadota; class Betaproteobacteria; order Burkholderiales; family Sphaerotilaceae; genus Sphaerotilus; species Sphaerotilus microaerophilus. The sequence goes on along the minus strand of NZ_AP025730.1, from coordinate 5,231,709 downwards.
ACCTGCGCCAGCGGCTGTTCCGCCTGCGGCGCGGCGCGGGCCTGGACCTCGTGACCCCGGGTGAACTGCTGCAGCTCACCCCGGCGGCGGCGCACGACCTCGGTGACCCGGTGCCGTGCCTGGAGGCCGACCCGCAGGCGCTGGTCGGTGAGCTGCTGGGGGGCATGAACTTCGACGCCGAGGAGGCGCTGGCCGAGTGGCTGGCCCGTGCGCGTCAGCGCTGGGCCCAGCAGCGCGCCGATGCGCTGGCGCGCCTGGCCGACGCCGCCGAGGCGCACGAGCAGGTCGCCACCGCCCTGCGCTGGGCCGAACGGCTGGCGGCCGACGAGCCGCTGCAGGAGCACGCCACGCGCCGCCTGATGCGCCTGCACTACCGGCGCGGCGACCGCAGCGCCGCAGTGGCCGCCTACGAGCGGCTGAAAGCGGCGCTGGACCGCGCGCTGGGCGAAACCCCGAGCGAGGAAACCCGCCGGCTCGCGGCCCTGATCGATGCCGGCGACGCCACCCTGCCGGTGGCCCACCCGCCCACGCCCGTGAGCATCCTGCGCCCGCCGCGGCTGGTGGGGCGCGAGGCCATCCTCGATGCGTTGGTGGCCGCACGCATGGAGGGACGCATCGCCGTGCTGCGTGGCGATGCCGGCATGGGCAAATCGCGCGTGCTGCAGGCGTTTGCGGCGGCTTCTCCTGATGTGGTGATGGTGACCATCGGTGTTGCCGATGAGCACCTCCCTTGGGCTGGCCTGACGCGCCTGATTGCGGCACTGCTGGCGTGGCGGTCCCGTGCCACCGGCACGGGCGCGAGTGACGCTGTCCTGCCGGTTTGGGTAGGCCAGGAATTTGCGCGCCTGTTGCCGGATGCGCCAGGGGCGGGTGTCGCAGCGGACGCGGTCTCAGCGCGACCGGTGGGCGCCATTCAGGCGGTGCGTTTGATGCGAGCGGTAGAGCAGCTGCTGGGCACGGTCGGTCCGGTGACGGTGTGCATTGATGACCTGCACCGAGCCGACGAGGTCTCTGCGCAGGTCCTGCCGGCGCTGTGCGAGGTGCCTGGCCCGAGTTGGGTGCTGGCGCTGCGCCCCGAGCCCTGTCCGGCAGCAATCAGGCTTTGGTGGGCGCAGGCATCGCCGGGCAGGTTGGTGTTCCTTGACCTTGCGCCACTGACGCTGGCGCAGGTCCGGACATTGCTCGGTTCGCTCGACCTTCCTGCCCGCTTGTCGGAGGCCGCCTTGGCGCCAGCGCTGCATGCGCACGTGCAGGGCCATCCGATGCACCTGCTGGAGACGCTCCAAGCGTTGTTACGTTCTCCTGCCCGTCACGGCCCGCCTGGAGGCGCAGCGATGTTGCCGGTCCCGGTTGGACTGGTCCGACTTGTGGACGAGCGGGTGGCCGCGCTGACGGCTGCGGCGTTGCGACTGGCCCGGCTCGCGGCATTGGCTCAGGAGGATCTGACGATCGACCTGGCGGCGCAGGTGCTGGGCTGCCATCCGCTCGACCTGGTCGAGGCGTTGGCGGAGCTGGAGTCGCAGCATGTCCTGCATGAACTGCGCTTCGTGCACGACTTGGTGGCAGAGGCCGTGCGACGGGGGGTGCCGGAGACCATCCGGCGTTGGCTGCATCGGGCCTTGGGTGAGGCGCTGCCTGAGACGGCTTCGCCTGTGCAAACAGCCCGCCGCGCGGCCCACCGTGAGGCGGGAGGGGACACGGTACAGGCGGCCCGTGACTACGCCCGAGCCGCTGACTTGGCCCGACGCCTGGGCCGGCTGGCCGACGAATGCCGGTGGTGGGCGCAGGCGGCTGACCTGGCCATCGCCAGCGCACAGACCCGCTGGGCCGGCGATCTGCTGGAGCGGCTCGTCATCGTCACCCGCGAAACCGGCACACCTGCCGAGGCGGCGGCGGTGGCCGAGCGGCTGTTGGCGCTGGCCGACAACGACCGCCACCGCGCCATTGCCCACAAGGAAATCGGGGTGTGTCACATGTACGCCAGTCGGTTCGAGCCGGCCCTGCAGGAACTGGCGGTTGCGGCGGAGTTCGCGCGTGCGGCCGGCGATGAGCACCAGGTGCAGCACGCCACCTATATGAGCATCGTGGCCGGGGCGCAGGTCCACGGCGTGCGACAGGCGGCGGATCGGCTGGAGGCGCTGCGGCCCTGGGCGGAACAGCTGGCCGAGGCCGACCTGCGGCACGCATGGTATGCGGATCTGGCCATCCTGCTGGACCAGAGCGATCGGCGCCAGCGGGCGGGTGGGTTGTTCGAGCGGGTCATCGAGTACTTCGACCACCACCAGGACGGCGCCAACGCCTGTGACGTGCGCATGATGTTCGGGCGCAGCCGTGCCCTGCTGGGGCACCTGGATGAGGCCGAGGCGCTGCTGGCCGCCTCGGTGCAGGGGCGCCGCGAACTGGGCGGGCCGGGTCATGGCGTGGACCTGCTCAACCTGGCGCGCGTGCAGTGCGAGCAGGGCCGATTTGGTTCGGTGCTGTCGGTCCTGGGCGACGAGACCCTCAACCGCTATGCCGCGGCCACGGTCACTGGTGCGTCGATGCGTCAGGTCCTGGTGCGCACCTATCACCATCTGGGCCAACCCCACCGCGCCTGCCAGACACTGCCTGAGCTGCCCGACGATGCCCCGTTCTACCAGCGAGCGCTGCAGGCCTGGCTGTATGCGTTGTGGGCCGAAGGGAGCGTGGCGCGACAGCAGCTGCTGGATCAGGCCCTGGCCTGTTTCGCGGTCTGCGACCTGCCTTTTGCCCGCATGCCTATCGAGTTCGACCGATTGGCGCGGCAGGAGGGGGAGGACGCATTGCATCGCTGCCAGGTCCTGGTGCCCGAATGCGAACAGCGAGAAATGCCCGCAGTGGCCCAGTTCGGCCGCCTACGCTGGGCCGAGATGCTGATGCGTCGCGATCGTCTCGCGCAGGCCCGTGAAGTCCTGTGCCAGGCCCTCGACACACTGGCCGACGTCCGGCCCGTCGGGGTGTATCTGCCCGAGTTCCACGACCTGGGACTGCAGCTGGCGCGACGCCTGGATGACCCCTCGCTGGCCAATCGCTGCGTCGATGAGGCGCGCCGGTGGATCCTGGAACACGCCCTGCCGGATATCCCGGCGGCTTTCCGCAGCAGCTTCTTGCACGCTAACCCGGTCAATGTGCGCTTGCTCAACCCTGGATCGGTCACGCCCCGGTAACGCCCCCGGTCGCAACCTTCCTCCCGTGGCCCGCATCGGGCGGGTCGCCACCACCGGGAGAACAGCATGCGACTGCATCGATCGATTTCCCAACTGCCGCGCCGCGCGGGCATCGCGACGGCGGCGGTCTTCACCGTTTTGCTGAGTGCCTGCTCGGACGCCCCCAGCGAAGGCGACATCCGCGGTGCGCTGGAGCGCCTGCAGAAGGCCGAATCGGCCGCCATGCCGGGGATGCTGAAAGGCATGCTGCCGAACGTCGAGCTGACCAACGTGAAGAAGCTCGGCTGCGAGGCCTCTGGCGAGAAGGCCTTCCGCTGCGACGTGGAGGTCACCGTCAAGGCGATGGGCCGTGTCGCGACCAACTCCACGCAGCTGCGCCTGGTGCGCGGCAGCGAGGGGTGGATGGTGTCGCGGTGAAGAGCCGCGCAGGCTCGATGGAGGTCGTCATGAACCGCATGTCATGCCGTCGTCGTCGGACGCCTGGCTTCGCGCCTGGCCGAAGCCACTGGCTGGTCGGACTGGGCCTGCTGCTGGCCGGCATCGGCACCGCACCACCGGCTTGGTCGGCCGAGCCGGCCGCTGTCCCCGCCGTGGGGGCGTTGCTGGACTTCAGCCCCGGCACCGCCAAGGCCAAGGCCTTCTTCCTGCGGCAGCCGGTGGCGCGCGACCTGGTGTCGGAGGACTTCGAGATGGCCGGCGTCGACCTGGACGGCGACGGGCGCCCGGAGATCGTGCTGCGCTCGACGGCCGCGTCGTATTGCAGCGGCCGTGCCGGCTGCGCCGTGCAGGTGCTGCAGCAGCGTGGCCAGCGGGTGGTCGAACTGCTGAGCCTGTACACGTCCGCGCGCCTGGCCTTGACCCGTGATCCCGTCGGTGGCGCCTACCGCGCGCTGGCGATCGTCAATGACCAAGGTCAGGTGGTACGTGCCGACAAGCCGGGTACACCGATGCACGGCAAGCTGATGGTGTATCCGATGGGGCGGGGGCGCTGAAGCGGTTGGGTGACGTCGCGCGCGAAGAAGTTCAATCCATCGATGACAGGAGTGTTGACCATGAAGTCACAAATCTACTTCGACAAGATGATCGTCTCGAATATTCGATCCGCGGCATGCGAGCAAATTTGGTGGCGAGGGCGGCAGTCTCGGTTGTTTTTGAGTTTTGGTGGTGTTTTTGTGTTTGTCGTGGTTCCGCCGCCTTTTGCTTGTGCCCGGAGCACTCAATTGCCTAGTTGCCTTTTGGGTTGAATAACGCTTTCTTTTGCCGAGGGTTCAAGATCATGGGAAAAGTAGTTGCGGATGATGGATTTTTCGAGCGGTCTGTGCCCGATGGTATGGAGTTCACGATCACTCCCCCGTCGTTCGATTTCAAGACTCGTGCAGGTGTTGCAGTGTTTAGGGCTTGGATGGGTTTTTGGGGTTCGTTGCTTGTAATATTTTCATTCGGATGGGTGATCGGTGGTAGCGGTGCATTTTTGTTTTTCCTGTTTTTCGCTGTATGGATTGGAGGCTACTGGTGGATGCGAAAGCGTGGCGGCGAAGCGATGGCTGAATTTACTCGGACGTCTCGAATCCTGGTGTCAGCCACTGGCATTCAAGTCAATGGTCAGGATTTTTCTCGTGCAGATATTCATGAAATCTTCGTCAGAGACCCGCGCCCTGACCATACGCATATGACGTACACGTCCACTGCTGTCATCGCACAGCCGAGTCTTTCGGGTGTCGCCACCGGAATCGGTATGGCTGCGAATGAAGCAGCTAGTCAGGCTGGCGCTGATGCTGGGCGTGCTTTCGCCGCTCATCTCAACAAGCGCAGCTTTGCCGTGATGATCCGGTATGGTGCACGGGACGTTCCATTGGTCGAGGCCATCGAACAAGGAGTGGCAGAGTTGCTGGCAAAGCGGATTGCCGCGACGTTCTCTGGCATGGCCTCCAATGTTTGAACGGTTTTGGGAGTGGGCGAATGACGCATTGGGTCATGCGGAACGCCACAGCTATCCGTGAGTCGAGATGTGAATATTCCGCTCAGTTGTGTGGCGACCTATTCTGAATATTTCACCCCGTATTGCGCAACCCCGCCGCCACCCCGTTGATCGAGATGTGGATGCCGCGCTGGATGCGCTCCATCGCGGCGTCCCTCGGCGCGCCGGGGGGCAGGGCGCGGTAGCGGCGCATCAGTTCGACCTGCAGGTGGTTGAGCGGGTCGAGGTAGGGGAAGCGGTGCTCGATCGAGCGCGCCAGTGTCGGGTTGGAGGCGAGGCGGTTGGGCTCGCCGGTGATGGCCGACAGTGCGGCGGCGGTGCGCTCCCACTCGGCCTGGATGGCCGTGAAGATGCGCTTGGCCAGCTTCTTGTCGTCCACCAGCTCCAGGTAGCGCTGCGCGATGCCCAGGTCGGTCTTGGCCAGCACCATGTCCAGGTTGGACAGCAGGGTGCGGAAGAAGGGCCACTGCTGGTGCATGCGCTGCAGCAGCGCGAGGCGGCTTTCCTTGCTCGCTTCCTTGCCGCCGGCCTTGCCCTTGGCCTTCTTTGCGTCCTTGCCGGTTGGAGCGGCGGCGGCCTCGCCAGCCAGGAAGGCCTCGATCGCCGAGCCGAAGCCGCACCAGCCGGGCAGCGCGACGCGGCACTGGCCCCAACTGAAGCCCCAGGGGATGGCGCGCAGGTCCTCGATGGCGCGGGTGGCCTTGCGCGAGGCAGGGCGCGAGCCGATGTTCAGCTCGGCGATCTCGCGGATCGGCGTGGCGCTGAAGAAGAAGTCGGTGAAGCCGGGCGTCTCGTAGACCAGGTGACGGTAGGCGGCCATGCTGGCGGCGGAGATCTCGGCCGCGGCGTCCAGGAAGGCCCGGGGCGCGCTCTGCGTCGGGTGCAGCAGGGTGGCCTCCAGCGTGGCGGCGACCAGGGTTTCGAGGTTGCGCAGGCCGATCTCGGGGTGGGCGTACTTGGAGGCGATCACCTCGCCCTGCTCGGTCAGGCGGATCTGGCCGTTCACCGTGCCGGGCGGCTGCGCGAGGATGGCCTGGTAGCTCGGGCCGCCGCCACGGCCCACCGTGCCACCGCGACCGTGGAAGAGGCGCAGGGTGATGCCGTGGCTCTTGCCAAGCGCGTCGAAGAGCTCGACCAGCGCGGTCTCGGCGGCGTAGAGCTCCCAGTTGCTGGTGAAGAAGCCGCCGTCCTTGTTGCTGTCGGAGTAGCCGAGCATGACGTCTTGTTCGCCCTGACCCTCCATGCCGGAGCGCTGGATCAGCCCTGCCACACCCGGCAGCGCGTAGAAGTCGCGCATGATCGGTGCGGCGTTGCGCAGGTCGGCGATGGTCTCGAACAGCGGCACCACGATCAGGTCGTTGACCGCCATGGACCTGGGGTCCTGGCTGTCGAGCGTGCCGCGCAGCAGGCCGACCTCCTTCTGCAGCAGCAGGACTTCGAGCAGGTCGCTCACGTCCTCGGTGTGGCTGATGATGTAGTGGCGCAGCGCGTGGCGGCCGTAGCGGGCCAGCATCTCGCGCGTGGTCTCGAAGATCGCCAGCTCGCTCTTCGCGTGCTCGCTGTACTCGGCGCCGATCACGCGCAGCGGGCGGGCGTCGTCGAGCATGCGCAGCAGCAGGGCGCGTCGCGCGGCCTCGTCCAGCGCGCTGTAGTCGGTCTCGATGCGGGCGGTGGCGAGCAGCTCGGCCACCACGGCCTCGTGCTGGTCGGAGCTTTGGCGCAGGTCCACCGTGGCGAGGTGGAAGCCGAACACCTGCACGGCGCGCATCAGCGGCGCCAGGCGTGGGGCGATCAGGGCCTGGGCGTGGTGGTGGCGCAGCGAGGCCTCGATGGTGCGCAGGTCGGCCAGGAAGTCCTCGGCGCTGGCGTAGGGGTCCTGCGGCGCGACGGCGTGGCGCAGCGCCTCCGTGCCGGTCAGCTCGTGCAGCGTGGCGGCCAGGCGGGCGTAGACGCCGGTCAGCGCGCGGCGGTAGGGCTCGTCTTCCCGGTGGGGATTGCGGTCCGGCGAGCGTTCGGCCAGCGCCAGCATGGCCGGCGTGACCGGCGCGAGCATCTGCGAGGTGGAGAGTTCGCCGCCCAGCAGGTGCACCTCGGTGAGGTAGTAGCGCAGCGCCGTCTCGCTCTGGCGCGCCAGCGCGGTGCGCAGGGTCTCGGCGGTGACGAAGGGGTTGCCGTCGCGGTCGCCGCCGATCCAGTGGCCCATGCGGAAGAAGTTGGCCACGTCGTGGCCGCGCAGGTGGCCCTCGACCTCGCGGTACATGCGCGGGATCTGGCGCAGGAAGGTGGCGTGGTAGTAGCTGAGCGCGTTCTCGATCTCGTCGGACACGGTGAGCTTGGTGTAGCGCAGCATGCGCGTCTGCCAGAGCTGGGTCACGCGCGCGCGCAGCAGGGCCTCGTTGTCGTCGCGCTCGCGCTGGGTGTGCAGGCCGTCGCGCGTGCCGATCAGCTCGGCCACGGCGCGCTCGGCGTCCAGGATGGACTTGCGCTGCACCTCGGTCGGGTGGGCGGTCAGCACCGGCGAGATGTAGGCCTGCGAGAGCGTGCGGGCGATGTCGGCGGCGCGGATGTCGGCATCGGCCAGGCGCTCGAAGCACATCGCCAGCGAGCCTTCCTGCAGGTCGCCGTTGCGCTCGTGCACCTCGCGGCGGCGCACGTGGTGGCGGTCCTCGGCGATGTTGGCCAGGTGCGAGAAGTAGCTGAAGGCGCGGATCACGCTGACCGTCTGGTCGGCGCTGAGGTTCTTCAGCAGGCGAGCGAGCGCCTTGCCGGCGCTGTCGTCCTGCTTGAGCCGGTAGGCCACCGAGAGCTGGCGCACGCGCTCGATCAGGTCATAGGCCTCCTTGCCCTCCTGCTCGCGGATCACCTCGCCAAGGATGCGCCCGAGCAGGCGGATGTCTTCCACCAGCGGGCGGTTCTTCTCGGCGGCGGCGTCGCGGGCCTTGGTGGCGCTGTCGTCGCCGTTGGCATCGATCGGCGGGGGCATGTCGGCGTTGGCTTGACGGGGTCGGCGGGGGTTTGCGGCGCGGGGCATTGAAACCTCGGGAGGGCTCAGGAAGGGATTGGACGTAATCCAGTTACGGAATGGTAGCAGGTCACGGCATGGTCATGCCGTATAGACATATGAACCGTATCGATCGGCATGGCTGTGGCGATGGCATGGCCGGCCAGCACAAGAGCATGGTTCATGCCGGTGGTGGCGGTCCGACCCTGAGGGACAATCCCGGCATGAGCACGTTGCCTTCGACCGTCGTCATCGCCACCCGCGAAAGCCGCCTTGCCCTCTGGCAGGCCGAACATGTCCGCGCCCTGCTGGGCCAGCGCTTTGGCTGGAACGTCGAGCTGCTCGGCATGACCACGCGCGGCGACCAGATCCTCGACCGTGCCCTGTCCAAGGTCGGCGGCAAGGGCCTGTTCGTCAAGGAGCTGGAAGTGGCGCTGGAGGAGGGGCGTGCCCACCTCGCGGTGCACTCGCTCAAGGACGTGCCGATGGAGCTGCCCGAGGGCTTCGTGCTGGCCGCGGTGCTGGAGCGCGAGGACCCGCGCGACGCCTGGGTGTCGCCGCGCTACGCCAGCGTCGACGAGTTGCCGCAGGGCGCCCGCGTGGGCACCTCCAGCCTGCGCCGCGTGGTGCAGATCAAGGCGCGCCGTCCGGACCTGGATGTGCAGCCGCTGCGAGGCAACCTCGACACCCGGCTGCGCAAGCTCGACGAAGGCCAGTACGACGGCATCGTGCTGGCCGCGGCCGGCCTGAAGCGCCTGGGCTTGGCCGAGCGCATCCGCTCGGTCATCGATCCGCAGACCATGCTGCCCGCGGCCGGGCAGGGCGCGCTGGGCATCGAGGTGCGCGCCGACCAGACCGCGCTGCGCGAGGCGCTGGCCACGCTGACCGATGCACCGACCTGGCTCGCCGTGCACGCCGAGCGGGCAGTGTCGCGCCGCCTGGGCGGCAGCTGCAGCATGCCGCTGGCGGCCTTTGCGCAATGGCGTGGTGATCGCGGCGACCAGCTGCACATCGAGGCCCGCCTGGGCCACCCGGCCGATGCCGAGCGCGCGCTGGTCGTGCTCAGCCGCAGCGCGGCCGTGACCGACACCGCCGGCGCCGATGCGCTGGGCGTGGCGGTGGCCGAGTCGCTGCTGGCCAGCGGTGGCCAGGCGCTGCTGGACGCCTTGCCGGCCGCTACCTGAGCCACCTGACCTTGCTCGCATGACCGTTCGGCCCTGCGTCTTCGTGACCCGCCCGCAGCCGCAGGCCGACGAGTGGGTCACGCGGCTGGAGGCGCTCGGGCAACCGGCGGCGGCTTTGCCGCTGCTGGCGATCGAGCCGGTGCCGGTTGACGATCCGGCCCTGCAGGCCGCCTGGGCGGCGCTGCCTGCCACGCGGCTGGTGATGTTCGTCAGCCCGAACGCCGTGGCGAGCTTCATGGCCGGCCGGCCGACGGGCTGGATCTGGCCCGATGGCCTGCTGGCCGGCGCAACCGGCCCGGGCACGGTGGCCGCCCTGCGCGCCGCGGGCGTGCCCGACGCAGCCATCGCCGCGCCGCGTTCCGATGCGGCGCAGTTCGATGCCGAGACGCTCTGGCAGCACCGCCTGCAGCAGGAGGCCTGGGCGGGGCGGCGTGTCCTGGTGGTGCGTGCCACCGAGGGGCGCGACTGGCTCAGCCAGACCCTGCGCGAGCATGGCGCGCAGGTGCAGCCACTGGCCGCCTACCGGCGCTGCCCGCCGCGCTGGACACCGGCGCAGGTGGAGCGATTGCAGTGCGCGCTGGCCGATCCGGCGGCCTGGGCCTGGCTGTTCAGCAGCTCGGAGGCGATCGCCCAGCTGCCGGCACTGCTGGCGGCGCATGGGCTGGTGGCGCAGGGCGAGGGCCTGCCGCCCGCCCTGCTGGCGGTGCCCGCGCTGGCCACCCACCCCCGCATTGCGGCGAGCGCGGTGGCCGCCGGGTTCGCCCGGGTGCAGCAGGCGCTGCCCGATCCCGAGGTGGTCGTGCAGGCTCTCGGCGGCCGTGCGGCCTGAATGGACCGACGCGCCCCGCGCGGCGGGGCTGCACCGTGCGGAGCGTCACGGTGCGCCGATACAATGGGTTGAAGGGCCGGATTCGCAGGCCTCGCCAGATTCGTGAACAACGCCACTCCCCCCGCCGAATCCCCGGACACTGCAGCGCCAGCGGCCTTGCCGGCCGTGCCGCCGCCGGCCCTGCCGGACGCAGCAGCGCCTACCGTGGAGGCAACTGCCGCTGCGCCGACCCCGGTGCCGGCTGTCGTGCCTCCTCCCCCGTCCCCGCCGCCGCTTTCACCCGCGCCGGAGCCGCCGCAGGGCGTGCCCGCGGTGCCGGCCAGCGCGGCGGTGCTGCCTGGCTGGCTGACGCCGGCGCTGATCGGCGTGGCCATCGTGGCGGCCTTCGCCGCCTGGACCGCCTGGGACGGCCGCGAGCAGGTGCGCAGCCTGGAGCTGGAACTGGTGCGCCGCCAGCAGGGCAGTGCCGAGCAGGCGGCCGACGCAAGGGTGCAGTCCAAGCAGGCGCAGGAGCTGGCGCGCGACGCCGCGGCCAAGGTCGCCCTGCTGGAGGCCCGGCTGGCCGACGTCACGCTGCAGCGCAGCCAGTTGGAAGAGCTGATCCAGTCGCTGTCGCGTTCACGCGACGAGAACGTGGTGGCCGACATCGACGCCGCCATCCGCGTGGCGATGCAGCAGAGCGCCCTGAGCGGCAGTGCCGAGCCGATGGTGGCGGCGCTGCGCTCGGCCGACGAGCGCCTGGCGCGCATCAACCAGCCGCGCCTGGAGCGCCTGCGCCGCGCCGTGGTGCGTGACCTCGACCGGGTGCGCTCGGCCGGCGTGCCTGACGTCGGCGCGCTGCTGATCAAGCTCGACGAGGCGGTGCGCCTGGTCGATGAGCTGCCGCTGCTGTCGCAGGCGCAGCGCGCGTCCACGCCCCCAGTGGCGGCGCGCAAGCCGGCCGGCGGCGCCAGCGCGGCCGCGTCGGCGGGCGACTGGTCGGCGGCTTGGGGCGGTCGCCTCAATGACTGGAGCCAGCCGTTGCAGGCCGCCTGGGCGGAGCTGCGCGGCCTTGTGCGCGTGACCCGCATCGACCGGCCCGAGGCGATGCTGCTCGCACCCGAGCAGGCCTTCTTCCTGCGGGAGAACCTCAAGCTGCGCCTGTTGAACGCGCGGCTGTCGCTGCTGTCGCGCCAGGCCGACGCCACGGCCTCGGACCTGCAGGTGGCCCAGGGGGCCGTGAGCGCCTATTTCGAAGGGTCGGCGCGCAAGACCCAGTTGCTGCTGGACCTGCTGCGCCAGGTGCAGGGCCAGAGCCGCCAGCTGTCGGTGCCGCGGCCGGACGAGACCCTGGCGGCCACCACGGCCGCCGTGGTCGGTCGCTGAGGACGGGGGCGAGATGCGTTGGGTCGTCTGGCTGCTGCTGCTCTTCGTTGTTGCCGTGCTGGCTGCGGGCACGCTCGGCAACAACAGCGGGGTCGTGTCGGTCTACTGGCCGCCGTACCGGCTGGATCTGTCGCTCAACCTGTTCGTCCTGCTGCTGCTGGCGGTCGGACTGGCGGCGCATGCGATCACGGCCGCGGTCAGCCGGCTCATCGGCCTGCCGGCGCGGGCGCGCGAGTGGCGCGGGCAGCAGCGTGAGCGCGCTGCCCAGGCGGCGCTGCGCGAGGCGCTCGGGCTGCAACTGGCCGGCCGATACAGCCGAGCCAACAAGGCCGCGCAGCGGGCGCTGGAGATCCGCAGTGTCACGCCGGAACTGGCCCGCGATGCCGAGTTCGGCGCACTGGCTCACCTGCTGGCAGCCAGCAGCCTGCACCGGCTGCAGGACCGGGCCCGGCGCGACGAGCAACTCGCCGAGGCCCAGGCGCTGGTCGCCGCCCAGGCGAGCGGATCGGCCGTGGGCGAGGCTGCGCACCTGATGGCGGCCGAGTGGGCCGTGGACGATCGCGATGCCCACCGCGCCCTCGAACAGCTTCAGGGCCTGCCCGCCGGGGTGGCCCGCCGCACCCAGGCTCTTCGGGTGCGCTTGCAGGCGCACCGCCTGGCGCGCCAGCCGCTGGAGGCGCTCAAGACGGCGCGCCTGCTGGCCAAGCACCAGGGCTTCGCGCCGGCGGCCGCGCAGGGGCTGCTGCGCTCGCTGGCGGTGGAGGCGCTCGACACGGCGCGCGATGCCGACCAGTTGCGCCGCGTCTGGCTGCAGCTCGATGCGGCCGACCGGCGCGATGCCTACGTCACCGCGCGGGCCGCCCTGCGTGCGGCTGCACTGGATGCGCCGGCCGAGGCCCGCGGCTGGCTGCGCCCCCACTGGGAGCAGCTCACCCAACTGGGCGAGCGCGAGCGGCAGGCGGTGCTGGAGGCCTTCGTCGCCGTGCTGCCCGGCCTGCCGGCGGACTGGCTGCCGCTGCTGGAGGAGGCCGTGTCCAAGCTCCCGCAGGATCCCCAGCTGGCCTATGCGGCTGGCCGGGCGATGGCCGAGCGCCAGCTCTGGGGGCGCGCGCGCCGCCTGCTCGACGCGGCCACCAGCCTGCCGGGCGCCGAGCCCGGGCTGCGCCGGGACGCCTGGCGCAGCCTCGCGGCCATCGCGGAGGCCGAGGGCAATACCGAGCTAGCGCAGCGTTGTTACAGTTCTGCTGCTCGAATTGCTTGACGCATCGAAGAATAGGGTGATATAGTCTCTTTCTCGCTGCAAAACACAGCGAAACAAAGCGGCTGTAGCTCAGTTGGATAGAGTACTTGGCTACGAACCAAGGGGTCGTGGGTTCGAATCCTGCCAGCCGCACCAAATAAATCAAAAGGTCAGCATCCACAAGGTGCTGGCCTTTTGTGCTTTTGAGGCCCGAATGGACAGTCGGCCCTGTGCGAACGCTTTGTCCTGGCTTGCTGTGTGCCCGGGTGCTGCCTTCGGGTCCGGTTCACCACGCGGGGGTGCGCGGTTCAGCGGTCCAGCGGTTTGGGCCTCAGCGCTTCGGCGCAGCGGCGTCGGGCAGCAGGCAGACCTCGGCGAACTGCAGGTCGTTGTCGCGGGCGAAGTTCATCACGAAGTCCCAGGCCATCGGCTCCAGGTCGCGCAGGGCTTCGTTGACGACCACGCACTTGGTGTTGCCGAATACCTTGGGGATGCAGTAGGGCGAGTAGCCGATCGCAGCGCCGATGCCGCCGGCACTGCTGCCACGGGGGCGGAAGGACGACATCGCCCCGGCCAGGCGTTCGGCCCAGTCGCTCGGGCGGAAGGTGCGGCCGTCCCGGGTGATGCCCTGGATGATGATCTCGCGGGGAGGATGGTGCTTGGTCACGTGCAGCTGCCTTGTCGTGCAGCCGCAGGTGGATCTGCACGTAAACCCGTATTGTGCGGTAGAGCGGCGGGCGACGAGCCCCGTCGGGATACCGATCCGCTGCCAGGGCGCCAAGCGTCCACCGGGACGCGCAGTGTGGCACCCCAGGCTGTCGCCGCGCTGTCAGACCAATCCGTACAATGGTCTGTTCCAATGCAACGAGCGCCCCGTCCAGGCCGGGGCGCGTTTTTTTTCCTTCTGGCGCCTGGCCGGAGACCCCTGTGATGACCGCTCCCGCCCCCATCGAGCAACCCCATGTGATGAAGACCTACGGTCGCCTGCCGATCGCGATGTCGCATGGCCGAGGCTGCCGCGTGTGGGACACCGAGGGGCGACAGTACCTGGACGGGCTGGGTGGCATCGCGGTGAACACGCTGGGCCATGCCCACCCGAAGTTCGTCGCGGCCCTGCAGGAGCAGGTCGGCCAGCTGATCCACTGCTCCAACTACTATCACATCCCCGGCCAGGAGATGCTGGCGGCCCGCCTGACCGAACTGTCCGGGCTGACCAACGCCTTCTTCTGCAGCACCGGGCTGGAGGCCAACGAGGCCGCCATCAAGGTGGCGCGCAAGTTCGGCCATGACAAGGGCGTCGAGCGCCCAGAGATCATCGTCTACGAGAAGGCCTTCCATGGCCGCTCGATCGCCACGCTCTCGGCCACCGGCAATCCGAAGGTGCAGGCTGGCTTTGGCCCGCTGGTGGAAGGCTTCCCGCGCGTGCCGCTGAACGACATCGCCGCGCTGCGCGAGATGGTGGCGAGCCGGCCGAACGTGGTGGCGGTGTTCCTGGAGACCATCCAGGGTGAAGGCGGCATCCACGCGGTGCGCTGGGACTACCTGCGTGAGGTGCGTGCGCTGTGCGACGAGCACGACCTGCTGCTGATGCTCGACGAGGTGCAGTGCGGCATCGGCCGCACCGGCAAGTGGTTTGCGCACCAGTGGGCCGGTGTCGTGCCGGACGTGATGCCGCTGGCCAAAGGCCTGGGCTCGGGCGTGCCGATCGGTGCGATCGTCTGCGGCCCCCGCGCCGCGAACGTCTTCGGCCCCGGCAACCATGGCACCACCTTCGGCGGCAACCCGCTGTCCATGCGCGCGGGCGTTGAGACCCTGCGCATCATGGAGGAGGAGGGGCTGCTGCAGAACGCCGCCACCGTCGGTGCGCACCTCAAGGGCGCGCTGCAGCGTGAGCTGGAGGGCGTGGCTGGCGTGGTCGAGGTGCGCGGCGAGGGCCTGATGCTGGGCATCGAGCTCGATCGTCCCTGCGGCGAGATCCTCACGCTGGCGATGCAGGCCGGCCTGCTGCTGAGCGTTACCGCCGACAGCGTCGTGCGCCTGGTGCCGCCGCTGATCCTCACGCAGGCCGAGGCCGATGAGATCGTTGCGATCCTGGTGCCGCTGATTCGGCGCTTCCTGGGTGGTTCGCAGGGCGGTGCGGAGAGCAAGGCGGCATGAAACCGGGGATGAGCCTGATGAAACACTACCTGCAGTTCAAGGACTTCCGGGCCGAGGAGTACGCCTACCTCTTCGAGCGGGCGAGGCTGATCAAGACCCGCTTCAAGAACTACGAGCGCTACCAGCCGCTGGCCGACCGCACGCTGGCGATGATCTTCGAGAAGGCCAGCACGCGCACCCGCGTGAGCTTCGAGGCCGGCATGTACCAGATGGGCGGCTCGGTGGTGCACCTGACCACCGGCGACAGCCAGCTCGGCCGCGCCGAGCCGATCGAGGACAGCGCCCGCGTCATCAGCCGCATGGTCGACATCGTGATGATCCGTACCTTCGGGCAGGACAAGCTGCGCCGCTTTGCGGCCCACTCGCGCGTGCCGGTGATCAACGGCCTGACCAACGAGTTCCACCCCTGCCAGATCCTGGCGGACCTGTTCACCTACCTGGAACACCGCGGCCAGATCGGCCCGGACGGCGTGGACCTGTCGGTGCTCAAGGGCAAGGTGGTGGCCTGGGTGGGCGACGGCAACAACATGGCCAACACCTGGCTGCAGGCCGCCGAGATCCTGGGTTTCAAGGTGCACGTCAGCACCCCCAGCGGCTACGAGGTCGACCCGAAGCTGGCCGGCATCGAGGACGCGGGCTGCTACCGCGTCTTCGCCGACCCGCTGGAAGCCTGCCGCGGTGCCCACCTGGTGACCACCGACGTGTGGACCAGCATGGGCTACGAGGCCGAGAACGAAGCGCGCCGCACCGCCTTTGCCGACTGGTGCGTCGATGCCGAGATGATGGCCGTGGCCCAGCCGGACGCCCTGTTCATGCACTGCCTGCCGGCGCACCGCGGCGAGGAGGTCACCGCCGAGGTGATCGACGGCCCGCAGAGCGTCGTCTGGGACGAGGCGGAAAACAGGATGCACGTGCAGAAGGCACTCATGGAGTACCTGCTGCTCGGACGGATCGGCTGACGGCCGGGTCGTCGGTCCGGCGGGCGTGGCATCAACCCCGCGCCCGGTACTCCGAGAAGATCCCCAGCTCCACGTGGCGCTCGACCTCCAGCAGGCCCTGCCCAGCGAGCGTGGCCATCACCTGGGCGGGCGGCACGCAGGCCTCGATGGTGTCCCAGTAGTAGCGCCACAGCATCGGGCTGGCCTCGGCGCGTGACACCACGCGCGCCAGCAGCGGCACCACGCCGCGCATGTAGGCCTTGAGCAGGGCGTTGGCAACGCGGCCCTCGGCCCGGGTGATCTCCAGGATCAGCAGCTGGCCGCCCGGGCGCAGCACGCGGCGGAACTCGGCGGCGGCCGCAGCGAAGTCGGCGATGTGGCGCAGCGCGTAGCCCATGACGATGAAATCCGCGCTGGCGTCGGGCACCGGGATCTGCTCGGCGCGGCCAAGGCGGCACTCCACCTCGCGCGGCAGGGTCGATTCACCCATCATGCCGGGGCTGGGGTCGACGCCGATGAGGCGGCCGGGCTCGCCGGTGATGTGCAGGACCTCGCGCGACACCAGCCCGGTGCCCATGCCCACGTCCACCACGTCCATGCCGGGCTTCAGGCCCGCGCGCTCCAGGGCCTGGCGCCGGTACCACGAGCCCGTGCCCAGTCCGAGGATGCGCTCCAGCCGGTTGTAGTCGACGGCCGTGCTGTCGAAGGTGGCGCGCAGGAAGCGCTCGCGCCCCTCATGGTCGCCGGTGCGGTAGTACTCGGGCAGCGGCTGGTGCGGCAGGTGGACCTGGTGGTCGGGCTCGGCGGGGCGGGTGGAGGGGTTCATGCAATGACAGACCCTGGCGGGCAGGGGATCGGCCCGGCACAGTGGGCGCCAATTTTGCACGTGCCAGACGGGCATGGATGCCCGGCACGGGATTGTCTCCTGCGTTGGCTCAAGCCGGATCGAGCCGCCGCCAGCGGGTGTCGCTGGTGGCTGGTTTGCTAAACTGCAACGTTTTACGTAAATAGGACTTACGCAGGGTCACTTCAGCTAGCGCAATGATTCGCCATTTCGACTCAATATGTCAGATGGGTGCCATGCGAATGGTTGGTGACCGAAGTTCCTTCTTGAGGAATTCCGAGAGGATTCCCTTCTTCAGGCTGTAGATGTTTGTCTTCAGCGCTTTGGCCGTCTCGCAGAGGTGGACCCAGGCCAATATCGCGCAGGCGATGTGATTCTTCTGTGACCGGGCCATTCTGCACTGACATTTTTCGATGCCAAGAACCTGCTTGATCTCCCTGTGGTACTGCTCAATCTTCCAGCGCACGGCACACATCTCATGCGTATCGTCCGTCGAATCTTGAGATAGGTCGTTTGTCACAACCCAGTCCGTGCGATTGGTATCAACCACAACCCGGAACAGTTTCAGCTTGATGTCACTGGGAAACTTGAACAGTTTGACGTGTTTGCCATGCACATGTTCTTGGGCACTCCACTGCAGCGTACTGACCGCCTTGTAGGGCTGCTGGCCTTGGCTGTCGTCAACCTTGCGATTGCTCTTGAGCGGGCAGTAGAAGTGCTTGCCCGCCCGGTGGATGTGCTTCATCAGATCCATGGTGGCGTACCAGGAGTCCATCAGCACGGTGCGAAAGGGCAGCTTCTTGTGCGCCATGGCATTGTCGAACATCTCCTGGACATGATCCAGCTTGGACTTGCCGTCTTCGTCAGGCGCATAGATGCGCCAGTCGATGATCCAGTAGTGGCCGGTCTTGATGTTCACGTACAGGCAGTTGACCACCCCAATGCCCTTGATCAGGCCGTGGGCGTTGCCGCTGTACTGTTTGCGCACCAGCTCGATTTTGTGCGAGTGGTTCTTGTCCAGAACGCTGTCATCGAAAACCAGGCAGGCATCGTCGTCAAATTCGATGTTTCGTCGGGCCAGATTCCAGACATCGGCCGGGCTGATATTGGCAGCCTGCAAGTAGCGATTTATGGCGTCATGAGAAAACCTCTGATGGTGATCCGCAAAATAGGTCTGCGTGTAGTTGATTTGTGTGGATATCAGAAATTGGCAGTAGTCTCGGCTCGTGGGTTTCATGGTGAATATATTATCACAAATACCACGAAATCGGCGCCGATATATTAAATAATCTAGTTTGATTTAAACGTTTGCGTAAGTCCTAGTAAAGCAGTTTCCCTGCTGGCCCGGTGTCCATGCCGCGGCGGCGTGTACGGCCGGGAGGCCCGTGCCTCAAAAAAGGAACGGGGATCACGCGGCGGGGACGACAAGACAGGCACTCCAGCATGACGATGACAGCCGACAGCAACCAGCTGCAGCGGGAAGTGGCGGCCCTCCTGGTCGAGGCCCTCAACCTCGACGTGACCCCTGAATCGATCGACCCGGCCGCGCCGTTGTACGGCGACGGGTTGGGGCTGGACTCGATCGACATCCTGGAGGTGGCGCTGGTCGTTTCCAAGCGCTATGGCTTCCAGCTGCGCTCGGATGATGACGACAACACGCGCATCTTTGCCTCGCTGGCCAGCCTGACCGAGCACGTGGCTCGGCACCGCAGCGTCTGAATCTGCAGGGTCCCGCGGCATGCAAGACCGCACCCGCCTGGCCCTGCTGGCCACTGCCCTGGCGGCTTATGCCGTGCTGGCGCACCAGCTGACGGCCCACGCCGGTTCGTCGGTGTGGGCGCTGCTGGCCGTGCTCGGGCCGATGCTGGCGCTGTTGCTGGCGGGGCTGTGGCGCAGCGGCCAGCGCTGGCTGTGCGGGGGGCTGGTGGCCGCGCTGGCCTGGCTGGCCGTGCAGGTGGAGCGTGGGGGCGGCATCGCGCCGCAGTGGCTCTTCCTGGCTCAGCATGCCGGCATCCATGCCGCGCTGGCGCTGCTGTTCGGCCGCACCCTGCTGCCCGGGCAGCAGGCCCTGATCTCCGCGATGGCCGAGCGGGTGCACCGGGGCCTCACGCCCACGCTGGCCACCTACACCCGCCGTCTCACCGCCGCGTGGACCGCCTACTTTGTGGGAGTGGCGCTGACCTCGCTGCTGCTGTTCGCGGCGGCACCGCTGGAGGTCTGGTCGCTGTTCGCCAATGTGGTCACGCCGCTGATGCTGGTGGGTTTCTTCGCGGGTGAGCACCTGCTGCGCTACCGCTGGCACCCCGAGTTCGAACGCATCAGCGTGACCACGGTGATCCGTGCCTACGAGGAACACCAGCGCACGCGCCAGTCAGTCCGCCGACCCCAGGCGGCCGACCGCGTGTGATGGCCAGTCCCGAATCTGCCCTATTCCCGATGTCCCGATGTACCGACGATTGCCCGTTCTGATGGGCGCGCCGCTCGATGCACCGCTGGCGTGGCGCGCCGGCCGGCCGCTTTCGCGCCATCGCTACCTGGCCGACGTGGCCGTGCTGGCCAGCCAGTTGCCCGAGCGGGCGGCCGTGCTGGCGATGACCGGCGACCGCTACCGCTTCGCCGTGGCGCTGGCGGCGGTGGCCGAGCGAGGCGGCTTCAGCCTCCTGCCGCCCAACCACACGCCGGACATGCAGCGCCGCCTGGGGGACCTCTTCGAGCAGGCCTGTGCGCTGGTCGAGCCCGGCGGCGAGGACCTCGTGCTGCCGACCCTGCCCTTCGGGGAGGACATGGCGAGCGCCGGCCCGGCCGCGGCCGAGGTGCCCGCCTTCGGGCCCGACACCGTGCTGGCGCAGGTCCTCACCTCCGGCTCCACCGGCATGCCGATGCCGCACCCCAAGCGCTGGGGCGGGCTGGTGGAGAACATCTCGGCCGAGGCCGAGCGCATCGCCGAGCACCTCGGCCGGCCCGACCTGCAGGGCGTCACGATCGTGGGTACGGTGCCGCCGCACCACATGTACGGCTTCGAGTCGACCGTGCTGATCGCCATGCTGGGTGGCGCGGCCTTTGCGGCCGAGCGGCCCTTCTTCCCGGCCGACGTGGTCCGGGTGCTGGAGAGCGTGCCGCGCCCGCGCGTGCTGGTGACCACGCCCTTCCACCTCAAGACCCTGCTCGAGGCAGGCGAAGGGGGCCTGGCGCTGCCGCCGGTGGACCTCACCGTCTGCGCCACCGCGCCGCTGTCGCCGCAGATGGCCGCGCGCGCCGAGGCCGAGCTGGGCGGGCCGCTGATGGAAATCTACGGCTGCACCGAGGCCGGCCAGGTCGCCACGCGCCGCACCACCGACGGCCCGGAGTGGCGCACCTTCCGCGGCCTGGAACTGACCGGCGACGGCGAGGCCAGCGTGGTGCAGGGCGGCCATGTGCCCGAGCCCACCCGGCTGGCCGATGTGCTGGAGGTGCTGCGCCCCGCCGGCATGCCGCCCGGCGCCGCCGACCTGCCAGCCACGCGCTTTCGCCTGCTGGGCCGCTCCAACGACCTGATCAACGTGGCCGGCAAGCGCAGCTCGCTGTCGCACCTGAACTACCACCTCAACAGCATCGAAGGCGTGCGCGATGGCGCCTTCTGGCTGCCGCCCGATGGCGCCGTGGTGGAGGACGTGGTGCGGCTGGTCGCCTTCGTCGTGGCTCCTGGCGTCGACCGGGCCTGGCTGCTGGCGCAGCTGCGCGAGCGCATCGATGCGGCCTTCCTGCCGCGGCGCATCATCGCCCTCGACCAACTGCCGCGCGATCCGACCGGCAAGCTGCCGGCCGGGCGGCTGGCCGAGCTGGCGCAGGCCCACTTGGCACAGGGCCAGCAGGCATCGACCACGGCGCCGCCCGCCGGGCGGCCCGGCTGAGCGCGCCGTTGCGTACCGGCCTCTGCCCGTTCACCTGCCCACGCCTTCGCTGCCTTGCCTGCCATGTCGTCCCGCCCTCACCGCGTCGAGCTGTCCATTGGCGCCGATCACCCCTCGTACGCCGGCCACTTCCCGGGCCGCCCCATCCTGCCGGGCGTGGTGCTGCTGGCCGAGCTGCTGGAGTGCATGGGCCGTGACGCCGCCACGCGGGCCTGCCTGGGCGATGCGCCGAAACTGAACACGGCCAAGTTCGTCGCGCCGGTGCGCCCCGGGCAGCGGCTGCAGGCCCGCTGGAGCCTGCCCGCCACCGGTAACCGGTTGCCCTTCGAGGTCCGTACCTGGCTCGATGCGGATGCTGACGAGGCCACCGGGCCGGTGGTGGCCAGCGGCCAGTGGGAGGGCACGGCGGCGGCATCGGGCGGCGCCGCCCCGGTCGCCCCGGCCGACGCTGGGGCTCCGCAGTGACGGCTGACCCCACGGGCCCGGCGGGCGCACCGCCTCCCGCGCCCGACGCCTGGACCGGGCAGCGCGAGCGCAGCAACCTCGCGACCCTGCGCCTGATGCGCTGGATCGCCACCACGCTGGGCCGTCCCGTGGCGCGGCTGGTGCTGTGGCCGATCGCGCTGTACTTCCTGTGCTTCGGTGGAACGGCGGCGCGGGCCTCGCGCGACTACCTGGCGCGGGTGCTGGGTCGGCCGCCGACGTGGGTGGAACGTTATCGGCACATCCACCACTTTGCCGCCACCGTGCTTGACCGGGTCTACTTCCTGCAGGGCTGCCTGTGCGGCATCGACGTCACCCTGCGTGGCGGCGACGATTTCGACGAGGCCCTGCTCGACGGCCAGGGCATGCTGTTGATCGGCGCGCACGTGGGCAGCTTCGAGGCGCTGCGTGCCATTGGCCACCAGCGCAGCGGCCTGAAGGTGGCGATGGTGATGTACGAAGACAACGCCCGCCGCATCAACGAGACGCTGCAGGCGCTGGTGCCCAACGGCGGCCTGCATGTGATCGCATTGGGCCGGCTCGAAGCCATGCTGCAGCTGCGCCAGTGGCTGGACGATGGCGGCGTGGCCGGCATGCTGGCCGATCGCACGCTGCCGGGGGCCTCGGCGCGCTCGCACCTGCACCGCCTGCCGTTCCTGGGCCGGCCGGCGGCGTTCTCCGATGGGCCCTTCCGGCTCGCGGCGCTGCTGCGCCGGCGCGTGATGTTCATGACCGGGCTGTACCACGGCGGCGGGCGCTACGAGCTGCGCTTCGTGCCGCTGGCCGATTTCCGCCGGCGCGGTGCCGGCCCGGCCGCGCAGGACGCCGCCGTCCAGGCGGCCCTGCAGCACTACGTGGCGCTGCTCGAAGGGCTGTGCCGCGAGTCGCCGTACAACTGGTTCAACTTCTTCGATTTCTGGGCCGCTGCCGAGGAGGTGCCGCAGGTGGCACCGCCTCCCGCGGCCCCGTGAGGGTCCCGAGATGATGTGCTTTCCTTCCTGTGGCGCCCATGCGGCGCGCCAGCCGTGGTGGTCGCGGTGTTCGCTGTTGGCCGTCCTGCTGATCGGCGCCTGGTCCGCAGCGTCCGCCTGGGCTGCGTCCTGGACCCTGGACGACCTCATGGGCCAGCTGGGCAAGGTGCGCAGCGGCGAAGCCCGCTTCGTCGAGCACCGCAAGGTGCAGCAGCTGGAGCGCACGCTGGTCTATAGCGGCCGCCTGAGCTTTGCCGCCCCCGACACCCTGGTGCGCGAGACCCTGCAGCCGCGTCCCGAGAAGATGACCGCCGAGGGCCGCAACCTCACCGTGACGCTGGGCGGGCGCACCCGCACGATGGCGCTGGATGCCTCGCCCGAGGCGATGGCGATGGTCGAGGCGATCCGTGGCACGCTCAGCGGCGACCGCGCCGCGGTCGAGCGCCACTTCGAGACGACGTTGGACGGCAGCAGCGACCGCTGGACGCTGGACTTGGTGCCGCGCGACGTGCGCCTGCGTGGCCAGATTCCCCGGGTGACGATGCAGGGCCGCCGCGCGCAGCTGCGCGAGGTGCGCATCCTGATGGGCGATGGCGACGAGTCGACCATGAAGATCGAGCCGATCACCGCGCCGGCCTCGGCGCCCTGAGCGCCGGCCGCAGAAGGTCCCCCGCATGACCACCGGTAACGGCGCGGCGCTGCAGCGCGGCCGCCTGCAACGTCTCGCGGCTCCGCTGCTGTGGCTGCTGCTGCTCGCCGCCGCGCTGGGCGTGGCCCTGCGCGCGCGCTACGTGGCCGACCTGTCGGCCTTCCTGCCCGCCGCTCCCACCGCCGAGCAGCGCGTGCTGCTGGAGCAGCTGCGCAGTGGCGCCACCGCGCGGCTGCTGTTCATCGGCGTGACCGGGCCCGAGGCGGCGACACCCGTCGCTGGCGGTGTGTCCGCGGCCCCATCTGCTGGCTCCCCGGAGGCCGCCGCGCTGCGCGTGCGCCTGTCGCGCGAGCTGGGCGCGGTGCTGCGGGCCGGCGGGCGCTTCGAGGCGGTGCACAACGGCGACAGCGCCGCCACCGAGGCGATCGGCCGCTACCTCTTCGAGCAGCGCTACCGCTTCAGCCCGGCGGTGGACGCCCAGCGCTTCAGCGAGGCGGGCCTGCGCGCGGCCATCGACGACACCGTGGCGCTGCTGGGCACGCCGGCGGGCAGTCTGATCAAGCCGCTGCTCTGGCGCGACCCCACCGGCGAGGCGGTGCAGATGGCGCAGGCGATGACGCCGGCCACCGCCCCCGCCGAGCAGGACGGCCTGTGGGTCTCGCGCAACGGCCAGCGTGCCGTGCTGCTGGCCTTCACCCGGGCCGACGGGGCCGACCTGGACGGCCAGGCCGCCGCGGCCGACGAGGTGCGCAGCCAGTTCGCGAAGCTGGTGGCGGCGGTTCCCGCTGCCCAGCGCCCGCGGCTCGAACTGTCCGGGCCGGGGCTGATGGGCGTGCAGTCGCGCGCCCTGATCCAGGACGAGGTCGAGCGGCTCGCCCAGCTCGGCACGGCGCTGATGGTGGGCCTGCTGCTGCTGTCCTTCGGCTCGCTGCGCGCGTTGGCGGTGGCGATGCTGCCGGTGGCCACCGGCGTGCTGGCCGGCATCGCCGCGGTGGCGCTGCTGTTTGGCGAGGTGCACGGCTTCACGCTGGGCTTCGGCACCACGCTGATCGGCGAGGCGGTGGACTACGCGATCTACTACCTCATCCAGGCGGGCGGTGCGGCCGGCGCGGCGGTGGGCGCCGCCCATTGGCTGCGCAGCAGCTGGCCCACCGTGCGACTGGGGCTGTGGACCTCGCTGGCCGGGTTCGCTGCGCTGGCGATCTCGGGCTTTGGCGGGCTGGCTCAGCTGGGGGTGTTCTCGATGGCCGGCCTGCTGGCCGCGGCCGGCACTACGCGCTGGGTGCTGGTGCGGCTGGCGCCTGCCGGGGCGACCGGGCAGGGGATGCGCCCGGCGATGGGCCGCTTCATGGCCCTGGCGCTGCACAGCTGGCCGCGCACTCGCTGGCTCTGGCTGGGCCTGACCGCCGCGGCGCTGCTGCTGACGGCCTGGCAGCCCAGCGCCTGGCGTGGCAGCCTGTCGTCGATGAGCATGCTCTCGCCTGCCGCCCTGGCGCTGGATGAGTCGCTGCGTGCCGACCTGGGGGCCGCCGACGGCGGCGTGTTGGTCGCTGTCGAAGGGCCCGACGAGGCCACCGTGCTCGAACGCGCCGAAGCGGCCGGTCGGCGCCTGGATGCCCTGGTGGAGGCCGGCCAGCTGATGGGCTACGAATCCCCGGCGCGCTGGCTGCCCAGCCCGGCCACGCAGCGAGCGCGGCTGGCGGCCCTGCCACCGGCCGAGGAGCTGAGTGCACGCCTGGCCGCTGCCACGGCCGACGGGCCGCTGCCGGCCAGCAAGCTGCAGCCCTTCCTGGACGACGTCCAGGCCCAGCGCGGCCAGCCGCTGCTGGACCGCCAGGCCCTGCAGGCCACCCCGCTGGCGCCGGTGCTCAACGCGCAGTTGCTCCCCGGCGGGCGCGATGCCCGCAGCGGCACCACCCGGCCATGGACGGTGCTGATGCCGCTGCACCTGAAGCCGGATGCCGCTGACGCTGCGGCCACCGACTTGCAGCGCGCGCTGCAGGGCCTGCCGGAGACCCGCCTGGTGCGCATCAGCAAGGAGCTCAACGCGCTGTACGCCCACTACCTGCGCGAGGCGCAGTGGCAGACGCTGGCCGGCGCGGGCCTGGTCGTGCTGCTGCTGGCCTGGCACCTGCGCTCGGCGCGCCGGCTGTGGCGCGTGCTGGCGCCGTTGGCGGCCAGCGTGGCGCTGGTACACGCCGGCCTGGCGCTGGCCGGGGTGGCGCTGGGCATCCTGCACCTGGTGGGCTTCCTGCTCGTGGTGGCGGTGGGCTCCAACTACGCGCTGTTCTTCGACCACCTCCAGTCCGATCCGGGCGCTCCGGCGGGTGGGCCCGACCGCGACACCCTGACCTCGCTGCTGCTGGCCAACCTCACCACCGTGCTGTCCTTCGGGCTGCTGGCGATCTCCGGCATGCCGGCGCTGGCGGCCATCGGGCAGGTCGTGGCGCCCGGGGCGCTGCTCAGCCTGTGGCTGGCGGCGGCGTTCGCGGCACCGCGGTCCGCGGCAGGCGAGGGGGCCCAGCGCGCCTGACGCAGCCGGTCGACGCCGGGCAGTCTGTGGGAAAATCCCAGCTTCGGCACGGACCCTCGATGCTGCCGAGCACCGCCGCCGCCCCTGCCCGAAACCGACTGTGTCCGCCATCGTCTCGTCTGCCGGCCCTGAACGCTGGCCCCTGCCCCCCGTGCTGCGCACCAGCGCCCTCCTGCACGGGATGGCCCTGCTGCTGTGGCTGTGGCAGCCGCCCCTCTGGCCCTGGCTGCTGGCCGGGTTGCTGCTCAACCATGCGGTGATCGTCGCGCTGGGCCTGTGGCCGCGCTCCACCGGCCTGGGCCCGAACGTGCGGCGCCTGCCGCCAGCCGCCGTGCAGCGGCGCGAGATTGCCCTGACCATCGACGATGGCCCGGACCCGGAGGTCACCCCGGCCGTGCTCGACCAGCTCCAGGCTGCGGGCGCGGTGGCCACCTTCTTCTGCATCGGCGAGCGGGTGCAGGCCCACCCGGCGCTGGCGCGCGAGATCGTCGCGCGCGGTCACAGCCTGCAGAACCACAGCCAGCGCCACGATCACCGCTTCTCCTTCTCCGGCCCGGCGGCCTTCGCGAAGGAACTGCGCGCGGCGCAGGCCACGATCGCCCAGGCCACCGGCGTGACGCCCAACTGCTTCCGCGCCCCGGCGGGACTGCGCAACCCCTTCCTGGCCCCGGTGCTGCAGCGCCTGGGCCTGCATCTGGTGAGCTGGACCCGGCGCGGCTTCGACACCCGCGAGCGCGACCCCGCCCGGGTGCTGGAGCGGCTGTGCCGCGACCTGGCCGCCGGTGACATCCTGCTGCTGCACGACGGCCATGTGGCCCGTACCCCACAGGGCCGACCGGTGGTGCTGGAGGTGCTGCCCGAGCTGCTGGCGCGTTGCCGCACCGCGGGGCTGACGCCCGTCACGCTGCCCCAGGCCCTGGGGGCGGTTCCGCCGACGTTCCGATGACGCTTCCCCCGACTTCCTCTTCCATCCTTTCCAGCCGGGCCGCTCCGCCGGCGGCGCGGGCCTGCTGGAACCAGCTGCTCGACCATGTGGCCGACCGCTACCGCCCAGCGGGCCGCTTCGCCTCGCACTTCGCGCGCGGCAAGCTGGGCATGGACCCGGTGTTCCGCCACCTGCTGGCCGAGGGCCTGCTGCCGGCGGGCGCCGAGGTGCTGGACATCGGCTGCGGCCAGGGCCTGCTGACGGGGCTGCTGCGCGCGGTCGATGTGGTCGAGGCCCGCCTGGGCTGGCCCGCCGACTGGGCCGCCGCGCCGCGGGGCTGTCGGGTCACGGGCGTCGAGTTGATGTCGCGCGACGTCGAGCGGGCCCGTGCGGCCGCTGCTTCGGATGCAGCCGCCACTGCAGTCCGTGGCGAGCATGGCCGGGACGAATTCATCTGCGGCGACATGCGCCTGGTGCCCTTCCCGCCCTGCGACGCGGTGGTGATCCTGGACGTGCTGCACTACATCCCGGTCGATGAGCAGGATGCCGTGCTGGCGCGCGTGCACGCCGCCCTGCGCCCGGGCGGGCGGCTGCTGCTGCGCGTGGGCGATGCCCAGGAGCGCTGGGGCTTTCGTGTCAGCCAGTGGGTCGACCGCGTCGTCACCCTCGTGCGGGGCCACAGCGCGCCGCCCACCTGGGGCCGCTCGCTGGCCGACTGGCAGACAGCGCTGCGCCGGCTCGGCTTCACCGTCGAGGCGCGCCCCATGAGCCAGGGCACCCCCTTTGCGAACGTCCTGCTGATCGGACGCCGGCGGGACGGCCCCCCGCCGCCCGTGGCGAACCCGGAGACCTCCTGATGACGCCGCTGGCCATCACCCACTTCACCCTGACCACGGCCCTGGGGGCCGGCAATGCGCCCAATGCGGCCGCGCTGCGCCAGGGCCGCAGCGGCCTGCAGCCCTGCCGTTTTCTCGATGTGAGGCTGCCCGGCTGGGTCGGCGAGGTGGGCGGCCTGGACGAGCCAGCCCTGCCGGCCGCACTGTCGGACTTCGATTGCCGCAACAACCGCCTGGCCTGGCTGGGCCTGCAGCAGGACGGTTTTGCCGATGCGGTGGCGCGCGCACGCACTCGCTGGGGCGCCCACCGCGTGGCGGTGCTGATGGCCACCAGCACCTCGGGCATCCTGCAGACCGAGCTGGCCTACCGCCACCGCGGCGCCGATGGGGCGCTGCCGGCCGATTTCCACTACGCCCAGACCCACAACACCGGCTCGCTGGCGCTGTTCGCGGCGCAGACCTTGGGCCTGAGCGGCCCGGCCTGGGTGGTCTCCACCGCCTGCTCGTCCAGCGCCAAGGTCTTCGCGGCGGCGCAGCGGCTGATCGAGGCCGGTTGGGCCGACGCGGCCGTGGTCGGCGGGGTGGACAGCCTGTGCCTGACCACGCTGTACGGCTTCAACTCGCTGGAGCTGTTCTCGCCCGAGATCTGCCGCCCCTGGGATGCCCGGCGCAGCGGCCTGTCGCTGGGCGAGGCGGCCGCCTACGCGTTGCTGCAGCGGGAGGCTTCACGGGGCAGTGAACCGGGCAGCGAGGCGGCTGCGGGCTGGCTGCTCGGCACCGGCGAGAGCAGCGACGGCTACCACATGAGCTCGCCCCATCCGGAGGGAATCGGTGCCATTGCGGCGATGCGCCAGGCCCTGGACAGTGCCGGCTGCGACGCCAGCGTGGTGGACTACATCAACCTGCACGGCACCGCGACGCCCAACAACGACGCGATGGAAGACCGTGCCGTGCGCGCCGTTTTCGGCGACGCCGTGCCCTGCAGCTCCACCAAGGGAGCCACCGGTCACACCCTGGGCGCGGCCGGTGCGGTGGAGGCAGCGATCGGGCTGCTGGCGCTGCAACAGGGCTTCATCCCCGGCGGGTTGAACTGCGGCGAGCGGGATCCGGCCCTGGGGGCGAACTACGTCACCGAGAGCCGGGCGGCGCCGCTGCGCCGGGTGCTGAGCAATTCCTTCGGCTTCGGCGGGTCCAACGCCAGCCTGCTGCTGGGAGCCGCCTGATGGGTGCCGCTGCTGTCGAGATCGACCTGCTGGGCATCGGCCTGGCTGGCCCCGGGCTGCCGGGCTGGGAAGCCTCGCTGCCGGTGCTGCGCGGCGAGCAGGCCCATGCGGGCCAGCCCACCGTGGTCCCGCCTCCCACCTGCCTGCCTGCCGCCGAGCGCCGCCGCGCCGGCCTGGCGGTGCGCGCCGCCATCGCGGTGGCCGAGGCGGCCTGTGCCCACGCCGGCCTGGCCCCGGCGACGCTGGCCAGCGTGTTCACCTCCTCGTCCGGTGACGGCGGCAACTGCCACAGCCTGTGCGAGTCGCTCGCCGCGCCGGACCCGGTGGTGTCGCCCACCCGCTTCACCAACTCCGTGCACAACGCCGCGGCCGGCTACTGGCACATCGCCGTCACCGGCCGGCAGGCCTCGACCAGCCTGTGCGCCTTCGATGCCAGCTTCGATGCCGGCCTGACCGAGGCGGTGATGCAGGTGCTCGCGCTGCGCCAGCCCGTGCTGCTGGTCGCCTGCGACGCGCCCTACCCGCAGCCGCTGCAGGCCGTGCGGCCCTTGCCCGATGCGATGGGCGTGGCGCTGGTGCTGGCGCCGGGAGGCACGGTCGCGCAGCCGCTCGCCCGCCTGCGTCTGGCCCTGCAGCCCGACTCGGGCGAGCCGGCCGAGGCGGCCACCGCCTGCGCCGATGCCGGCCTGGACGCCCTGCGT
Source organism: Sphaerotilus microaerophilus (assembly GCF_023734135.1). Lineage (NCBI taxonomy): Bacteria > Pseudomonadati > Pseudomonadota > Betaproteobacteria > Burkholderiales > Sphaerotilaceae > Sphaerotilus > Sphaerotilus microaerophilus. Next base: position 5,202,777 of record NZ_AP025730.1, on the reverse strand, counting down.
GCCCAGATCCCGGCGGCCCGTGCGCTGCCGCTGCTGGTGGCGGTGGCCCGGGGCGAGGCGGCGCGCGTCGTGCTGCCCGGCGCTGGTGCGGGCGCGGGCAAAGGCGCGGTGCGCCTGCACATCGACGTGATCGGTTCGGCGTGACCGGCCCCGCCGTGCTGCTCGACGCCGCCGGCATCGCCGCGCTGATCCCGCACAGCGGCCGCATGTGCCTGCTGGAGCAGCTGGTCGCCTGGGACGACGGGCGCATCCAATGCCGAACCCGCAGCCACCACGCGGCGGACCACCCGCTGCGCAGCGACAGCGGACTGCTGGCCTGCCACGCGATCGAGTACGCCGCCCAGGCAATGGCCCTGCACGGTGGCCTGCTGGCGCAGGCGGCGGGCGGTGTGGCCACCCCAGGCTACCTGGCCAGCGTGCGCGGCGTGCAGCTGCATCGCTGGCGGCTGGACGACCTGCCCGGGCCGCTGGACGTGCAGGCCGAGCGCCTGGCCGGCGACGAGCGCCAGCTGCTCTACGCCTTCACCGTGCGCCACGACGGCCAGGCGGTGGCCGAGGGCCGCGCCGCAGTGGTGCTGAACACCCCGCTGCCCTGAGGGCGGTGCCGTTCCTCGCCTCCTCCCTTTCTTCCCTATTTCCGACCAACCCGCCCACCGATGAGCAGCGCCATGCCGACCCCCTCTCCCGTGCCATCCGCTCCCCCCCGGCTGGCGCTGGTCACCGGTGCCAGCGGCGAGCTGGGCCGCGCCATCGCCCGCCGGCTGGCCGCCGATGGCCTGGAGGTGATCGTGCACGCCAACAGCCGGCTGGAAGCGGCCGAGGCGGTCGCGGCCGAGATCGTCGCCGCCGGCGGCCGGGCCCGCGCGCTGGCCTTCGACATCACCGACCGCGCCGCCTGCCGCGCCGCGCTGGAGGCCCTGCTGGCCGAGGGCCGGCCGGTGCAGGTGCTGGTCAACAACGCCGGCATCCACGACGACGCGGTCTTCCCTGGCATGCGCGACGAGCAGTGGGACCGGGTGCTGGACGTCTCGCTCAACGGCTTTTTCAACGTCACCCAGCCGCTGACGATGCCGATGATCCGCTCCCGCTGGGGCCGCATCGTCAACATCAGCTCGGTGGCTGCCGTCACCGGCAACCGCGGCCAGGTCAACTACGCCGCGGCCAAGGGCGCGCTGCACAGCGCCGGCCGTGCCCTGTCGCTGGAGCTGGCCTCGCGCGGCATCACGGTCAACACCGTGGCGCCCGGCGTGATCGCCTCGCCGATGGCCGACGCGGCCTTCAGCGCCGAGGCCATCGCCAAGCTGGTGCCCGCCAAGCGCGCCGGCCGCCCCGAGGAGGTCGCCGCGCTGGTGGCCTTCCTGGCTGGGGACGACGCAGGCTACATCTCCGGGCAGGTGATCTCGATCAACGGCGGGATGGCCTGAGGGGCAGCTCCCCGTGGCAAAGCACAACCCCGGCGACATCCTCACCTCGGACTGGAACCCGGTCGTGGGTTGTCGACGCTACTCGGCCGGCTGTCGCGACTGCTGGTGGCTCGACGGCATCATGCCCTGGCAAAGGCGCCTCGGTAACCTCCCGGACAACCTGACCGAGGGCGTGCCGCTGCTGCTGGAAACCCGGCTCGACCCAGCCAAGCTGCGCGGCAAGACCGGCATCGTCGGCGTCGTCCAGCATGGTGATCTGTTCTGGGACGAGGTGCCAGAACCGGCGATCCATCGCGTCCTGGACGTGGTCGACCAAGTTGCGGCTGAACGCACCGAGCAGGCCGTTCGGCGGCCCGCTCGGGCGGCCCCCCGTCCTGCCTCGCCGACCAAGTATGTGATCTGGAGCAAGCGGGCCGAGCGCATGGCTGACGTGTTGGCACGCCGCTATCCGCAGGGCCTGCCGGCGCACCTGGCCTGTGGCGTGTCGGTGGAGAACCAGGCGCTGGCCGATGAACGCCTGCCCCACCTGCTGCGTATCGCCGGCTGGCGTTTCGTGATGATCGAGCCGATGCTCGGTCCGATCGACCTGGCCGGTTACGAGGATGTCGACTGGATCGTCGTGGGCTCGGAAACCGGCAGCCCGCGTGCGCGGCCGCTCAATCCGGACTGGGTGCGCGCGCTGCGCGACTTTGCCTGCGTGAACGGCATCCCGTTCTTCCTCAAGCAGCTGGGCACGAGCCACAAGAGCCCCGATCGCGATCTGGATGGGCGCTGCTGGGACGAGTTCCCCGCCGGCTTCGTGAAGTAGCCCGGTCCTTCAGGGGCTTCAGCACACCCGGCGGATGCGCTGGGTTCACGCCAGCGCTGCCAGAAAACCCATTGGCCGCTCGGAGGACTTGGACTTCAGGGCGGTCAGCTGCCGCAGCCGCGCCAGCAAATCAGCCGCGTCGGCGGGCGGATGCAACCGCGCTCCGCGCAACACCGCGGCGAAGTCGCCCGGTGCCAGCCTGTCCGTGCCGGCCAGGGCCTGGACGGTGGCGCCGTCCACGCTCAGGCCAAGGCTGGCAGCCGTCTCGGCAAACATGGCCTGCGCCTGGGCTGGGCGCAGGAAATCCAGCCGGATGCAAGCGTCAAAGCGGCGCATCGCAGCCTCGTCCAGCTGGTCCATCAGGTTGGTGGAGGCGATGAAGAGCCCGTCGAAGTCCTCCATCTGCGTGAGCATTTCGTTGACCTGCGTGACCTCCCAGGAGCGCTGCGCGCCGCGCCGGCTGCGCAGGAAGCTGTCGGCCTCGTCGAGCAGCAGCACCGCACCGTCCACCCGGGCCTGGGCGAACATCTCGGCGATGTGGCGCTCCGCCTCCCCGACGTAAGGATGACGGGCGGATTGAAGCTCGGTCTCAGCCGGTACGACAGCAAATGTCGCATTGAAGCAGCACCCGCATCCAGCGACACATCCGCTCGGTTGCTCAGTCACACTGGCGAACATGCCTAACTGTCAAGTCTCCCTCGCTCTGATCGACACCGAAACCACCGGGCTCGACCCCGCCGAAGACGAACTGATCGGGATGAGCATATTGCTGGGTCGAGTAGATCTGCATTCCGGTGGGCTATTCCAAGTCCTGGACCGCTACACGGGCTGGCGCCAGCCGGGGCGATTTAGCCGCCGGGCGCAACGCATCACCGGGATGAACCGCGCAAAGTTGAGAGGTCACAGCATCGATTGGTCACGGGTCCAGCGTCTGATCGCCCAGGCCGACCTGCTGGTTGGCCATGCGATGGACGTGGATCGGTCCTTCCTTCTGCCATGGCTGCCCCAATTGGCGCACAAGCCGGTGGCCTGTTCACTGCGTGACATCGACTGGTTTGGCATGCAGGGTATGGAACGGGCCGACATTGACTATCTGGCTGAGGTATTGGGGGTATCTGTAGAAGCGTCGACCGAAGGTGTGCCACCCGAGCGAGACTGCGATACCCTCAGTCGCATCTTGGCGCAGCCGCTGCCAGCCGAGCCGGACCGCACCGGCTTCCAGGCGCTGATCTCCGCTGCATGCAGACGAACTCAAGGGTAAAGTGCAATACGTAGGTGTGAGATGGCAACGATATTCACCGTGCCGCTCGTTGCCGAACTTCGAGTACTTTCCGGATGCCACCGGAATCAGGTGCGCTAACCACCCCTCTGACCTCCATGGCCGCAAGAAGCCGGACCGCTCGATTGTACCCTATTCGGACGATGCGCTGCAATTCGGGGACTGAAATCTGTTGGATATCTCGTACCGCGTTTACCGCATCAAAGTAGAGTGAATCCACGGCTCCATCAGGCTCTGTTTCATCATCGGAACGATAGTCGACGGCGAATCTATGAGTTACTTCTGAGATTGTTTTTCTGTATAAATCCGTCTCCTTTGAAGATGGGCTTCTAGATAGTTCAAATACCCCTATCTTGGTAGCATAGAGGATCCAAGTTCTTTCATGAAACCCTATTATTTTCCCATCAAAAAGATTGGGCTCAGCTTTTATTTCTGCGATGCGGGCAACCGTTCTTGCTAGATCGCTACCAAATGGTAGCTCACCCAATCCTGGATAAACAACTCGTGGAGACCCTCCCGCGCGAGCATGATCTAGGGCAATGCAAGTTTCTTCATCAATATGAGGATCAAATAACTCTATATTTAATCTGGGCATGGAGCGGAAAAACTTGCAAAATCGGCTGCTTCTAGGTGCACTGAGAATCCAGCGATAGATCTCTGAGTCAATCTCGTCAACGCGTGCCCCAAAGCCCTCTTCTCGAGCAATGAGCCGAATGAGATTGGCGCGATCCCTCTCGCTATTATCTCTTGATTTGCCCACCTCAATCTTTGAAAGGCGCGCAGAGACGGTATCCAGCTGTTGTGTTAAGCGAGAAATCTTTAACCTTAGGACTTACGCAAACGTTTAAATCAAACTAGATTATTTAATATATCGGCGCCGATTTCGTGGTATTTGTGATAATATATTCACCATGAAACCCACGAGCCGAGACTACTGCCAATTTCTGATATCCACACAAATCAACTACACGCAGACCTATTTTGCGGATCACCATCAGAGGTTTTCTCATGACGCCATAAATCGCTACTTGCAGGCTGCCAATATCAGCCCGGCCGATGTCTGGAATCTGGCCCGACGAAACATCGAATTTGACGACGATGCCTGCCTGGTTTTCGATGACAGCGTTCTGGACAAGAACCACTCGCACAAAATCGAGCTGGTGCGCAAACAGTACAGCGGCAACGCCCACGGCCTGATCAAGGGCATTGGGGTGGTCAACTGCCTGTACGTGAACATCAAGACCGGCCACTACTGGATCATCGACTGGCGCATCTATGCGCCTGACGAAGACGGCAAGTCCAAGCTGGATCATGTCCAGGAGATGTTCGACAATGCCATGGCGCACAAGAAGCTGCCCTTTCGCACCGTGCTGATGGACTCCTGGTACGCCACCATGGATCTGATGAAGCACATCCACCGGGCGGGCAAGCACTTCTACTGCCCGCTCAAGAGCAATCGCAAGGTTGACGACAGCCAAGGCCAGCAGCCCTACAAGGCGGTCAGTACGCTGCAGTGGAGTGCCCAAGAACATGTGCATGGCAAACACGTCAAACTGTTCAAGTTTCCCAGTGACATCAAGCTGAAACTGTTCCGGGTTGTGGTTGATACCAATCGCACGGACTGGGTTGTGACAAACGACCTATCTCAAGATTCGACGGACGATACGCATGAGATGTGTGCCGTGCGCTGGAAGATTGAGCAGTACCACAGGGAGATCAAGCAGGTTCTTGGCATCGAAAAATGTCAGTGCAGAATGGCCCGGTCACAGAAGAATCACATCGCCTGCGCGATATTGGCCTGGGTCCACCTCTGCGAGACGGCCAAAGCGCTGAAGACAAACATCTACAGCCTGAAGAAGGGAATCCTCTCGGAATTCCTCAAGAAGGAACTTCGGTCACCAACCATTCGCATGGCACCCATCTGACATATTGAGTCGAAATGGCGAATCATTGCGCTAGCTGAAGTGACCCTGCGTAAGTCCTAAACCTAAGCTCCGATCGCCGCTCAGCGTATCCTCCAAACCAAGATATTGGGCTCAGTGTTATTCTATTTCGATATAGTTCGATTTTGCAATCATTTAAATTGGTGTGAATTTTGTTGGATTCCTGGGTGGCCTTTGCATGAATTCTGTCTAACATCTCCTTTTCGGCAGAGCGTTTCTCCTCACTTGCAGCAATATTCTTCCGAATTGAAGATTCAAGGCCCTCTGCGATTGAGATATAACCCAGGTGAAGGCGCTCCAGTTCTCGCCACTCACTCGCGGCCATTTCCAAGTCAAGTAATTCCTTCAAACGTAGAGCAGAAAGAAAGGATGGACTCTTCCGGAGTAGTTCCTCGTATGCTGACTTCTTGGTAATCTCAAGGGCTTGTCTATTAAGATTTAGGCTTTCGCGCCTATCTCTCTCTTTTGCTCTTGCTGCATGCTCTATTATCTGATTTCTTTCCCTTCCTACCCGCTCAATATTCTCGCCAATCTTGAGCAGATTTTCATTTCCATCTAACTGCAATTGCTCCATGTGCCGGTGGTGCTCTATTGCATTCTCATTGTTTCTCTCGATGATCTGTTTAATTCCCTCAAGATGTTTGGCGCTTCTTATGGCAGCATTTGCGCCAGCCCGATCGCGTTCTTCTTTCTCGCTAATTTCTTTTGCAACGCTTACCTGTAGACCACTTTCTACACGAGTTCTTTTGCCAGCAGCCACTTCCGCCAGTTGTTCATCTAGGAGTTGTTTATTCATAGTGATATACCCTTCGGTGGATTTATTAACCCAGCACTAAATCATCAACTTTAGTTGGTTTACTGCCGGGTGAATGGATTCGTTTCGAATCAGTTAGGTTCATGAGCCGCACAGATCGCGGTCAAAATCTATTTCTCGGCAATCAGGCAAGGTTCCCGCACACCAATCCTCGAACGCCTTGCTGCGTTCCAAATGCTTGGAAACTTGGCAGAACAACCGTTCACGAGAGAAGATGTCCAATGCGCGTTGGCCAGTCAGCATTCCGGAGAAAAACACCGGGAACTGGTAACCTTGGGTAGTGGAGTCAATGTGGCAACAGCAACCGGATTGTCGCCCCGGCGTCCTCCTATCGAGGTAGATGCGAGAAGCAAGTGCGTTCGCAACGACAACTGCCTTTGGCCGAATGAGATCAATCGCCTGATCGAAAATATCCAGCTGAGCGGTTCCAAATGGATTCACCGAAAGCGGCCGCAAAGATTTCAATACCTGCAGCGTGAGCGCCGTCTGGTTCGTTTCTCTGACAGCGAACAAGTCAAGGTGGTACCAGGGGTTCCCAACAATACAGGCCAGCTGACGGTGCCACTTGAAGTAGGCGTAGTTTTGCAGCGCAATTTGTTCCCAAGTAATCGCATGCTGTTGGTTGAACACAGGGTTTGGCCACTGAAAAACCGTAGCGGGATTGGGAAGTCCAGAGGAATTGTGTTGCTGAAGAGACTTCCAGCCGGCGACCGAAAATGACGGATTCATTCCGACAAAAACGATCGGATCATCGAGTACATCCGGGTACTGAATTGGCGCTAGCGTCTGCCCATTCGCCAGAGGGGACTTCCACAGATTCAGTAGGTCATTGTTGATTGGCATCATGCTTGTCATTTGACATCCTTTCGGTTGGATTGAATTGATTCCACTTTTCGCGGAACGGGTGAATTTCAAATGAAAGATTCCGCGGCCCACCCCTGCCAAACCATCACCATCGCCAACGTATCCAACTCGCAATACCTCAGCAGCGCCTGGCGCAGCTGTTCGCGTTCCAGCGCGGGTGAATCTTCGAACTGCATGCGCGCCCAGGCGGTGGTAGCGCTGCCGCCTTCGGCCAGTTCCAGGTCCTCGTCCACCTCCAGCGCCGCCAGAACTTCAGCCGGCAGGTCGTCGAAGACGGGAGGCAGGAGGTCGTAGGGGTTGGCGGGATGGCCGTCCGGACCGGCGCGCCACCAGGACCAGTGGGTGAAATTGCGGCTGGGGATGCCGCCGTCGGCGCCGTAGACGGGTGGGCTGTAGCGCTCGCGCAAGAAGGGGGAGGCGGCCATCACCGCCGGCAGCACCTTCTTGATGGAGGAGCTGCCCCGCGTGGCCGGGTGGAAGAAGGCACGGCGGGCCAGCACGCAGAGGTCCACCATCGCGCGCCGGCCTTGGTGGATGATCTGACCGTTTTCCTTCACGGTGATCAGCTCGCGCAGGAAGGCGCAGAGTGCATTCCGGTCCGGCGGTGGCGGCTCGCTGTCCTCCAGCTCGCGCAGCAGGTCGCGCAGGGTGGTGTTCTCGTGCGGGCTCCACATGAACACCGTGCCCTCGCTGCCCAGGCTGGCCTGGAGAGCGCGGACAAAAGCCAGGTTGGGGCACACGCCCGGATCCAGGCTGAGGAACTCGCCGACATGGGCGACGCTGCCGTCGCGCTCCATGCGGTGGTGCGAGAGCTGGAAGGCGATGTTGGCGTAGGGCCGCTGCCCGGCAAAGAAGGGGATGGCGACGCGGGCGGTTTCGAAGTCGATGAAATGCAGCGGCCAGCTCCAGCCGGCCATCTTCCGGCGCACCAGCTCCCGGTCCAGGTAGAAGGCCCCGCCACCGGGCCACTGGCCGCTCACCTGCATCCACTGGCGCTGGCGGGGGGTGAGGCCCTCGTCACGTACCTCATCCAGCTCGGCGGAGGTCATGCCGATGTCTTCCTCGTGCACCTCGCTCAATCGCCGCACGCCCAGGTCGATCAGCGCCTGCTTGCGGCGGAAGTTCCACAGGTCCAGCACCGTGCCGGCGTCGAGGGTGGCGCGGTCGCAGGCCAGCGCCTCGCCCCAGCAGGTGTGGAAGCCGCTGAGCAGCGGGCCCTGCGCCGGGGCACGGAACTCGCATCGTCCGCATTGCGCACCAATGGCCGGGGCATCCTGCGGTCGGCCTGGTAGGACTCGGCCCAGTCGCGGATGACCTCGTCGAACGGACCGTCGAAGCCCGGCGCCTTCAGTGGCCCGGACAGGATCTCATCGACATAGGCATCGACACAGGTCTGCGTCAGCAGCGGCGCGCCGATCGACCCGGCATCGCTGCCCTCGGCCACTTGCACCCCGGGACGGTCACCGGCGCGGCGGCGGATCTTGAAACGCTGGTTCAGGCCGGCCACGCTGGAGCGCTGCTCGGTATCGGCCAGCATCAGGTGGCTGCGGATGTGGCAGCCGGGAAAGGCCAGTTCCAGTACACGGCGCTGAAAGGCCACGTCCTGCAGGTAGGGCAACATCCCGCTGTTCAAGCCGCCGCGTTTGGCGCGGAAGGCATGCGGGTTGCAGGAGGAGAAGGACTTGGCCTTGACCTCGATGAGGTCGATCGCTTCGCCGTCCTTGCGCAGGATGTCCACCCGTACCAGGAAGGGGCCGTGGGCAACGGCCGCCTCGAACAACGTGACCCGGTCCTGACGCAGCAACTCGGCCGTCTGGGCCAGCGCAGCGGCGTTGCCGGTAGCGCTGACCTCGATGCCGCCAGGGAACATCAGCTTGGCCAGCTCGCCGACCTGGAATCCCCCATCGGCCAGCGCGGCCAGGAAGGCGTCGTCCGCCTGGGTGTTGGCCCAGCGCTCAGGCTTGCCGGTGTAGTACAGCTTCGTCGGGCATTCGACCGCCAGCTTGAAGCGCGATTTCGTCAAGTAGCGTGGACTGGACACGGCTCCTCCTCTGTGCGGTGACTGTAGGAGTCAGCCTCAGGGCAAGAAAGGTCAAAGTGCACATAGCACCCTGACAGCCAAGCGTCAGGTGCGCAGGTGCGTCAGCGCCTGCGACCACAGGTCAGCAGGCGCCAGGTTGCGGCAGTGCGGGACCTGGTCGAGTGGCAGTGGCAGCGACGCGGGGTCGGTAAGGCGCAGGCGCAGCCAGTGGTGGTGCCACGCGCGGGGTGCAACGCTGCCGTCGTCCGCCCGCTCGTCTGGCGCCTGTTGCTCGTCCCGCTCTTCCACCCAGCCGATCAGTAGCCCGCCGGGCGGGGCGTCCAGCAGGTTCGTGTGCAGCAGGGCGATCGGATCGCGCTGAGCCACGGCCTGGGCGTCGCCGCACCAGTCCAGATGAGCGGCGAGGGCCGAGAGCATCACCGCGGCCTGGCTCTGCAGGAAGGTGTAGGGCAGCGGCATCTGGCCCTGCGCCACGGCGGCCAGCGCGCTGCGCAGGGCCGGCTGGGCGCCGTCCAGGCTGCATACCCGCAGGGCGGCATCGGCGGGCAGCACACGCTCGCCCGCCGCTTCCAGGCAGCACAGGGCACCGTGCAGGGCGCGCTCGGCCCAGCGGCCCAGGCGACGCGGGCGCTGGCCCAGGCGGCGCACCAGATCCTGCGACCAGTCGGCGGGGAGTGGGTCGGCGCAGCGCCCAGCCACGGCCCACAGGCGGGGCGGTGGCTTCGGCGTCATGCCTGGCATCGGTTCATGCTGCATGGCGGACCTCGCCGTCTTCCAGTACGAGGGCGCCGTGCCCGCCGCCGAAGCCCAGGCTGAGGGCCAGCAGGCCGGGTCGCTCGGCGGTGATCCCGGGTAGCGTTGGCTGTGCGGTCAGCAGTGCCAGCTCGGCCGCGGCACTCGCACCCTGGGTGTGGCCGAGCAGGGCCTTGGGCCGGCTGCGCGGCGGCTGGTGCGGCAGGAGCCGGCGAAGGTGATCGTCCTCCAGCGCGTCGCTGCCGGGCTGGCCGGTGGCATGGGTCTTGACATGGCCGACGTGCGCGGCCGTCCAGCCTGCCTGTGCCAGGGCCTGGGCGACCGCCTGGTCGATGGCGCTGCCGGTGGGCCCGGCCGGGTCGCTGCCTGACACGCAGTGCGCCCCGCCGCGCAGGCGCCAACGGGCGGGCGCCGGGCCGACCGCCAGCGCTGCCACCGCCTCGCCCAGCACCAGCCCGCCGGTGGGGGCGGCCTCGCCCGCGGGCCACTCCGGCAGCAGCTGCAGCGCCGCGAAACCGCCCAGCGTGAAGCGGCTGAACAGCTCGATGCCGAGCACCAGCGCGGCCGGGACTTCGCCATGCGCCACCAGCGTGGCGGCCTGCCGCAGCGCGTTGACCGCCGAGGTGCAGGCGGTGGCCACGTTGAGCACCGGGCCCTGCCAGCCCAGCCGCCGCGCCACTTCCTCCGGGAAGCCGAAGCCGTCCGGGTACCAGGCACCGCCGCGTTCGAGCCGGCCGATGTCCAGCGACGAGGAGGCCAGCAGCAGCGCGCCACGCCGGTCGGCGTCGGCCTCGTGCACCACGCGCTCGATGTGCGCCAGCGCGCGCTGCAGCCAGGCGGAGTCGTCAGTGGCGTCGTCCGCGCCGTCCGGGATCGGCCGATAGGCGGCGCCGGACTCGCCCAGCGCGCGGCGCTGCAGCGCCGGGGCGTGGCCGGCCTGCCAGGCGCGCAGGCTGTCCGGCAGTGACTCGCCCAGCGCGCAGGCCAGGCCGCTCCCGTGCAGGTAGACCGGCCGGGGCATCACGGGCGGGGCCGGGCGCCGCGGCCGATCAGCTGCTCGGCCAGGTGCGCGGCAAGGTGGGCCACGCTGGCGAAGGCGCGCCGGGTGTCCTTGCTGTCGGTCATGCGCACGCCGTAGGCCTGCTGCAGCGCCATGGACAGTTGCAGCGCGTCCATCGAGTCGAGGTCCAGCCGGGCGTCGGGGCCGAACAGCGGCTCGTCGTCGCTCAGGCCGCCGGGGGGGTCGGCCTTTTCGGTGGCGTCGAGGATCAGGGCCTTGAGTTCGGCGTGCCAGGCGCGGCGGTCGGGGTCGGTGGCGAGGTGGGGGGGGGCGTTCATTCGAGCGGGGAGCGGCGCTGCAGGCCCCAAGCCGCCACGGCCAGCGCGGCGCCAGCCAGCGCCAACAGCGGCCAGAGCAGGGGCTGCACCTGGGGGAGGGAGCCGCCGCGCAGCAGCACGGTCAGCAGGGCTTCGAGGGCCCAGTTCATGGGCGAGACCTGGGCCAGCGCCTGCATCGGCGCGGGCATGATGAAGGTGGGCACCATGATGCCGCCGGCCGCGGCCATCAGCACGTTGACCAGCGGGCCGATGGCCAGGGCCTGGCCGCTGGTGCGCATGAGGCTGGCCAGCGCCAGGCCCAGGCCGACCGCGGCGGCGCTGATGGCCAGCAGCACCACGGCGAGCGCCGCCAGGTCGACGCCCTGCAGGCTCAGGCCGGGGCTGCCCAGCAGCGGCATCAGCCACAGGCCCACCGCCAGCATCAGCGCGGCCTGCAGGAGGTTGACACCCAGGTAGGGCAGGGCCTTGGCGGCGAGCAGAAGCCCGGGGCCGACGCCCATGCCGCGCAGGCGGGCGAGCGCGCCGCAGCGGCGTTCCTCGACGAACAGGCTGCCGAGCGCCGCGACGACGAAGAACATGCCGAACACCAGCCAGGCCGGCACGTTGTGCTGCACCGCGTTGGGCCGCACGAGCGCGCCCACGCGCTGCGCGGTGACGAAGTCGGCCACGCCGTCCGGGCTCATGCCACCGAGCGCCGACGGCGCCAGTTCGCTGAGCAGGGCCCGGGCGCGCAGGTTGCCGATGCCGCGTTCCAGCTCCGCCTGGGTGACGAGCAGCACGGCGGCGTCCAGCCCGGGCTCGGCATGCAGCACGAGGCGCGCCGGGTCGAGCCCCGCGCCGTCGATCAGCTCGGTCAGGCGTGCCGAGAAGCCACGTTGCACCTCCAGCACGTAGCCCAGCCGGCCCTGGCGCACGGCGCTGCGCCAGTCGGTGGGCAGGGGCTGCGCAGCGCCGTGGCGGGCCTGCCAGCGCTGCAGCAGCGCGCGCGCCGGGGCGCCGCCGTCGTGGTCGAGCACGGCGTAGCGGGCCGGTGGCCGCGGCGGCTCCCAGAAGTTCTGCAGCGCCAGCGACATCAGCACGATGAACATCAGCGGCATCAGGAAGAGCGCCGCCAGGCCGTGCAGGTCACGGCGCAGTGCCAGCAGCTCCTTGCGCATCAGGCCGAGCAGGATGGTGGCGCTGCGGCCGATCCGGCTGGCGCGGCCGGCCGGCGTGGGGTCAGGCGTCATCGCGCAGGGCCTCGTCGGTCAGCGCCATGAAGGTGCTCTCCAGCCGCGTGCGGCCGAACTCCGCGCCGCGCAGCGCCAGCCCGGCCGCCTCCAGGGCGCCCAGCACGCGTGCCGGGCTACTTTGCGGGTGGAGCCGCAGCTCCAGCCGTGTGCCGTCCAGTGGGCGCAGCTCGCCGTGCGCGGCCAGCAGGGCCCGCGCGGCCGGATGATCGGCCTTGGCGAGGTCCAGTGTCAGGCGCCGGCTCTGGTCGGCCAGCAGCTCGGCCAGCGGGGCGCAGCGCAGCACGCGGCCCTGGTCGAGGATCAGCACCTCGTCGGCCAGGGCCTCGATCTCGCCCATCAGGTGCGAGCTGACGACCAGCGCGATGCCCTCGTCGGCCAGGGCGCGCAGCACCTGGCGCAGGAAGGCGCGCGACTGTGGATCCACGCCGGCGGTCGGCTCGTCCAGCAGCAGCACCGCCGGGGCCGGCAGCAGCGCGATCGCCAGGTTCAGGCGCCGCTTCAGCCCGCCGGAGAGCTGGCCGGCGCGGCGCGTGCGCCAGTCCTGCAGGCGCGTCTGCGCCAGGGCCTGCTCGCTGCGCTGCCGCGCGGCGGCCTGGCCGAGGCCCGCGGCCGCGGCGAAGCAGGCCAGGTTCTCGGCCACGCTGAGCATGGGGTAGAAGGCGTCCTGCTGCGGCGCCAGCGCCACCACGCGGGGCTGGCCGGCGTGGGTGTCCAGCGGTTCGTCGCCCCAGCGGATGTCGCCGGCGTCGGGGCGGATCAGCCCGGTCAGCGCCGCCATCAGCGTGCTCTTGCCGGCACCGTTGGGGCCGAGCAGGCCGAGCAGGCGCCCCGGCGCGACCTGCAGCGACACGTCGGCCAGCGCGGGGCGCGCCGCGCCTGGGTAGGTGTAGTGCAGGCCGGTGGCGCGCAGCATCGGGTTTCCGGGCAGTGCGGTTCAGTCGTCAGTCGTCAGGCGTCAGGCGGCGACCCGGCGCAGCTGGCGGAAGAACTGCGTCTCGCGCTCGGCGATGTCGTTGAGCAGACCGGCCAGCGTGCCGGGCACGAAGGGCTCGCGCGCGCGGATCATGCGCGCCGCGCGCAGCGCGAACATCCGCCAGGCGTCGCCGATCTCCAGCAGCGTGTCGGCCTGCGCGGCCAGGGCCGGGCGCTCGGCCGCCTCGGCCGCCTCCTGCAGGAAGGCGGCGTAGAGGAAGCGGAAGCCGCCGCCGCCGGTGCCGATCTCCTCCTGCATGCGCACCACGTGGCCGACCCACTCGCGGCTGTGCTCGGCGGCGGGGTCCAGCCGGGCGATGCGGCGCGCCAGCATGCGCATGCCGCGCACGCCCACGAGCGGGAAGGGCGCCAGCATGGTGCGGCAGGTGCGCGCGATCGCCCTGCGCCAGTGCGCCGGCGCCGGGCGGGGGTGCTGCAGGGATTCCAGCGTGTAGATCAACCCCTTGGGCGCGAGCACGCCCTTGGCGAAGCGTGCGCGCGTCATGTCCGCCCGGGCGCAGCGCACCGTCTCTTCGCCCACCGGGTCGCTGACCAGGTAGTCCTCGCCCTCCCGGCCGTAGATCACCAGGTTGTGCGCATTGAAGTGGAAGCGCATGTCCGGCGGGAAGTAGGGCAGCCAGTACACCGAGGTCTGCGCTCCGGCCACCTGGCCCGCGGCGAGCAGGGCGTCCAGCCGGTCCTGCCCGGCCTCGGGGTTCGAGAAGGTCTCGAAGCGCAGGCGCAGGCCGAAGGGCCGGCGCAGGCCCTTGATGATCGCCTTGGGCGGCATGCGGTAGGCGATCAGCGGGAAGCCGTTGATCTTCACGAACGGCAGGTAGGCGAAGCTCAGGGCCGAGGCCAGGCCGAAGGCGGCTGCTTCGCTGATGGGGGCGCCGTGGTGGCTGAGCAGGTTGGCCATCACCCCGCTCTCGCAGTGGGCGGCGTGGCGGTGTGCGAAGGCGGTCATGTCGATCCCCCGGGGCCAGGCGCCGCGCCCGGGCAGCTCAGCAGCGTCTCGACCGGCAGCCCCAGCGCGCGGGCATAGCGCTCCAGGGCGCGCCGATCAAGGCGGGCGAAGCGCCGGGCGTCGAGGTGGCGGCGCACCTGCCACTGCCACAGGCCGGTGCCCTGGGCCAGCAGCGCCACGTCCATGCGGCGCTCGTACATCCAATAGGCGAGCGTGGAGCCCTGGCCGGCCTGCGCGGCGCGGCGGGCCTCCTCGGCCTGGCGGCGCAGCGCGTCGGCGGCCTGGGTGGTGACGATCTCCTCCACTTCCCAGCCGGTGGAGGGCACCACCTGGATGCGTCCCTGCGCGTCGCGGGCATAGACCGCCTTGCGGTAGCCGCCCAGCGTGGCGTTGTGGTCCTGCGGGACGTCGTCAAGCTCCATCGGGGCCTCCGCGCACCGCGGTGAGGTGGATGAAGCCGCTGGAGAAGCGCCCGCTCTCGGGCACGAACAGCAGCAGGCGCTGGCCGGGCTCGATGCGCCCGCTGCGCCACAGCTCGTCGAGCATGATGAAGGGCGAGGCCGAGCCGGTGTTGCCGCGCTCGGTCAGGTTGGTGAACCAGCGCTCGCGCGGGATCGGCAGCCCGGCGGTGGCGATGCCCCGCTCGACCACGGGGGCGAAGTACATCGACGACATGTGGGGCAGGAACCAGTCGATCGCCTCGGCGCGCAGGCCCCGCCGGCGCACGCTGCGCCCCAGCGGGTCGCTCAGCGAGGCACGGCCGATGTTTTCGTTGAGCAGGCGCACGTCCTGCCGCACCGAGAAGATCGATTCCGCCAGCCACTCCTGTGGCGAGAGGAAGGACCAGGGCGTCAGGCTGCCGTCGGCGTTGCGGCGGGCCCCGCCGTACATGCAGGCCGGCAGCTCGTTGGCGGCCGAGGACAGGTCGATCCAGTCCACCCGCAGCGACAGCGCGGTGGTCGGCTCCGGCTCCAGCAGCACCGCGCCGGCACCGTCGGAGAGCATCCAGCGCAGGAAGTCCTTCTCGAAGGCCAGCTCCGGCTTGGCCTCCAGGTCCTGCAGCTGCTGGTCCAGCTCCGGCTGGTAGTGGCTGGCCAGCAGGTTGGGCGAGATCAGTTCGGTGGCGCAGCTCACGGCGCGCTGGGCCTCGCCGCAGCGCACCGCCATCCAGGCGTGCTTGAGTGCGGCCGTGCCGGCCACGCAGATGCCTGCCAGTGCCACCACCTCCAGCGCCGGCCAGCCCAGCTCGCCATGCAGCATCACGCCCTGGTTGGGGCCGAGCTGGTCGGGCGTGGAGCTGCCCACGGCCAGGCAGTCCACCCGGCCGAGGTCGCCCAGCGCACGCACCGCGGCGGCAGCCAGCTGGGTGTTGGTGTGCGTCGGCCGGCCAGTGGCGCGGTCGATGGCGTAGTGGCGGCGCCGGATGCCGTTGCTGCGCAGCACCATCGCACGGGCCCGCGAGGGCCGCGGTCCCACCTGCCCCAGGACGGCCTCAATGGCGTCGTTTTCCACCGGCTCGCCTGGCAGGCAGACGCCCGAGCGGGTGATGTAGACCTCACGATTCATACTGCGCGATGCGTTCGGTGCCCGAGCCCGACGGGGCTTCGAAGGCGGTTTTGAGCCGTTCCAGGCGGGTGTTCAACCAGGGGCGAAGCAGGAACTGCACCACGGCACTCAGTGGCACCACCGTCAGGATCAGCGCCACCAGGAAGACGACGTAGAGCGCCACCACCGGCTGGCGCGCCAGCGCTCCAGGTGGCCCGAGCCGGCGGATCAGCCGGCCCCAGATGAAGAAGCTGCGCGTGCCGGCCCGCTCGGAGGACAGCAGGGTCGGGTCGGCCGTGGCCGCGCCCAGGCCGGCGAGCAGCGGCACCGTGCCGCGCTCGGCGTCGCGCTTGAGCGCATCGCGCAGCGCCAGGCCGAAGCGGCGCGCCGCGCGGATGTCTGCCTCGGGCACACCGGCCGGCGGCAGGCCGAACCAGCCCGTGCGCCGCCCGGTGAACATCCACAGCGGCGTGGTGATGAAGGTGGCGGCCAGCGGGCCCCGGTCGGTCAGCGCGACATGGTCGATCAGCCGTGCACCCACGTCGGCCAGCAGTCCCTTCATCTTCTCCTGCGCCATCAGCCACATGTTGCGGCACACCACCACCGTGACCACCGGCCGACCGGCCAGCAGCTGGCGGGCCAGGGGCAGGCGCAGCAGCGAGGTGACGGGCAGCGAGGGGGCCAGGAACCAGACCTGATAGGGCAGGATGACGAGGTCGAAGGCCTCGTCGCCGCGCAGGCCCAGCGGCGCCAGTGGCTGCGGCTGCATCAGCGCGGCCTCGGGGAAGGTGTCGAAAAAGCGCAACACCCCCCAGGGGAAGGGGTAGGCCGGCCGGGGCTGCAGCGGCTCGACGTGCACCTCGATGTCACCCGATTCGCGCAGGGGCGCCAGGATCTGCTCGACCACCGCGCCCAGCTGGCCGCTCTGGCTGTACAGCGGCACTAGCACCCGCTTGCGCGTGGGGGTCGTTGGGTGCGCATGCGCGCCTGCCTGCACGGTCCTGCCCTTCCTCTGTATTCGATTGATGCGGTCTCCACCTGGGTCGGCGAGCAGACCAATTCCCCCTGCGAGTGGGAATGCTCATTTTAGGGACTTCATCGAGCGCTTCCGCCCAGGCGCAGCGCGGGGTTGCGGATGGACTAACATTTCAGCCCCGATGTCGGTTGCGCCGGTCGTCGAGGCCCACGACCGCCATGAATCACCCGTCGCCCCCAGGGATCCTGTCCGAGGTGCTGCGCCGCTCGCGCCGCCTGTTCTGGCTCAAGCTGCCGGGCATCAGCGTCTTCATCTGGCTGTTCTTCGAGGCCTACTTCTTCCTGCTGCGCAACCCGGCCCAGCCGGTGCTGGTGATGCCGCAGCTGGCGATCGACCGCTGGCTGCCCTTCCAGCCGTCTGCACTCTGGCCCTACCTGTCGCTGTGGCTGTACGTGGGCTTTGCGCCGGGCCTGATGGGGGGGCTGCGCGCGCTGCTGTCCTACGGCATCTGGGTGTTCGCCCTGTGCCTGGGGGGGCTGGCCTGCTTCTACCTGCTGCCCACCGCCGCGCCCCTCTACACCGGGCCCGGTACCGACAGCGCGCTGTATGCTGTGCTGCGGGGGTTGGATGCCGCTGGCAACGCCTGCCCGTCGATGCACGTGGCAGCGGCCTGCTACTCCGGCGTCTGGCTGGACCGCATCTGGCGCGCGGTGGGGGCGCCCCTGGCGCCGCGGCTGGTGACGGCGCTCTGGGGTCTGTTGATCGTGTACTCGACGCTGGCGGTCAAGCAGCATGTGCTGCTGGACGTGCTGGCGGGTGGGTTGTGGGGTGTGGGCTGGGCGTGGGCGGCGATGCGCTGGAGCAGTGCAGGCTGGGACACCGAGCCGCGGCACGCAGTGCGGCCGTCGAGCCGTAGGCCCCGCCCCGGTGGTTTTGTTGCATGGATGTCATCGAGATGAGCTGTCTGAAGGAACTGCAGAAACTGATCCAGGAGAAGTACGACGTCGAGCCTGACAAGTTGGACGTCAATGGCTCGATGCGGGCCGCCGGCCTGGACTCGCTGACCATGGTCGAATTCCTGTTCGCCGTCGAGGATCACTACGGCATCTCGCTGCCTGACGTGCCGCCCGAGATGGACACCCTGGCCGAGCTGGCCGCGGTGGTGGACGGCGTGCTGGCGGCCAAGTCGGCCGGCTCGGCAGCGGCGGCAGCTTCTTGACCCAGGGCCGGGCTGCGGGTGCCGGCACGGTGCCGGCAGGCCCCAGCAAAGGATTGAAGATGCCGATGCAAGACCTCCCGAAGGTGGTGGTGACCGGGCTGGGCCTGATGTCGCCCCACGGCGACGACCCCCAGGCGGTGTTCGAGGCCGTGATGGCCGGGCGCTCCGCGGTGCGCCCCGTGTTCCCCGAACTGCCCAAGGCGGCCGCGGCGGCCGTGGTGGACTTCGACGAGAGTCGCTGGTTCACCAAGCTGCAGCTGGCCGGGCTGGACCGCGTCAGCCGCCTCGCGGTGGCCGCAGCTGATCTGGCGCTGAAGGACGCGGCGGTGCTCGACGGCCTGGACCCCGACCAGATCGGCGTGTACGCCGGCTGCGGCATGGGCGGCGGCGGCTCGCTGGAGCTGGCCTACCGTGGCAACGGCCGGGTGCCGCCGCTGACGATCCCCGCCTTCATGCCCAACGCCCCGGCCGCGCACATCGCGATGCGCTGGAAGCTCACGGGCCCGGTGCTGACCTACTCGGTGGCCTGCGCTTCCTCGGCGGTGGCGCTGATGGAGGCGGCCAAGGCGGTGCAGCGCGGCGAGGTCGAGGTGGCGCTGACCGGTGGCAGCGAGGCGCTCGTCTTCCCCGGCATCACGATGGCCTGGCAGGCGATGCAGACGCTGGCCAACGTGTCAGCGCAGGACCCGGCCAGCGCCTGCCGGCCCTTTGCCAGCGACCGCAGCGGCTTCGTGATCGGCGAGGGCGCGGCCTTTCTGGTGCTGGAGACCGAGGCGCGGGCCCGCGCGCGTGGCGCGACGATCTATGCGGAGCTGTCCGGCTGGGGCACCAGCTGCGACGCCAGCCACCTGAGCAAGCCCGACGCCGCCGGCCAGGCCAAGGCGCTGCGCGCCGCGCTGCGCCAGGCGAGGGTCACGCCCGCCGAGGTGGGCTACTGCAACGCCCACGGCACGGCCACCCGGGTGGGTGACGTGGTCGAGGCGCAGGCGCTGGCGCAGGTGTGGGGCGATGCCCTCGCCGGGCTGCGCGTGAGCTCCACCAAGGCGCTGCACGGCCACCTCATCGGTGCGGCCGGCGCCCTGGAGGCGATCCTGACCGTGCTGGCCCTGCAGCAGCGGCGCCTGCCGCCCAACATGCACTGCATGCTGCCCGATCCGGAGTGCCCGCTGGCGCTGGTGCTGGCGCCCGAGCAGGCGGCGCCGGACCTGGAGGTGGCGCTCAGCAGCTCGTTCGCCTTCGGCGGCAGCAACGTCGCGCTGGTGTTCCGGCGGGTGTGAGCGGCGGCGGCGTCGGCCCGCTCAGGACCGGCCCTGGCGGTACTGGAAGGGTGGCTGGTTCATCAATCGGCGCGCCAGCAGCGCCGGCAGGCGCAGCAGGAATTCCAGCACCAGCCGGGTGTGCATCCAGGTCAGCAGGGCGTTGTCGCGCAGGTAGTTGAAGTGCGAGACGCCGCCCTCTTCGGCGCTGAGGTACTTGACCGGGGCGGGCAGGTTGACCGGCGCGATGCCCATCCAGGCCAGGCGCACGACCGCCTCGGTGTCGAAGTCGAAGCGGCGCATCCAGGGCTGCTGCTGCATCACCGCCATCAGCTCGGCGATCGGGTAGACGCGAAAGCCGTAGAGCGAATCGGCGATGCCCGCGCCGAGCGTCTCCAGGTTGGTCCAGGCGTTCGAGACGCGCCGCCCGCGCACGCGCAGCAGCGGCGCCGAGGCGTCGAACACCGGCTGGCCCAGCACCATCGCGTCGATGTGTGTGAGCGACGTTTCCATGAAGTGGCGGATCAGCGCGGCGGGGTGTTGGCCGTCGGAGTCCATCGTCAGCGCGTGGGTGTAGCCCTGCGCACGGGCCGCCTCCAGCGCGGCGAACACGGCGGCACCCTTGCCGCGGTTCTCGGGCAGCACGATCAGGTGCAGCTGTGGATCCTCGGCGGCCATCTGGCGCAGCCCGTCGGCGGTGCCGTCGGTCGAGCCGTCCACCACCACCCACACCGGGGCCCACCCGGCGCGGGCGGCGCGCACCGTCTCGTAGACCTTCGGGCCGGTGTTGTAGCTGGGGATGATGACGGCGTGCGTGGCCGAGCGCGGCCGGGCGCCGTTGGCGGTTTCGTTGACGGGGAGGGCAGCGTTCAAGGCGGTCGGCTCCGGGCGATGGGGTGGGCTCGGCAGGGCAAGCTGGAGATGGAGAAGGGCGTCAGCGCGGCGCGCCGGCCGCCAGTTCGTGGCGGAAGTAGTCTTCGAGCCGTTGCAGCAGGGCGTCGTGGTGGGGGTCGGGCTCGAAGCGCTGGCCCAGGCGCAGCCGGAACACGATCGGGATCGGTGCCAGCCGCCAGATCGGCCAGCCCTTGCCGAGGTAGGGCGAGTCGGTCTCGATGATGACGGTCTGGATCGGCGCCTGCGCCTTCAGCGCGATCAGCGTGATGCCGGGGCGGAAGGGGTTGAGCCCCCGCGGCCCGGCGGCCGGCTCGGTGCGCGTGCCCTCGGGGAAGAGCACCAGGTGGCCGCCGCCACGCAGGCTCTCCACCGCAGCGCGGATCATCTGGCGGGGCGAGTCATTGGCGATGTAGCGCGCCAGCCGGGCACCGGCGCCCAGGAAGATGTTGTCCACCAGCGAGGCCTTCATGATGCACACGGTGCGCGGCAGGCGTGCGCCGATCAGCAGGGCATCGGCCATGCTCGGGTGGTTGGCCGCGATGATGAGGCCCTGTGGGTCGGCGTTGAGGGCGTCCAGCGCCTTGGCGTCGATGCGCATCAACCCGGAGGCCTGGGCGCAGGCCCAGAACAGTCGGTAGCCATAGGCGATGCCGGCGCGCCCCACGGCGGCACCGCGGGTGTCCGACAGCAGCGGCAGCAGCACGAAGGCCGCCAGGTTGTAGACCAGCGAGATCACGCCCAGCCACAGCAGCAGCACGAACATCCACGGGGTCAGCAGCAGGCGCTGCCACAACGGAGCGCTGCGGCGGGCCGGCACGGGTGGGTGGGTAGACACGGAGGGCGGCAAGGTTCGGGGGGTGGGACTGGGTCCAGTCGGGATGCGCGGCTAGTCGGCCGTGCGCACGGTCTGCGTGGAGGAGGCAAAGATCCAGGCCAGCGCCAGCCCGCCGCTCCAGCTGGCGCGGCGCTCGACCAGCGGGCTGTCGGCGACCACGGCGCCGTGCAGGTCGTCGTGGCGCAGGTAGCCGCCAAACCACCAGGCCCCCTGGCGGCGCGACAGCGATGCCAGGGCCTTCCAGCCGGCGTAGCCGGCGCGGGCCGCATGGGCCGGCCTGGTACCGGTGGCCTCGGCAGGGTCGACCGCGTAGAAGTGGCGGTGGTAGCGGCCACTGCCGAACATCGGCCCGGCCTGCGCACCGATGTTCCAGCCGGCCTGGTCGACCAGGTCGAGGTTGAGTACCGGCTCGAACACCGCGCCGATCGAGCGTGGCGAGCGCTGCACGGTGAACACCGCGCGCAGCGGCAGGCGCAGGTCGAGCTTGTGCCGCGCCGCGCCGCCGCCCCACAGCGTGAGGTTCACGTTGGGGCCGATCTCCACGGTGGCCGGCAGGTCCGCCATGCCGGCGCGCAGCGGGTTGTCGTCGCTGGCCGCGGGCGCGCTGCCGCCCAGGCTCACGTCGACTTCGGCCACGCGGGTGTCCAGCAGCACGGCGCGGGCGCCTTCGCGGTCGGCGCGCAGCCAGCGGCCGCGGTAGATCAGGTAGGGCAGCGGCAGCCACAGCGTGCGCCGGTGGGCCGAGCCGCGGTAGTCGGCCAGGTTCAGGCCAGCCAGGCCCAGCCCGGCTTCCCAGAGCGGGCGCTCGCGCAGGCCGTCCTCGGGGTAGTGGGCTGCGGCGGGCAGGGCGTTCGGCGAGGTCGCTGGTGAGGCCGCTGCCGAGGCGCCTGACGGCCGGGCCGGTGAATCCGCGGCCACGGGGGCGACATCGCCCGCCTGGGCAAACACCGCAGCGGACGCGGCCGCCAGCCACAAGCCGAGCCCGACCCGCCCCGCCGCCCGCCGGCCTGCCTTGGCCAGGCGCGGCACATGCGTCCGCATCACGCGCCGCTCGCCTCGACGTCGCGGATGTTCACCTGGCGCTGCCGCCAGGCGCGCCAGGTGCGCCCGAGGTTCTGCAGCGAGACGAGGTAGTAGAGCCCCTTGAGGATGCGCAGCGGTCGCCACAGCGGCGTGCTGCCGTAGATGTCACCGGCCAGCAGCGACAGCAGGGCCTCCTTGACGCGGAAGGGGTTGGCCGGCGCCATGAAGAACTCGCGCATCGTCGGGTTGGTGACGCGGAAGATGAACCAGCTGAACTCGCGCGGTCCGAAGGCCATCTTCTGCTCGAAGGTGCGGCGCGCGGCGGCGGCCTCGCGCGGGCGGTCCAGCGTGGCCTCGATCAGTGGCACGGCCGCGAAGGCGCTCTGCATCGCCAGCAGCACCCCGGACGAGAACACCGGGTCGATGAAAGCGTAGGCGTCGCCCAGCAGCGCCCAGCGCTCGCCGGTACAGGCGTTGGCGGTGTAGCTGTAGTTGCCGGTGGCGTGCACCTGGTCGTCGACCAGCTCGGCCTCGGCAAGGCGCTCGGCCAGGGCCGGGCACATCGCGATGGTGTCGAAGAAGAACTGCTTGAGCGAGCGCTGCTGGCGCGTCTTCAGGAAATAGGGCCAGCACACCGCGCCGATGCTGGTGCTGCCGTCGGCCAGCGGGATGAACCAGAACCAGCCATGCTCGAACCAGAGGATGGTGATGTTGCCTTCCTTCTTGCCCTCCAGCCGGCGTGCGTTGCGGAAGTGGCCGAACACCGCCGCGCTGGCGTGCTTGGGGTGGCGCGTCTTGGTGCGGAACTGGCTGGCCAGCAGCGTGTCACGCCCCGAGGCGTCGATCAGGTAGCGGCAGCGCCACGTCTGCGCGCCGCCGTCCTCGCCCGTGACCTGGGCGGTGGCGCCCTCGGCGTCGAAGTCCACCCGTTTGACCTGGTGACCCTCCAGGGCCCGGGCGCCGGCCTTGGCGGCATTGCGGAACAGGATCTCGTCCAGCTCGGAGCGGCGCACCTGCCAGGCGTAGGGCATGGACTTGTCCAGCGCGTCACCGAACTCGACGTAGCTGCGCTCGGTGTGCTGCGGGGAGACGAACTCGACCCCCCACTTGGGCATGCCGATGGCCTCCACCTCGGCGCGCACACCGAGCTCGTCGAACAACGACACGTTGGCCGGCAGCAGCGACTCGCCGATGTGGAA
Source organism: Sphaerotilus microaerophilus (assembly GCF_023734135.1). Taxonomy (NCBI): domain Bacteria; kingdom Pseudomonadati; phylum Pseudomonadota; class Betaproteobacteria; order Burkholderiales; family Sphaerotilaceae; genus Sphaerotilus; species Sphaerotilus microaerophilus. The sequence goes on along the minus strand of NZ_AP025730.1, from coordinate 5,179,395 downwards.
GCGCGGGTGGTGCTCCTTCTCCAGCATCGCCACGTCGCGGCCCTGGCGGGCCAGCAGCGTGGCCAGCGTGGCACCGGCCGGGCCGCCGCCGACGATCAGGACCTCGCATTGATGGGTCGGAGCAGTGCCGGGAGCGGGGTGGTTTGACATGGCGGGGGTCGGGCGACGGTCACCGATCGGGGTGACGGGCAGGGGAGGCATACCGGCAGCCCGCCGCCGAGCGGACGCTGCGCGCCCCCTCCCGGCGATGTCTGTACCAGCAGCGCGAATTCTAGTGTAGTGTTTGATTGTTGAAGCAACTTAATTGAACAACACGACTCCAATGGTCTACTACGGACAGAGTTGGAGCCAGGAAGTGCGAGTTGCCCCTGCGATCGAGTTGAGTCAAGAGGAGGAGGCTGAGTTGATCCGGCTGGCGCATTCGAAGGCGACCAGCGTTCGACTGGCCGAGCGTGCGCGCATTGTTTTGCTGGCCGCGCAAGGCCTGCAGAACCTGCAGATCGCCCAGGAGCTGGGCATCGACCGGATCACGGCGGGTCGCTGGCGCCAGCGCTACATCAAGTCCGGACTGGCGGGCATCGAGCGGGACCTGCCGCGCGGGGCACCGCCGGTCAAGGTGGACGTGGCCAAGCTGGTGGAGCTGACCACGCAAAGCCAGCCCGAGGCCGCCACGCACTGGAGCACGCGCAAGATGGCTGCGGTGCTGCAGGTCAGCCCCAGCACGGTGATGCGTCACTGGCAGGCCAATGGGCTCAAGCCGCACCTGGTGCGTGGCTTCAAGGTCTCGCGCGACCCGAAGTTCGTCGAGAAGCTCGAAGACATCGTGGGGCTGTACATGTCCCCGCCCGAGCACGCCCTGGTGCTGTGCTGCGACGAGAAGAGCCAGGTGCAGGCACTGGACCGCACGCAGCCGGGCCTGCCGATGAAGAAGGGTCGTGCGCAGACGATGACGCACGACTACAAGCGCCACGGCACGACCACGCTGTTCGCTGCGCTCAACGTGCTTGACGGCACGGTCATTGGCCAGTGCCAGCAGCGGCACACGCACGCCGAGTGGTTGAAGTTCCTGCGCCAGATCGACCGCGAGACGCCCAAGGGCAAGACCCTGCACCTGATTGCCGACAACTATGCCACCCACAAGCACGCGGCGGTGCAGGCGTGGCTGGCCAAGCACCCCAGGTTCCACATGCACTTCACGCCGACCTCGGCGTCTTGGCTGAACATGGTGGAGCGCTTCTTCCGCGACATCACCACCGAACGCCTGCGGCGCGGCGTGTTTACCAGCGTGGGCGAGCTGGAGGCGGCGATCAAGGCGTACGTCGCGCATCACAACACCAGTCCCAAGCCGTTCATCTGGACCAAGAGCGCTCGCGACATCTTGCAGAAGGTCATTCGCGCCAACTCCCGGTTAAGTGGGAAACAGAATGGAACACTGCACTAGCCAGCGTCGGGCCTGCCTTCGGGGGCCGCGCGGGCGACGGCAGCAGCGCTCGGCGCAAGGGGGAAACGCTTGCGCTGTGTCAAGGGTGCCGTATCGATGGGCGCCGCCGTGATGCCCGGGCTTGCCTGCTTGCGGGGCCGACAGGTGGCCGTCAGACTGCCGATGCAGGCTGGTCCGGATAGGGTACGGTTGCCGGCCCGCCCAGACACCGAGGAGACACGTCGCATGAAACTGGCCCTGATCACCGACATCCACGCCAACCGCGAGGCCTTCGAGGCCTGCCTGGAGCAGGCCCACCTGCACCGGGCCGACCGCATTGCGCTGCTGGGGGACTTCGTCGGCTACGGTGCCGATCCGGCCTGGGTGGTCGAGCAGGTGCGTGACCTGGTTTCGCAGGGCGCCATCGCCGTCAAGGGCAACCACGACGAGGCGGTCGTGCAGGGCCCCAGCCCGCACCTGATCGAGGACGCGCGCCGCGTCATTGCCTGGACGCGCGACCAGCTCGACGAGGAGCAGCTCGACTTCCTCGGCGCGCTGCCTTACTCCCGCGAGGAGGGCACCTGCCTGTTCGTGCACGCCAACGCCTTCGCGCCCAGCGAGTGGGAGTACGTGCTCGGGCGCAACGAGGCGGTGCGCAGCATGCATGCCACGCACTGCCGGCACACCTTCGTCGGCCATGTGCACCAGCCCACGCTGTACCACCTGTCCAGCACCGGCAAGATCGCCGACTTCACCCCGGTGCCCGGCGTGGCCGTGCCGGTGCCGGCGCACCGCCAGTGGCTGGCGATTCCCGGTGCCTGCGGCCAGCCGCGCGATGGCAACCCGGCGGCCTGCTGGGCGATGTTCGACACCGCGCACCACACGCTGACCTTCCACCGGGTGCCCTACGACCACGAGGCCACCGCCGCCAAGATCATCGCCGCCGGCCTGCCGCGTGCGCTGGGCGACCGCCTGCATGTGGGCACCTGAGTCCCGGGTCCACCCGCCTCCCGCACTTCCGTCCGGCCCCTGCCTGCGTCGTCATGAGCGAATCGCCTCCCTTCCCCCCGTCCGCGCCGACCGCCGTGCTCCCGCCTGGCACCAACGGCCTGGTGCTGCCCCCGCTCGAAGCCGGCCAGGTGCTCGATGGCTTCCGGCTGGAGGAGCGCCTGCACCAGGGTGGCATGGCCTACCTCTGGCGTGTCACGCACCCCGACCACCAGGCCCTGCCGCTGCTGATGAAGGTGCCTCGCATCAAGGGCGGGGAGGACCCGGCCACCATCGTCGGCTTCGAGGTCGAGATGATGCTGCTGCCCATGCTCAAGGGCCAGCACGTGCCGCGCTTCGTCGCCAAGGGCGACTTCACCACGCGGCCCTACATCGTGATGGAGCACATCCCCGGCGACTCGCTGCGCCCGCGGCTGGACGCCGCGCCGCTGCCGGCCGAGGAGGTGGCGCTGATCGGCGCGCGGGTGGCCACCGCGCTGCACGACCTGCACCGCCAGCACGTCATCCACCTCGACATCAAGCCCAGCAACATCCTCTTCCGACCGGCCACCGACGGATCCCCGCTCGGTGCGGCGGTGCTGGTCGACTTCGGCCTGTCGCGTCACGACCACCTGCCCGACCTGCTCGACGAGGAGTTCAACCTGCCGATGGGCACCGGCCCGTACATGTCACCCGAGCAGGTGCAATTCGTTCGCAACGAACCCCGCAGCGACCTGTTTGCGCTGGGGGTGATGCTCTATCACCTCACCACTGGTCACCGCCCCTTCGGCGCCCCTACCAGCGTGCGCGGGCTGCGCGAACGGCTTTACAAGGAGCCCGTGCCGCCGCGCCTGCACCGGCCCGACTGCCCGCCCTGGCTGCAGGAAATCATCCTGCGCTGCCTGGAGGTGGACGCCACCAAGCGCCACCCCAGCGCTGCGCACCTGGCGCAGGACCTGCTCAATCCGCAGCAGGTCAAGCTCACTGCGCGGGCCGAGAAGGCCGCCCAGGCGGGCGGCTTCCAGACCCTCAAGCGCTGGTTCAAGGCCATGGGCAACGAGCCCAGCGAACGCGGCAGCGCGGGCGAGCAGCTCAAGCGTGCGCCCATCATCATGGCGGCGGTGGACGTGCAGGGCGCCACCGGCGCGCTGCTCGACCTGGTGCGCGACACGGTGCAGCGCATCCTGTCCACCGAGCCCGGCGCCCGGCTGGCCTGCGTCAGCGTGATGAAGACCGCGCGCATCGGCATGGACGAGCTCACCGACAAGCAGGGCAACAGCGTGCACGTCAAGCAGCTCGTCGGCCTGAAGCACTGGGCCCGGCCGATCTCGCAGGCACTCGGGCTGGAGGACAACCGCCTGACCTTCCACGTGCTGGAGGCGCCCGACGCCGCCACGGCCATCGTCGAGTTTGCGCAGAAGACCCAGGTCGACCACATCATCATGGGCGCGCGTGGCAACTCGGCGCTGCGGCGCTATCTGGGCAGTGTCTCCTCTCAGGTGGTGGCGCAGGCGGACTGCACCGTCACCGTGGTGCGTGTGCCCAGCGAGCTGGCCGGGGCAAGCGAGTGAGGCCACCCGGGCGATAGATCGCAGCGGGAGCGTGCCTGCCTTGCCCGGGGCATGCCGGGCCGGGGAGGGGGCCGTCAGGCGGCGTAGGCCAACGCGTCGAGCTGGCGCAGGGTGGCGGGGGAAAGGGGCTGGGGCGCGTCGCTGCCCGTCAGCCAGTCCTCGTGCCGCTGCCGGCTGAGCCGGCCATGCAGCCAGCCGGTCAATTCGGCCACGGCAGGCATCGGGTCGCCCCACTGGCACAGCTGGTAGACCACGCCCGGCCCGAGCACATGGCGCAGGTAGCGTGGCCAGGGCCAGAGGCCGTCGCGCCGGTAGATGCGGGCGGCAAGCAGGTCGTCCACCTCGTTGACGTAGCGCAGCCCGATGCGCCGTTGCGGGCGCGGCAGGGCCGGCAGGCCGCAGGCGTCGCGCCAGGTGATCCACGGCAGGTTGACCCCGGCGCGGGTGCTCAGCATGTGGGCCTGGCTGATGCGGGGGTTGATCTCCAGCAGCTTGAACTCGCCGGTCAGCGCATGGCGCTTGAAGTCCATGTTGGCGATGCCGCTGCGAAAGCCGATGCGCTGCAGGGCATCCAGCCCGAGGGCCTCCAGGGTGGGTTCGTCGACGCTCTCCATGCAGCAGCCGCCGCCGGCATAGGGCGGGTAGACGCGCCAGTTGCGCGTCACCGAAGTGGCCAGGATGCGGCCGGCGGCATCAACGCAGGCGTGCACGCCGTAGTGCTCCTCGTCGCCACCGGGCACGTACTCCTGCAGCAGCGTCTGGGCCCAGGAGCGCGGCGGCAGGCTGCGGGCCAGGTGGTCGAGGGCCGCCACGTCGTCCAGCCGCACCGCTTTGGCCGAGCGCACCTCCTGCGGCACGGCGTCGGCCTGCCAGGCCAGGGGGCAGGCCGGCTTGGCCATCAGCGGGAAGGTGAGGGTGGCGGCGCGCTCGCGCCAGTCGCGCCTGGGCTGGCCCGCGTCGTCCTCGCCGACCGCCAGGCTGCGCGGCACCAGCAGGCCGCAGCGCTCGGCCAGGCCTTCGAAGGCGGCCTTGTCGTTGAGCGTGTGCGTCAGCTCCGCAGCGGGCAGGGTGCTCACCGCGACGTCGTCGAGCTGGCCGTGCAGCGCAAGCAGCGCGACCAGGTCCGGATCGGCGGAGGGGAAGACGATCGGTGCCACCCCCAGGCGGCCTCGGACGGTCTTCAGCACGCCCAGCAACAGCGCCGGATCACGCGTGAACCCGGGTACGTGCAGGAAGGCCCGGCAATGGCGCGAACGCGAGGAGGGCGGCGTGGCGTACTCGCTGAGCACGATGACCGGCACCCCCCGCTCGCCGAGCGAGCGCGTCAGGCTCAGGTCACCCTCGGGCGCACCGAGGCAGGACAGCACCAGCGCGGGACGAATCCCGATCGAGCGCGCCCTACCGGACGTTGCGCCTGTCACGCCAACCGCCTGCTTCATCTCACCGTGCTCCACCCGCTCATCGTTGCCAAAGGTTCGCCATGTCAGGCGATACCAGAAGGCATTTTGCGAGGGCAGCGACGGCCCCAAAATGAATCAGGTGAAATATTTCACATCCGGCGGCAGGATCTGTTGCGCTGGCCGGCGACTGTCGCTCACAAGCCCCGGGAGACCCGGGGTGCCGGGAAAACCTCCCGGCACGCCTTGGTCAGAGGCTTGCGAAGGCGCGTTCCAGCACGGCCACGGCACGCTTCGTGTCGTGCAGCTTGTCCAGCCCGAACAGGCCGATGCGGAAGGTGCGGAAGTCCGCCCCTTCGTCACACTGCAGCGGCACGCCGGCGGCGATCTGCAGGCCCTGCGGGGCCATCTTCTTGCCGCTCTGCAGTTCCGGGTCGGTGGTGAAGCTCACCACCACGCCGGGCGCCTGGAAGCCATCGGCCGCCACGCTGGGGTAGCCCCGGGCCTGCAGCATGGCGCGGGCGGCCTGGCCCAGTTCCCACTGCTCGGCCTTGACACGGCCGAAACCGCGCTCACGCGTCTCGCGCATCACGTCGCGCGTGCGCGCCAGCGCATCGGTGGGCATGGTGGTGTGGTACGCGAAGCCGCCACCCTCGTAGGCCTCCATGATCTGCAACCATTTCTTGAGGTCGCAGGCGAAGCTGGTGCTGGTGGTGGCGTCGATGCGCTCGCGCGCCGCGGCGCTGAGCATCACGAAGCCGCAGCCGGGCGAGCCGGTCCAGCCCTTCTGCGGTGCGCTGACCAGCACGTCGACGTTGCAGTCGGCCATGTCCACCCAGATGGCGCCGGAGGCGATGCAGTCCAGCACGAACAGGCCGCCCACCTCGTGCACCGCGGCGCCGACGGCACGCAGGTAGTCGTCGGGCAGGATCATCCCGGAGGCGGTCTCGACGTGTGGCGCGAACACCACCCCGGGCCGCTCGGCACGGATGGTGGCGACCACCTCGTCGATCGGCGCCGGGGCGAACGCGGCCTGCGGGCCGTCGCCGACGCGGCCGGCCTTGAGCACCGTCGTGGACGAGGCGATCTGCCCCATGTCCAGGATCTGCGACCAGCGGAAGCTGAACCAGCCGTTGCGGATCACCAAGCAACGCTGGCCGGTGGCGAACTGACGCGCCACCGCCTCCATCGCGAAGGTGCCGCTGCCCGGCACGATGGCCACTGCCTGCGCGTGGTAGGCCTCCTTGAGGATGGCCGAGATGTCGCGCATCACGCCCTGGAACTTCACGGACATGTGGTTCAGGGCGCGGTCGGTGTAGACCACCGAGTATTCGAGCAGACCGTCCGGGTCCACGTCAGGCAGCAAGCCGGGCATGTTGTCAGTACCCCAGGAAGTCGACTTCGAAAACCAGCGTGGCGTTGGGCGGGATCACGCCGCCAGCGCCGCGGGCGCCGTAGCCGAGTTCGGGCGGAATCACCAGCACGCGGGTGCCGCCTTCGCGCATGCCTTGCACGCCTTCGTCCCAGCCGCGGATCACCATGCCGGCGCCGAGGTCGAAGCGGAACGGCTGGCCGCGGTCCTTGCTGGAGTCGAACTTGCGGCCTCGGCCATCAGGCTTGCTGGCGTCATGCAACCAGCCGGTGTAGTGCACGCTGACTTGCCTGCCGGCGGTGGCAACGTTGGCGCCGCTGCCGGGCACGGTGTCTTCAATATGGAGGCCGGACGGGGTCGTGGTCATCGGAATCTGCCTTCGAGGAACGTGTGCCCCACGCCCCCCGGCGTGCGGCAGCAAATATTACAAAGGTCACGATGATGCCACCCACTCGGCCTGTTGTGCCCACAGGGAGACCCCAAGCCCAAGCAGGTCGGGGAGGTGCCCCCCCGCTCCGGGATGGAGCATCCCCTGGATCGGGAGGCCCAGCGCCTGGGCGGCCCGCAGCAGGGCGGCAGCCGGGTCGGTGAGGTCCACGGGCGGCGCGCCATGGCTCTTCGAGAGCTTTTCGCCATCGGCCGCGCGCACCAGCGGCGTGTGCAGGTAGGCCGGCGTGGGCAGGCCCAGCGCGCGCTGCAGCAGGATCTGGCGCGGCGTGTTGTCGGCCAGGTCCTCGCCGCGCACCACGTGGGTGATGCCCTGCTCGGCATCGTCCACCACCACGGCGAGCTGGTAGGCCCAGCAGCCGTCGGCGCGCCGCAGCACGAAGTCGCCCACCTCGGCGGCCACGTCCTGCCACTGTGCGCCGAGCCGCCGGTCGCGCCAGTCGATCAGCGATGCAGGGGAGCCCGCCGTGCCGGTGTGCAGGCGCCAGGCCCGAGCGGGCCGGCCGGCCAGGCCGCCTCGCTCGGGCCGGCAGGTGCCTGGGTAGACCCACTCGGCGTGGCGCTCGTGCACGTGGCCCTGTGCGGCCCAGGCGCGGGCGATGTCGGCGCGCGTGCAGGCGCAGCCGTAGGCCCGCCCGCCGTCGATCAGCCGCGCCAGTGCCGCGTCGTAGAGGGCGCTGCGCTGCGACTGCCACTGCGGCGGCTCGTCGGGCAGCAGCCCGCAGCACGCCAGCTGGCGCAGGATCTCCTCGGCCGCGCCGCTCTGGCAGCGTGGCCCGTCCACGTCTTCGATGCGCAGCAGCCAGCGCCCGCCGTGGGCGCGGGCATCCAGCCAGGACGCCAGCGCTGCCGCCAGCGAGCCCTCGTGCAGCGGCCCGCTGGGCGTGGGGGCGAAGCGGCCACGGTAGGGCGGCAAGTCCTTCATCGCGCGGCAGGGGTCAGAGGATCAGCCCGGCGTGCTGCTCCAGCAGCGCGCGGCGCGTGGCCGGGCGCTCCAGCTGCTGCAGCCACCAGGCCAGGGCGCGGCCGTGGCCGGCGCTGCGGCGCCAGGCGTAGTGCAACTCGATGCGGCGCGGCGCCTCGGCGAGCGGCTTGACCACCAGCCGGCCGGCGTCCGCGTGCAGGCGCACCAGCGGCTCGGGCATGCGCCCGCAGCCCAGGCCGCGGATGATCGCTTCCAGCTTGGCCACCAGGGAGGGCACCGTCAGCACGTCCTGCCCCGGTGCCACGCCGAAGGTCTGCGGCGCCATGCGCAGCGCCGTGTCGGCGATCGCCACCACCCGGTGCCGAGCCACCGCCGCGCTGCTCAGCGGTTCGTCCTCGCGCGCCAGCGGGTGGTGCGGCGCCACGGCGAACACCATGTCCAGCACCCCCAGCGGGGCGCACTCCACCACGTCGAAGGGGGTGTCGGGCAGCATCACGCCGATCGCCAGGTCCACCTGGCCGTTGATCAGCGCCTCCCAGGTGCCCGACATCACCTCGCTGCGCAGCTTCAGTCGCGTCGGCGGGGCGTGCGCCGACGGGTCGTCGGCCTCGGCCAAGGACGCGGGCGAGGCGATGGCGGCGGGCGATGCCGGCGGCGATCCCGCGGGCGTGCGCGGGGCCACCTTCAGCGCGAAGAAGGCGTCCATCAAGTCGAAGATCGCCGGCGCGGCGATGATGCTGTCCACCGCGATGGACAGCGTGGCCTCCCAGCCGGTGGCCACGCGCTGCACCCGGTTGGCCACCGCGTCCATCTGCACCAGCAGGCGCCGGCCCTCGCGCAGCAGCTCGTCACCGGCGGTGGTGAGCTGGGCCTGACGCGAGCGGCGGTCGAACAGCAGCACGTCCAGCGCCTCCTCCAGCTGTCGCACGCTGTAGGTCAGCGCCGAGGGCACCTTGCCCAGCTCGCGGGCGGCGGCGGCAAAGCTGCCGGTGCGGGCGATGGTGTCCATCATCTCCAGCGCCTCGGGCGTCAGGGCACGGCGGCGATTGGTCATGGTCGGCGGCCTTCTTCGGCGTCGCAGCGCACCAGGGAGCCGGCCGGCGGCCGGGGTGCAGCGTTCTTGAATGATGCCATCGCGTCCGGTTGAACCCACGCCGCCCGCCCGCCCGGCAAGATCAGCGGCTGTTCCACCGACCGTTCCGCCATCCGTTCTGCCACCCGTTCCGCCCACCAGGAGGGCCGCCGCCCCGGCGCAGGCCACCACCATGCTGATTCCCCGCCGATCTGCCGAGCGCGGCTATGCCGACCACGGCTGGCTGAAGAGCTTCCACAGCTTTTCCTTTGCCGACTACCACGACCCCGCCCACATGGGCTGGGGCAACCTGCGTGTCATCAACGAGGACCGCATCGCTGCGGGCACCGGCTTCGGCACCCACCCGCACCGCGACATGGAGATCGTCAGCGTGGTGCTCGAAGGCGAGCTGGCGCATCGCGACAGCATGGGCAACGGCACCGCCATCCCGCCCGGCTCGGTGCAGCGCATGACCGCCGGCACGGGCGTGCGTCACAGCGAGCACAACCACGCCCCGGGCTCGGTCACGCACTTCCTGCAGATCTGGCTGCTGCCGGCCGAGCGTGGCCTCGCACCCGGCTACGAGCAGCGTGCCTTCGACCCCGCCGATCAGCGCGGCCGCCTGCAGCGGGTGGCCGCGCCCATCGGCGAGGCCGATGCCGCCGAGGTGCCGCTGCACGCCGATGCGCGCCTGTGGATCGGCCGGTTCGACGGCGCGACCGAATCCGCCCGGCTTGCCCTTGACCCGGCGCGCAAGGCCTACGTCTTCGTCACCCGCGGGCGGCTGGCCGTCAACGGCGTGGCGCTGGCCGCCGGCGATGCCCTGGCGGCGCAGGACGAGGCCGAACTGCGGGTCAGCGACGGCTGCGGCGCCGAGGTGCTGGTGTTCGACCTGGCGTCCTGAAGCGGTCCGCCTCGTCCTGCGTCGCGCTCCTGCCTCGCCGTGCTTCGGTAGAGTGCGAGGATGGACTTCCTCCTGCGTGCCCTCCAGGTCCTGCCCCGGGCCGACTGGCTGGCGCTGGCCGCCTTCGTCGTCGGCTGGGTCGGCTACGTGCAGTTCGCCCGCCACCGCGGCCTGACCCGCCGCTCGGTGCTGGGCAGCACCAACCGCATCCGCGAGGTCTGGATGCTGGAGAGCACGCGGCGCGAGGTGCGCATCGTCGACAGCCAGGTGCTGCAGAACCTCTCCTCGGCGCCGAGCTTCTTCGCCTCCACCACCATCTTCGTCATCGGCGGCCTGGCCGCGGCGCTGGGCGCCACCGAGAAGACCACCGAACTGATGCAGGAGCTGCCCTTCGCCGCGCGCACCTCCGCGCTGGTGATGGACCTCAAGCTGCTGCTCCTGCTGGGCGTGTACGTGCACGCCTTCTTCCGCTTCACCTGGGCGATGCGGCAGTACACCTTCGGTGCCCTGATGATCGGCGCCGCGCCGGACCGCGATGTCTTCGCCGCCGACGAGGCGGCCCGCCTGGCCTACGCTCACCGGGCCGCCCGCGTGATGGGGCTGGCGGCCGAAACCTTCAACGACGGCCTGCGCGCGATCTACTTCGGCTTCGCCGCGCTGCTGTGGTTCCTCTCGCCGCTGGCGATGGTTGCCGGCACCACGGGGGTCATCTGGGTGCTCTACCGGCGCGAGTTCCACTCCGAACTGCTCGCCGTGCTGGCCGACGAGTCGGCGCTGCCGCGCTCCTGAAGCCGTCCGTGGGTCAGCCGGCCTTCGGCCGGGCTGACTTCACCTTCGCCGGTGCTTTCGCCTTCGGTTCCCGTTTCGGGTTGGCCTTCGGCTTGGGCTCGGGCAGATCCGCACTCGTGGCCAGCAGGGCCGCGACCAGCCGCTCGCGGTCGTCGAGCAGGTCGTCGACCACGAAGTGTGCCTTGGCGCCCGGGTAGGGGAAACCTTCGCTCACCACGCCGATGCTCGCCCGCCCGGCGGCGCTGGGTTTCAGGAACAGCCGGTTGTCGCAGATGAAGGCCACCACCTTGCCGTGGTGGTACAGCGCGTACTCGCCGAACATGCGGCGGTGGGTGATGCCGGAGACACCGCCCAGCTGGTCGAGCACGTGGTCGAGGAAGTGGGCATCGGACGCCATGGGCCGCTCCCCGCCTTCACTTCGGCGCGGAGCTGTTGCCAGCGGCCGCGTCGTAGCCTGGCGGCAGCACCAGGCGGATCATCGGGTCCTTCGGCGCCCGTTCGCGGAAGGCCTGCACCTCGCCCTGCAGGTTCGTGACCATCTGGTCCATCGCCTGCGCGAAACCCTGACCGCGCGCCTCGCGGGCCTTCTCGGTGAAACCCACCAGCGTCGCACCGCCCTTGTTGCCTGCGGTGCCGGCCGCGCGCATCAGCAGGCGGTGGCTGCGGATGTCGAACACGGTGCACTCCACGGCGGTCAGCACCTCGAACTTGTCGCCCTCGACCACGTAGGCGCCCACCCCGGTCCAGTACAGGAAGGACCAGCCGCTGGCGTCGGCGTGCTGCACCTGGTCGTAGGACAGCAGCGCGATCACGTCCAGGTTCAGCAGCGCGCCCACGCGTTCCAGGTTGGCAAAGCCGCCGCCCGGCTCCAGGTAGAGCGAGGGCACCGTCTCGATGCGGCTGACGAAGGGGAAGCGGGCAAAGGCGTCGCGCACCTTGGTGGCCAGCTGCTGCCGCTCGGTCTCGGACAGGCGCATGTCGGCGCGCGTGGTGTCGGGCACAAAGGCCACCCCGATGCGGAACGGCACATTCAGCACCGCCACCTGGCTGCCGGGCGCCGGGGGCTCCTCCTTGCCAGGAAAGAGGAAGCTCAACACCGAGGCCACCTGGCGCTGCTTGTTCGCCTGGTTCATCGACGCGCAGCCGGCCAAGCCGCCCAGTGCCCAACCCAGCCCGGCCGCGCTCGCCCAGCCGGCCACCTGTCGTCTCGTCAGCTCCATGGTTTCCACCTCTGCGGTTGCATCACGGTCACGACATTGTGAAGGGCCATCCCTTCACCTGCGCTTGCCGCAGCCATCGTGAACCGGCGCCGGGCTGGCCGATTTGTCGCGGCGCAAACCCGTGTCGCGGTTGTTCAGCGCAGGAGCACCCGGCTGGCGCCGCCGCGGCGACGCGGCCGGGTGCTGCGCGGCTTTGGGACAGCCAGCGTCCCCCGCAGGGCCCCTCGACACCCGCCCGGGTAGCCCGGCCCTGCGGGTTCACCCGCAGCGGCGGCCTCCCAGCCATCGGGCACATGGCTTGCAGTAGGGCCTCCCAGCCTCACCGACCGGCTCCCTCCGACCCCTTGCCTCCGGTCGGTGCAGGCGGGGTGGCTGCCGCGACGGCCCGGCCGCGGCAGCCACCTGTTTTTTCTTGCCCAGTCACTGCGCCGGCCCGATCCACCGCCCGAGACGAGGAGACCCCTGTCATGACCGCTGCCCCCCGAACCCTGCGCATCGCCGCCGCCCTGCTCCTGACCGCCGGGGTGACCTCCGCCTGGGCCGCCGACGGCCAGGCCGTCTACAACAACAACTGCGCGATGTGCCACATCCCCGGTCTGGCGAACGCCCCCAAGTTCGGCGACAAGGCCGCCTGGGCGCCGCGCGTGGAGACCGGCCGAGCCGCACTGCTGGCGTCGGCCATCAAGGGCAAGGGCGCGATGCCGCCCAAGGCCGGCAACCCCAAGCTGACCGACGACGAGGTGGCCGCGGCGCTGGACCACATGCTGGCTGCCGTGAAGTGAGCCCGGGCTGCCCGCCTGCGCCAGGCGGCGCGGGCCGCGCCCACGAAAAAGGCCTCGCAGTGCGAGGCCTTTCTTGCGTCAGGGCGTCCGCGCCGGCTCACTGCTCGGCAAACGCGCGCTCGATCACGAAGTCGCCGGGTGAGCTGGTGCTGCCTTCCTTGAACTGGCGCTCCTCCAGCATCTGCTTGAGGTCGCGCAGCATGGCCGGGGAGCCGCAGATCATCACGCGGTCCTCGGCGGGGTTCAGCGCGGGCAGGCCGAAGTCGTTCCACAGCCGGCCATCGTTGATCAGGTCGGTGATGCGGCCCTGGCGCGGGAAGGGCTCGCGCGTCACGGTGGGGCAGTAGATCAGCTTGTCGCCGATGATCTCGCCCAGGAACTCGTGCTCCGGCAGGGTCTTGAACAGGTCCTGGTAGGCCAGTTCCGACACCTGGCGGCAGCCGTGCACCAGGATGACCTTCTCGAAGCGCTCGTAGGTGTCCGGGTCGCGGATGATCGACAGCCAGGGTGCCAGGCCCGTGCCGGTGCCGAACAGGTACAGCCGCTTGCCCGGGTTCAGGTAGTCGATCAGCAGTGTGCCGGTGGGCTTGCGACCGACCAGGATCTTGTCGCCCACCTTCAGGTGCTGCAGGCGCGAGGTCAGCGGGCCGTCCGGCACCTTGATGCTGAAGAAGTGCAGGCTCTCCTCCCAGTTCGGGCTGGCGATGGAGTAGGCGCGCAGCAGCGGCTTGCCATTGACCGGCAGGCCGATCATCACGAAGTGACCGTTCGAGAAACGGAAGGCCGGATCGCGGGTGGTGGTGAAGCTGAACAGGCGATCGGTCCAGTGATGGACTTCGGTCACGGTTTCTTCGTTGAACGGTTTCATCGCAGCAGACGGGCAAGACGGGCGGCCGGCAGGCCAGGCAAGGCGGCGCGAGCTCAGGAAATTTCCCGACGGATCGACCACCCGGATTGCGCAGACGCGCAAGACCCTAGAGGATACCCTGATCCGTTGAAATGCAACCCGTTTGCGTCAACTCCCACCTTGACCGGGGTCATGTTCGGTGCGGCGTGGGTTGGTACTCGGGCTTGGACGTCGGCGCCGCGGGCGTGGTGCGGCCGGCAGTGGGCTGGCCTGTGCGTTCGCCTGGGCTTTGGCCTGGGCTTCGGCCTGGGCTTCGGCATCCCGCAGCAGCCGGGCCAGCCGGTCGGCCAGCTTCTCGGTGCTGAACTGCTCGCGCAGGCGTTCCACCATCAGCGGCAGGCTGAAGGGGCTGGGCGCGCGCAGCTCCACCCAGTCGATGCGCAGCGCCCCCAGCCGGCGCAGCGTCGCCTCCAGGTGGGTGAGGTCCAGCTCCTGCGCCAGCACCTCGGCATCGGCCTGGCTGAGCAGGCGGTTGCCGGCGTCGTACTTGCGGAAGACCTCGTAGAACAGGCTGGAGGAGGCCTGCAGCTGCCGCGTGCTCTTGGGCGCGCCCGGGTAGCCGGTGAAGACCAGCCCCGCGACGCGGGCGATCTCGCGGAAGCGCCGCTGCGCCAGCTCGCCCGCGTTCAGGCTGGCCAGCACGTCCTCCAGCAGGTGATCGGTATCGAACGCCTGCCTGCTTTGCAGCCGCGCCAGGTCGACCGGCTCGGCGCTCAGCAGCTCCAGCCCGTAGTCGTTGACCGACAGCGAGAAGGTGTTCGGCGCGCCCTGCGCCAGTCGCCAGGCCAGCAGGTTGGCCAGGCCGATGTGCACATTGCGCCCGGCAAAGGGATAGAGCGTCAGGTGGTGCCCCTCGCGCGAGCGGAAGTGCTCGATCAGCAGCGCCCCCGGCGCCGGCAGGTGGGATACGCGCCGCTGCGCCGCCAGCATGGGGCCGGCCGCCTGCAGCTCCGGGCAGGCCAGGCGCGGCGGTGCCGGCTGCTCCGCCGGGTGGCTGCCGACGGCGAACAGCAGGTCCTGCACCGCATCGGCCAGCTCGCTGGACAGCGGCATCTTGCCGCCACCCCACACCGGGATCGCCCCGCGCCGTCGGGAGGCCGGGCGCACGTAGGCGGCCATGTCGCGCGTGCGGATGTATTCCAGCGCCCGGCCGGCGAAGAAGAAGCCATCGCCCGGTTTCAGCCGCGCGATGAATCCCTCCTCGATGTGCCCCAGCGTGCCGCCGGAGAGCCACTTCACCGCCATGCTCACGTCGCTGACGATGGTGCCCACCTGCATCCGGTGGCGCCGGGCGATGCCGCGGTCGGGCACGCGGTAGCTGCCCGTCTCGTCCGGCAGCACCCGGTGGTACTCCGGGTAGGCGCCCAGGCTCGATCCGCCATGCTCGACGAAGGCCAGCGCCCAGTCGAAGTGAGCGCGCGGCAGGTCGCGGTAGGCGTGCGCGCCACGGACCTCGGCATACAGCTCGTCGGCGCGGAAGCCGCCGCCCAGCGCCACCGTCACCAGGTGCTGCACCAGCACGTCCAGCGGTTCGTGCGGGCTGTGGCGGGCCTCCACCTTGGCGGCCAGCGCCGCCTCGCGGGCGGCGGCGGCCTCGACCAGCTCCATCGTGTTCGTCGGCACCAGCGTGATGCGGCTGGGCCGCCCCGGCGCGTGGCCCGAGCGGCCGGCGCGCTGCAGCAGCCGCGCGATGCCCTTGGCCGAGCCGATCTGCAGCACCCGCTCCACCGGCAGGAAGTCCACCCCCAGGTCCAGCGAGGAGGTGGCCACCACCGCCTTGAGCTGCCCGGCCTTCAGCCCCGCCTCCACCCAGGCGCGCACCGACGGGTCCAGCGAGCCGTGGTGCAGCGCGATCTGCCCGGCCCAGTCCGGGCGCGCATCCAGCAGCAGCTGGTACCAGATCTCTGCCTGCGAGCGGGTGTTGGTGAACACCAGGCTGGTGGCCGCGGACTCGATTTCCGCCACCACCGGGTCGCGCATCTGCGCACCCAGGTGGCCGCCCCAGGAGAAGCGCCCGGCATCGGCGGGCAGCAGGGTGTCGATCGCCAGCGCCTTCGGCAAGCGGCCGCGCACCAGCCGCGCCTGCGCCGCGCGCGCCGGCCCGACCAGCGTGGCCATCGCCTCGGCCAGGTTGCCCAGCGTGGCCGACACGCCCCAAACCCCCAGCGCCGGGTTCCAGCGCTGCAGCCGTGCCAGCGCCAGCTGCACCTGCACGCCGCGCTTGCTGCCGATCAGCTCGTGCCACTCGTCGACGATCACGGTGTGGATGCCGGCCAGCTCCGCGCGCGCGTGTTCGCGCGTGAGCATCAGCGAGAGCGACTCGGGCGTCGTCACCAGGGCGCTGGGCCAGCGCCGGTCCTGCCGGGCGCGTTCGGTCGAGGGTGTGTCCCCGCTGCGCAGCCCCACCGTCCAGCCCGGTGCCAGCGTGGTGAGCGGCAGCGCCAGCGCCCGCGTGGTGTCCGCCGCCAGCGCGCGCATCGGCGTGAGCCACAGCACGCCCAGCGGCGGCGCCTGCCGGCTGTCTAGCGCCACGCCCAGCGCGGCCGCCCGCGCCAGCGCACCGAACCACACCGCATAGGTCTTGCCCGCGCCGGTGGTGGCGTGCAGCAGCCCGCTGTCGCCCGCCGCCATCGCCGCCCAGACCTCGCGCTGGAAGTCGAACGGCGCCCAGCCGCGCCCGGTGAACCAGTGCTCGGCGAAGGTGCCTTCGGCCGTCATCCGGGGATCCAGCTCAGCGGGTGGCACGGATTTCCCTCTGCCTGCGGGCCCAACGGCAGGTGGATGCGGAGCCCGGCGTTCCCCTCAATCCAGTGTCGCGATGTAGCTCGCCACCGCGTGCGCCTCCAGCTCGGTGAGCTTGGACGCCACGGTGTGCATCACCGCGTTGTCGTTGGTGCGCTCGCGGGTGTTGAACTGGCGCAGCTGGTCCTCGATGTAGCGCGGGTGCTGCCCGGCCAGCCGCGGCAGCTGCGGCGTGCCGTGGGCCTGTGGGCCGTGGCAGCTGGCGCAGGCGGGCAGGCCGCTGAAGGTGTTGCCGCGCTGGTAGATGAAGCGGCCCACCGCCAGCAGGTCGGCATCCCGGCCCGCCCGGCCGGGCACCTTGCGCGAGGCGAAGTAGGCGCCCAGCGCCTGCATCTGCGCAGGGGTCAGGGGCGCGGCCTGCGACTTCATCGTGTCGCTCTTGCGCTGGCCGGACTGGAAGTCGCCCAGCTGCTTGGCGATGTACTGCGCATGCTGCCCCGCCAGCCGCGGGAACACCGCACTGGCCGACTCGCCCTGCAGCCCGTGGCAGAGGTGGCAGCGCTCCTTGACGATGGCCTCCGCTCCCGCCAGGTCTGCCGCGGCAGGTGCGCCCGCCGCCGGCTCGGCCGCGCTGGCCGAACCGGCCAGCATCGCCCCGCCCAGGACCAGGCCCAGGAGCAGCGCGCCCAATCCAAGTCCGCAAAGCGGGGCCTTCCGCCCGTGCCTCATCGTCAACGTCATCTCAGCTTCCTCGCATCCGTCACGCGCCCCGGCGACGGGCCGGGTCAGGTGACGATCATGCCGGGCCGGCGCGAGCCGGCCACGCGGCATCGCAAAAGGGTGGCCTCTGCTTCGAGCCAGTGGTCATGTGCGATATGTCGGGCAACGTGGCGGTGAGGTCCACGACACCACCTGGACCCACTCCGGGTACCGAGGGGATTCTTGCTGAATTCTGACGACAAGGGGCTGCCGGCCTCCCCGATGGGGATTCAGTGGTTTACCGGCGTCATACCCCCTTCGGTGGGAATGGCTGCCGTGCGCGGTTGACCTAGACTGCTGGAGCCCGGTGGATCCAGCTGTGTTCCTGGAACGCATCGTTTGAACCGGGGTTCGTCGTTTTGACCCGTGGGTTGATCAAAAGTGATGAGGGTCAATTCGGCGCAGTGGCACAGCAAAATCGAGAGGTTCATTCATGCGTAATATATTTGTGGCAGTCTGTACCGTGGCCGTGACGGGGTGTGCGTCCATGGGCAATGTCGCCATGGCGCCCGCTTCTGTGGAGCAACTCAAGGGCCAGACGGCCACGTTCGCCAAGACGAAACCCTCGGAACTTGCGATCGTGACGCAAGGCAAAGCCGCTATTCCGCTGGGGTTGGGGATTCCTGCGATGTATTCGGAAGGCAAGGAGATTGTCGACGAGAACGGCGTGGCTGATCCCGCTGCGCGCATCCGGTCGAAGCTGGAAGAGCTGCTTCGCCAACAGCACAAGATGAATTTCGTCAACGTCGATGTCGGTATCGTCGGCGACGATGTGGGCGCCATTGCTGCGAGCTATGGGCCCAAGGCGCGCTATGTCATTGAAGTTCAGACGACGGATTGGGCATTCGCGTCGATGCTGTATGACGCATCGACATTCCGATTGAACTATGTTGCCAAGGCGAGACTGATCGATACCCAGTCAAAGACGGTGTTGATGCAGTCAAGATGTCATTTGCGGAAATTCAATGACCGCAATCAGGCGGGATTCCCTTACGAGGAAATGCGGGCCCAACGCGCCGAGCGAGTGAAGACCGAGACCAACGCAGCCGCGGACGACTGCTCCAAACAGTTCATGCGGGAACTCCAGCCCAACTGAATCACCCGCCCCGCTGCTCCTTCTCCTGCAGCAGTCGCCACATGACCTTGCCCGAGCCGCTCTTGGGCAGCGCGTCGGCGAACTCGACCAGACGGGGCACCTTGTAGGCGGCCATGTGCTCGCGGCTCCAGGCGATGATGTCCTCGGCGCTGGTCTGGCCGCGGGCGGCCTCGCGCAGCACGATGACGGCCTTGACCGTCTCGCCGCGGTACTCGTCCTTGGCCGAGATGATGCAGGCCTCGGCCACCGCGGGGTGCTTGTAGAGCAGCAGTTCCACCTCGCTGGGCCAGACCTTGTAGCCGCTGGCGTTGATCATGCGCTTGAGGCGGTCGGTGATGAAGAAATAGCCCTCCTCGTCCATGCGGCCCAGGTCGCCCGAGCGGAAGTAGCGCCGGCCGTCCAGCTTGAAGAAGGCGGCCGCGGAGGCCTCGGGGTGCTTCCAGTAGCCGCTGAAGACCTCCGGGCCGTGGATGACGATCTCGCCGACTTCGCCGGCGGGCAGGGGCTCCAGCGTGACCGGGTCGACCACCAGCGCGTCGGTGCCGAAGAAGGGCACGCCCAGGCACTGCAGCTTGGCGCGGTCGGGCGGGTTGAGGTGGCTGGGGGCGGCGGTTTCGGTCAGCCCGTAGCCCTCGGTGAAGGTGATGCCGAACTCGCGCAGCAGCCGCTCGGCCACGGCCTGGGGCATGGCGGCGCCGCCGCCGCTCATGCTGGTGAGGCTGGACAGGTCGAAGCTCCGGTAGTGCTCGCTGGCGAACAGGTCGATCACCATCGTGGGGATGCAGGTCCAGTGGGTGATGCGGTGGCGTGAGATGAGGCGCCCGGCCAGGTCGCGGTCCCAGCGCGGCAGGATGACGGTGGTGGCGCCTGCCCAGACGTTGGCCAGCACGCCGTTGACCAGCCCGGTGATGTGGAAGAAGGGCACCACGCCCAGCCCCACGGTTTCCGCCCCGGCCGTGCCCCAGACCGCGTTGCCCACCGCGTTGTGCATCAGCGTGCGGTGCGGGTGGATGCAGCCCTTGGGCAGGCCGGTGGTGCCGGAGGTGTAGGGCAGCAGGGCCAGGTCGTCCGGGCCGGCGCTGCAGGGGCCCAGCGAGCCGCGTGCCGCCTCGCCCGCGACGAGCGCGTCGGACCAGGCGGTGGCGCCCTCGGGCAGCGGCACGGCGGTGGTCAGCCAGCGGGCGATGGCCGGGGCGGGCTGCAGGTCGTCGGGAATGACGGCGGGCAGGTAGTCGGCCAGCTGGCTGACCAGCACCGCACGCAGGCGCTGCGCGGCGGGCAGCGCGTCGTTGGCCTGGGTGACGATGCCCGCCAGGTCGGCGCTGGTGATCACCACCCGGGTGTCCGGGTCGGTGATGTAGTGGCCGAACTCGTCGGCCTTGTTCATCGGGTTGACCGGCACCACCACCGCGTCGGCGCGCATGGCCGCATAGAAGGCGACGATGAACTGCGGCAGGTTCTGCATGAACAGCGCCACGCGGTCGCCGCGTTGCACGCCCTGGCTGCGCAGCCAGGCGGCGAGTGCCTCGGCCTCGTTGTGCAGCTGCTGGTAGCTCAGCTCCCGGCCGAGGAGCACGTAGGCCGGGCGCTGCGGATAACGCCGGGCGGCGACCTCCAGGTTGAACCACAGCGAGGTCTGCGGCACGGCGAGCTCGCGCGGCATGCGCTTGGGCCAGTGGGCGTGGTGCGCGCGGGTGGGCAGGGGACCGGGGCTCGATGAGCCGGGTGCGTGGGACGCGTGGGGGGAGGCGGCAGACATCGGCGGAGGGTCTCTCTCTGGGCGGTGAAGGTGGTGCGGAGGTCGTGCGGGCGGGGACGGCCCAGCTGGCACTCAGGCTACGCCGCTGCCTGCGCGGCGCCCACCGGGCTGTCCCGGAGGTCCTGTCGCCGCTGGGACAGCCCGGCCCGGCCCCGCCGCTGTGGTGTGCTGCCGACAGCCTGGGCGGCCGATTTCGCGCCGGGGTGGCTTCCCCCGGATGTGGGCGCTGGTTCGAGGGGGGCGGCGGTGAGGGTGCCGATGCACCGCCAGGCCGCGACCCGGGCCGATTGACGCGCCTCAAGCCAGGCCCGGCGCGCCCTGGCGGCCGATGCCGGCCGCGAAGGAGCGGGCGTCGAGCACACCCCGATGGCAGGCAATTTCGTAACCGGATGTGAAAAACGTCACACTTACGGTCTAGACTTACAACAAGAAACCAATTGATACGGTGTGTCGCACATGTGCCGCATGGGGACCGCCGCCGGGGTCTGAAGGCCGCCGGGTTGCAGAGGGAATGTCAGTACAGATGGACAGGTCAGGGGTAGGAACGGTCATTCATGGCAGCGGGTGCGCTGCCCGGCGGCGCTTTGGCCCGAGCCAGGCGGTGCCCACCGCGGTGGCTGTGGGGCTGGCCGCGCAGGCGCAGCCCGCGTGGGCGGCGCGTTCCGGGGTCGAGGGCTGGAACGTGACGTTGAGCAGCCCGCTGGGGCCCCTGTGGTCCTGGACGCTGGTGGTCTCGATGATGGTGATCGTGGCGCTGCTGGCGGCCTATGCGGCGCGGCACTACTGGTTCTCGCTTAACCGCCTGTTCGGCCGCCAGCGCCACCCCTTTGCGAGCATCGTCAGCGCGGACTGGCCGCGTGTGACCATCTTCGTGGCCGCCCACAACGAGGAGGCGGTGATCGAGGACTGCCTCGTCAACCTGATGAGCGTGGACTACCCGGTCGACCGGATGACGGTGGTGCCGATGAACGACCGGTCCACCGACCGCACGCGCGAGATCATCGACGCCGTGGTGGAGCGCTTCCCGGGGCGCATCCGGCCGTTCCACCGCACTGACGGCAAGCCCGGCAAGGCCGCGGCGCTGAAGGACGCCACCGAGACGGTGGACACCGACTTCATCATCGTCTTCGATGCGGACTACCTGCCCTCGCGCGGGCTGATCCGCCGGCTGATGGCGCCCTTCTTCGACCCCGAGGTGGGCGCGGTGATGGGCCGCGTGGTGCCGCAGAACTGCGGCGCCAACCTGCTGACCCGCCTGCTCGACCTGGAGCGCTCCGGAGGCTACCAGGTGGACCAGCAGGCGCGCATGAACCTGGGCCTGGTGCCGCAGTACGGTGGCACGGTGGGCGGCATCCGCCTGGGGGCGCTGCACGCCGTGGGCGGCTGGCACGACGACGTGCTGGCCGAGGACACCGACCTGACCTACCGCCTGCTGCTGGGCGGCTGGAAGACGGTCTACCAGAACCGCGCCGAGTGCTACGAGGAGGTGCCGCAGAACTGGGGCGTGCGGGTGCGCCAGATCAAGCGCTGGGCCAAGGGCCACAACCAGGCGATGTGGCGCCACACCGCGGGCGTGCTGGCCGCGCGCCACCTGAGCTGGGCCGAGCGCATCGACGGCGCGCTGCTGCTGGGCGTCTACATCATGGCGCCGGTGCTGATGCTGGGCTGGGTGATCAGCCTGCTGCTGTACTTCACCGTGTCGATGCAGTGGATCGCGCCGGCGCTGGTGGTGATCGCCTTCATGACGCACGGCGCGCTGGGCAACTTCGCGGCCTTCTTCGAGATCGCGGCGGCCACGCACATGGACCGTTCGCACAACCGCATCCGGCTGCTGGCCTTCAACTGGCTGGGTTTCCTGGTCAGTGCGGTGGCGATCGGCCGCGGCGCGCTGGAGCAGGTGCTGCTGGACCGCATCGGCAAGACCCAGTTCAAGTGGGACAAGACGGTGCGCTACCGCAGCGCCCCGGCGGCCGGGCAACCGAGGGCCGGCACATGATCGCGGCCGTCTTCCTGCTGGTGCTGACGCTGGGCGTCATCGTGCTGCCGCTGCTGCCGGCGCTGCGCGAGTGGCGCCGGCCCACGGACGTGACGCCGCTGCCCATCGACGAGGCCGATGCGCTGGAGCCCGACTACCTGGCGCGGCGTTTCGCCCAGCGCATCGACGCGGCGCTGGCGCAGGGCGTGGACGAGCTGGGCGGCACGGCGCTGTCGATGCTGCCGCGCAGCGCCGCCTGGCCCTCCGGGCTGCTGACCCGCAAGGAGCAGCGCACTGGGCGCAGCGAGCGCATCTGGTACGGCAAGGGCGACGCGGTGCTGCCGGAGGGCCTGCATGGCCTGGCCGAGATCGCCGCGCGCGGCACGCTGCGCGCCGCCGCCGGCCACACCTATCGGGCGCTGCTGGCCGGTGGGCGGCTGACGCTGCCGCCGCGGGTGCGCGTGCTGCGCTGGGCGCACGGGCGCAGCGTCGCGGTGGGCGACCTGTGCCGGGTGCCGGGGCGGCTGAGCGCCGACGAGCTGATCCTGATGGGCCGCAACGTCAGCTTTGCGCTGCTGCACGCGCCGACGATCTGCTTTGCCGGGGCGCTGCCCTCGGACGCGCAGGGCACGCTGGCGGGCATCGAAGGCGTGCGCTGGGAGGTGTCCGCCGATGGTGCGTGGGATGGTGCGCACAGCGTGGCAATGGTCGACCACTCGATGAGCATCCCGGCGTTGCGTCACTGGGAGGGCGACCTGATGGGCGCGGCCCACCTGACGCTGGGCGAAGGCTGCGTGGCCCGGGGCTCGGTGAAGGCCGCCGGGATGATCAGCCTGGGCGCGGGCTGCCAGGTGCATGGCGGCCTGATGGCCGCGGGCGAGATCTACCTCGCCCCGGGTGCGCAGGTACGCGCTTCGATCGTGTCCGAGACCGCCGTGGTGTTGGGCCCGGGCTGCGTGGTGGGCGTGCCCGGCGCGCACGCCACGGTGCGTGCGCCGCGGGTGGAGGTCGGCCAGGGCGTGGTGGTGCATGGCACCGTCTGGAGCGGCTCGATGCTGCTGGCAGTGGGGGATCCGCTGAACAATGGGTCTCCCGGCCAGCCCGACCTGGACGACCTGGTGGCCTGGAACGAGGTCACCGGCCGCGGTGTGGCGGGCAACTCGCTGACGGTGGCGCCGGGGCGCGCCTGGGATGGCGACCTGGTCTGCCACGGCGACCTGGCGCTGGGCCCGCGCTGCCATGCGGCGGGTGGCCTGAAGGCGCATGGCGCGATCGGCCTGGGCGCGGGCTGCGCGGTCGATGGCAGCGTGATCGCCCACGGCGAGGTGGTGGTCGGTGCCGGCGTGCAGGTGCTGGGCTCGGTGGCCTCGGAGAGCGCGGTGCTGCTCGGCCCGGGCTGCATCGTCGGAGCGCCCGGGCGGCCGGCGACGGTGTGTGCGCCACGCATCGAGGTGGCGCTGGGCGTGGTGGTGCATGGCACCGTCTGGGCCGGCGACAGTGGCGACGCGCTCGACAAGATGCAGCTCGTGGCTGACGGTGCGGACGACAGTGGCGTGCTGCCGGGGAGGGCACTGGCATGAAGCTCGCCTGCGATCGTCCGCGCCTGTACCGGGCCAATGTCGATGGCACCAGCGCACAGCGCCCCGCCGGGGGCTTGCTCTGGCGGCTGCGCTACCCGCTGGCGGGGCTGCTCCTGGCCGTGCTGCTGGCCTTGCTGGCGGCGGGCGGCACGCTGACCGGTTCGATGCCCGGCCCGCTGGCACGCCTGTGGGCCAGCCTGACCGGCCCGGCGGGCGAGCCGGCGGTGCAGCGCCTGCTGCTGCTGCTGCCCGACGAGGGCACGCCCGATGCCGCCGCGCTGCAGGCCTGGCGCGATGCGGCCGAGGAGCTTGGCTTCCCGCTGGAAACCGCCACCGCATCGCAGCTGATGCGCGACGGCTCGCTGGCCCGCAGCTCGGCGCTGATCCTGCCCGACCAGCTGCACCGCCGCATGGGCGACGTGCTGCTGCAGCGCCTGCGCGAGCAGGTGCGCGACGGCGCCCGCCTGATGCTGGTGCACGACGCCGGCACGATGGACCTGGATGGCCAGTACCTGAACGACCGCGCCCGCCTGTCCGACCTCGCCGGGGTTGACTACGCGATGTACGGCGAGCTGCGCACCGGCATGCTGCGCGAGAGCACGGTGGCGGTGCCGCCCGCCCAGGTCGAGGCCCTGCAGATCCCGCCGGGCAAGCTGCTGCGCTCCGCCGGTGGGCCGCCGCACACCAGCGACCTGCCGCCGCCCGCCGCGGGCGAGGCGCTGACGCTGGCCGGCTACGTCTACGGCGCGCTGCGTTACACCAGCTTCGTCACCCGCGGCGGCTACGACGGCACGCGGCTGATGGAGGCCCCCGACGGCAGCCTGGTGGCCGGGTTGCGGCGCAGCGGCGCGGGGCGGGTGCTGTTCGTCAACCTGCCGCTGACGCAGCTGAAGCTGCGCACCGATGCGCTGCCGCTGCACAGCCTGCTGCGCTACTTCGCGCAGCAGGTGGCGGGGCTGCCGCAGCTCTCCGCGGTGCCGCAGGGCCGCGGTGCGCTGGTGATGAACTGGCACATCGACGATCGCAAGGCGCTGCCGGCCATGGCGCGGGCGGCCGAGCTGGGTGCCTTCCAGCAGGGGCCGTACTCGATCCATTTCACCGTGGGCCCGGACGTCGACGAGGCGGGCGACGGCAAGGGCATGGACCTGCTGCACAACCCCGATGCGCAGGCCTGGGTGCAGCGCCTGGCGCAGGCCGGCCACGAGGTGGGCAGCCATGGCGGCTGGATCCACAACTGGTTCGGCGCCCAGGCGAGCAAGCTGGAGCCGGCGGTGGCCACCGAGCTGATCGAGCGCAATGCCGCCGCGCTCACGGCCATCACCGGCCGGCCGATGCGCGAGTACTCCGCGCCGGTGGGCAACCACCCGGCCTGGCTGACGCCCTGGCTGCGCGAGCGCGGCATGCGCTCGTACTACTTCACCGGCGACACCGGCATGCCGCCCACGCGCAGCTACCAGGATGGGGCGGTGCCGCCGCGCGAGGTCTGGGCCTTCCCGGTGTCGAGCTTCGGCGCGCTGGCGTCCTTCGAGGAGGTCAAGGCGGCCAACACGCCCGAGGCCTCGGTGGCCGCCTGGCTGCGCGACCTGGACCGCTTCTGCGCCGACCACCGCAGCGTGCGGCTGGTGTACTTCCACCCCTTCGGACTGGTGATGTACCCCGAGGCGCTGCGCCAGTGGCTGGAGGACACGCGTGCCCTGATCGCCCAGGACCGGCTGGCCTGGATGACCATGGCGCAGTACGCCGACTTCGCCAACCGCCGCCTGCAGGCGCGCTGGTCGCTGGACGATGCCGGCGCCGCAGCGCAGCGGCTGCATGCCGAGCACCCGGTGACGCTGGCCGGGCTGACTTGGTTGCTGCCGCGCGAGCGCTACCTGCGCCCGGACGTGAAGCGCGGCGAGGCCCGCGTGGACACGGCGGACAACCACTGGCGCGTGGTGGCCGGCGAGGGCCGCGAGCTGGAGCTGGAGCTGCGGCCCAAGCCCGAACCGCAGCCCCAGGCGCTGCAGCCGCCCGCATCCACCGCGCCGGCTTCGCCCGCCGCCCTATCCGCCCCGGCCCCGGCCCCGGCCGCCGTTTCCGCGCCCCCAGCGGCACCGACTTCCCCCGCAACCTGAGAACCGATGACCACCATGGAACGCCCCATCGTCATTTCCGTCGGCACCCGTCCCGAGATCATCAAGATGGCGCCCGTGCACGGTGAGCTGCGCCGCCGCGGCCTGCCGGTGGCCTGGGTGCACACCGGCCAGCACCGCGAGATGGCGCAGCCGCTGTACGAGTTCTTCGGCATCGAGCCGGAGCACGAGGTCATCCTCAAGCGCAGCAACGGCAGCCTGGCGCACCTGAACGCGCTGCTGCTGGAGCGCCTGGGCGAGATCTTCGACGCGGTGCAGCCCAGCGCGGTGCTGGTGCACGGCGACACCACCAGCACGCTGGCGTCGGCCCAGGCGGCCTTCTACCAGGGCGTGCCGATCGGGCACGTGGAGGCGGGGCTGCGCACCTTCAACCACCGCGAGCCCTTCCCCGAGGAGATGAACCGCGAGCTGACGGCGCGCCTGGCGCACTGGCACTTCGCGCCCACGTCCAAGGCGGCGGCCAACCTGCGCCACGAGGGCGTGCCCGACCAGGGCGTGCACACCGTGGGCAACACCGCGGTGGACGCGGCACTGGCCGGCACCGCCCGCGTCGAGGCGCTGCTCGGCCAGGGCCGCTCGGTGCTGCCCGCCGAGCTGGACGCGCTGCGCACCGGCCTGCGCTACGCCGGCTGGAAGCTCATCACCGTGACCGCGCACCGGCGCGAGAACTGGGGCGAGGGCATCGGGAACATCGCCCGCAGCGTGGCCGACCTGCTGCGCGCCCACCCGGACCTGGCGGTGGTCTGGCCGGTGCACGGCAACCCGGCGGTCAGCGATGCGGTCTACGCCGAGCTGGGCCCGCTGGTGCACGAGCTGGAGGGTCGCCTGACGCTGTGCCCGCCGCTGGACTACCCGGCGCTGCTCTGGTGCCTGCGCAACAGTACGCTGGCGCTGACCGATTCCGGCGGCATCCAGGAGGAGGGCGCGGCCCTGAGCTGCCCGGTGCTGGTGCTGCGCAACACCACCGAGCGGCCGGAGTTGATCGACGCCGGGGCCGGCCTGATCGTCGGCACCGACCGGGCCCACATCGTCGCCACGGTGGACGGCCTGCTGCGCCAGCCCGCCGCACTGCAGCGCATGCGCGAGGCGGTCAATCCCTTCGGCGACGGGACCACCGCGCGCCGCATCGCCGACGTGCTGCAGCAGGACCTGGGCCACTCGCCGGCCGCCGAGCCGAGGAGCGTTGAACATGCGTGACCCGAAGAACCCCTCGCGGGCCACCCTGGCCATGACCACGGCCCTGCTGTTGGGCACGGGGCTGGCCTGCGGGCGCGCTCACGCCGCCGAGCCCGGCCTGCGCCAGCCGCAGCGCGCCAGTGTGGAACTGCTGGGCAACCAGAGCGAACTGAGCGCCGGCCTGCCGCGCGGCACGGCGGCGAATCTGCGCGCCAACTGGTCGGCGCAGCCGGGCACGCTGCTGGCGGCCGAGCTGCTGTCGGAAAAGAAGTTCGGCGAGACCGGCGGCGTGGCCGGGCTGGGCCTCACCCAGGAGTTCAGCGAGGCCTGGTTCGGCAGCGCCACGCTGCTGGGCGGCTGGGGCGGGCCGAACTGGGCGCGCAAGCGGGTCGATGCCTCGGTCTCGCGCAAGTGGGGGCTGCGGCGCCAGTTCGTCACCACGCTGGGGGGCTACCGCGCGCTCTACGACGGCAGCCGCTCCGACACCGGCCTGCGCGTGTCGGCCAACTACTACGTCAACGGCTTCGTCGTGCTGGAGGCCGGCAGCAGCTTCAACCGCAGCCAGCCTGGCGGCGTGCACTCGCGCATGCCCTACCTGGCGGCCACGCTGGGCCGCGAGGGCGAGCAGGTTCTCGCCCTGCGCGCCGCGCGCGGCACCGAGGCCTGGCAGGCGCTGGGCGCGGGCAGCCCGCTGATGGTGGACTTCCGCAGCACGACGGTCGGGCTCGACTGGCGCTGGTGGGTCGACCCGGGCTGGGGCCTGCTGCTGCGCGCCGAGCACTACAGCAACCCGACCTACCGCCGCAACACGCTGGGCGGCGGTCTGTTCATGCAGATGTGAGCGCCCAACGGTGAGCGTCTTCATGCGATTCCTGACCCGTGCCCCGGCCCCGCGGCGCCGTGGCCCTGTCTTCCAGCATTCGCTGCAGCACGCCGTGCTGGGCGAGCTGGACCGGCGCGGCCAGCGCAGCGCGCGCAGCGTGATGCACCGCTCGATCTGGGGCCTGCAGCTGCCGCGTGGCCGGCTGCTGCACAGCACGCTGCTGGCGCTGGCGCTCACGCTGCTGCTGGTGGCGCTGCGCGAGTGGATCGGCCAGGCCTGGGCGACGCAGCTGGTGTGGTGGCTCGACCAGATGGGCCTGGGCGGGCGCTGGTCGGCGCGCATCGAGCCGGGCCTGATGCCCTGGCACATGGGCGCGCCCCGGGTGAGCCTGGCCGTCTCGGCGCCGCAGGACCTCACGCTGGCCGGCAACGCGCTGGGCGTGGCCCTGCTGTGGTGGGCCGTCGGCCGCCTGCCCGATGCCGCGCGGCCCGGCGCCTACCTGTTGCGCTTCTGCGCCCTGATCCAGGGTGCGGCGGTGTTCTTCTTCTGGCTCTGGCCGGCGAGCTTCCCGCACTCGGTGGATGACCACATCGGCAACGGCCTGCAGCAGTGCTGGTCGCTGATGCTGCTGGCGCCCTGGATCCACCTGGGCACGTACTACCTCTTCTCGGTGACCTGGGCGCAGCGCCTGGCGGTGACCGGGCTCACCTGGGGCTGGCTGCTGCTGCTGGCGCCGCTGCTGTATGCGCTGCACGCGCTGGTGATCGCCACCTTCGGCGTGCTGGCCATGCCGCTGCTGCACCTGATGTTCGGCGTCATGGTGGCCATCATCGGCTTCGTGGCGATCTATGGCTGGGCGATGAGCTGGGCCAACCAGCGCTCGCTGCGGCTGGGAGCCTGACGTGCGCGTACGACACCCCCTTGTCCGTGCCGCGCGCGCCATTGGCGCGCTGCTCTTCGCCGCGTGGGCCGGCGGCGCGCTGGCGCAGGACCCGCCGGCCGCCCTCGCCACGCCGCCCATCGACAGCGCCTGCCCGGCGGGCAACCTGGTCGACCCGGCCTTCCGGGACGCGGCGGTGCTGACCATGCGCCGCCTGGTGGTGCGCGCACCGGGCCGCGCCACCCACGGTGCGGTGCGCCGCAGCCTGGGGGCTGCGCACGTGGACCGGCGCGGGCGCACCTGGCACCACGTGGCCGCCTATGAGGCCAACCTGGGCTTCGTCGGCGCCCTGCGGGTGGATGCGACGATGCGCCGCGAGGCGGCCGACTGGCTGCGCTGGCAGGCCGCGCAGCTGCCCCTGTCCGGCCCGGACCGGGGCGTGCTGCACGACCGCTGGGTGCTGGCCGACGGATCGCAGCAGTCGGCCTGCCCGGCCGACATCGACGCACGCCACTGCCGCCAGATCGACGCGGTGGACAGCACCCTGGCGTCCTTCTTCCTGATGGCGCAGGCCTACCTGCGCCACGGCGGCGACGCGGCGCTGCTGCGCGAGCCGGCGCTGCGTGCGGCCTTCGACGTGGCCGCAGCCACGCTGGCCACGCTGCAGCAGACCGAGGGCCTGAGCTGGGCCAAGGCCGACCACCCGGTGGCCTACCTGATGGACGCGGTGGAGGTGGCCGCGGGCTGGCGGGCGCTGGCGCAGCTGCAGGCCGAGGCCTGGGGCGATGCGGCCGGCGCGGCGGTGAGCCGCCACCAGGCGCAGCGCACGCAGGACGCCCTGCAGCGCTCGCTCTGGGACGGGTCCGCCGGGCTCTGGCGCGTCAGCCTGAACGGCCCGGCCACCCGCCTGGCGCGCTGGTACCCGGACAGCATGGCGCAGGCCTGGCCGCTGCTGTGGGGGCCCGCCGGGCGCGACCCGGCGCAGGTCACCCGCGACCGCGCCGCCTGGCAGCGCGCCGCGGCGGCCTGGCACACACCCGAGCGCCACTGGGCCGCGCGCAACGTCGACCCGGCCGGCTTCTGGTGGCCCGCTGCCGCGGTGGCGGCGCACTGCAGCGGCGACGCCGGTGCTGCGGCCGACTGGGTGGCGCGGGCCCGCCGCGCCTGGCTGGCCGGCCCCCCGCCGTTCCCCTGGCCCTTCCAGGTCAGCGACCTGCTGTGGCTGCTCTGGCTGGCCGAACCCGGGCCGCCGCAGGCGCCGCTGCCCGACCCGGCTCCGGCCCCGCCCGCCCTATCCACACCGCTTTCCGTTTCCACCCCTGACCGTTGAGAGGACTCGCCATGACACTGTCAAAACCCCCTGCTGCTTCCCCGCACCGGGCACCGCGCCGCCTCAAGGCCTTGGCCGCGGCCCTGCTGGTCGGCGCCGGCCTGATGGCGCCGCTGGCGCACGCTGCCGTGGCGCGTGACACCCTGGTGCTGCTGGTGCCCGATGGCGCCAGCGCGACCAGCTGGCCCGTGCAGGTCTGGACCGACTCGGCCGCCGAGGAGGGCATCCGCATCCGAACAATGACGGACAGCCAGTTCATCGCGCTGGGCAGCGCCGCGGCCGCGCAGATCGCCGGCATGATCCTGCCCGACAGCGCCCACATCACCGCCAGCGACGCGGTGGTGGCCGCCGTGACCCAGTACGCCAACCTGGGCGGCAAGCTGATGCTGGTCTATGACGCCGGCGCGCTCACCGACACCGGCTTCTACGCCGCCGGCAAGTCGCGCTTCTCGGCCCTGGCCGGCGTCGACTACGTGCTCTACGACACCCTGCTGGACCGCATGGTCGGCTTCGGGCCGGCGGTGGGCACGCAGGCCCAGCTGGATGCGCTGCACCTGCCCCCGGGCAAGTACGTGCCCTGGACGGCCACCACCACGCTGTCGGCCAGCACCACCAGCACCGCGGCGTTCGTGACCGCCAGCAGCAGCGATGCGGGTGGCAGCAAGGCGATGCGTCCCTTCATCGAGGCCCGGGCGCTCAAGCGCATCGACGCGAGCTCGCGCAACGTGCGCCTGGCGCAGACCCAGCTGGTGCGCGACCTGCTCGGCCTGAACGCGCTGGATGCGCTGTCCGCGCCGACCACCAGCAGCGCTCCGGCCACCACCACGGTGACCGTGGCCGGCACGACCAGCACGCTGTCGAAGACCAGCACCACCACCTCCACCACCAGTGCGCTGCGCTTGCTGTCCAAGGTCAGCACGGCCACGTCCTGGAGCAGCCTGCTGACCAAGCTGCTCAGCAGCCCGGGGACCACCAGCACCACCACCAGCACCACCTCCGCGGGCACGCTGGTCACCGCGGCGGCCACCAGCACGGCGCTGCAGGCCATCAGCGGCTACGCCTACGGCCCGGTGAGCTACTTCAGCTACGTCACGCAGGGCAGCTACGCCGGCACGCCGCTGCTCACCTCGCCAGACCACGGCCTGGTGGCGGGCACGCGCACGGTGGGCAGCGGCAAGGTGATGTTCGTCAACATGCCGCTGGGCTACTTCAAGGCGATCGGCACCGACGCGGCCCCGCTGCACGGCTTCCTCAACCTGTTCGCGACCGACGTGGTCAAGGCGCCGGTGATGTCGGCGCAGCCCAAGGGCGTCGGCGGGCTGGTCTACAACTGGCACGTCGATGACGGGGACGACCTGAACACCGACATGAAGGCGCTGATGGACACGACCACGGTGCTCAGGCGCGGGCCGTTCTCCATCCACTTCACCGCCGGTCCGGACACCGTGACGCAGGGCGACGGGCTGGGCATGCTGCTGGACAGCAACACTGCGTCGCAGACCCAGTTCAAGCGCGTCGACGCGCTCGCGGCCAACCACGAGCTGGCGGCGCACGGCGGCTGGAACCATGACCTCTATGGCCTGGGGGCCGACGAGACCAACGCCGCCACCTACCTGCCGTGGGTGCAGCTGAACGTGGCGGCGGTGGAGCGCCTGTACGGCAAGACCACCACCGAGTACTCGGCGCCGCAGGGCAACAACCCGAGCTGGGCGGTCAACTGGCTGGAGGGGCATGGCGTCGTCGGCATGTACTTCGTCGGCGACACCGGCACCTCCGCCGTGCGCTCCTGGCG
This sequence comes from Sphaerotilus microaerophilus, assembly GCF_023734135.1. NCBI lineage: Bacteria > Pseudomonadati > Pseudomonadota > Betaproteobacteria > Burkholderiales > Sphaerotilaceae > Sphaerotilus > Sphaerotilus microaerophilus. The sequence goes on along the minus strand of NZ_AP025730.1, from coordinate 5,147,558 downwards.
CAACGGGGCGCGGCTGACGCAGAAGCTGTGGAGCTTCCCGATCGCGCCCCAGGGCAAGTACGCGACCTTCGAGGAGTTCGAGGACTTCGGCGTCACCGATGCCACCACCAGCCAGTGGCTGCAGGACCTGCAGAGCTTCGTCGTCAACCACCGCACCAACCGGCTGTTCTACAACCACCCGCCGGGTGCGCGGGGTCACCTGCCGGTGGTGAACGCGCTGCTGACCCGGGCGGACACGCTCAAGGCGGCCGGCCAGTTCAACTGGTACACGATGACGCAGCTGGCGCAGTTCAACCAGCGCCGCCTGGGCGTGACCTGGAGCGCCAGCACGGTGTTCGGCTTCGGCAACTTCACCGCCAGCCACCCGACCTCGCTGACGGACATGACCTGGCTGCTGCCGCGCAGCGCCTACATGATGCCGATCATCACCTCGGGCCGGGGCAAGGTCAGCTACGACGCGACGAACTGGATCGTCACCGCCACCAGCGGCACGACGCTGAAGTTCAGCGCCGCAGAGAAGTGACCCACCCCCGTTGCGGCTGACGCCGTTCCAGCCGAGCGGCCTGCAGGCCGCTCGGCCTTCGCTGGCAGGAAGCCGTCCGCAGGGACGCCTTCCTGTCCCGCTCAGCCCCCTCAAGGGGATGGCGCAGGCTCCCTAGAATCCGGGCTCGCCCGTCCGGGTTCAACCACGTCAGCCCTTCTTCCCATGAGCACTCAGCAGATCGCGAACGTTTCCGTCCAGACCCAGGCCAACGTCTACTTCGACGGGCGCTGCGTGTCCTACTCCATCACGCTGGCCGACGGCACGAAGAAGAGCGTCGGCGTGATCCTGCCGGCCTCGCTGGTGTTCAACACCGGCGCCCCCGAGATCATGGAAACCGTCGCCGGCTCCTGCAGCGTCAAGCTGCCCGGCGCTGCCGACTGGCAGACCTTCGGCCCGGGCGAGCGCTTCAGCGTGCCGGGCAACGCGAGCTTCGAGATCCGCGTCGAAGGCGCCCCCTACCACTACATCTGCCACTTCGGCTGATCTTCGGTTCCCCGTCCGTCACGGGCGGGCTGCGTCGCGTTTGCGCCCATGGAGGCCGAGATGAATCCTTCCTTTGCGATACCGCGTCGGCGCGTGCTGCTGGGCGCCGCCCTGGCGGCGGCACTGTGGCGGCCCGCGAGCGCGCTCGACCGCCCGCAGGGGCGTGTCGTGCTGACGATCGGCGGGCTGATCGGCGAGAAGAACGCGGCCGCCCGGGCCGAGTTCGACATGGCGATGCTCGCCGCCCTGCCGCAGCACAGCTTCAGCACCCGCACCCCCTGGTACCCGGCCGCGCGCAAGTTCACCGGCCCGCTGCTGCGCGACGTGCTGGCCGCCGTGGGCGCCAAGGGGCAGACCCTGCGTGCCGTGGCGCTCAACGACTACAAGGTGACGCTGCCGGTCGAGGACTGCAAGCGCTACCCGGTCGTGCTGGCGCGGCTGATGGATGATCAGCCCATGCCGGTGCGCGACAAGGGCCCGCTGTTCATCATCTACCCCTTCGACAGCGACGAGGCGCTGCGTTCCGAGCGCTACTACAGCCGCTCGGCCTGGCAGCTCAAGCACATCGAGGTCGAGTGAACGTGGAGCAGCCGGCCGCGCCGGGCGTTGCCGCCGCCGAGGGGGGCGAACACCCTGCGGGCCCGGGGCGCTGGCTGTCGCTCATCGGGCTGGTGCTGGTGCTGGCCTTTGCCGGCGTGGCCTGGGTGCAATCGCGCGCGCTCGGGCTGCTCAACGACACGGTGTCGTACCAGGGCGACAGCCTGGTGTGGAGCTTCTACCAGCTGGAGGCGGAAACCCTGCGCCTGCGCCAGGTGCTCGATGACCTGGCCGATCACCCCCAGGCCTCCGGCCTGGAGGCGGTGCGCGATCGCTACGAGCTCTTCGTCAGCCGCATCAGCCTGATCGATCCGCACCGCACCCGGGCGGTGCTGTCGGACCTGCCTCGCCAGGCCGAGGTGCTGGCTGCGCTGCAGGCCTTCGTGCAGCACGCCGACCCCTTGCTGGCAGAGGGAGAAGGCGGCGCCCGGGCCGGTGATGCGCGGGTCTGGCACGACTTGGTGCATCGCCTGGACTGGCTGGCCGCCCCGATGCGTGAACTGGCCCTGCAGGTCAACCAGGCGGTGGGCGAGCAGGTGACGCGGCGCAACGAGGCAGTGCGCCTGCAGAACCGCCTCGCCATCGGCCTGACGGTGTTCCAGAGCCTGCTGACACTGGCCTTTGCGATCATCGTGATGCGGCAGATCCGCGCGCTGCACCAGCGCCATCACCGCCTGGAGCAGCTCGCCCAGCACCTGCAGGAGGCCCGCGCGGACGCCGAGCAGGCCAGCCGGGCCAAGAGCGCCTTCCTGGCCAACATGAGCCACGAGCTGCGCACGCCCTTCAACGGGCTGCTGGGCATGCTGTCGCTGCTGGAGGCCACGCCCCTGGAGGCACAGCAGCGCGCGCACCTGGCCACCGCGCGTGAATCGGGCCGGCACCTGCTGGCCCTCCTCAATGACGTGCTGGACATCTCCACGCTCGAATCCGGGCGCCTGGAGGTGCACCCCCACGACGTCGACCTGCGCGGCCTGGTGCATGACGTGGCCGCGTTGATGGGCACGCACGCCCGCGCCAAGGGCCTGCCCTTGCACTGCGAGGTGGCGCCCGAGGTGCCGCAGACGCTGCGTGCCGATGGCAAGCGCCTCAAGCAGATCCTCTTCAACCTGCTGGGCAATGCCATCAAGTTCACGCCCGGCGGCGAGGTGCGGCTGGAGGTGGCGGTGCGCCCGGCGGCCGGAGGCGCCCCCGAGCGGCTGGCCCTGCAGGTCAGCGACACCGGCATCGGCATGGACGCCGCCACGCTGGCGCGGCTGTTCCAGCGTTTCTCGCAGGGGGACGCCTCCATCCAGCGCCGCTACGGGGGCACCGGGCTGGGCCTGGAGATCTCGCGCAGCCTGGCACGCCTGATGGGCGGCGACATCGAGGTGGACAGCGCACCCGGGCAGGGCAGCCGCTTCACGGTGACGATCGCGCTGGAGCGCGTGCAGGCCCCGGCCGAGGCCGCCCCCCCGCCCAGCACGGCGCCGGTGCCGGCCGCACTGAGCGCCGAGGTGCTCGTTACCGACGACCACCCGGTCAACCGCAGCCTGATGCAGGCCATCCTGCAGCACCTGGGGCACCGCGTGCACCTCTGTGAAAACGGTGCCGAGGCGGTCGAGTGGCTTCGCCAGCACCGCTGCGATCTGGTGCTGATGGACGTGCACATGCCGGTGATGGACGGCCTGGCCGCCACGCGGGCCATCCGCGCGCTGCCGCCGCCGGCCTGCGACGTGCCGGTCATCGCACTGACGGCCGATGCCTTCGATGCCGCGCGCCAGCGGGCGCTGGAAGCCGGCATGAACGACTTCATCACCAAGCCGGTGCAGGTGCCCGTGGTGGTGGAGGCGCTGCGCCGCTTCGTGCCCCGCCTGGCCGCGGCCGAAGACAGCTCGCCGCGCGCAACTCAGCCTGTCCTGCAGCCCGAGCCGGGCCCGGCCCCGGGCCCGGGCCCCACCCCGACGGTGGCCGTATCCGCTGCCGTACCGGCTTTCATGCCGGTCTCCTCGCCGGCTTCCTCGCCGATGATCACCAGTCCCGCCCCGGCGGCCCCCCGCCCGCGGCTGCGCGTGCGCCGCGGTGAGATCGCCGAGTGGCTGGACCTGGAGGCGATTGCCGAGATCTGCGTCACGGTCGGCCTGGAGGGCTATCGCTCGCTGCTGGCCGGCCTGCTGGCCGAGTCATCGCCCGCGCTGGACGAACTGCTGCGAGCCCTCGACCCCGCCGCAGACCCCGCCGCCATCCGGGGCGCGGCCCACAAGTTCAAGGGGGCCGTGGCCAGCCTCGGGTTGAAACGCCTGGCTGCGACGGCCAAGGCCTGGGAGCTCGCCAGCGCCGAGGCCCCGCTGGAGGCGGGGCAGCGCGAGCAGGCGGCCCAGGCATTGCGCGATGGGTTCCAGCACACCCGCGCGCTGTGCCTGCGGGTGGGTTACCTGCTCGCCTGAGCCGGGCGGCCGCAAGGGCCGCAGGCGACGCTGCTCAGGCGGCCTTGTCGTAGGACTCGTCGGGGTACTCGACGAAGCGGCTCTCGTCGGCGCGGGCCACCGCCCAGCGCACCACCACGTTGCGCCGTAGCGTCACGGCGATCTCGTGGCCGGCGGCATCGCGCCAGAGCCACTCGTCGCGGCGCTCGGTGGGCACGCCCAGGCTGCCGGTGATGCGCAGCACCTCGGCCATCGTCATGCCATGGGCCAGGCGGGATTGCACCCGCACGATGCTGTCGATCTGCCCCTTGGGCTGGCTGGCCGCCTGGCGCAGCACCCGGGTGGCCTGGTTGAACTGCAGGACCATCCAGAACGCGATGATGGTCACGCTCACCACCACCCCCTGCCATCCGTAAAAAAACCAGCCGATCAGCAGCGCCGATCCTGCCAGCACCATGTTGAAAGTCTGCCCCGTCAGCTTGTTGGCCATGGACGTCCCACCGCTTGTTTCGATACTGCGAAAATGAAAATTATCATCTCATCACGTGACCACGGTGCGTCGGCCGTGCTGCGGCAAGGGCCATCGGTGCCCTTCGCGCAACGGTGGTGCGGCCGCGCCACCGGGCCTCAGCGCGCCGGTGGCGGGCCCGCGTGGCCGTCGCCGAGCGCACGCACCAGGTCGATCGCCTGCTCGATGCGCTCCACGCCGTGCAGCTCCAGCCCCTCGATGGGCTTCTTTGGCAGGTTCGCCTTGGGCACCACCGCCACCGAGAAGCCCAGCTTGGCCGCCTCGCGCAGCCGCTCCTGCCCGCGCGGCGCCGGGCGGACCTCGCCGGCCAGGCCCACCTCGCCGAAGGCGACAAAGCCGCGCGGCAGCGGCCGGCCGCGCAGCGAACTCTGGATCGCCAGCAGCACCGCCAGGTCGGCCGCCGGCTCGCTGATGCGCACGCCGCCCACCGCGTTGACGAACACATCCTGGTCGAAGCAGGCCACCCCGGCGTGGCGGTGCAGCACCGCCAGCAGCATGGCCAGCCGGTCGCGGTCCAGGCCCACCGACAGCCGCCGTGGGCTGGGCCCGCCCGAATCGACCAGCGCCTGGATCTCCACCAGCATCGGCCGCGTGCCCTCCAGCGTCACCAGCACGCACGATCCCGGCACCGGTGCGCCGTGGGTGGACAGGAAGATCGCGCTCGGGTTGGTCACGCCCTTCAGGCCGCGCTCGGTCATCGCGAACACGCCGATCTCGTTGACCGCGCCGAAGCGGTTCTTGATCGCCCGCACCAGCCGGAAGCTGCTGTGCGTGTCGCCCTCGAAGTACAGCACCGTGTCCACGATGTGCTCCAGCACCCGCGGGCCGGCCAGCGCGCCCTCCTTGGTGACGTGGCCCACCAGCACGATGGTGCAGCCGCTGGCCTTGGCCGTGCGGGTGAGCTGGGCGGCGCACTCGCGTACCTGCGCCACCGAGCCGGGCGCCGAGCTGAGCTGCTCGGAATAAAGCGTCTGGATCGAGTCGATCACGCAGAAATCGGGCGCCTCGGCCGTCAGCGTGGCCTGGATGCGCTCCAGGCCAATCTCGGCCAGCACGCGCAGCTGTGTGCCGCCCAGCCCGAGCCGGCGCGCCCGCAGCGCGACCTGCGCGCCGGACTCCTCGCCGGTCACATAGAGCACCTTCATCTGCATCGACAGCGCCTCGGCCGCCTGCAGCAGCAGGGTGGATTTGCCGATGCCGGGGTCGCCACCGATCAGTACCACGCCGCCCTCGACCACGCCACCGCCCAGCACACGGTCCAACTCCTCCAGCCCCGTGGGGGTGCGGGCCACGTCGGCGGCCTCGATGTCAGCCAGCGTTGCCACCGGCTGGGTGCGGGCCAGCGCCTGGTAGCGGTTCTTTGCCCCGCTGGCCGCCGGCTCGGCCACCGTCTCCTCCAGCGTGTTCCAGGCGTTGCAGCTCGGGCACTTGCCCAGCCACTTGGCGCTCGTGCCGCCGCACTCGCTGCAGGTGTAGATCGTCTTGGCTCGGCTCATGCCCTTATTGTCGTGGGCAGTCGCGGGGCAGCAGGAAGTGAGGCTTGCGCCGACAATCGCCGTTTTGTCGGAGCCCCTGCATGGATTGGTCCACCTGGCTTGCCTTCTTTGCTGCCTCCTGGGCGATCAGCCTCTCGCCCGGTGCGGGCGCGGTCGCCGCGATGAGCGCAGGGCTGAGCCACGGCTTCATGCGCGGCTACGCGATGACGCTGGGCCTGGTGCTGGGCATCTGGACGCAGATCCTGGTCGTCGGCCTGGGGCTGGGGGCGCTGATCGCGGCGTCCAGCCTGGGCTTCACCCTCGTCAAGTGGGCCGGCGCGGCCTACCTGATCTGGCTGGGCATCCAGCAGTGGCGCGCCCCGGCCAAGCCGATGGTGGCCGAGGCCGCGCCAGATGCATCGGGCGCGGGCGTGCGCACCCGGCGGCGTGAGCTGGTGCTGCGCGGCTGGATGATCAACACCGTCAACCCCAAGGGCACGGTCTTCCTGCTCGCGGTGGTGCCGCAGTTCCTGGAGCTGGCGCAGCCGCTGGCGCTGCAGTACGGCGTGATCGCGCTGACGCTGGGCTTCACCGACCTGGTGGTGATGGCCGGCTACACCGCGCTGGCCGCGCGCGTGCTGCGCAGCCTGCGCGAGGTGCACCACATCCGCGTGATGAACCGGGTGTTCGGCTCGCTCTTCGTCGGCGCCGGGGCGCTGCTGGCGACCTTCAAGCGCGCGGCCTGAGCGGGCGCGCAACCTCCGTCAGTCCGGCGCTCCGTCAGTCGGTCACCCGGCCGCGCCCGGCCTTGATGCCGGCGCGCACCGACTTGCCCTGCAGGCGGCGCTGCTGCGAGCCCCGCGTCGGCCGGGTGGCGCGGCGGGCCTTGGGCACGTGGGCAGCGGCATCGACCATTTCTTGCAGGCGCTCAAGCGCCTCGGCCTGGTTCATTGGCAGGCTGCGGTGCGCCTGCGCCTTGATGACCACCACGCCCTCGGCGCTGATGCGGCTGTCGGCCAGGGCCAGCAGGCGCTCCTTCACAGCGTCGGGCAGCGAGGAGGCGCGGATGTCGAAGCGCAGGTGCACTGCGTTGGACACCTTGTTGACGTTCTGCCCACCCGCGCCCTGGGCACGGATGGCGCTGAACTGCACCTCGGCCGGGTCGATGCAATGGGACATGGCCGCCGCGCCGCGGGCGCTGCGTCAGGCGCGGGCGAACCAGACGCGTGCGTCGACCACGTCCTGGGCGATGCCTGCGCGCAGGGCTTCCAGGCCGTCGTAGCGGCGCTCGTCGTGCAGCTTGTGCAGCAGCTCGACCTGCACGACGCGGCCGTAGGCGCCCTCGCTGCCGAGCGAGGCAGGCCAGTCGAGGCAGTTCACCTCCAGCAGCACGCGCCCGGCGTCTTCCACGGTCGGGCGCACACCCAGGCTGGCGACCCCGGGCAGTGGCCGGTCGGCCAGGCCGAAGACCTGCACCACGAAGATGCCCTGCGCGGCCGGGTTCGGGTGGCCGAAGCGCAGGTTGAGGGTGCGAAAGCCCAGCTCCCGCCCCAGCTTGCGCCCGTGCAGCACGTGGCCGGAGACGCTGTAGGGCCGCCCGAGCAGCGCGGTGGCGCGTGCCATGTCGCCCTGCGCGAGCGCCTCGCGCACCGCCGAGCTGGACACGCGCAGGCCGTGCACCTCGTAGCTCAGCATGCGCGCCACGTCGAAGCCGGCGCGTGTGCCGGCCCCGTCGAGCATGGCGTAGTCGCCGGCCCGCTTGGCACCAAAGCGGAAGTCGTCGCCCACCAACACGTAGCGTGCGCCCAGGCCGCGCACCAGCACGTCGTCGACGAAGGCCTCGGGCGAGAGCGCCGCGAAGCGCTGGTTGAAGGGCATCAGCACCACCTGGTCCACGCCGCAGCGCTCCAGCTCCAGCAGCTTGTCGCGCAGCGTGGCCACGCGCGTGGGGGCCAGCTCGGGCCGTCCGGTGCGCTGGGCGAAGTAGTCGCGCGGATGCGGCTCGAAGCTCATCACGCAGCTGGGCAGGCGCCGGTGCCGGGCCTCGCTGGTCAGCAGCGCGAGCATGGCCTGGTGGCCGCGGTGCACGCCATCGAAGTTGCCGATGGTCAGGGCACAGGCCGGGGCGATGCCGGGGTGGTGGTGGCCGCGGAAGATGCGCATGGGCCGGGATTATCGGTGCCCGGCCCGGTGCTTCGCTGGGTGTGCCGCGTGCCGTGCCAGCCTGCTCAGGCCTGGGCGATCGTCTCCGGCCGGATCGGCATGCGGCGCACCCGCTTGCCGGTGGCAGCGAAGACCGCATTGGCCAGCGCCGGGGCCATCAGTGAGGTGGCCGGCTCGCCGATGCCGCCGGGCTTCTCCCGGCTCTCTAGCAGCGTGATGTCGATCGCCGGCACCTCGTTGTGGCGCATCACCCGGTAGGTGTCGAAGTTGAACTGCTGCACGCGGCCCTTGTCGACGGTGATCTCGCCCCAGAGTGCGGCCGACAGGCCGTACACCACGCTGGACTGGATCTGCGCCTCCACCGTGTCGGGGTTGACCATGCGGCCCGGGTCGGCCACCACGGTGACGCGGTGCACCTGCGGCGCGCCGTCCTTCATCGAGATCTCCAGCACCGCGCCGATGTGGGTCTCATAGCCCTCGAACACGGCCACGCCCCGGTGGCGCCCCGCCGCGGCCGGCGTGCCCCAGCCGGCCTTGGCGGCCAGGGTCTTGAGCACGTTGGCCAGGCGCGGCTGGGTCTCCAGCAGCGAGAGCCGGTAGGCCACCGGGTCCTTGCCCGCGGCGGCGGCCAGCTCGTCGATGAAGCTTTCGTTGGCGAAGGCGTTCATGTTGTGGCTGACCGCACGCCAGTAGCCCACGCGCAGGCCGGCGTCGTGCTTGACGGCGTCGTGGCGGGCCACCGGGATGTCGTACAGCGGCACGGCGGCCTCGGTCATCAGCGCGTCGGGCGCCTCGGCCGGCAGGTTGAACACCCGCCCGGTGACCGACTGCGATGCCACCCGCCAGGTCAGCGCCGTGGGCTTGCCATCCGCGCCGACGGCCGCGGCGAGCTGGTGCACCCCCAGCGGGCGGTAGAAGTCGTGCTGCATGTCGTCTTCGCGGGTCCACACCAGCTTGACCGGCTTGCTCACGGCCTTGCTGATCAGTGCGGCCTGGATGGCGTAGTCGAAGTCGATGCGCCGCCCGAAGCCGCCGCCCAGGAAGGTGTTCTCCACCGTCACGGTCTCCGGCTTGAGGCCGAGGATCTTGGCGATCGCGCCCTGCAGCGCATCGGGCCACTGGGTCGGGCCGACCAGCCGGGCGCGGTCCGCCTCGACGTGGGCGGTGTAGTTCATCGGCTCCATCGGTGCGTGCGACAGGTTCTGTGTCAGGTACTCGGCGCGCAGCACCTTGGCGGCGCGGCCGATCACGCTGTCCGGGTCGCCCTGCTGCTTGATCGGGAAGGGCTTGCCGCTGGCCAGCGCAGCGCGCGTGCCGGCGATCATCGCCGCGGTGTTCAGGCCTGCGTTCGGCCCCTCGTCCCACTGCACGCTGAGCTGCTCGCGCGCCTGTGCGGCCTGCCAGTAGCTCTGCGCCACCACCGCCACGCCGTCGGGGATCTGCACCACGTCGATCACGCCGGGCATGGCGCGCGCCTTGCCGGCGTCGAAGGACCTGACCTTGCCGCCCTGCACCGGGCACTGCTGCAGCGAGGCGTAGACCATGCCGGGCAGCTTGACGTCGATGCCGAAGGTGGCGGTGCCGTTGACCTTGGCCGGCGTGTCCAGCCGCGGCGTGCGCTTGCCGACGATGCGGAACTGGCTCGGGTCCTTCAGCGTGACCTTCTCGGGCGCCTTCAGCTTGGCGGCCTCGGCGGCCAACTCGCCGTAGCTGGCGCGCCGCCCATTGGGGCCCAGCACCTGGCCGTCCTCGGCGCGCAGCTGGGCGGCGTCGACCTTCCAGCGCTCGGCGGCGGCGGCGATCAGCATCTCGCGCACCTGGGCGCCGGCCAGGCGCTGGCGCTCCCAGCCCTCGCGCACGGAGGTGGAGCCGCCGGTGAGCTGCAGGCCGAAGATCATCGCGTTGCCGTAGGCCTTGCCCGGGGGCGCGAAGGCTACGCGCACCTTGCGCAGGTCGACGTTGAGCTCCTCGGCGAGCAGCATCGGCATCGAGGTGTAGACGCCCTGGCCCATCTCGGCGCGCGCCGAGATCAGCGTGATGGTGTTGTCGTCGGCGATGTGCACCCAGGCGTTGGGCGTGTGCACCAGGCCGGCGGCGCCGGCCGGGCCGCTGGGCAGCACGAAGCCGACCATCAGGCCGCCGCTGAAGGCGGCCGAGGACTTGAGGAAGCTGCGGCGTGAGGGGCGCGACGGGCTGGCGGCGCGTTGGGCGTGCTTCATGTCGGGTCTCCCTTCAGGCCTTGCCACGGCGCATTTCGGCGGCGGCGGTCTTGATGGCGGCGCGCACGCGCACGTAGGTGCCGCAGCGGCAGACGTTGCCCTTCATCGCCTCGTCGATCTGGGCGTCGCTGGGGTTCTGGTTGGCCGCCAGCAGCGCGGCGGCGCTCATCAGCTGGCCGCTCTGGCAGTAGCCGCACTGCGGCACGTCGTGGGCGATCCATGCCTTCTGCAGCGGGTGGCTGTTGTCCTTGGACAGGCCCTCGATGGTCGACACCGATCGGTCGGCCGCGCGCGACAGCGGCGTCGAGCAGGAGCGGATCGGCTCGCCGTCCAGGTGCACCGTGCAGGCGCCGCAGAGCTTGGCACCGCAGCCGAACTTGGTGCCGGTCAGGCCCAACTCGTCACGCAGCACCCACAGCAGCGGGGTGGCAGGCTCGGACTGGGCGGTGGCCGCCCGGCCGTTGATCGTCAGGTTCACGCTCATGGGTCTCCTCCAGAACAGGCATGGGGCTTTCGGCCCCATGATCCATGTCAAGACTAGATCCGTGAACGCAAAAAACGCAGCGTACTTACCCGCGCCAAACAGGCCAGCCTGGGCGGCACTCTGTCGCGCCAGCGACAGCGGCCGAGGTTGAGACGGCTCAGCTCCCGGCGGCCCAGATCACCGCCGGGTCGTCGATCCAGCGCCACTGACCGGGCGCCAGGTCGGCGGGCAGGGCCAGCGCGCCGAAGCTGCTGCGGTGCAGCGCCTCGACGTGGTTGCCCACCGCGGCCACCATGCGCTTGACCTGGTGGTACTTGCCTTCGCCCAGCGTCATGCGCAGCGCGCATTCACCGCTGCGCTCGCAGGCCAGCACACGCACCAGGTTCGGTTCGTCGTGCAGCTTCACGCCGGCGCGCAGCTTCTCGATCTGGCCGTCCTCGACCGGGCGGGCGGTGGTGACCTCGTAGACCTTCGGCACGTGGCGCTTGGGGTGCGTCAGGCGGTGGATCAGCGCGCCGTCGTCGGTCAGCAGCAGCAGGCCGGTGGTGTCCACGTCGAGCCGGCCGACCGGCTGCACGTCGCGTTGTCGCAGCGGCCCCGGCAGCAGCTTGAGCACGCTCGGCCAGGCCGAGGGCTTCTGCGAGCACTCGTAGCCGGCCGGCTTGTGCATCAGGATCACGGCCTGGGCGTGGTAGGGCCAGGCCCGGCCCTCGACCTCCAGCACCAGGCCCTCGGTGGCCACGGGCTCGAAGGGGTCGGTGATCGTGCGCCCGGCCACGCGCACCAGCCCGGAGGCGATCAGGCCCTCGCACTCGCGGCGGGCGCCCAGGCCCTGGCTGAAGAGGGCGTCGGCCAGGGCCAGCGTGGCCGGTGCACCGGCGTTCGTGTTCTTGCGGGCCATCAGTGGCGCTCCAGTCGGTTCAGGTCGGTGGCGGCGGGCAGGCGCGTGCCGTCGGGCAGCGTCAAGCCGGTCGCGGCGGTGATGGCGTTGACGATCGCGCGGGCGGTCACCTCGGCCGCCAGCGCGCCGAGCACGGTCAGGTCGGCGTGGCCCTCGGCGGTGCCGGTGGCCAGCGCGAAGAGCGTGTCGCCATCGGTCATCGTGTGCACCGGCGAGATGGCGCGGGCCAGGCCATCGTGCGCCATGGTGGCCAGCTTGTTGGCCTGCGCCTTGGTGAGCGCGGCGTCGGTGGCCACCACGCCGATCGTGGTGGCCATGCCGGCCAGCGCGCCCGCAGGCAGGTCACCGGCGACCAGGCGGGCAGCGGCGTCGCGCAGGCTCGTCCCGTCGGCGCCGCGCGAGCCGGCCAGCAGGCGGCCGGTGGCGGGGTCGCGCACGTCGCCCAGCGCGTTGACGGCGATCAGCGCGCCGACGGTGAAGCGCCCGGCGCGTAGCGAGGCGCTGCCGATGCCGCCCTTCATGGCCTGCGCGACGCCGAAGAGCTTGCCCAGCGTGGCTCCGGCCCCGGCGCCGACACCGCCCTGCGCGGGCGCGCTGCGGCTGGCGGCGGCGCAGGCGGCGTGGCCGGCGCTGGCGTCGGGGCGGATGCGGTGGTCGCCCACCAGCAGGTCGAAGAGCACCGCCGCGGGCACGATGGGCACGCGTGCCGGGCCGACCGGAAAGCCGTGCCCGGCCTCCTCCAGCCAGCGCATCACGCCGCCGGCGGCATCCAGCCCGAAGGCGCTGCCGCCGGCCAGCAGCACGGCGTGGACCTGCTCGACCAGGTTGTCCGGGCGCAGCAGGTCGGTCTCGCGGGTGCCGGGCGCGGCGCCGCGCACGTCGACACCGCAGGTGGCGCCGGCCTCGCAGAGCACGACGCTGCAGCCGGTGGGCCGGCGGGTGTCGGTGAAGTGGCCGACCTTCAGTGGCGCGACGTCGGTGATCGCGCCGGGGTAGCTGAGGGGCGGCAGGGCAGGCAGGGAAGGCGGGTTGGTCGGTGTCTGCATGCCGCCAGTGTGCGCGAAGTCACTGTTGCTGCGTTGCAGCACCAGCGCTTTTCAAGCGATCGGGCCCGCGCCTGCGCTGCCAATCTGCGGCCCGTACCCAAGCAGTTGGTGCGGTACCGCCCGTCCATCGATCCGAATCGACCCGACTTGCCGACGCCTCCCATGCGCACCTCGTCTTCTGCCCAGCAGCCACTCAGCGGCCGCGAGTGCCGCCTCGAACCCAGCCAGGTGCTGGTGTCCACCACGGACCGGCAGGGGCGCATCACCCACTGCAACCGCGATTTCGTGGCGGTGAGTGGCTACAGCTACGACGAGCTGCTGGGCCAGCCGCACAACCTGATCCGCCACCCGGACATGCCGCCCGAGGCTTTCCGCGACCTCTGGTCCACGATCGGCCACGGCCGGCCCTGGAGCGGCATCGTCAAGAACCGCTGCAAGAACGGCGACCACTACTGGGTGCAGGCGCACGTGACGCCGGTGCTCGAAGAGGGCAAGCCGATCGGCTACATGTCGGTGCGCCTGCCGGCCAGCCGTGCCCAGGTGAGTGAGGCCGAGGCGACCTACGCGTTGCTCGCCCGGCAGCGTACGCAGCCACACCCGAGTTGGACGTTGCACGCGGGGCGGCTTCGCCGCACCGGCTGGCGCGACTGGCCGAACCGCATCTGGCGCCTCAGCCTGAGCCAGCGCATGACGGGGGCGATGCTGATCCTGATCCTGGCCATCGCATTGCCCGGGCTGGCCTGGGCCTTTGCGGCCGAGTTGGGGCTGCCGGCCTGGCAGCCCTCGCCGTGGATGGTGGCCACCAGCGGGCTGTGGCTGGGCCTGCCGGTGATCGCGGCGCTGATGATCTGGTTCGAGCTGCAGGTGGCTCGTCCGCTGCGCGATGCCGACGTGATGGCTGCCCAGGTGGCGAGCTGCCGGCTGTCGATGCGGCTGGACTACGAGCCCACCAGCCCGCTGGGCTCGCTGCTGCGCCGGCTCGACCTGATCAACCTGAACATGCGCGCCATCGTCTCGGACGTGCGCTGCGAGGTCGGCCACATGCGCGTGGCCACCGGCTCGCTGGCCGAAGGCAGCCGCCAGATGGCCGAACATGCCGACGCCCAGGCGGCCGGCCTGAAGCAGACGGCTGCCACGATGAAGGAGATTGCCAGCACCGTGGACGCTGCGGCGCGCGGTACCCACGAGCTCAGCGAACAGAGTCGCCACGCCAGCGCCCGCGCCGGTGAGGGCGGCGAGGCCATGCGCGCCGCCACCGAGACGATGCAGGCCATCCGCCAGTCGTCCAAGCGCATGCACGAGATCGTCGGCGTGATCGAGCAGATCGCCGCCCAGACCCACCTCCTGGCCCTCAACGCGGCGGTGGAGGCCGCGCATGCGGGCGATCAGGGCCGAGGGTTCGCGGTGGTGGCTCAGGACGTGCGCACGCTGGCACAGCGCAGCCGCGACGCGGTGCGCGAGATCGCCACGCTGATCGACGATTCCACCCGGGAGGTGCGCGTCGGTGCCGACCGCATCGACGACGCGGCGCTGCGCATCGGCGAGGTGGTGGACGAGTCGCGCGTGGTCGCCGAGCGGCTCGACGAGGTCAGCGACGCGGCCGGCCGCCAGCGCGAGGGCATTGCCGGCATCCATGGCGCCGTGCGCCAGCTCGACGACACCACCCGCCACAACGCCAGCCTGGCCGCTGAAGCCGCCCAGGCCTGCCGGGACCTGGAGGATCAGGCCGGGTTGCTGGTGCGCTCCGTCCAGATTTTCCGGAGCTGACTCCCACCCCCGTTGCGCCTGACGGCGCTCCCCCTCAAGGGGGCAACGCCAGCGGCCCGGCAGAGCCGGTTCCGCGGCGTTCGCCGGCTAAAGATTTGCCCAGGACGCGCTTGCTCAGGCAAACACGCCGGCGCTGTCCTGCATGCGCGCGCTCACCTCGCCGAGGTGGTGCAGCGTGTCGCCGAATTGCATTTCCAGCATCGTCAGGCGCTTGAAGTAGTGGCTGGAGACGTACTCGTCGGTCACGCCGATGCCGCCGTGCAGCTGAGTGCACTGCTGGCCGACGTAGCGCACCGACTGGCCGATCTGCACCTTGGCCTGGCTGAGCGCCCGGCGGCGCTGCTCTGCCGGCTCGCCCAGCTTCAGCGTGGCGTAGTAGCTCATCGCGCGGCCGAGTTCGAGCTGCATCTTCACGTCGGCGATGCGGTGGCGCAGCGCCTGGAAGGTGGACAGCGTGACGCCGAACTGCTTGCGCGTGTTCATGTACTCGACCGTCAGCGCGGTCATGCGCTCCATCAGGCCCACCGCCTCGGCGCAGACCGCGGCGATGCCCACGTCGATGGCACCTTCCAGCTCGACCAGGCCGTTCTCGGCCACCAGTTGCGCCGGGGCGTCGGTGAAGGCGATCTCGGCGGCGCGCGCGCCGTCCTGGGTCGGGTAGCCGCGTACCTGGCAGGCCGCGCGTTCGACCAGGAAGATGCGGATGCCGTGCGGCGTGTGCGCCGGCACCAGGAAGGCGTCAGCCTCGTCACCGGCCGGCACCAGGCTCTTGGCGCCGGTGACGGTCCAGCTGCCGTTCGATTCGGTGGCGCGGGTGGTCACCTGGTCGAGCCGGTAGCGCGCGGCGCGTTCCTGGTGCGCCAGCACCACCAGCGCCTCGCCGCTGGCCATCCGTGGCAGCCAGGCGGCCTGCAGCTCGGCGGGGGCGAAACTCAGCAGCGAGGGCGCCACCAGCGCGCCGTGCAGGTAGGGGGCGTTGACCAGGCCGCGGCCCAGCTCCTCCATCACCACCATCGCCTCGACGGCGCCAAAGCCCAGGCCACCGTGTTCCTCGGCGATGGCCAGGCCGGTCAGGCCCAGCTCGGCCAGCTCGGCGTAGACCGCGCGGGTCGCGCCGCCGGCCTTGGCCAGCGCATGGCGGCGCTCGAAGCTGAAGCCCTTCTCGACCCAGCGGGCCACCGCATCGCGCAGCGAGTTCTGATCGTCGGTGAAATCGAAATCCATGGTCAGGCTCCCAGCACGGTTTGGGACACGATGTTGCGCTGCACTTCGTTGCTGCCGCCGTAGATCGTCGTCTTGCGGTAGTTGAAGAAGGTGCCAGCCACCGGCGCGCAGTGCGCGGCGCCGACGAAGCCACCCTGCCAGCCCGCCTCCATCGCCTCGTGGATGAAGGGCAGGCTGTACGGGCCGGCGGCCTGCATCATCAGCTCGGTGTAGCGCTGCTGGATCTCGCTGCCGCGGATCTTCAGGAGACCCGCCACGTCCAGGCTGCTCTTGCCGCTCTTCTCGGCACTCAGCACGCGCAGCACCAGCATCTCCAGCGCGACGATGTCCACCTCCAGCAGTGCGATCTGGTCACGGAAGCGGCTGTCGTCGTAGACGCCTTCGGCGCGGGCAATGCGCTTGAGCCGCTCCAACTCGCGCTTGGCGCGGTTCACGTCGGCGATGTTGGTGCGCTCGTGCGCCAGCAGGTGCTTGGCGTAAGTCCAGCCCTTGTTCTCCTCGCCGATGAGGTTCTCGGCCGGTACCTCGACGTTGTCGAAGAACACCTCGTTCACCTCGTGCTCGCCGTCGAGCAGGATGATCGGGCGCACCGTCACGCCGGGCGACTTCATGTCGATCAGCAGGAAGCTGATGCCCGTCTGCGGCTTGCCTTCGGTGCTGGTGCGCACCAGGCAGAAGATCCACTCGCCGAACTGGCCCAGCGTCGTCCAGGTCTTCTGGCCGTTGACGATGTACTTGTCGCCTGAACTCGTCGATACACGCTCGGCACGCGTCTTCACCGAAGCCAGGTCCGAGCCCGAGCCCGGCTCCGAGTAGCCCTGGCTCCACCAGACGTCGCCGCTGGCAATGCCCGGCAGGAAGCGCTGCTGCTGCTCGGGCGTGCCGAAGGCCATGATCACCGGGGCCACCATCACCGGGCCGAAGGGCACGATGCGCGGCGCGCCGGCCATCGCGCACTCCTCCTCGAACAGGTGCTTCTGCACCGCATTCCAGCCCGGGCCGCCGAAGGGCTTGGGCCAGCCGTAGCCCAGCCAGCCCTTCTTGCCCAGGATACGCGCCCAGCGCTGCATGTCGTCACGGGTGAGCCGCAGGGCGTTGTGCACCTTGTGGCTCAGGTCGGCCGGCAGGTTCTCGGCCACCCACTGCTTGACCTCGGCGCGGAACGCCAGTTCCTCGTCGGTGAAGTTCAGATCCATCCGCGTCTCCTGTGCTGTGCTCGCCGCGGGACCGGCCCCGCGTGGCGACGATGAAACGCAGTTTTTAGCACGCCCGTTCGTTTTTGGCCTGTCCCTGCAGCGACAGGGTGGAGCCGCCGAGAAGGCGGGTCAGACCGAGGACGCGGGGCCGCAGACGCAGGGCAAGTCGCGCACCTGCATCGGCTGCGATTCATCGCGGAGATCCTGCACCGCCTCGATGAAGTCCGTATCGAAGCCCCGCAGCGCGTCGAGCAAAGCTGCGCCGCGTGAGGCGGGCGGCGTGGTGGCGTCTTCAGGCCGGTGGGTGTCGCTGTCCATGATCAGCCCGCGCTCGATGGATTCGGTTCTGATTTGCGCGGCCGTCCGCCCAGCCGGCCGTTCTCTTGTGCGGCGCGGCGTTTGGCCTCGCTGCGCACGCGGCCACCGGTGGCGCCAAGCGCCGCGGCGGCCTGGCGTTCGGCAGCGCGGCGGCTCATCCAGGCGCGCGAGCCGAACAGGCCCTGCAGGAGGCCGGGCAGGTACAGGTCGGCGTCCAGCGCCGGCACGTGGATGCCCTGGCCGGACGGGGAAATTTCAAGATCCTCCAGGTCGGCCGGGCGTGCGCTCTCAAGCCCCTGGGCATCCTGCGGGCGCAAGCCGAGTTCCAGGCCGTTGTCCAGCGTGATCACAAGCCGCGCGGTGCGGCGGTCGTAGCGTGCCGCCACGGCGCGGGTGTCGTGGGCCATTCGCTCAGCCGCGCGGGCATTGGCGGCGGCGAAGTCAGCTTCAGAAATCTCCATGCAGATGGCTCCAGGCTGTGCACAGCGGCATCAGTGCGTCGAGCAGTGCCGTGGCGATGGCGGACAGTTCCTTGCGGGAAAAACCCTGGTTCTCACGCAGTTGCGGCGGGCCGAAGGGGCAGTTGAGCTTGAACACCGCCTCGCAGCCGCGCCCGATCACGTGGACGTGCGCGGGGCGGTGGTCGGCGGGGTAGATCGTGACCCGCAGCCCGTTGATCAGCAGGATCGTCGGCATGCTATCAGGAACCTGAGCGCTTGGGTTTTCTTCCGGTCGCCCTCACACCCCCCGCCAGCGCCCGTCCTCGCAGCGCGCCCGCGCCACCGCTTCCAGCGTGGCCAGCACGTCGGCCAGGCGCTTCTTCCAGGCGCCGCGGGCGGTGAAGCGTTCGGCGATCTGCGCCTCGCTCAGGCCGGCGGGGCTGGCGGCGAGCAGTTCGGCCACGGCGCGCAGCTGGGCCTTGAGGTCGCTCGGCCAGGGCTGGCGGGCGGGGGCTGCGGCGTTTGCGGCCGGGGTGGCGGCTGGGGTGGCGGCGGTGGTTTCGTCCGGGTCGGCTGCCTCCTGCGCCGGCTCGATCAGTGCCGGCTGCTCGGTCGGTGCGGGGTCCACGCCGGCCGCGGCGCTGTAGCGCTGCGGGTTCTGGGAGTCCGGGCGCAGCCAGCGCACCGTTCCCGCGGCCTCCTCGGCGGCGCGGCGCGCGTTCAGCGCCACCAGCCGCTCCAGCAGCGCCTCGGTCCAGGCGGCGTGGGCGGCGTCGTCGGACCAGGGCACGGGGCCCAGGTCGCTCCAGCCGTAGGCGGCGAGCACCGCGGCGTCCAGCTCGTCGTGCAGGCTTTGCAGCACGCCGACCAGGCCCTGGCTGTGCAGCGCCTTCTCCTTGGCGGTCAGCGCCTCGCCGCGGCGTAGCTTGGCCAGCACGTTGTACAGGCCGGTGAGGGTGACCGCTTCGTGCGCCGCCTGCCGCGCCTTGCGGTGCGCGTCGATCTGCTCGGCCAGCGTGCGGATGCGCTCGGCCAGCGCGGGCGTCAGGCCGGTGTCGTCGTCGGTGGCGTCCGGGAACGGGAAGGTCTCCAGGCAGCGTGTCTTGACGTAGACCGGGTCGTTGCCGACGCCCAGCCGGCTGCCGGTGGCCAGCGCCCAGTCGACGTGCACGGCGCTGGATAGCACGCCCAGGTGCAGCGCGTCACTCAGCGCGATGGCAACCAGCTTGTTGTCCGGCAGCACGTCCATGCTGAGGAACTGGAAGTGTCGGTGCTTGGAGGTTTCGACGGTGGCGATGTAGCGCGGCAAACCGGAGAGATACGCACGCAGTTCCTGGCGCGGCTTGCCGAACAGCCACCACAGCCGAGCGTAGGCGGCGCCGTCCTTGCTCTGCGCCTTGGCATCCCGCTCCGGCTTCACTCGTTCCGCGACCCACTGGTAGACCGCCGGGTAGCGGGAGCGCACGTCTTCAGCCGTGAGCCCGAACAGATCGATCACCTGCACACCGCGCGGCCGGTCGGTCAGGTCCCGGCCGTTGCGGTATGCGCGAATGACGCTGGAATTGCGGGGGGGGGGGTAAACCCTCATTTGCCAAGCTGGCGCCTGGCAGCAGGGCCAGTGCCTCCGCTGGTGTCACGATGAAGCCCGCACCGTGCAACGAAACGCCGCGCGAGGAGATGCCCAAGTTGGCGCGCAGCGGCCGGGCGGCGGTCACGTTCGCGCCGATGTGCAGGTCGGCGTGCAGAACGCCACTGCGCTCGGCCAGCTCGACCTGTACCTCGCCGCTGTCGGTTTCGTGCTCGGCGGTGACCGTCACCAGCTTGCCGGGGGCAGCGCCGGGCGCCAGCACCGTCATCGCGATGCGCACCGCCGCGCCGTCGGCGCTGTCCACCCAGGGGTGGTTGGGAATCGCAAAAGTGAGATGGGCGACATCACTGGCCAGCGCCGCCTCCACCACACGGCGGTTGAAGGTCTGCCAGATGGCCTTGGTGGTGATCAGCCCCAGCCGCTGCGCCCGCCCGGCGCGCACCTCGGCGGCGGCCTTGGCCCACCAGAACATCACGAAGTCGGCGCTGTCGGGCACGGCCGGCCAGCTGGCGCGCAGGGCCTCCACGTAGCCGTCGCCCAGCGACTCGCGCATCGGCCCGGCGCCGATGAAGGGCGGGTTGCCGATGATGAAGTCGGCCTGCGGCCAATCGGCGGCACGTGGGTTCAGGTAGCGCCACTGCGGCACCTGCGCCGCCTCGTCCGGCACCTCCTTGCCGGTGACCGGATGGCGCTTCTTCGTGCGGCCATCCCAGCGCGTCAACAACTTCCCGTCCGCCCCGCAGGCCGGCTCCTGCGCGTCCCAGGCCAGCACCGCATCCCGGCATTCGATGTTGCGGTAGTCGTGCACCACCGGCTCGGCCACGCTCTGGTTGCCGAAGCTGCGGATCTGCCACTGCAGCCAGCCGATCCACAGCACCAGCTCGGCCAGCGCCGCCGCGCGCGGGTTCAGCTCGATGCCCAGGAACTGCTGCAGCGTCACCGTCTCGCCCTCCAGGCCCAGGCGGCTCTGCGTGTCGCCCAGGGCGGCCAGCGCATCCAGCACCTCGGCCTCCAGGCGCTTGAGGTGCTCCAGCGTCACGTACAGGAAGTTGCCGCTGCCGCAGGCCGGGTCCAGCACGCGCAGGGTGCACAGCCGGTGGTGGAAGCGCCGCAGCTCGGCGCGGGCCTCTTCGAGCCGGTCGGTGCGCTTCCTGCCGTCCAGCGCCTTCCAGGCCGTCCAGCGCCTGGGCGATCAGGCTGTCCCAGCAGGCGGCCAGGGCGAAGGGGGCCGGGTCGCTGCGCTCGCGCCATTGTTCGGCGCGAGCGCGTTCACTGCGGTGTTGCCAGAAAGAAAGTGCAAGCCGGCACTGGTCGAAGGTGGCCTGCGGCTCGCCGGACAAGGCGATCTCGGGCGCCAGGATGCGGCTGCGGATGCGTTGCATCGTCTCGGCGTAGGTCTTCACGGCCTGCATCAGCTCGGCGATGTCGCCGTTCAACCGCTGCGCCGGGTCCCGGGCGGTCTCACGCGCTGCGCCGCGTTGCGGGTTGCGCTGGCGTGCCCGGGCGGCCAGCAGCAGCGCGCCCATCTCGGCGCAGAAGGTGATGACATGCGGCGAGTCGATGCGCTGGCGGGTGAAGCGGGGTGGATGGGTGTTCATGGCGGTTTGTGGTGGACTGTGACCAGTCTGTGCCTCGATGGGCTCACCAGGTGAGCCAGTGCTGCGGAAGAATCCGGTTTCGAAGCAACACGACGCGGGAGATGCACATGAACGAAGCGTGGGAGTGGCAGGTTGGGGACACGGTGACCTGTGGCGATTCGTCCGACCCGTACTGGGGAAAGCTGAGCGCGCTGGGGCGGATCGAATTTGTCGGGAGGCTGGCGGACACCCCTGGGTTGGCGCACGGCACGCCTTGCATCCTGGCGCCCTTCGATACCCCGGTGGCCGTGGTTCGTCGCGTCGATGGCGAGCTGCTGGTGTATGCGGACGGTGACTTCCCGGCGCTTCGGCGCATTGCACTCGAGGAGTGGGAGCGCGCCTGCCGGCTGCACGACCGCGCCCGGGAGCGCCTGGATCGCCCCTTCAGCCCCTGGCAGCTCGACGACGCAGGGTTGGACGAGGCGCTGCGGCGCCGCTGGCAGGCCTGCGTGGCTGCGCGCCGGGCCGGGCACCTGCGGCTGCTGGCACAGCGGCTGGTCGAGCGCGAGGCGCTGGGCGCCGCGCCGATGCGCTGCGAGGTGCTGCACCCGCTGTTCCGGGGGCCGGCGCTGGCCCTGCCGGCCTGGATGGCCTGGACCGGCTCGCTGGTCGCCCGCCCGGATGCACCCCGGACGGCGGGAGATGTGCGCAAGCAGCCGGTGCAGGCGCCGGCGGGTGAGGAAACGGCGCGCCGTCGCCGCCGCCTGGCGGCCTGGGCCACGCGGATCTGGCAGTGGCGCAGCCCGGCCGCGCTGGTGGGGCTGGCACGGGCGCGGGCCGAGCTGCCGGCCGGCATCGACCCGCAATGGCCCCTGCTGTGGCTGCAGCCCTGGGAAGGGCAGAAGGACGACAGCGACTTCCCGGCCGCTTACTACACCTTGCGGCGCGTGGTGGCGGCGCGCGAGGATCTGCGCTGGCGCCTGCAGGCCGACAGCGCGCCCCTGCTGCGGTCGCTGGCGCGGCACCTGGAGCGGGCGCACGGCCTGGGTGTGCAGCCGGCGCTGTGGTTCGATCGGCCCAAGGGCTGGCTGCACGGGGCCGCGCGGGACCTGAGTACCCTGCTGTTCAGCCGCAGGGCCGGCAAGCTGGTTCACTTCTCCTGGCACCGTGAGCACCCGATGGAGCTGGACTGGCTGGCCGAACCGGTGCACCCGGATGCGCCGCAGTGGCCCGACGAGGTCCGCCAGGCGGTGGAGGTGATCCGAGCGCGGCTGTGCCGCATCGCCGCTCAGCGAGGCGTCGAGTGGAGCGAGGCGAAGGCGGTGATCTGGGCCGGCTGGCGCGACGTGACCCACATCGACGACACCTGGTGCCGCTGGCGTCTGGAGACGCGCGAGCCCTTCGAGCGGCTGGACAGCTGGATCAACAACGCGCGTGAGCTGCGTGACGATGCCGACCACGACTGGCTACCGATTCCCTGGTGGCCGGACGCCAGCCCGGCGCAGCGCGGGCCGGGGTGGCGGCGGGTCGGCTGGTTCGAGCCGTGGCGGCGGATGATCCGCTGGCGCTCGAAGGCGTTTGCGCGGCGGGTGGCGTGGGAGGCGAAGGGGGAGCGGTAGGTTCGGGCGAAGGATTCAACCCGGCGTCTGTATTGATATTTCAGTATATTGAAGACATCGCTCACCCAGAGGCAGACTCCGCCATGACCCAGACCACCACGATGACCGTGCGCCTCAACGCCACGCTCAGCGACTTTGTCGCTGCCAATGTGAGTGAAAACGGCGCCTACGACAACGTGAGCGAGTACCTGCGCGACCTCATCCGGCGTGACATGGAGCGCTCCGAGCAAGCGAACTTCGAGCGGCTGCGGGCCGAACTGGCCCACGCCTTTGCCGCACCGGAGTCCGCTTACCGACCCTTGACGGCTGCGGATGTGCTGGCGCGCAACGCCCGCTCAGGCCCGAAAGGGGCTTGAGCGATGCCGGCGATCCGTATCCAGGAGGCGGCGTCCTGGCGGCTGGATGAGATCTATCGCTACACGCGTGATCGCTGGGGAGACGCCCAAGCCGAGCGCTACATCACTGGGCTGTTCGAGGCCTTCGAGCGCATCGAGTCCCGTGGCGTGGCCTCTCGGCCCGTGCCGGCGGAGTTCGGCGTGGAAGGTTTCTTCTTTCGCTACGAGCGCCACTTCATGTACTGGAAGTGGCTGTCGGACGGCGACATCGGCATCGTGACGATCCTGCACGAGCGCATGCACCAGATCGGGCGCTTCCGGCAGGATTTTTTCGGCGAAGAGCTTCCGCCCCTCAATCCCTGAAGTTGTTGAAGCTCAGCGGCATGTCGTCGATCTCCTTCTTCAGCAGCGCCATCGCGGCCTGCAGGTCGTCGCGCTTGGCGCCGGTGACGCGCACGGTGTCGCCCTGGATGCTGGCCTGGACCTTCATCTTGCTGTCCTTGATGGCCTTCTGGATCTTCTTGGCCACGTCGCTCTCGATGCCGGCCTTGACGATCACCTTCTGCTTGAGCTTGTCGTGGCTCATCTTCTCGGGCTTGGCGCTGGTGTCCAGGAAGCGGATGTCCACGCCGCGCTTGCTCATCTTGGCCAGCAGGATGTCGGTGACCTGCTGGAGCTGGAAGTCGTTGTCGGCATGCAGCGTCAGCTCCTTGTCCTTCTGCTCGATGCGGGCGTCGCTGCCCTTGAAGTCGAAGCGGGTGCCGATTTCTTTGTTGGACTGATCGATGGCGTTCTTGACCTCGACGAGGTTGGGTTCGAGGACGGTGTCGAAGCTGGGCATGGTGCGGCTCTCTGCCCTGGAGGGGCTTGGTGTGGGATCGGTGAAAATTCTGCCATGCGCATCGAAACCGGCGTTAATCTCCAGGACTGCAACACCTTCGGCCTGCCCGCGGTGGCGGCCACCCTCGTGCACATCGAGGAGGCGGCCGACGTGCGCCGCGTCGTCGACCACCCCGAGCTGGGCCGCTCGCCCAAGTTCATCCTGGGCGGCGGCAGCAACATCGTGTTCACCCGCGACCTGGCGGCCACCGTGCTGAAGGTGGAGATCCGCGGCCTGCGCATCGTGGAAGAGCGCGCCGACGCGGTGATCGTCGAGGCCGGGGCGGGCGAGCGCTGGCACGACCTGGTGGCCTGGACGCTCGACCAGGGCCTGGGCGGGCTGGAGAACCTGGCGCTGATCCCCGGCACGGTGGGCGCAGCGCCGGTGCAGAACATCGGCGCCTACGGGCTGGAGCTGGCGGACCGCTTCGATTCGCTCGACGCGGTGGACCTGGTCTCGGGCCGGGCGATCACGCTGGACCGCATGCGCTGCCGATTCGGCTACCGCGACAGCGTGTTCAAGCAGGACCTGGCCGGCAAGAGCGTGATCACGCGGGTGCGCCTGCGCCTGCCGCGGCCCTGGCGGCCGGTGCTGGAGTACCTGGACCTGCAGCGCAAGTGCGAGGACGCCGGCTTCATCGAGGGTCGGCTGCCGAGCGCGCGGCAGGTGTTCGACTGGGTCTGCGAGATCCGCCGTGCCAAGCTGCCCGACCCGGCGGTGATCGGCAACGCCGGCAGCTTCTTCAAGAACCCGGTGGTCACGCCCGAGCAGTGCCGCGACATCATCGCGCGCGACCCGCACCTGGTGCACTACCCGATGGCGGACGGCCAGTTCAAGCTGGCGGCCGGCTGGCTGATCGACGCCTGCGGCTGGAAGGGCAAGAGCGTGGGCGCCGCGGGCGTGTACGAGCGGCAGGCGCTGGTGCTGGTCAACCGTGGCGGGGCGCGCGGGGGCGAGGTGATGACGCTGGCGCGGGCGATCCAGGAGAGCGTCTACGGCCGGTTCGGCATCCGGCTCGAACCCGAGCCGATCGTGATTTGAACCACCCCCGTTGCGCCTGACGGCGCAGAGGTCACTTGCGCTCGACCAGCGTGGGCGTCAGGCCGGTGAGCAGTTCGCGCAGGCGGGTGCCGAAGCGGGCGGCTTCCTCGCGGGTGTCGAAGGGGCCGGCCTGCACCATGTGCTGCTGGGTTTCCTGGAACATGGTCAGCAGCGGGTCCAGCCCCTTGAGCAGGCCGCCCAGGCGCTGGTAGAAGCCGTCGGCGCTGTCCTGGCTCTTGAAGGCGCCCAGCTGCAGCCACCAGCCGCGTGCGGCCTGGGTGCCGGCGCGC
Source organism: Sphaerotilus microaerophilus (assembly GCF_023734135.1). Lineage (NCBI taxonomy): Bacteria > Pseudomonadati > Pseudomonadota > Betaproteobacteria > Burkholderiales > Sphaerotilaceae > Sphaerotilus > Sphaerotilus microaerophilus. The sequence goes on along the minus strand of NZ_AP025730.1, from coordinate 5,122,440 downwards.
TCGCTGCGCAGCGTTTTCAGGGCGGCGCTGGCGGCGGCCGGAGTTGCGGCCGGTGCGGTGGTGGTGGCGGCGGAGGTGATTGCGGCGGGGGTGGCCAGGGCCAGCGTGGCCTCGGGGATCCCGTCCGGCGCGCCGGTGGGCTCGGGCGTACCCGCCGGGCCGGCCTTGCCTGCCTTGGCGGCCTTGCCGGCCGGCTTGCGGGCGGCCGGGGCGAGTGGGGCGAAGGGGCCGAGCCTGGCGAGCTGGGCCAGGTTGGTGTTGCCCAGGCGTTCACCGCCGGCGATCTCGTAGGTCACCGGGGCATCGGCCGCATCGGCACCGGCCTTCCAGCGGCCGCTGCGGATTTCGTCTTCGGTGATGCGCTCGATCTCGACGGTGCCGACGTTGCGCAGCAGGTCGAGCTTGGCCGCCGCCGCCCAGGACAGGTCGATGACGCGGTTGTGCGCAAAGGGCCCGCGGTCGTTGATGCGCACGATCACCGTGCGGCCGTTCTTCGGGTTGCGGATGCGGGCGTAGCTCGGGATCGGCAGGGTGACGTGCGCGGCCGTCATGCCCCAGAGGTTGTAAACCTCGCCGCTGGCGGTGCGCCGGCCGTGGAACTTGTGGGCATACCAGGAGGCCAGGCCGACCTGACGGTCAGCACGGTCCTCGGTGTCGGGCACGTAGATCTGGTCGCCCACGGCGTAGGGCTTGTTCGGGCCGCCGCTGCGGATGGGCTCGACCACCGGCTCGGGGTCCGGCGCGTCGAGCAGGCGGTTCGCTGCGGGCGGTGGGGCCGCCGAGGCCTCGTCGGCGGGCGCCGCCCAGCCCGGCCCGGCCCACGTGACCAGCGCCAACGTCAGCTGAGCCAGCCAGGGCAGGCGGCGATGACGGGCGGCAAGCGAGGGAGGGGTGGTCAGGCGAGGGCTCAAAGCAAGGTCCGGGCCCGCTATGGGCCGTTCAGCGACGGAACCGCACTGTAATACCTGTCACGCCTGCTTGCATCCCCCGGACGTGCGTTGGGTCACGAACAACGGGCTGGATACAAATCAGGCCGCCGGCTGCCAGCGTGGGTAGTCCAGGTAGCCGGCCGTGCCGCCGCCGTAGAGGGTGTCGCTGTTCACGTTGTTCAGCGGGGCGCCCTGGCGCAGGCGCAGCGTCAGATCGGGGTTGGCGATGAAGGCCTTGCCGAAGGCGACCAGGTCGGCGCGGCCCTCGGCCACCGCCGCCTCGGCCATCGCCAGGTCATAGCCGTTGTTGACCATCCAGGTGCTGCGGCAGCGCTGGCGCAGCGCGGCGTAGTCGAAGGGGGCGTAGTCGCGCGCGCCGCCGGTCTGGCCCTCGACGACGTGCACATACAGCAGGCCCAGCTCGCCGAGCATGTCGCCCACCGCGTTGAACAGCGCCTGCGGGTCGCTGTCCAGCGCGGCGTCGTTGGCGGGGGTCACCGGGCTGAGGCGGATCGCGGTGCGCGCGGCGCCGATGGCCCCCACCACCGCCTGCATCACCTCGGCCAGGAAGCGCACCCGGTTGGCGATCGCGCCACCGTAGGCGTCGGTGCGGTCGTTGATGCGGTCGCGCAGGAACTGCTCGACCAGGTAGCCGTTGGCGCCGTGGATCTCGACACCGTCGAAGCCGGCCTCCACCGCGCAGCGCGCCGCGTGGGCGTAGTCGGCCACGATGCCGGCGATCTCTTCGGTGCGCAGCGCGCGCGGCGCGGACACGTCGGCAAAGCCGCCGGCGATGTAGGTCTTGCTCTGGGCCGCCCGGGCGGTGGCGGACACCGGCTGGGCGCCGCCGGGCAGCAGCGAGCTGTGGGAGATGCGGCCCACGTGCCAGATCTGCGTCACGATCTTGCCGCCCTCGGCGTGCACCGCATCGGTGACGCGGCGCCAGCCGGCCACCTGCTCGGGCGTGTAGATCCCCGGGGTGTCGAGGTAGCCATGCGCCAGCGGGCTGATCGGCGTGCCCTCGCTGACGATCAGCGCTGCGCCGCTGTCCGGGTTGGCGCGCTGGCGGTAGTACTCGACCATCGCCTCGTTCGGCACCTGGCCGGGCGCGCGGTTGCGGGTGAGCGGTGCCATCACCACACGGTGCGGCAGGTCCAGGTGGGTGCTGTGGAAGGGCGAGAACAGGGCTGCGGTCATGGGCTGCGGAGGGTGTGTCGGATGTTTCGGCGGTGCTGGCGATTGCATCGGCATGTTGCCGGAGCGTGGGACCAGTTGTAACGCAACCGCCCACCGGCCGGCTGTCACCCGGGTGCCTGGCGGTCCGGTTGGCGATGCCGTGGCGCAGCACGGGCCACCGTGCGGGCAAAGAGTGTGCAGCAGCGCACGGAGCGGGCTCCCCGCCGTTGGGTTCGGTCGGGCCTGGGTGCAGGGACGTAAGGGGATGTCACCTTGCAGCTCGATACCCGTACGCGGCGAACGGCTGCGAACAATGGCCCCATCGACCGCAACCCGAGGCAGTACCCCATGCATCCGATCGCCCTTGCTTCTTCCACCCGCCCTCGCCTGGGGCTCCTCCAACTGGCCCTGGTGGGGGCGCTGGCCTCGCTGGCTGCCTGCGGTGGGGGCACGGACTCCACGGCCGAGGCCGATGCGCCGACCACCGCGACCACCGCCAACGCACCGGCCGATGACAGCCGCGCCACTGCCGAGGACTACGGCAGCGGCCGCGACGCCGCTGCGGCGGAATCGGACACCGCCCAGCTCACCGTGGCCGCCGACACCACCGGTTCCACCGCCACCTCGGCTGACACCGGCGGCACGATGAGCGCCCTGGCGGTCGACCCGGCCTACGTCTCGGTGCCCGGCACCATCACCCTGCCCAATCCGACGCTGCAGAACCTCACCGTCGAGTGGGCCTTCACCGGCGACGCCAACAAGAGCGCTGTCGTGAACGTGCGCTACCGGAAGACCGGTACCACCGCCTGGACGGTCGGTGCGCCGCTGCGGCGCATCCAGGCAGCCAGCACCTCGGGTTTCAGCTGGGCCACGCGCCACTCGGGCAGCGTGTTCGACCTGCAGCCCGGCACCAGCTATGACCTGGAGTTGGCGCTGGTCGATGCCGACGGCGGCTCCACCACCCGCACCGTCACGGTGGCCACCCGTGCCGTGCCGCAGCCGATGGCGGGCGCGCCGATCAAGGCCGCCACCACGGCCAACTACAAGACGGTGCTGGCCGCGGCCGTGCCGGGCGACATCATCGAGCTGGCTGCCGGCAGCTACGCCGCCTTCTCGCTGACCAAGGACGGTACCGAGGCCAAGCCGATCGTCGTGCGGCCCAAGACCGGCCTGGCCAAGGGCAGCGTGATCGTCAACGGCGAGCTCTCGCTGATCAGCCGCAAGTACGTGCAGATCCGCGGGCTGACGGTGAACGGGCGCATCCGCTTCAATTCCTCGCTGGGGGTGGCGATCGTCGGCAACACCGTCAATGCGCAGCGCAGCGTGGGCGACGGCGATGGCATCGTCACCTGGAACGCCTCCGAGAATGCCTACATCGCCGACAACACCGTCAACGGCACGACGGTCTGGGCCAACAGCTCGCTCGGCGTGAACGGCGACAACTGGGGCGAGGGCATCCTGGTGAGCGGTCCGGGCCACGTGATCATGAACAACCGCGTCAAGGGCTTCCGCGACGGCATCTCCTTTTTGGAGGGCACGGAGGCGGTCAAGCAGTACAGCATCGACGTGCTGAACAACGACATCAGCGAGACGGCCGACGACGCGATCGAGGCGGACTTCTGCCACCACAACTGCCGCATCATGCGCAACCGGCTGACCAACACCTTCATCGCGATGTCCTCGCAGCCGGGGCTGGGCGGGCCGACCTGGTTCATCCGCAACGTGGCCTACAACGTGGCGCACGTGGGCTTCAAGCTCTACCGCACCAGCTACGGCGACGTGCTGCTGCACAACACCATCGTCAAGAACGGCGATGCCTTCGGCGCCTACCCGGGCGTACCCATCTACAACCTCTTGTCGCGCAACAACCTTTTCATCGGCGGGCCGGGCGGCACCTGGGGCGGCTACTCCTCGGGCAGCGGCCGGGTGATCGACCAGTACTACCTGGACACCGCCTCCTCGTCGATCGACTACGACGCGCTCGGCTCCACGCTCGGCACCTTCAACGCCCAGGTAGGCAGCCTGCGCACCTCGACCCTGGCCGACCTGCGCGCCAAGACCACCGAGAAGAACGCGGTGCAGGTGGGGCTGACGGCCTTTGCCGCCACCGTCGCCTTCCCCGCCGCGGCGATGACGCAGTTCACCGCGCCCGACCTGCGCCTGCGTGCCGGCGGCGGCGCCACCGACGTCGGCCAGGTGCTGCCGGGCATCAACGACGGCTTCACCGGCACCAAGCCCGATGCCGGCGCCTACGAGTACGGCACGGCGCTGCCGGTCTACGGGCCGCGGATCTGAGGACCTGCACATGGGCTGCCCCATGACGCCACCGCCACCCCCCTCGCCCCGCCTGCAGGCGTTGCGCGGGCTCTTCATCGCTACCCAGGCGGCTGTGCTGGTCACGCTGGCGGCCTGTGGCGGCGGTGGGGGATCGGCCGATGCGCCGGCCGATCCCGCGCCCACGCCGAGCCCCTCGCCGACACCATCCCCAGGTCCCGCCCCATCCCCAGGTCCATCCCCATCCCCAGGTCCATCCCCGGGCCCGTCCCCCACGCCCCCGCCGCCGCCCTCGTCCGACCCGGCCGATACGTCGGTCGCCGGTGCGGTCACCACGCCCAACCCGACGCTGCAGAACCTGACGGTGGAGTGGGCCTTCACCGGCGACGCCAACGCCAACGCGGTGGTCAACGTGCGCCACCGCCCGGTGGGCAGCAGCAGCTGGTCCACCGGCGCGCCGCTGCGCCGTGTGGCCGCCGGCAGCGCAGGGGGCTTCAGCTGGGCCACGCGCCACTCCGGCAGCGTGTTCGACCTGCAACCCGGCACGAGCTACGAGGTCGAACTCAGCCTCGTGGATCCTGATGGCGGCTCGGCAACTCGTAGCGTCACCGTGGCCACCCGGGCGGTGCCCCAGCCGCTGGCCGGCGGCACGATCAAGGCCGTCACGCCGGCCACCTTCAACAGCGTGATGGCTGGTGCGCAGCCCGGCGACATCCTGGAGCTGGGCGCGGGCACCTACGCCTCGCCCTCGGTGGAGAAGGACGGCACCGCCGCCCGGCCGCTGGTGATCCGCGCCGCCGCCGGCGCTGCCGCGGGCAGCGTGGTCATCAGCGGTGACCTCACCCTGATCGGCCGCCAGCACCTGCAGCTGCGCGGGCTCACCGTCAACGGCCGCATCCGCATCAACCAGTCGCTGGGCATCGCCGTGGTCGGCAACACCGTCAACGCCCAGGCCAGCGTCAACGACGGCAACGGCATCGTGATGCTCAGTCCGTCGGAGGACTGCTACATCGCCGACAACACCGTGGTCGGCACGACGGCCTGGAATGAGGCCGCCTACGGCACCAACGGCAACAACCGCGGCGAGGGCATCCTGGTCAACGGCCCCGGCCACGTGGTGATGAACAACCGGGTGCGGGGCTTCCGCGATGGCATCTCCACCACCGAGCTGAGCGAGGCCTCGCGCCAGTACAGCATCGACATCCTCAACAACGACATCAGCGAGACCGCCGACGACGCCATCGAGGCCGACTACTGCTTCCACAACTGCCGCGTGATGCGCAACCGCATCACCAACACCTTCACCGCCGTGTCGTCCCAGCCCGGCCTGGGCGGGCCGACCTGGTTCATCCGCAACGTGATCTACAACGCGGCCTACGTCGCCTTCAAGCTGCACAACACCTCGTATGGCGATGTGCTGCTGCACAACACGGTGGTGAAGAACGGCGACGCCTTCTCCTCCTACCCCGGCGTGCCGATCTACCACCTCCTCAGCCGCAACAACCTCTTCATCGGCGGTGCGGGCGGTACCTGGGCGGGCTACTCCTCCGGCACCGGCCGGGTGATCAACATGGCCTATGTGGACGTGGCGAGTTCGTCGCTGGATTACGACGCGCTGGGCTCGACGCTGGGCAGCTTCGACGCCTGGCTGGGCAGCACCCGCACCAGCACGCTGGCCGCCCTGCGCGCGCAGACCAGCGAGAAGAACGCGGTGCAGGTCGACCTGGGGACGTTTGCCGCCAGCATCCCCTTCCCGGCGCTGCCGACCACGCTGTTCGCGGTGCCCGACCTGCGCTTGCGCGCCGGCGGCGGTGCGGTCGACGTGGGCCAGGTGCTGCCGGGCATCAACGACGGCTACGCCGGTACCAGGCCCGATGCCGGCGCGTACGAACTGGGTGCGGCGTTGCCGGTCTACGGGCCGCGGCTTTGAGCGAAGGGCCTTGCCCCTTCTCCCCCTGCTGGAGAGGGTCAGGGTGAGGGGTTGGTCGACTGGGTGCCGGGACCGGCCTCAGCCCGCCAGCTCCACCCACACTGGCGCGTGGTCACTCGGACGCTCGTTCTTGCGCGGGGCCTTGTCGATGCCGCAGGCCCGCACCGCGCCGCGCAGCGCCTCGCCGACCAGGATGTGGTCGATGCGCAGGCCCTGGTTCTTGCGGAACGCCAGGTTGCGGTAGTCCCACCAGCTCCAGCTCTTGGGCGGCAGCTCGAACAGGCGGAAGGCATCCACCAGCCCCAGCCCCAGCAGGGCGCGGAAGTGGGCGCGCTCCTCGTCGGTGCAGTGGATCTGCCCGGCCCAGGCGACGGGGTCGTACACGTCCCGGTCCTCCGGCGCGATGTTGAAGTCGCCCATCAGCACCAGCCTCGGGTTGGCGGCCAGCTCGTCGCGCAGCCAGGCGGTGAGCGCCTCCAGCCAGCCCATCTTGTAGGCGAACTTTTCGCTGCCCGGCGCCTGACCGTTCGGGAAGTAGCCGCCCACCACGCGCACTTCACCCAGCGGGCTGCCCACCGTGGCGGCGATCACGCGCGCCTGTTCGTCCGCAAAGCCGGGGATGTTCTTCACCACCGCCGCGGGCGCGCTGCCGCGGCTGAGCAGCGCCACGCCGTTGTAGGTCTTCTGCCCGAACCAGGCCACCTGCCAGCCGGCCGCCTCGATCTCGGCGGCGGGGAACTTGTCGTCGGTGAGCTTGGTTTCCTGCAGCACCAGCACGTCCGGCTGCTGTTCGGACAGCCAGGCCAGCAGCTGCGGCAGGCGCACGGCCAGGGAGTTGACGTTCCAGGTGGCGAGTTTCATCGGCAGGGCTTTCGCAGGAGCGCCGCAGTGTAAGCGTCGCCCTGCGCCCACCAGCGTCCCCGCGCGTCATCACCCCACCCGCCGCGCCCCCACCGCCAGCAGGCCGGCCATCACCGCCACCACGCTCATTGCGGCGGTCAGCGAGACGGCCTGGGCGATGCTGCCGATCAGCGGCGGGCCGATCATGAAGCCGGCGTAGCCGATCGACGACACCGCGGCGATGGCGGCGGCGCGGCTCGTGCCGGGCACGCGGGTGGCGGCGTTGTAGAGGATGGGCACCACCGGCGCGAGGCCGGCGCCGACCAGCGCGTAGCCCAGCATCGCCACCACCGGGTGGCCGCTCAGCAGCACCACGGCCATCGCCACGGCGGCCAGGGCGGCGCTGCCGCGCAGCAGGCTGCGCTCGGGCAGCCGTGCGCGCAGCGCATCGCCGCCGAAGCGCGCCGCGGCCATCGCTCCGGTGAAGGCGGCGTAGCCCATGGCGGCCACGTCCTGCGTCAGGCCGACCTCCTGCTTCAGGTAGAGCACGCTCCAGTCGTACATCACGCCCTCGGCGCTCATGCCGGCGAAGATCATCAGCCCGATCACGAGCAGCAGGCCGCGCGGCCAGGCGAAGTGGGCCTGCGGCTCGTCCTCCGCCGCGGCGGGGTGGCTGGCCAGCATGCCTCGGGCGGCCAGCGCCACCAGGGCGGCCACGGCCGCGCCGATGGCCGCGAGTTGCAACGCCGGAGCGATGCCGGCGCGCAGCAGGGCGCCGGTGAGCGCGGCGCCGGCCATCGCGCCCAGGCTGAACATGCCGTGCAGGTTGCTCATCACGGCGCGGCCGGAGAGGATCTCCAGCGCGGTGCCCTCGGTGTTGATGGCCACGTCGAACAGGCTCATCGCAGCGCCGAACACCAGCATGGCCGGCAGCAGCCACGCGAGCGAAGGCCACCACAGCACCGAGGCCAGCATGGCACCCATCACTGCGGCCGCCAGCGTGCAGGCGCGCTGCACCCCCAGCTGGGCGATGACGCGCCCGGCGGTGAACAGCGCCAGCAGCGCGCCAACTGCGGCCGCCAGCAGCACGACGGCGAGAAGCGCCTCGCCCAGTTCGTACGCCTGCTTGACCGACGGGATGTGCACGCCCCAGGCCCCGGCGAGCAGCCCGAGCGCGGCGAACTGCGCTCGGCAGGCCCAGCGGGCCTGCCGCAGGGGCGGGGCAGGCGCCAGGGTGGGGACATCGATGGCAGAAATCATGGGCACGGGACAGAGGACGGCAGAGCAGGGCGGTCACGCTGGGAGGGCGCCGGCCACGTGACTCGCTCTATGGAGATGGCGAGCGACGAAGGGGACTTTAGGGTCGGACCGGCCTTCTGCTCAAGCATTGCTGCTGGCACAATCCTTGGAACGATGCAAAAAAACCTGGATCAGCTGGGATGCCCGGAGCGCCCCGATCTGGACCTGGCTGCCGGGGCCGACCCCTGGGTGTTCAGCGTCCAGCCCGGGCAGGCAGCCGCGCTGCGTGAGGCGCTGGCTGCTGCCGTGGCGGCGTTGGCGAGCGGGCAGTGGCCGATGTGGCTGGGGCCGCCAGCGGATGCGACGCAGCGGGCGCAGGGGCATTTCCACCTGGCGCCGGAGCTGTTCGTCCAGGTGAGTGGCAGCACGCAGTTTCAGTTTCCCGGTGGCGAGCGCTGTCTCGGGCCGGGCGAGCTGCTGCTGTTGCCGCCCCAGCTGCTGCACGCCGAACGGGTGCAGGCGGGTGCGGCGGGCGAGCCCTTCCGCAACCTGGTGATCTACGCCGAGGCCGGCGTGCTGAGCTGCCACCTGGCGCACGAGTTGCGGCCGGGGTTGCCTGGCGTCCTGCACCTGGAGGCGCGCCGGCATCCCCAGGCGCCGCACGTGCTCGCCTGGCTTGGCGACGCGCTGGACATCGGGCGGGCCCCCAGCGGCACGGCTGTGCCCGCGTGGGCCGCGGCCCAGCAGCGCGCCCTGGTCACCGCCGCCCTGGTCGGGGTGCTGCGCGCACTGGAAGAGCCGGCCGCCGACGACCCCGGCGAGCCGCCGCTGGTGGCCCGCCTGCGCGTGCTGATCCGCAACCAGCTGGGCGACCAGGCGCTGAGCGTGCGCTCGCTGGCACAGCAGTCGGGCTGCACGGCGGACTACCTGTCGCACCTGTTTCGCCGCAGCACCGGCGAGCACCTGGTGGCCTGCATCAACCGGCTGCGCCTGGAGCGGGCCGCCAGCCTGCTCGCCGAAGGCCGCCTGGCCGGCAAGGAGGTGGCCTGGGCCTGCGGCTACGCCAGCCACAGCTACTTCATCCGCAGCTTCCGGGCCCGCCATGGTGTTGCGCCCAGCCAGTGGCAGGCTCGCCGTGCCAGCGCGGCGCAAGGCGGCTGAGTCCAGGCCCGCGCTTGTGCGTCGACGGAACGTTGGATTCACAACGCCTGGTCGATCCGTGGCGGCTTCATCGGGCCGCGGCAGATCACGGGCGGGCATTGGGCGGGCATTGGGCGGGCACTGGGAGTTGAGTGCCGCGGCCTGGGTCCTCCACCCGTTGGTGCGACGGACAGGATAGCGGTGGCTTGGCCCAGATCGGCCTCACGCCGGTGCGGCGCTGGTGGCCGGGCGGCAGCAACCCGGCCACCGGCACCCACCTGGAAGGCGGCATCGGGCTGAACCTCATCATGCCGGTGTGCCGCAGCGCCGATCGGCGTTTCAGCACCTGGTTCAACTTCGGCGACCACCTGGCCTGGGGCTGCACCTTCGGCGCGGGGCGACAGCACGATGTGTCGCTGCGCTTCGAGCACTTCTCGAATGCCAGCATCCGCAAGCCCAACCCGGGGGAGAACTTCGTGCAGCTGCGCCATGCATGGCGGTTCTGACAGCATGGGCCCGCGGCCTCGACCTCAGTCGGGGCGATCGCTGCAGTCCAGCCACAGCAACTCGTAGGGGGCCAGTGTCAGTCCCTCGCGCAGCGGCCGCTGCCGCGCACCGAGCAGGTCGAAGGCACTGGCCGGCTGGGTGGCGAAGACTTCGGCCGGGCAGTGCTGGCCGAACTCGCTGAAGTTGGCCAGCACCAGCACCTGCTGGCCCAGCCGCGTGCGGGTGTAGCCCAGGACGCCAGGGTTGCGGCTGCGAAAGCCGGTCAACGTCCCGCCCGTGAAGGCCGGGCAGGATCGCCGCTGCTCGATCATCCGGCGCAGCCCCTGGTAGATCCGCCCCGCGGGCGTGGCGGGGTCGCTGCGCTGCGCGTGGAGCGCCTCGGCGCGGCGTGGGCGGTGCACCCAGCGGCTGTCACTGGCCTTGGCTGGGTCGTCCAGGTAGGTCGGGTCGTTGAGGGTGCCCACTTCGTCGCCCAGGTAGATCAGCGGGATGCCGCCCGTGCTCAGGGCCACGCCGTGCAGCAGCAGGATGCGCGCCACCGCGTGGGTGTCGCCCTGTTCGAGCCCGGCCAACGAGGCACAGGTGCCGCTGATGCGGCAGTCACCGGTGGCCGGGTTGTCCTGGAAGGGCACGCCGCGCGCGAAGCTGCCCGGAAAGCGGTTGACGTAGAAGCGGTTCAGGAACTGGCGGTGGTCGAAGCCCTGGATGCCTTCGCGGATGGCGTCCTCGTCGGCGAAGGTCCAGCCGATGTCGTCGTGGCTGCGCACGTAGTTGACCCAGGCGGTGCCCGCGGGCAGTGCGTGGCGCTCCTCCAGTGCCTGCTGCAGCAGGTTCACCTCGCGGGTGGCGAGCGTGTTCCACAGCAGCGCCATCTGCAGCGGGTTGTAGGAGATCTGGCACTCCTCTGGGGCGATGTACTTGACCACCTGGTCCGGGTGGACGATGGCCTCGGACTTGAACAGCAGCCCCGGGGCGGCGATGCGGCACACCGCGTTGAAGGCGCGGATCAGCGCGTGCGCCTGCGGCAGGTTCTCGCAGTCGGTGCCCAGCTGCTTCCAGATGAAGGCCACCGCGTCCATGCGCAGGATCTCGGCGCCCAGGTTGGCGATCGCCAGCATCTCGCCGGCCATGGCGGCGAACACTGCCGGGTTGGCGTAGTTCAGGTCCCACTGGAAGCTGTTGAAGGTGGTCCAGATCCAGCGCCCGTCGCTCAACTGCGTGAAGGCGCCCGGATGCTGGTCCGGGAAGATCTCGCGCACCGTCCGGTCGTAGGCGTCAGGCAGCCTGCGGTCCGGGAAGATCAGGTAGAAGTCCTGGCAGGCCGGATCGCCCGCGATGGCCGACACCGCCCAGTCGTGCTCGTCGGAGGTGTGGTTGAAGATGAAGTCCAGCACCAGGCTGATGCCCTCGCGGCGCAGCGCCGCGGCGAGTTCGCGCAGGTCGTCGATCGTGCCCAGGGCCGGGTTGACCTCGCGGTAGCTGCTGACGGCGTAGCCGCCATCGCTGCGATCGGCCGGGCACTTGAAGGGCGGCATCAGGTGCAGGTAGGTCAGCCCCAGTTCCTTGAAGTAGGGGATCCGGGCCATCAGGCTGCGCAGGTTGCCGGCGCAGAGGTCCACATAGCAGACGCCGCCCAGCATGCGCTCGGACTGGAACCAGTCCGGTTCAGCCTCGCGGGCTGCATCCAGTGCGCGCAGGTCGGCGGGCCGCTGGCGCCAGCCCTGCCAGGCAGTGGCGAGCACGCGGGCGAGCACATCGAGAAAGTCCGGCCGCTCGCCGTACACGCTGGCGAGCTCGTGTAGCAGCGCCGGAAAGTGCCGGGTCAGGCGGGCGTCGAAGGCCTCCCAGGCCGCGCCGCGGGCCTGACGGCCGATCTGCCGGGTCAGGGCGTGGCGGGTGTGGGCAAGCGCCAGGTGGGTTTGCTGATCGATCGTGAGCATGTCGTTGACTGCGGCGGAGGGTGGTTGGCGTGCCGGCGCAGGGAAAACAGTTGCCAGGGCGCGCCGAAGTGGCTCGGAAGCGCTTTGGATCAATGTATTCGATGCAGATGAGGTTTGTTTCAGGGTAAACCAGGATCGTCATTCAAAGCGCTTCGGATAAATTTCAAAGCGCTTTGGTTGTGGTCCAAATCATCAAAGGACTGCGCCAGGGCGATGTGAGTTCGATGCGCCGTGCGGGCGGTGTGCCCGCGATGAACTGTCTGAGGAGATCCCATGAGAACCCTGATCAGCGCCGCCTGTGCGCTTGCCGCTGCCGGTATCGCCGCCTCCGCGGCGGCTTCCCCGATCGACTTCCACGGCTACTTCCGCAGTGGCAGTGGGTCCAGCGATCAGGGCGGCAAGGAACTGTGCTTCCGCCTGCCAGGTTCGGCGGTGTGGTTCCGCCTGGGCAACGAATGCGACACCTACGGCAGCCTGACCTTCGCCTCCGAGCTGGGCAAGGTGGACGGCACGACCTTCCGGGCCCAGTTCACCACGGCCTACGGCACGCAGCAGCTGGCCAACTGGGAGCAGACCACGCCGTCCTTCCGCGAGGCCTTCGTCGAGGCGCAGGACATCGGCGCGGCGATGGGCATCGCCGGCCTGAAGGGCGCCACGCTCTGGGCGGGCAAGCGCTTCTACAAGAACCCCGACATCCACATGCTGGACTACGCCTACTGGGAACCGGCGCAGAGCCCGGGCTGGGGCCTGGACAACGTCGACGTGGGCATCGGCAAGCTGTCCTACGCCTACCTGCGCGCCGGCCAGGCCGATTGGTCGTCGAGCAAGTCGGTGGGCCAGTACCAGCCGGGCATCGTCGACGGCGGTGCCCGTGCCGCGACCTCGCATGACCTGCGCCTGCAGGACGTCGCCGTCAACCCCGGCGGCAAGCTGACGGTGGGCGTCAACCTGGTGGTCAAGGACAACCGCGACGACGCGGCGCTGGCCGATGGCGGCCAGACGGGCAAGAACGGCTTCGGACTGACGGCCGCCCACACGCAGGACAACGTCTTCGGCCTGGGTGGGTTCAATACCGTGATCGCGCAGTACACCAAGGACGCCACCGCGCTGAAGGGCTTTGCCATCGTGGCCAGCAACGACTCGCGCAAGGAGTGGATGCTGGCCGACCAGTGGGTGATCGAGCCGCAGGGCTCGCCGCTGACCGCCTCGATGACCGCCGGCCTGCGCCAGTCCGAGGTCAACGGCAGCAAGACGCGCGACATCTGGGTCGGTGCACGCCCGCAGTACCACATCAACAACGTCTGGAGCCTGATGTCCGAGGTGGGCTACCAGCAGGTCAAGCCCGAGGGCCAGGACACCCGCACGCTGGCCAAGCTGACGGCGGGCACGCAGTTCTCGATGGGCCGCAGCATCTGGTCGCGCCCGGCGATCCGCTTCTACGGCACCTACGCCAAGTGGAACGATGCGGCCGCAGCGGCGGGCGGCGTGGCCTGCACCGGCCGGGACTGCGGCACCCCGGTCTCCACCTACGCCAACAAGCGCAGCGGACTGGGCTACGGCGTGCAGGTGGAAGCCTGGTGGTGAACCGGCATCCACACAACCCCGCATGACGTGCGCAGCGCTGCGGACTACACTGAATGGGCGTTCAAAGCGCTTCCGATCGTGATGAACTGTCGGCATCCGAGGGCCTGTCGGGCCTCGGCCGACCTGTCACCGCCTTTCCTCCCCTCTGGAGAATCTCCATGAAGTTCAAGCTGACTCCCCTCGTTGCCGGCGCGCTGATCGCGCTGGGTACCAGCAGCGGCGCGCAGGCCGCCACCCTCACCATCTCCTGCGGCTCGGTGGGCCAGGATTTCGAGTTCTGCAAGCGTCACACCGAGGAGTGGGCGAAGAAGACCGGCCACACGGTCAAGCTGTTCACCCTGCCGCAGTCCACCACGGACCTGCTTGGGCTTTACCGGCAGATGTTCGCGGCCAAGAGCGGCGACGTGGACATCATCAATGTCGACGTGGTCTGGCCCGGCATGATCAAGGACCACCTGATCGACCTGAAGCCCTACAGCAAGGGCGTCGAGAAGGACCACTTCCCGTCGATCGTGGCCAACAACACGGCCGACGGCAAGCTGATCGCGATGCCCTGGTTCACCGACGCCGGCCTGCTCTACTACCGCAAGGACCTGCTGGACAAGCACGGGGAAAAGCCGCCCACCACCTGGGAGCAGCTGGCTGCCACGGCCAAGAAGATCCAGGATGCCGAGCGCAAGGCCGGCAATGCCGACATGCAGGGCTTCGTCTTCCAGGCCAAGGCCTACGAGGGCCTGACCTGTGACGCGGTCGAGTGGCTGACCAGCTACGGCGGCGGCAACATCGTGGATGCCAGCGGCAAGGTGACGGTCAACAACCCGCAGGCGGCCAAGGCGCTGACCACGGCGGCCTCGTGGATCGGCACGATCGCCCCGACCGGCGTGCTGAACTACGGCGAGGAAGACGCTCGCGGCGTGTTCCAGAACGGCAACGCCGTCTTCATGCGCAACTGGCCCTATGCCTGGAGCCTGGGCAATGGCGGCGACAGCAAGATCAAGGACAAGATCGGCGTGTCGGCCCTGCCCAAGGGCGGCGAGGGGGGCAAGAACGCCGCCACGCTGGGCGGCTGGCAGCTGGCGGTGTCGAAGTACTCCAAGGAACAGAAGCTGGCCGCCGAGCTGGTGATGTACCTGACCTCCAAGGAGATCCAGAAGGAGCGCGCGATCAAGGGCTCGTTCAACCCGACCCTCCCGGCGCTGTACAAGGACAAGGACGTCCTGGCCGCCGTGCCCTTCTTCGGCAACCTGTACGACGTGTTCACCTCGGCCGTGCCACGTCCCTCCACCGCCACCGGCCTGAAGTACAACGAGGTCAGCGCCGCCTTCTGGAACGCTACCCACGATGTGCTGTCCGGCAAGGAGCCCGCCGAGGCCAGCCTGAAGAAGCTCGAAGGCAAGCTCAACCAAGTGAAACGCGGCAAGTGGTGAGTGTGTGAATCCCGGGGGCAACGGCCCCCGGGTCTTTGCGGCGCCAAGGAGACCTGTTCGATGAGTTCGAGGACCCGCACGGCCTGGATCTTCCTGGCACCGATGCTGATCACGCTGCTGCTGGTGGCCGCCTGGCCACTGGCGCGCACGATCTGGTTCAGCTTCACCGACGCCAACATCAACGACATCGGTGCGGCCCAGTTCGTCGGCTGGACCAACTACGTCGGCGACTACGGCCTGTTCGCCAACCCCAACAACACCGAGGGTTTCTGGTCCGGCGACTGGGGCGTGTCCATCCGCAACACCTTCCAGTTCGCGCTGGTGTCGGTGGCGCTGGAGACGCTGTTCGGCCTGGGCGTGGCGGTGCTGCTGAACCAGGAGTTCAAGGGCCGCACGCTGGTGCGCGCCGCGGTGCTGGTGCCCTGGGCGATCCCGACCATCGTCTCGGCCAAGATGTGGGGCTGGATGCTGCACGACCAGTTCGGCATCGTGAACGCCATCCTGCAGGGCTGGGGCCTGATCGACACCAAGATCGCCTGGACCGCCGAGCCCGCCTGGGCGCTGTGGACCGTGGTGGCGGTGGACGTGTGGAAGACCACGCCCTTCATGGCGCTGCTGATCCTGGCGGCCCTGCAGACCCTGCCCAGCGACTGCTACGAGGCCGCCAAGGTCGACGGCGTACACCCGCTGCGCGTGTTCTGGAAGGTGACGCTGCCGCTGATCCGCCCGGCGCTGCTGGTGGCGGTGATCTTCCGGCTGCTGGACGCGCTGCGCGTGTTCGACCTGATCTACGTGCTGACCTCGAACAACAACAGCACCATGAGCATGAGTGGCTTCGTGCGCCGCGAGATGGTGGACAACGGTTACATGGGCTACGGCTCGGCCGCCTCCACGGCGCTGTTCCTGATCATCGGAGCGGCCACCATCGTGTGCATGCGCCTGGCGCGCATGAAGCTGTCGGAGGACGCATGAACCCCATCGCATCACGCCCGCGCCTGGGCAACATCGTGCTCTACCTGCTGGCCGCGCTGGTCACGCTGGAGTCGGTGTTCCCCTTCTTCTACGCCATCTCGACCTCACTGAAGACCGGTGCGGACCTGTTCTCCACCAGCCTGGCACCGGCCAGTCCGACGCTGCGCAACTACGTCGAGCTGTTCACCGTGGCCGAGCAGCCCTTCGGGCGGCACATCGTCAACTCGATCCTCGTGTCGGTGTCGGTGGTGGCGCTGTCGATCTTCCTGGGCGTGACGGCCGCCTATGCCCTCGGGCGCATCAGCTTCAAGGGCCGCGGCCTGCTGCTGGCCACGATCCTGAGCGTGTCGATGTTCCCGCAGGTGGCGGTGCTGGCCGGCATGTTCGAGATGATCCGCGCGCTCGGCCTGTACAACCAGTCGCTCGGCCTGGTGCTGCCCTACCTGATCTTCACGCTGCCCTTCACCGTCTGGGTGCTGACCACCTTCATGAAGCAGCTGCCCAAGGAGCTGGAGGAGGCTGCGATCATGGACGGCTGCGGTCCCTGGCGCATCATCTGGGAGGTCTTCATGCCCCTGCTGTGGCCCGCCTTGGTGTCCACCGGGCTGCTGGCCTTCATCGCGGCCTGGAACGAGTTTCTCTTTGCGCTGACCTTCGTGATCGACAACAACGAGCGCACCGTGCCGGTGTCGATCTCGCTGATCAGCGGCGCCAGCAAGTACGAGATCCCCTGGGGAAAGATCATGGCCGCCTCCGTGCTGGTGACGCTGCCGCTGATCGGCCTCGTGCTCGCCTTCCAGAAGAAGATCGTCTCCGGCCTGACCGCCGGTGCCGTCAAGGGCTGAACGCCCCACAGGAATTCCTAGCAACATGAAAGCACCCAACAACGGCTGGTGGCGCGGCGGCGTCGTCTACCAGATCTACCCGCGCAGTTTCGCCGACAGCAACGGCGACGGCATCGGCGACCTGCCCGGCATCACCGCGCGCCTGCCCTACGTCGCGTCACTGGGCGTCGATGCAATCTGGCTGTCGCCCTTCTTCACTTCGCCGATGAAGGACTACGGCTACGACGTCAGCGACTACTGCGACGTCGATCCGATCTTCGGGACGCTGGCCGACTTCCGCACGCTGCTCGACACCGCCCACGGCCTGGGCCTGAAGGTGATGATCGACCAGGTGCTCTCGCACACCAGCGACCAGCACCCCTGGTTCAAGGAAAGCCGTGCCAGCCGCGACAACCCGCGCGCCGACTGGTACGTCTGGGCCGACCCCAAGGCCGACGGCACCCCGCCCAACAACTGGCTCTCCATCTTCGGCGGCAGCGCCTGGCACTGGGACACGCGGCGCTGCCAGTACTACCTGCACAACTTCCTGACCAGCCAGCCGGACCTGAACTTCCACAACCCGGAGGTCCAGGGCGCCCTGCTCGCCACGGTGAAGTTCTGGCTCGACCTCGGCGTGGACGGCTACCGCCTGGACACCGCCAACTTCTACTTCCACGACGCCCAGCTGCGCGACAACCCGCCGCGCGGCCGGCCGACCGGCGAGGATCCGGCCGTCAACCCGCTCAACCCCTACGCCTGGCAGTGGCACCGCCACGACAAGAGCCAGCCGGAGAACCTGGCCTTCCTGCAGCGCCTGCGCGCCCTGCTCGACCAGTACCCGAACACCACGATGGTGGGCGAGATCGGGGATGACGACGGCCTGGCGCGCATGGCGGAGTACACCAGCGACGCAGACAAGCTGCACATGGCCTATTGCTTCGACCTGCTCGGCCAGCCGCACGACGCGCCCTTCCTGCACGCCTTGATGACCCGCGTCGAGCAGGTGATCGGCAGCGGCTGGCCGTGCTGGGCGCTGTCGAACCACGACGTGACCCGCGTGGCCAGCCGCTGGGGCGAAGGCGGCGCGGCGGCACCCGGCCTGCTGCGCATCGCCGCGGCGCTGCAGCTGACGCTGCGCGGCTCGCCCTGCCTCTACCAGGGCGACGAGCTGGGCCTGCCCGAGGCGGACATCGCCTACGAGGACTTGCACGACCCCTACGGCATCGAGATGTGGCCCGACTTCAAGGGCCGCGACGGCTGCCGCACGCCGATGCCCTGGGTGGCCGAGGCGGCCGACCTGGGCTTCGGCAGCGGCGCGACCCGGCCCTGGCTGCCGTTGGCCGAGTCGCACCGTGCGCTGGCCGCCGACCGCCAGGAGGCCGATGCGCAGTCGCTGCTGCACTTCTACCGCCGGCTGCTGCGCTGGCGCCGCCAGCAGCCGGCGCTCATCGCCGGCACGCAGACGCTGCTGCCGGCACACGCCCAGGTCTTCGCCTTCGTGCGCGAGGAAGCCACCAAGGCGGGCCTGCCTGGCCAGCGCCTGCTGTGCGCCTACAACTTCAGCGACCGCCCGGCCCGCCTGGAGCTGCCCGCCAACCTCTGGGTGGCCAGCCTGTGCAGCGCCAGCGGCGTCGTCGGCGGCCGTGCCGATGCCGAGGGCATCGAATTGGCGCCCTGGGGCGGCCTGATCGCCCACCTGTCCTGAACCGAAAGATCGAGCCTGCCATGTCCCGCATCGACTTCAAGAGCGTCTGCAAGCGCTACGCGCCCAACCTGCCCTACACCATCAAGGACGCCAACATCAGCATCGCCCAAGGCGAGTTCTGCGTCTTCGTCGGCCCCTCGGGCTGTGGCAAGTCCACGCTGCTGCGCATGGTCGCTGGGCTTGAGAGCATCACCTCGGGCGAGCTGTCGATCGGCGGGCGGGTGGTCAACGAGCTGGAACCGGCCAAACGCGGCGTCGCGATGGTGTTCCAGAGCTACGCGCTGTACCCGCACATGACGGTGGCAGAGAACATGGCCTTCGGCCTGCGCGTGTTCGGCGCCGACAAGCTCACGATCGAGAAGAAGGTCAAGAAGGCCGCCGACATCCTGCAGCTCACGCCACTGCTGGAGCGCCTGCCCAAGCAGCTGTCGGGGGGGCAGCGTCAGCGCGTCGCGATCGGCCGGGCCATCGTCAAGGAGCCGGACGTCTTCCTCTTCGACGAGCCGCTGTCCAACCTGGACGCCGCACTGCGCGTGCAGACCCGCCTGGAAATCGCCAAGCTGCACCACGACATCGGCACCGCCAGCATGATCTACGTGACGCACGACCAGGTCGAGGCCATGACGCTGGCCGACAAGATCGTGCTGCTGCGCGCCGGCCAGGGCGTGCAGGACCACGGCAGCGTGGCGCAGTTCGGCTCGCCGATGGACCTCTATCACCGGCCGCAGAACCTCTTCGTCGCCGAGTTCATCGGCTCGCCGAAGATGAACATCCTGCCCGGCCGGCTGGTGCGGGCCGAGGCCACGCATGCGGTCGTCGAGGTGCATGGCGAGCAGGTCACCGTCGCGGTGGACGCGCGCCGCGCCAAGGCGGGCGAGGCGGTGTCGCTGGGCATCCGCCCGGAGCATCTGCTGGCCGGCGAGGACGGGCCCGGCTCGGCGCTGCACACCTCGGTGCGCCAGATGGAGCGCCTGGGCGAGGCGTCGATGCTCTACCTCGACGTGGCGAAGGACCTGCCGATGGTCACGCTGCGTGTCGAGGGCTATGCGGGCAACACGGCCGGCGACCGCGTGACGCTGCGCCTGCGCCCCGAGCAGTGCCACCTGTTCGACGCCGCCGGCCTGGCCTTCTCCCGCACCGTCGAGCTGCCGACCTGAGCCGAGACGAACTGGAGCCCGAGCATGAACCAGACCGTGAACCAGACCATGAACCCGCGCCACGACTGGTGGAAGCAGTCCGTTGTCTACCAGATCTACCCGCGCAGCTTCCAGGACACCAATGGGGATGGCATCGGCGATCTGCCGGGCATCACCAGCCGGCTCGATCACCTGCAGCAACTCGGGGTCGACGTGGTCTGGCTGTCACCGATCTACGCCTCGCCGCAGGACGACAACGGCTACGACATCAGCGACTACCGCAATGTCGCCCCCGAGTTCGGCACGATGGCCGACTTCGACGCGATGCTGGCCGGCATGCACGCGCGGGGCATCAAGCTGATGATGGATCTGGTCGTCAACCACAGCTCCGACGAGCACGAGTGGTTCCGCCAGGCCCGCTCCAGCCGTGACAACCCGTACCACGACCACTACATCTGGCGCGACCCCAAGCCGGACGGCTCGCCGCCCACCAACTGGGAGGCCGCCTTCAACGGCTCGGTGTGGGAATGGAACGAGCCGACCGGCGAGTACTACCTGCACATGTTCAGCCGCAAGCAGCCGGACCTGAACTGGGAGAACCCGGCGCTGCGGGCCGAGGTCTACGACGTCATGCGCTTCTGGCTCGACAAGGGCGTCGACGGCTTCCGCATGGACGTGATCAACATGATCTCGAAGCCGTGGAACGCCGACGGCAGCCTGCCGGATGCGCCCGTCGTGCGCGAGGGCTTCCTGCAGCCCAGCTTCCCGATGACCTGCAACGGTCCGCGCCTGCTGGAGTTCCTGCGCGAGATGCGCGAGCAGGTGCTGGACCACTACGACACCATCACCGTCGGCGAGGCGCCGCTGGCCACCATCACGCAGGGCCGCGAGCTGACGAACCCCGAGACCGGTGCGCTCAACATGCTGTTCCAGTTCGAGCACATGGACCTCGATTCCGTCGGGGGGACGGTCGGCGGCAAGTGGGCCTTCAAGCCGCTCGACCTGCGTGACCTGAAAGCCACCATGACGCGCTGGCAGGAGGCGCTGGCCGGCCAGGGCTGGAACAGCCTGTATCTGTCCAACCACGACCAGCCACGCCCGGTGTCGCGCTTCGGCGATGACGGGCGCTACCGGGTCGAGTCGGCCAAGATGCTGGCGATCTTCCTGCACGGGATGCAGGGCACGCCCTACGTCTACCAGGGGGAGGAGCTGGGCATGACGAACCTGCCCTTCGCCTCGATCGACGACTGCCGGGACATCGAAACGCTGAACTTCTACCGCGAGGCGGTCATCCAGCGCGGCGAGAGCCCAGCGCAGACCCTGGCCGCGATCCGCCGCAAGGGCCGTGACAACGCCCGCACGCCAATGCAGTGGACGGCCGGTCCGCAGGCCGGCTTCACCGGCGGCACACCCTGGATCGGCGTCAACCCCAACAGCGTCGAGATCAATGCCGAGCAGGCCTACGCCGACCCGGACTCGGTGTTCCACCACTACCGCCGGCTCATCGAGCTGCGGCGGCGCTATCCGGTGTTTGTGCATGGGCGCTACGCCCAGCTGCTGCCCGAGCACCGCCAGCTCGACGTCTACACCCGCACCTTGGGCGACCAGGTGCTGCTGGTGCTGTGCAATTTCAGCGCCGAGGCGCAGGCTTTCAACTGGCCTGCCGCGCTGGCACGTGACGCTGCCGAGCTGCTGCTGGGCAACCTTGGGGGGCTGCTCCCTTCCGGCGAGCCAGCGCCCGAGTCGCTGCTGCGCCCCTGGGAGGCACGCCTCTACCTCACCCGCGTGGCCAGCGCGTGAGCTTGGCAGGGCCTGCGACGGCAGTGGGCACGGCACCCATGACCCTGACGGCACGGGCGCGGCTGAAGGGGTGGGTTTGAGACAATCCCCGCGTTTCCTGCAGATGCAAACCGGGTGGAACGCCGTGTCGATCGATCTGAAGCAACTGTCCGCACGCCTCGGCCTGTCGCAGACCACGGTGAGCCGCGCGCTCAACGGCTACACCGACGTCAGCGCGAAGACGCGCGAGCGCGTCGCGCAGATGGCCCAGGAGCTGGGCTACCAGCCCAACTCGGCGGCCCGCCGCCTGGCTCGTGGTCAGGCCGATGCGGTGGGCATCGTCTACCCGCTGGAGGCGGGAGACCTGGGTGACCCCAACTTCCTCTTCGTCGTCGAGGGCATGTCCGAGCGGCTCGAAGCCGAGGACATGGATCTGCTGATCGCTTCTGCCCGTTCCCACGCCGAGCTGCGCACCTACGACCGCCTCCTGCGTGGCGGTCGGGTCGACGGCGTGATCGTGGCGCGCACGCAGGTCGAGGACGCGCGCATCGACTACCTGCGTACCGCCGGCTTTCCCTTCGTCGCCTACGGCCGCACCGGCCGCTGCGACGACTTTTCCTGGTTCGACTTCGACAACGAGGCCGGCGGTGCGATGGCCGTGCGGGAACTGGTGCGCCTGGGCCACCGGGACATCGCCTGTGTTCTGGCGCCGCAGCACCTTAATTTCGCCGCGCAGCGCCGAGCCGGGTTTCTGCGCGCACTGAGCGAGGCCGGTCTGCCGGTGCGCGCCGAGGCCGTGATCGAGACCGGCCTGTCGCGCCGCGCCGGCTATGAGGCCGCCCAATGCCTGCTGGCCCTCTCACCGCGGCCGACCGCGATCTTCGTCGACGACAACCTCTGCGGCATCGGTGTGGTGCGCGCGCTGCTGGACCAGCGGGTGGAGATCGGCCGCGACATCTCGGTGATCGTCTACGACGGTGTGCCGCCCGACACCCTGCTGGTGGGCCAGAGCGTTGCGGCGATCGAGCAGCCGACGGCCCACGAAGCGGGCCGAACCCTGGCCGACATGCTGCTGCGGGTGATTCGCCAGCCCGATGCGCCCCCACAGCAGGTGCTGCGTCAGCCGGTGTTCGTCGGCGGCAGCTCGGTCGGCCCGGCGCCCTGAAGGGCCGTGGGCGATCACCCAGGGGCAGTGCTGGGCGTCAGGCCCGCGCGCCCGGCAGGTCCAGCGTGACGCGCAGGCCGCCGCTGGGGGATGGCGCCAGCGTCAGCTGCCCGCCGTAGAGCTGCGCCAGCTCCTGCACGATCGCCAGCCCCAGCCCGCTGCCGGGCACCGATTCGTCCAGGCGGGCGCCGCGTGCCATCACCTCGGCACGCCGCTCGGGCGGGATGCCGGGGCCGTCGTCATCGACCTGCAGCCGCAGCCGCGCGCCGGCCGGCCCGGGTTCGAGCGAGGCGCGTACCGCCACGCCCGTGCGTGCCCACTTGCAGGCGTTGTCCAGCAGGTTGCCGAGCATCTCCTGCAGGTCCTGCGCATCGCCGGCAAAGGCCAGGCCCGGGGCGATGTCCCCGCCGTCGAGGTCCAGGTGCCGCTCGGCGTGCACGCGGTCCATCACCCGCAGCAGCCCGTGCAGCAGCGGCGCGACGGCGCAGTGGCTGCCGGGCAGGCCGGGGGACGCGGCGGCGCGGGCGCGGGCGAGGTGGCGGTCCACCTGGCGGCGCGCCAGCTCCACCTGCTGGGTGACCAGCGCCGGCAGCTCGGCCGCCGCGGCAGGTTCGGTCCGCGCGGCCGTGGCGGCCTGTGCGAGCACCGCCAGCGGGGTCTTGACCGCATGGGCCAGGTCGCCGGCCTGGGTGCGCGCCCGGGCCACGCGCTGGGCGTGGAGGTCCAGCACCGCGTTGAAGTCGTCGATCAGCGGCTGCACCTCGCTGGGGAAGCGCCCGACCAGCCGCGGGGACTGGCCGGCGTGCACCGCCGCCAGCGCGCGCTGCAGGCTGCGCAGCGGTGCCAGGCCGACGGCCACCTGGGCGACGGCCGCGGCGCAGAGCAGCCCCAGCAGGACGGCGAGCGAGCCGGCCAGGGTGCCGTTGAAGCGGGTGATCGCCTGCTCGGTCTCGGCCAGGTCGGCCGCCACCATCAGGCGCCAGACGGGCCGGCCGTTCGCTGGGGTGGCATCGGCAGGGGAGGGGACGGATGGCTCGGCCGAGCCGTTGCGCACGCTGCGTTCGGCCAGCAGCAGCCGGGCGCCGCCCGGGCCAGCCACCTCGTGCAGGTGGACCGTGCCGTCGGCGATGGCATCCGCGGGGGCCTGCAGCTCGCTGTCCCAGAGCGAGCGGGAGCGCAGCACGCCGCGCTGGCTGCCCGGTGCGCCGTGGGCGGTGACGCGGTCGACCTGCCAGTACAGCCCGCCATAAGGGTGCGACCAGCGTGGGTCGCTCAGGCCGGCGGGGTCCAGCCGCGGCTGGCCGGCGGCGTCGATGTCGAGCCGGGCGGTGACCTGGTCGAGCTGGGCCGTCAGCGCCGTGCCGAACTGGCGCAGCACGTGGTCGCGGAACAGCCCGGCCAGCAGGCCGCCTGCCAGCAGCAGGGCGATCAGCAGCGCCACCAGCGTGGCCGTCAGCAACCGCCAGCGCAGCGAATGAAGCAGCGCATCGCGCAGCCCGGGACGTTTCATGCGCCACCCTGGAGCCGGTAGCCCAGGCCGCGCACGGTCTCGATCGCGTCGGCCGGCAGCTTGCGGCGCAGTCGGCCGACGAAGACCTCGATGGTGTTGGAGTCGCGGTCGTGGTCCTGGGCGTAGAGGTGCTCGGTCAGCTCGCTGCGCGAGACCACCTGCCCGGGCCGGTGCATCAGGTAGGCCAGCAGGCGGTACTCGTGGCTGGTCAGCGTGATCGGCTCGCCGCCCAGCGTGACGCGGCCGCTGCGCGTGTCCAGGGTGATCGCGCCGCAGCGCAGCAGCGGCGAGCCCAGCCCCTGCGCCCGGCGGATCAGCGCGCGCAACCGGGCCAGCAGCTCCTCGGTGTGGAAGGGTTTGGTCAGGTAGTCGTCGGCGCCGGCGTCGATGCCGGCCACCTTCTCGTGCCAGCCGTCGCGGGCGGTCAGGATCAGCACCGGCATGGCGTGCCCGGCCTCGCGCCAGCGCTGCAGCACGGTCAGGCCGTCGAGCTGCGGCAGGCCCAGGTCGAGCACCACGGCGTCCAAGGGCTCGGTCTCGCCCAGGTGCCAGGCGTCACGGCCGTTGTCGGCCTCGTCGACGACGTAGCCGGCGTCTTCCAGGCTGCGGCGCAGGGCGGCGCGCAGGGTGGGCTCGTCTTCGACCAGCAGGATCCTCATGGGCGTGTGCCTTCGCGGTGTTCTCCGGCGCGCCCACCCTTGCTGCGCTGCGAGAGCAGGTCGCCGTTGCGTGCGTCCAGCGCGAGCTTGAGCAGCTGGCCGTCGGCGCGCAGCAGTTTGACCTCGTAGACCCAGCGGCCGTCGTCGCGCTCCAGCTCCACCTCCAGCACCCGGCCGGGGTGGCTGCGCTGCAGCCGCTCCAGCAGCGTGGCCAGTGGCAGCACCTCGCCGGCCCGCAGGGCGGCACGGGCACGCTCGTGGTCGTCGTCGCCGTGGGCGCTGGCCGGCAGTGCCGGCAGCAGACCGGCCAGGCCCAGCAGGCCGCTCACCACCAGCTTTGCCACCAGATTCACCACCAGCGTCCCCGCCCGGCTGGCGCGGGCCGCGCGGTGGGGCAGGGCAGGGAGGAATGGCGCCGACATGGCCGGTCATTGTGCGGCCGCGAAGCTGAATGGCGGATGAACGCCGCCTTCAGGTTCGGTTCAAGCGCCCCCGCGAAGAATGCGCTGCATCGACCCACCGAGGTCTGCCTCATCACCGGATGCCACCATGTCCTTCCTCCTGAACCGCGCCCGCCGCGCCCGCCGCGCCACCGTCCCGACGCTGCGCGCCACGCTGCTGGCCACCGGCCTGGCGCTGTGCGCTTCCGTCTCCCTCTCCGTTTCTGCCTGGGCTGCCGACACCAGCCCCGCCGCGCAGCAGGCCCGCTTCAGCGCCGAGGCCAAGGCGCCGGCCGATGCCGAGCGGGGGCGCGTCTTCTTCACCAGCCGCCAGGGCGGCGAGTGGTCCTGCGCCTCCTGCCACGGCAACCCGCCGACGGCGCAGGGCAAGCACGCCAACACCGGCAAGCTCATCAAGCCGCTGGCGCCCGCCTTCAACCCGATGGCCTTCACCGACAGCGCCCGCGTCGACAAGTGGTTCCGCCGCAACTGCAACGACGTGCTCAAGCGCGAGTGCAGCCCCGGCGAGAAGGCCGACGTGCTGGCCTGGCTCAACAGCCTCAAGCCCTGAGCGGAACTGGAAAGGACCTTCCCATGACCCCCCTGATGTCCTCGTTCACCCGGCTGTGGGTCGGTGCCGCGGCTGCCCTGACCCCCCTGGCCAGCGCCTGGGCCGACCATGGACCGCTGCTGCCGCGCAACATGCCGCCGTCCTACGTGCAGGAGTGCGCCTCCTGCCACACCGCCTACCCGCCGGCGCTGCTGCCGGCGGCGTCCTGGCAGCGCCTGATGGGCGGGCTCAAGCAGCACTATGGCAGCGACGCCTCGCTCGACCCTGCCACCGTGGCGCAGCTCAGCCAGTGGCTGCAGGCCAACGCCGGCACCTACAAGCGCGTCAGCGAGGTGCCGCCGCAGGACCGCATCACCCGCGCGGCCTGGTTCGAGCGCAAGCACCGCCGCATCGAGCCGGCCGTCTGGGCGCTGCCCAGCGTCAAGAGCGCCGCCAACTGCGCCGCCTGCCACGGCGGGGCCGACCAGGGCCGCTATGACGACGACGAACTGCGCTACCCGGCCGGCCTGACCCAGCGCCAGCGCTGGATGTGGCACGACTGACGCGCTGACTTCCCCGCTTCCTGGAGGACCTTCCCATGAGCAACACGCCTTCCTTCGGCGCCACGGCCGATGCGGCCCTGCCCGCCGCCGCTGCCCGCACCCGCCGGGTGGTCGACGCGCCCACGCGCATGTTCCACTGGCTGTTTGCGCTGAGCTTCACCGGCGCCTACCTGACCGGGGAGTCCGAGCACTGGCGCGCCCTGCACATCACGCTGGGCTGGACGATGGCCGGGCTGCTGGGCTTTCGCGTTGTCTACGGCCTGGTCGGCCCGCGCCAGGCGCGGCTGAGCACCCTGTGGCGCCGGCTCACCGGTGTGCCGGGCTGGGTGCGCGCCACGCTGCAGGGCAACGCGCCCACCGCGGCGCACTGGCGCCAGGGCCAGAACCTGCTGATGGGCGTCTTCATCGCCGCGCTGCTGGGGGCGGTGGTGCCGCTGGTGCTCAGCGGCTGGGCCACCTACGACGAGTGGGGCGGTGACTGGCTGGAGGAGGTGCATGAGGCCGCCGGCCAGTTCTTCCTGCTGCTGGTGCTGGGTCACCTGGCCCTGCTCGCCGTGCTGAGCGGGCTGCGCCGCCGCAACCTGGCGCAGCCGATGCTCACCGGCCGCACCGAGGGCAGCGGCCCCGACCTGGCGCGGCGCAACCACACTTGGCTGGCCATCGTGCTGCTGCTGGCGGTGCTGGGCTATGGCGCCTGGGAATGGCAGCAGGCGCCCAACGGCCTGCTGCCCACGGCGAGCGTCCGCCAGGGGGCCGGCGACGGCAACGGCGGCGGCGCGGTGATGCCCAGCGGCGGCGGCCGGCTCAAGCCGCTCGACTCGCTTGACCGCTACCACGCCCGCTACCACGACGACGATTGAGTGCCCTGGCCGGGGCATACTGGCTGGTCCTGTCTCGACCCGCCGGGTGCCCCGATGACCGTCCTTGCCCCTCAGCTCAACCTCATCGCCGGTGAGCACAGCCCGGCCGCCAGCGGCCTGACGCTCGACGTGCTCGACCCCTCCGACGGCTCGCCGCTGACCACGCTGCCGCGCAGCGATGCCCGCGATGTCGATGCCGCCGTGGCCGCCGCGCGCGGCGCCTTCCGCGGCGCCTGGGGCCGCTGCACCGCCACCGAGCGCGGGCGGGTGCTGAGCCGGCTCGCCGCGCTGATCCTGCAGCACCACGCCGAGCTGGCCGAGCTGGAAAGCCGCGACACCGGCAAGCCGATCGCCCAGGCGCGCGTGGACATCAACGCCTGCGCGCGCTACTTCGAGTACTACGGCGGCGCGGCCGACAAGCTGCACGGCGAGTCGATCCCCTACGCCGCCGGCAGCACCGTCATCGCGATGCGGGTGCCGCATGGCGTGACCGGCCACATCATCCCGTGGAACTACCCGGCGCAGATCTTCGGCCGCACCGTCGGTGGCGCACTGGCCGCGGGCAACGCCTGCGTCGTCAAGCCGGCCGAGGACGCCTGCCTGACGCCGCTGCGCATCTCGGCGCTGGCGCTGGAGGCCGGCCTGCCGCCCGGCGCGCTGAACGTGGTCTGCGGCCTGGGCGCGGAGGCCGGCGCAGCCCTGGCCGGGCACCCTGGCATCAACCACCTCTCCTTCACCGGCTCGCCGGGCACCGGCACCGCGGTGTCGCAGGCCGCGGCCGTCAACCACGTGCCGGTGACGCTGGAGCTGGGCGGCAAGTCGCCCCAGCTGCTGTTCGCCGACGCTGACCTGGAGGCGGCGCTGCCGGTGGTGGTCAACGCCATCGTGCAGAACGCCGGGCAGACCTGCGCGGCCGGCAGCCGGGTGCTGATCGAGCGCTCGATCTACCCGCAGGTGGTCGCCCGCCTGGTCGAGCGCTTTGCCGCCCTGACCACCGGCCGCGGCCTGGATGGCCCCGACTGCGGCCCGCTGATCAGCCGCCGCCAGCTCCACCGCGTGCAGGAGAAGGTGGCCACCGCCGGCAGCCTGGGTGCCCAGGTGCTGGCCCAGGGCCGGCTGCGTGACGATGCGCCGGCGGGCGGCTTCTGGTTCCCGCCGATGCTGATGGGCAACGTCGACCCGGCCAGCGCGCTGGCGCAGGAGGAGGTGTTCGGCCCGGTGCTGGCCGCCTTCGCCTTCGATGGCGAGGACGAGGCCGCCGAGCTCGCCAACGCCACCCCCTACGGCCTGACCGCCGCGGTCTGGACGCGCGACGGCGGCCGCGCGCTGCGGCTGGCCCAGCGCATCGAGGCGGGCCAGGTCTTCGTCAACAACTACGGGGCCGGTGGCGGCATCGAGCTGCCCTTCGGCGGCATGAAGCACTCCGGCCACGGCCGCGAGAAGGCCTTCGAGGGCCTGCGCAGCTTCACCACCATCAAGACGATCGCCATCCAGCACGGGTAAGGGACCAGGGCCGCCTCGGCCAGGCACTGCCTCACGGCGGGGGCGATGCGCCCACCCCATCCAGCACCGCCTGGATCTCGTCCAGCGTGGCCCAGACGGCGGCGGCCTCCTCGGCACTGAGGCGCTGCACGGCGCGGTCGAGGTGCACCATGAGGTGGTCGCCCGGCGCAGGCAGGTCGTCCAGCAGCGCCCAGAGGCTCACCTGGCGCTCGGCGCCGCGCGCCTCACAGCGGGCAGTCAGCCCGTCAACCGCGATCACCTGCATCGGGAAAGCCATGCACATCCGCTGATTGTCGAGGCCCTGGGCGGATCTGTCTGCATACGCCGCGGGGTACTCCATCAGGGTAGTGTGAATGGATTTCCGGCCTTGACGTAGCTCAAGTAACGAGCTGTGGGCGCGGCCTACCGTCCGTTTGTGTTCGCAGAGTGCGTGAGGCCTTCACGCTCGGCGTGGCGGGCACCGGATGGAGACCACGATGCTGCTGGTGCTGGGATTGGGCAACCGACTGCTGGGCGATGACGCGGCCGGCCCGATCGTCATCGAGCAGTTCGTGCAGCGCCACGGCGAGTGCCCGGGCGTGAGCTGGCGCGACGGCGGCACGCTGGGCCTGAGCCTGCTGCCCGAGATCGAGGACGCCGATGCCCTGGTGGTGGTGGATGCCGCCCGCTTCGGCGCCGCGCCAGGCACGGTGCAGGTCTTCGAGGGCCTGGACATGGACGAGCAGCTCGGCGGGCGCAAGCAGAGTGCGCACGAGCTGGCGCTGGCCGACCTGATGGGCGCCGCCGCGCTGGGCGGCCGGCTGCCGCCGCGGCGAGCGCTGGTGGCGGTGGAGCCGGCCAGCACCGCGCTGGGCCTGGAGCCGACGCCCGCGGTGGCCGCCGCGCTGCCGGTGCTGGTGGCTGCGGTCGAGGCGCTGGTGGCCCGCTGGGCGCTGCCGGGGTCTTCGGGATCGGACCACGCAGGCACGGATGTGAATTCGGATGTGAACTCGGATGAAGGTGTCGCAGCCCCGGTGTGCCCGGCGCTGCAGGAGGTTGCACATGAAGCCTGAATCGATCGGATTGGGTCTGCCCGCGCAGACGCTGGGCGAGCACCTGCGCACGCGCGGCATGACGCGGCGCAGCCTGCTGCAGTACGCCGCCTGCACGGCCAGCCTGATGGGCCTGTCGCCCAGGGAGGCGGCCGCGATGGCGCAGGGGTTGGAGAAGGCCACGCGCCAGTCGGTGATCTGGCTGTCCTTCCAGGAGTGCACCGGCTGCACCGAGTCACTCACGCGCTCGTTCAGCCCCAGCCTGGAAGACCTGATCTTCGACTTCATCTCGCTGGACTACCACCACACGCTGCAGGCGGTCAGCGGCGAAGCGGCCGAGGCGGCCCGCCATGCGGCCATGAAGACGCACGCCGGCAAGTACATCGTGGTGGTGGACGGCTCGGTGCCACTGGGCGAGGGCGGCATCTACTCGGTGATCGCCGGCATGACGAACGCCGCGATGCTGGCCGAGACGGTGGAGCACGCCGCCGCGGTGATCGCGGTGGGCACCTGCGCGGCCTATGGCGGCCTGCCCGAGGCGCGGCCCAACCCGACCGGCGCGGTGCCGATCGCGCAGCTGGTGAAGGGCAAGCCGGTGGTGAACATCCCCGGCTGCCCGCCGATGCCGCAGGCCATGGCCGGCACGCTGACGCACTTCCTGTCCTTCGGCAAGCTGCCGGAGCTGGATGCGCTGGGCCGGCCGAAGGCCTTCTTCGGCGAAACCATCCACGACCGCTGCTACCGCCGCCCGTACTACAACCGGGGCCAGTTCGCCAAGGGCTTCGACGACGAGGGTGCGCGCCGCGGCTGGTGCCTGTACGAGCTGGGCTGCAAGGGCCCGGTGACCTACAACGCCTGCGCCTCGCTGAAGTGGAACGGCGGCACCTCCTTCCCGATCCAGTCCGGCCACGGCTGCATCGGCTGCTCGGAGCCCAGGTTCTGGGACCGTGGCGGCATCTACCAGCCGCTGCCGGCACCGACGAAGAAACGCGGCCGCGTGATCGGCATCGCGGCGGCGGGCGGCACCGTGCTGGGGGCCGGTGCCGCGGTGATTGCCCGCCAGCGTGCCGGCCAGACCGGATCGACCGAGCCGACGCAGGAGTGAATGATGGACTGGACGCCCCTCGAACTGCTCGATTTCGCCCGCGGACCCGCACTCGAGTTCGCAATGATCGTGTTCGTCTTCGGTGTGCTCTGGCGCCTCGTCGGCGTGCTGCTGCTGCCGCGAATGCGGGATCTCTCGCCGGCCCGCGAGGGCGCCCCGCCCGGCTGGCTGGGTGCGGCGCGCACCATCGTGCGCCGCATGTGGCCGCGCCGCGAGTTCATGCCGGCCACGCTGTTCGTCACGATCAACAGCTACGTCTTCCACCTCGGTCTGGCCATCGTGGTCTTTGGCCTCGGTCCGCACATCCTGTTCTTCCAGGAGGTGTTCGGGCTGACCTGGCCGGCGCTGCCGACCAACCTGGTGGCCGTCGTCGGCGCCATCACCTTCGCCTCGCTGCTGGCGGTGCTGGTGCGGCGCATGACGAACCCGGTGCAGCGGCTGCTGTCCCATGCGGGCGACTACCTGAGCTGGGCGGTGACCTTCCTGCCCGTGCTGACCGGCCTGCTGGCGGCCAACCCGATCGGCGGGCGCTACGAGACGCTGCTGGCGCTGCACCTGCTGAGCATCGCCGCGCTGCTGATCTGGTTCCCGTTCGGCAAGCTGATGCACGCCTTCCTGTTTGCCCTCTCGCGCGGTGCCACCGGCCTGCGCTTCAGCCACCGGGGAGTCAAGGCATGAGCGCCCCCGTCACTTCTGTCACTTCCGTTCCCGTTGCGGCCAAGCCAGCGGTCAAGCCGAACTATGACCAGCAGGGCAGCCAGTCTGACCAGGCCCGCGTCGATGCCGCGATGCGGAGCTTCGTGCGCGAGTTCGGCGTCACCGCGGCGCTGCACATGGAGAGCTGCGTGCGCTGCGGCCTGTGCGCCGAGGCCTGCCACTTCCACGCCGCCTCGGGCGAGGCCAAGCACACGCCGATCTACAAGCTGGAGCTCTTCCGCCGCGCCTACTTCCGCGAGGCCTCGCCCTTCGCGCCGCTGGTGCGTGCGCTGGGCCTGGTGAAGGCACCCAGCATCGCCGAGCTGCAGCAGTGGCAGGAGCTGATCTACGACTCCTGCTCGATGTGCGGGCGCTGCACGATGGTCTGCCCGATGGGCATCGACATCGCCGAGCTGGTCAAGGAGGCCCGCCACGGCATGTTCAAGGCCGGGCTGATCCCCGAGCGCCTGGCCCTGATGGACCGCACCGCCCGCCAGTGGGGCAGCCCCGCGACGCCGGCCGAGGACCTGCCGGACATCCTGGCCGAGGTGGCCGAGGAGCACGGCGTGCCGATCCCCTGCGATCTGGAGCGCGCCGACGTGCTGGTCACCGCCGCGCCGGCCGAGCTGGGCGACCACACCAAGGCCCTGGCGGCCGCGGCGAAGATCCTCAACCAGGTGCGCCAGAAGACCGGCCAGAGCTGGACGATGCACCAGGGCGGCTTCGACGCCAGCAACATCGGCTTCAACAACGGCGACATGGAGCTGCAGGAGCGGCTCACGCGCGCCCTGATCGACACCGCGGTGAAGATCGGTGCGCACACCGTGCTGCTACCCGAGTGCGGCCATGCCTACGGCGCGGCGCGCTGGGAGGCCGCCAAGTGGTACGGCCGGGCGCTGCCGGTGCGTGTGATCCACATGACCGAGTACCTGGACGAGCAGCTCCGCGCCGGCACGATCCAGGTCAAGTCGATCGCTGCGACCGCCACCTTCCACGACCCCTGCCAGATCGTGCGCCGGGGCGGGCTGGAGGAGGCGGCGCGGCGGGTCGTCGCGGCGCTGGGCTTCGACCTGCGCGAGCTCAAGGACCACGGCCTGCTCGGCTACTGCTGTGGCGGCGGCGGCGGGGTGGTGTCCAACCAGCGCGCCGCACCGCTGCGCCACAAGGTCTTCGAGATCAAGCGGGCGCAGGTGGAGGCCACCGGCGCCGAGCGCTTCGTCACCAGCTGCGGCCAGTGCCGCATCACGCTGGAGATGGGCGCCAAGCAGGCGCACTGGAACAAGAAGGTCGAGAGCCTGCTGGAACTGGTCGCCGACAACCTGGTGGAATGAAATCATGAATAAACGTGTCGTCGTCGACCCCATCACCCGCATCGAAGGCCACCTGCGCATCGAGGCCGAGACCTCCGCCGAGGGCGCCATCACCGGCGCCTGGAGCTCGGGCACGATGGTGCGCGGCATCGAGATCATCCTGCAGGGCCGCGACCCGCGCGAGGCCTGGGCCTTCGCGCAGCGCATCTGCGGCGTGTGCACGCTGGTGCACGGCATCGCGTCGGTGCGCTCGGTGGAGGACGCACTGAAGTGGTCCATCCCGGCCAACGCGCAGCTGATCCGCAACCTGATGATCGCCGCGCAGCATGTGCACGACCACGTCATGCACTTCTACCACCTGCATGCGCTGGACTGGGTGGACGTGGTCTCGGCGCTCAAGGCGGACCCCAAGGCCACCTCGGCTCTGGCGCAGTCGATCTCCAGCTGGCCCAAGTCCAGCCCGGGCTACTTCGCCGATACGCAAAAGCGCATCAAGCAATTCGTCGAGAGCGGCCAGCTGGGCATCTTCGCCAACGGCTACTGGGGCCATCCCGCCTACCAGCTGCCGCCCGAGGCCAACCTGATGGCCGTGGCGCACTACCTGGAGGCGCTGGCCTGGCAGCGTGACGTGGTGAAGCTGCACGCCATCTTCGGCGGCAAGAACCCGCACCCCAACTTCCTGGTCGGCGGCTCGCCCAGCCCCTTCAGCGCGGGCCCGGGCAGCCAGGGCAGCGCGGCCACCGCGCTGAACGTGAGCACGCTGGCGGACATCCGCGCCATCATCCGCTCGATGCAGACCTTCGTGGACCAGGTCTACGTGCCCGACACGCTGGCCATCGCCGGCTTCTACAAGGACTGGTTCGCCCGCGGCGAGGGCCTGGGCAACTTCATGACGGTGGGGGACTTCCCGTCCAAGGGCATGGACGACCCGGCGTCGATGTTCATCCCCTCCGGTGTGATCCTCAACCGCGACCTGACCCGCTTCGAGCCGGTGGACCTGCGCGACCCGGCACAGGTGCAGGAGTTCGTGAGCCACTCCTGGTACGACTACGCCGGCGGCAAGGACAAGGGCCTGCACCCCTACGACGGCGAGACCACGCTGCACTACACCGGGCCGAAGCCGCCCTACGAGCAGCTCGATGTGGCGGGCAGCTACTCCTGGCTGAAGTCGCCGCGCTGGCGCGGCAAGGCGGTGGAGGTCGGCCCGCTGGCGCGCGTGCTGACGCTCTATGCCAAGGGCCACGAGCCGACCAAGGCGCTGGCCGACCAGGCGCTCAAGGCGCTGGACCTGCCGCTGACGGCGATGTTCTCCACACTGGGGCGCACCGCGGCGCGCACGCTGGAGTCGAAGATCTTCGCCGACCAGATGATGAGCTGGCTCGACCAGCTGCAGGCCAACCTGAAGGCCGGCGATGCCTCGGTGCACAACACCGCGCTGTGGGATCCGAAGACTTGGCCCGCCGAGGCGAAGGGTGTGGGCTTCATGGAGGCGCCGCGCGGCGCACTGGCGCACTACATCGTCATCCGCGACCAGAAGATCGCCAACTACCAGGCGGTGGTGCCCAGCACCTGGAACGCCGGCCCGCGCGATGCCACCGGCCAGCCGGGCGCCTACGAGGCGGCGCTGATGGACCGCCACCAGCTGCACGACCCCAAGCAGCCGCTGGAGATCCAGCGCACCATCCATAGCTTCGATCCCTGCATCGCCTGCGCGGTGCACGTCACCGACCCGGCGGGCGAGGAGCTGAGCTCGATCCGGGTGAACTGAGGCCCGCGGCCGGCTGGGCAGGCCGACTTCCCCGATACTGCGCCCATCGATGGTTTGTCACGAGAGGTGACCGTATGGCGGGCATGGTGGCCTTGGTCCTGGGCTTGGCGATCTTCCTGGGGGCGCATTCCGTGCGCATCGTTGCGCCTGACTGGCGGGAGCGGCAGATCGCCCGGCTCGGCGAGAACCCCTGGAAGGGGCGCTACTCGCTGGCCAGTGCGCTCGGGCTGGGGCTGATCGTCTGGGGCTATGCGCAGGCCCGCACCGCGCCGGTCGATCTCTGGTTGCCACCGCTGTGGACCCGCCACCTCGCCGTGCTGCTGGTGTGGCCGGCCTTCATCCTGTTGGTGGCGGCCTACGTGCCGGGCACGCGCATCAAGGCGAAGCTGCACCACCCGATGCTGCTGGGAGTCAAGCTCTGGGCCGCGGCGCACCTGCTGGCCAACGGGCGGCTGGCGGACCTGCTGCTGTTCGGCAGCTTCCTGCTCTGGGCGGTGCTGGATTTCCGCAGCGCCCGTGGGCGCGACCGGGCTG
Organism: Sphaerotilus microaerophilus; assembly: GCF_023734135.1. Taxonomy (NCBI): domain Bacteria; kingdom Pseudomonadati; phylum Pseudomonadota; class Betaproteobacteria; order Burkholderiales; family Sphaerotilaceae; genus Sphaerotilus; species Sphaerotilus microaerophilus. Next base: position 5,087,344 of record NZ_AP025730.1, on the reverse strand, counting down.
CCGGCACCCCCTACGCGCCGGGCAACGGCGCCAAGGACCTGGTTGCCCTGGTCATCGGCACGCTGGCCTGGGCGGTGTTGGCGTTCTGGGCCCACGCCTGGCTGTTCGGCGTGGCGCCGCTGGGGCGCTGACCGGGACGGCTCGGACCCTCCCCGCCAGTATGAGCGGGGCTCAGATGTGCATCAGCGCCGCGCCACCCAGCGCAATGCCGATGCCGGCCAGGCCGAACATGCCCCACTCCAGCCACTTGCGGCGGGTCAGCAGGGCCATGGCGGCCATGGCGATCGAGATCTGCAGCGCGGTGGTGGCCTGCGCCCAGCGGTGGTGCAGGTGCATCTGGTCGTCACTCTGCTTGTCCCAGTCCTTGGCTTCGGCTTCGAGCTTGTCGGCGGCGGCCTTGATCTCGCCCTTTTCCTTCTTGTAGCGCTCGATCTCGGACTTGTACTGCTCCTTCTTGTCCTCGGTCACCAGCACCAGTGCCAGCTCGGCCAGGTTCTGCTTGCCGCTCTTGGCCTGGTAGTAGTTCCACTGGTTGGAGGCCTCGGTCTTCTTGATCGCGGCGTTGTTCTTGTACAGCCCGGCGTTGGCCTGGGTGGCGCCGCCCATGTAGGAGAACAGCGCGCCGATGGTGGCCAGGATCGCGGTCATCACCGCGATGGTGCCGGCGAAGCGGTCCTTGTCCGCGTGGTGTGCGGCGTGCTCCAGTTCGTGGTCGTGGGGGCCGTGGACGTGAAAGCCGTGTCCGGACATGCTCAGATTCCTTGCGGGGCGTTGGAGGGGTTGCGTCGGTAGGTGACGAAGGCGAAGTCGAAGCGATTCGGCGGGGCCGCATGATGCCGTTCGCGTGTGACTTCCTCGAATCCGGCGGTGCGCCAGTCCGGGAAGAACACGTCCGCATCGGGCACGTCCAGGTCCAGCTCGGTCAGCAGCAGCTCGTCGGCCAGCGGCAGCGCGGCACGGTAGAGCTCGCCGCCGCCGATCACGAAGGCGCGTGGCGCCGGACCCGCCGCGGCGCGCGCGTCCTCCAGGTTGCCCGCACGCAGGGCGCCCTCGGCCTGCCAGGCGGCATCGCGGGTGACGACGATGTTCGTGCGCCCTGGCAGGGGCCGAAAGCGCGGCGGTAGCGACTCCCAGGTGCGCCGCCCCATGATCACCGGCGCGCCCTGGGTGCTGGTGCGGAAGTGCTTCAGGTCCTCGGGCAGGTGCCAGGGCAGGGCGTTGCCGCGGCCGATGGCGCCGCCGCGCGCGACGGCGGCGATCAGGATGAGGCGGGTCCGGGTCCGGGTCATGGCTGGCGGTCCTGTGGCGCCGGGGCCGGCGCAGGGGCGGGGACCGGAGCGGGAGGCGCACGGCGGATCAGGGCGCTGGCGATGGCGGTCATGATGCAGGCGGCGGCCAGCCAGTCGTTCAGGTGCGGCACCTCGCCGACGATGGCGGTGGCCGTGGCGATGCCCACCAGCGGCACCGCCATGATCGAGAAGGCGCTGGCGCTGGGCGGCAGGTTGCGTGCCAGGCTGAACCAGAGCACCTGGGCGTAGCCGTAGTTCAGGAACACGCCCCAGACCAGCGAGCCCCACATGGCGGGCGAGAAGCGCGTCACGTCCGGCACCGGTTCGGCCAGCGGCGCGGCGATCCAGAAGAACAGCGCGCCGAAGACCAGCATCCACACCGTCACCACCTCGGTGGGCAGGGTGCTGCGGGTGCGGCGCATCATCACCGTGCCGGCGGCCCAGCCGAGCGCGGCCAGCTGCATCCAGGCCACGCCCAGCGGACGTCCGGCCAGGCGGCTCAGTTCATGGAAGGACAGCAGCCCCACCGCAGCGATGGCCGCCACCAGCGACAGCAGCACCCGCGGGCCCAGCCGCTCCATGCCCAGCAGCACGCCGATCAGCACCGTCCACACCGGCATCGTGAAGCCGAGGATCGACGCCCGCCCGGAGGCCAGCTCCTTCAACCCCAGGATGGAGAAGAAGTGCCAGCCGATGATGTTGGGCAGCGCCAGCCAGAGCACCCGCGTCCACTCGCTGCGCGGCAGGCGCAGGCTCTGGCCACGCCAGGAGAAGTACAGCGCCAGCGCGAGGGCGCCACCGCCCATCGTGAGGGCGCGGAACCACAGCGGCGTGAGCTCGCGCAGCGAGAACTTCATCATCGGCCAGTTGGTGCCCCACATCAGCGTGAGCAGCACCAGCATGCCGAGCTGGCGGCGTTGCAGCATGGGTGCGACCTGTGACCGCAGATCGGCCGGTCAGACCGCCACCGGCGCCTTGATGGCGGGGTGGTGGCGGTAGTCGAGCAGCTCGAAGTCCTCGTAGACGTAGTTGAAGATCGACGCCGGCCGGCGCCGGATCTGCAGCGTGGGGTAGGGCAGCGGCTCGCGCGCCAGCTGCGTCACCACCTGCTCGTGGTGGTTGTCGTAGATGTGGCAGTCGCCGCCGGTCCAGATGAAGTCGCCCAGGTCCAGGTCGCACTGCTGCGCCAGCATGTGGGTGAGCAGCGCGTAGCTGGCGATGTTGAAGGGCACGCCCAGGAAGATATCCGCGCTGCGCTGATACAGCTGGCAGCTCAGCCTGCCACGCCCGCCTGGTTGTCCGGCAGGTGCGGTGGCGGGGGTGACGTAGAACTGGAAGAAGGCGTGGCAGGGCATCAGCGCCATCTGGTCCAAGTCGGCCACGTTCCAGGCGCTGACGATGATGCGGCGCGAGTCGGGGTTGGTCCGCAGCTGCTTCACCACCTCGCTGATCTGGTCGATGTGGCCGCCGTCCGGCGTCGGCCAGTTGCGCCACTGCACGCCGTAGACCGGGCCGAGGTCACCGTCCGCGCGGGCCCATTCGTCCCAGATGGTGCAGCCGCGCTCCTGCAGCCACTTCACGTTGCGCCCGCCCTGCAGGAACCACAGCAGCTCGACGATGATGGCCTTGAGGAAGACCTTCTTGGTCGTCACCAGCGGGAAGCCTTCATTCAGGTCGAAGCGCATCTGGTGGCCGAACACGCTGCGCGTGCCGGTGCCGGTGCGGTCGCCCTTGGCCACGCCGTGCATCCAGACATGGCGCAGGAAGTCCTCGTACTGGGAGCGCACGGGGCGCGTGGCGGATGGCTCGGACATGACGTGCTGATGCGGCCGCACAGGCGGCCATGGGCGGGAGGGGTCGCATTGTAGGAGGCCAGGTCCGGCCTCTGCCGGCACCTGGTCAGCCACGTTCAGCGGTCCGCCGTCGCGCCGTCGCTGTGCCTCAGTTGCAGCTGGCGGGCGCGTCGCCGTCCTTGGCGCCCTTCATCAGGAAGGCCCGCAGATCCTCCTGAAGCTCCTGGTCCGGCACGTCGATGAATTTCTCGGCCGCCTTGTTGCCGGCCTTGATGCTGGTCCGGTAGGCCTTGCTCCAGTACTGGCTGACCGTGTCCTTGCCCTTGGCGTGCTTGTCGGCGGCGAGATAGGCCGTCCAACCGGCCTTGAGCCGGGTGCTCGGTGCGATCGAGCCGACGGGCAGCGTCACGTGGCAGGATGTGCAGACGCTGCGGTAGTAGATGCGACCGCGCTTCCAGTCGGCCTCGTAGGCCTGGAGGGTGATCGGCAGGGCCAGCAGTGCGACGAGCGCGGCGGCGGCTGCTGCTGCGGTGGTGGGGCGGTGGTTCATCTGGACACTCCTGTGCGATGCATGCCGGGCGGGCCCGGGGTCACTTCTTCTCGCTGATCGTGACGCTGCCGTCGGCGGCGAACTTCGTGTCGGCGTCCAGGAAGAAGGCCTTCAACTGCGGGCGCAGCATCTTGACCAGGTCATAGGCCTCGCCGGAACGCGCGCCCGTCCCGCAGATGAACACCACCGGCTTGTCGGCCGGCAGGCTGTCGGCCTTCTTCTCGAGGTCGTTGATCGGGAGGTTGACCGATCCCCTGGCGGCACCCGCCGCAAATTCCTTCGGGTCTCGCACGTCCACGAGCATGAGCGACGTCGGCGCCTCACGCCAGACCTGCTGGAACGATGCCACGCTCACCGAGCCCTTCTCCTTGCCCGGTTGCAGCGTTGCAGCGGTGGCCGCCGGGGCTGCACCGCCCATGGCGGCTGCGGACGGTCCGGCTACCGCTGCGCCGTGGGCCTTCTCCCATTCGGGGTAGCCCTCGGGATAGGTCACGACATTGGTGTAGCCCAGCTTGCGTGCCTTGTCGGCCGACTTCTCGGACAGCACGCATTCCAGGCCGCCGCAGTAATAGACCAGCAGCGTCGACTTGTCGGCGGGCAGCTTGTCGACGTTCCTGTCGAACTCCGTGTCCGGGATGTTGATGGCCGTGGGGATCATGCCCTTGTCGGCCACCCGCTTCGGCCGGGCGTCGATCAGGGTGTGGGCGGCCTTTTCCTCGATCAGCTTCCTGACCTGTGCCATCGAGATCGCCACGGTGCCGCCGTTGGCCTTCCAGTCGGGCATGCCGGCCGCGTAGACGCGGATCTGCGAATAGCCCAGCTTCTCGGCCTTGAAGGCCGAGTTGTGACTGAGCATGCATTCCAGCCCGCCGCAGTAGAAGATCAGCTGCGTGGCCCTGTCCTCCGGCAGCTTCTGCACGAGCTTCTCGAACTGCGTGTCCGGGATGTTGATCGCGCCGGGGATGTGGCCCGGGTCGAACTGCCGAGCCGCGGGTCGCGAGTCGACCAGCAGCACACCCTTCTTCGGTGGGATGTCGACGTTCTCGCGCACCTGTGCAAACTCGATGAGGCGCGGGTACCAGCCTTCCCTGGGCTGGCCGGCCGCGGCAGCTGCGCTCCAGGCGCAGCCCGGCAGGAAGGCCAGTGTGAGCAGGGCGGTCGACACGAGGGCCTGGTAGCCCCGTCCCGGCGGCAGCGAATGCAGTCTGATGGATGCCAACTTCATGGGTTTCTCCTCGAACCAGATGGGTGTGCCCACCCGCCTGCCGGCCGTTCAGTTCGCCTGCCGGCCAGGACCGGGCGAGCCCGTTGACTCGCTCACAGCAGCGTGAATCGCTCCGTGGATTCGTTGTATCGAACGAGGCCGTACCAGACCGCCAGGGCGAGTGCTCCGACGAGCAACGTCGGCCCCCAACCTCCGATCAGATCGGGCCAGTAGGCCTGGAAGCCCACCCCGGTGACCTCGAAGGTTTCCAGGTTGGTCTCGTCGATCGCCGTCCAGCCGGCCTTCTTGAACAATGCGCTCGCGATCGAGCCGATCCAGGCGAAGGACAGCAGCGTCACCCACAGCTTGACGTGCCCCTCCCCCATGCGCCAGAGCGAACCCGACGCACAGCCGCCGCCAAAGACCATGCCGATGCCGAAGATCAGGCCGCCCAGCAGCGAACCCACCCAGAACGTGGCGGGGATGGCCAGGTAGGGGTCGATCACCTTCTTGTGGAACAGCAAGGCCGCCATCGGCATCGCAATCGCCAGGGCCAGGATCACGGCCTTGGTCATCTCGCCCTCGGCGGTCACGAAGGGTTCCCGGAAGGCCCGCGCAAAGCACAGGCGCGAACGATGCAGCACGAACCCGATCGCGAAGCCACCCAGCACGATGGCGGCGCGCGTCACCAGAGCCGCATCGCCGCTCTGGTACCAGCCAACCGCCCAGGCCAGCACACCCGCCACCACGGCGATGCCGAACCAGGGCATGGCCCGCACCGTGCCGGCCGACAGGGACGTGGCCTGTGGGGGTGCCGTGCCCCATTCGATGTGCTCGATCGCCCAGAGAAGCAGCTTCATGCCGAGGGCTGCGCCCGCCAGCAGTCCGATGCCCATCACCCAACCGGCGGGAGAGGCGTACATCACCGGGTTGAAGAACCCGCCGGTCGTGCAGCCACCGGCGAGTGCGGCGCCAATGCCCATCAGGCCGCCGCCCAGCACCGCCCAGACGTATTCGAGTCTGGGAGCACGCTGCGGCCGGAACTGGGCAGACAGCAGCGCGGCCGCGAAGGCGCCGAGCACCAGCGCCGTGTTCATCAACGACATGCGGTGGGTCAGGAACCCGTCGAACTCCCCAGGCAGGCCCAGCAGTGGCCCGAGCCCGAGCAGGGCGTTGATCCGGTCACCCCAGTACTTGACGCCACCGAAGACACCCCAGATGGCCCCGTTGACCATCAGCCCGAGCACCACCATGACCAGCAGTACCGCGCCGAGATAGGGGGACCAGGGATCGACGAAGACCCTGCGAAAGTCGGCGCGGAAGCCCTCGCGCACGACCGGAGAGCTGCTCATGTTGCCCGTCCGCGTGATTCACGATACGTGAACCAGTATGGGCTTGAAGGGGGCTGTGCCCTTGATGCAGGTCAGCGTTGCCCGACCCCGGCAGTGTCCCGGCGACCGGCCTTGATGCAACGCGAATCAGGCTCCCAGGCGCAGCCGGCGCACCCACTGGTGCAGGAAGTGCTGCGCTTGCGGGCCGATGTTGGCCCACACGCCGCCGATGCGGAAGTCGTGGCCCTGCATGACGACGAACATCACCTTGAGCGTGGCCGGCACCGCCAGCACGTGGGTGGGGTCTTCCAGGTCCGGCACGCCCAGGGTCAGCTGCAGGTTGCTGCGGGCCTGCGCGCAGTAGTCGGACTGCAGGCCGATGCCGTTCTCAGAGATGTCGCGCACCTTGGCGTCGTACTGGCGGCCGTCGGGCAGCTCGATGCGCGCACGCCAGGCCACGGTATAGCGTGGCTCGCGGCGGGCGTCGATCTGCTGGTCGAGGTGGGGAGCGCTCATCGGTCTGGGAAGGATGCTGGCCAACAACGATACACCGGCGGCCGCCTCCTCTGTTACCTATCGGCCGAGCTGGCGTCCGGCTGTAGCTGCGGCACGTCGAACTGCATGGCGGCCAGACGGGCGTACAGCCCGCCGCGCGCCACCAGGTCGGCGTGGGTGCCCTGCTCGACGATGCGGCCCTGATCCAGCACCACGATGCGGTCGGCGCGCTGCACCGTGGCCAGGCGGTGGGCGATCACCAGCGTCGTGCGCCCGGCCATCGCCGCCTCCAGCGCGGCCTGCACCATGCGCTCGCTCTCGGCGTCCAGTGCGCTGGTGGCCTCGTCGAGCAGCAGCAGCGGCGGGTTCTTCAGCATCGCGCGGGCGATGGCGATGCGCTGGCGCTGCCCGCCCGACAGGCGCACGCCGCGCTCGCCGAGGAAGGTGCGGTAGCCCTGCGGCAGCGCGCTGAGGAAGTCGTGCGCGAAGGCGGCGCGGGCGGCCGCGACCACTTCGTCGTCGCTGGCGTCGGGCCGGCCGTAGCGGATGTTCTCCATCGCATCGGCGGAGAAGATCGTGCTGTCCTGCGGCACGATGCCGATGCGCTGGCGCAGCGCGGCCAGCGAGGTCGCGCCCACCGGCACGCCGTCGAGCTCGATCGCGCCGGCCTGCGCGTCGTAGAAGCGCAGCAGCAGCTGGAACACGGTGCTCTTGCCCGCGCCGCTGGGGCCCACCAGCGCCACCGTCTCGCCGGGGCGCACCGTCAGGTCGATGTCGTCCAGCGCGGCGCGGTCCGGGCGGCTCGGGTAGTGGAAGCGCACCCCCGCCAGCCGCAGCGCCGAGCCGCCGCGCACCGGCGGCAGCGCCACCGGCGCGGCCGGCTCGGCCACCGGCGAGCGGCTGGCGAGCAGCTCCATCAGCCGCTCGGTGGCGCCGGCGGCGCGCAGCAGGTCGCCGTAGACCTCCGACAGGACCGCCACGCTGCTGACCAGCAGGATGACGTAGACGACCGTCTGGCCCAGGTGGCCGGCGCTGATCTCGCCGTGGATCACCGCCTGGGTGCCCTGGTACAGGCCCCAGAGCAGCGCGCCGAAGGTGGCGCTGATGATGAAGGCGACCAGGAAGGCGCGCACCCGCGTGCGCCGCCGGGCGGTCTCGAAGGCGTGCTCGGTCGACGCGGCGAAGCGCTGCGCCTCACGCCGCTCCTGGGTGTAGCTCTGCACCACGGGGATGGCGTTGAGCACCTCGGCGGCGATCGCGCTGGAGTCGGCCACGCGGTCCTGGCTGGCGCGGCTGAGCTTGCGCACGCGCCGCCCGATGAACAGGCTGGGCAGCACCACCAGCACCAGGATGCCCAGCACCTGCGTCATCACCGTCGGGTTGGTGATCACCAGCATCACCAGCGCGCCCAGGCCCATCACCGCGTTGCGCAGGCCCATGCTCAGGCTGGAGCCGACGACGGTCTGCACCAGCGTGGTGTCGGTGGTCAGGCGCGAGAGCACCTCGCCGCTGCGGGTGGTCTCGAAGAACTCGGGGCTTTGCTGCACCACGTGGCCGTAGACGGCGTTGCGCAGGTCGGCGGTGACGCGCTCGCCCAGCCAGCTCACCACGTAGAAGCGCGCCGCCGAGAACACGCCCAGCGCCGCCCCCACCGCGAACAGCGCCAGGAAGTGCCCGCGCAGCGCCATCACCCGCGCGCCGGGGTCGGTGGCGACCAGGCCCTCGTCGATCAGCGCGCGCAGCGCCAGCGGGAACACCAGCGTGGCCAGCGCCGCCAGCACCAGGAACAGCCCGGCCAGCACGATCACGCCGCGGTAGGGCCGCAGGAAGGGGAACAGCCCGCTGAGCGAGCGCACCGGGCGCCGCCCGGGTGCGGGGTCGGAGCCGGCGGCGCTCAGGGTCGAGGCCAGCGTCGAGGAGGTGGATGCCATGGGGCGCGAGTGTAGGCAGCCGCCGTGACCGGATCACTGCCGCCCGGAAACTCCCAGGAAATTATGAGCCTATTCAATGTTTGTCTGAGCATTCATTGACTGATCAATTATTATCCGACCGATGGACCCTGTTCCGACCCCTTCCTCCGACCCGTCGCCGCCTGCCGGCTCGTCCGCGTGCTCGTTCTACCAGCCGGACACGCTGCGCCCCGAGCAGAGCATCGGCTACCTGATGCGGCGTGCGCTCACCTCCATCGCCGCCCAGGTAGACCGCCACTTGGTGCAGCACGACCTCACGCACGCGCAGTGGCTGCCGCTGTACAAGCTCACCCGCTCCGGCCCGAGCCCGGTGGCCACGCTGGCGCGCGAGCTGCAGCTCGACCCGGCCGCGGTCACCCGGGCGCTCGACCGCCTGGAGGCCAAGGCGCTGGTGCGGCGCGTGCGCTCGCTGACGGACCGCCGCGTCGTGCTGGTCGAGCTCACCGACGAGGGCCGGCGCCAGGCCGAGGTGGTGCCCGGCGTGCTGGCCGATGTGCTGAACCGCCACCTGACCGGCTTCAGCGAGGCCGAGTGGCAGACCCTGGTCGAGCTGCTGCAGCGCCTGGCGGCCAACGCCGAGGCCCTGCGTGACCCCGGCTGCTGCGCTGCGGCGCCGGCCTCCGTGCTGCCCCTCTCTTCCGACGCGCCATGACTCTGATGCCCTCTTCCTCCCTCACCGCACCGGGCCAGCGGGCTGCCACTCGTCCCCACCGGGCCCGCGCCGCCACGAAGGCCGCCAAGAAGGCCGCCACAAAGGTCGCCGTGCCGGCCCTGCTCGCCCTCCTGCTGGCCGCCTGCGCCTCGCCGGGCGTGCAGCGTGCCCCCGCCGCGCTGGCCGCACCCGCCGACCTTGGCCTGGCCGATGCCGCCAGCCCCGCGGTGGCCGTCGCCTGGTGGCAGGCCTGGGGCGATACCGGGCTGGATGCGCTGGTCGAGCGCACGCTGGCTGGCCAGCCCACGCTGCGCCTGGCGCAGGCCCGGCTTGAACGCGCTGGTGCGGTGATCGGTGCCGTGCGCGGCGAGGACGGCCCGCAGGTCGCCCTGAACGCCGACGCCACCCGCCAGCACTACACCAAGAACGGCATGGTCCCCGCGCCAATTGCCGGCCACACCTGGGACAGCGCCAACCTGACGCTCGGCCTGGGCTGGGAGCTGGACCTGTGGGGCCGGCGCCAGGCCGCGCTGGCCGCGGCCCTGGGCGGCGAGCGCGCCGCGCGCGCCGAGGTGGCCGCCGTGCGCAATGCGCTGGCCACCCAGGTGGTGCGCGGCTGGGTCGCGCTGGCCCGGCTGTTGGCCCAGCGCGAGGTGGCCCAGCGTGCCCTGGCGCAGCGTGAGGAGATGCTCGCCCTGATCCGCCAGCGCGTGGCCGCCGGCCTGGACACCCAGGTCGAGCAGCGCCAGGGCGAGGCGGCGTTGCCCGATGCCCGCGTGACGCTGGAGGCACTGGACGAGCAGATCCGCCTGCAGCGCCACCAGCTGGCCGCGCTGTCGGGCCAGGCGCCGCAGGCCCTCGACGCGCTGGCGCCGCGGCTGGACGCGCTGCGGGCCGCGCCGGTGCCGGAGGGCCTGGGCGCCGACCTGCTCGGCCGCCGCCCGGACGTGGTGGCCGCGCGCTGGCGCGTCGAGGCCGCCAGCCAGGAGGTGGTGCAGGCGCGCACGCGCTTCTACCCGGATGTGCGCCTGTCGGCCTTCGTCGGGCTCAGCTCGCTCGGGCTGGATCGCTTTTTGGACTTCGACAGCCGCACGCTCGGCGCCGGCCCGGCGCTGCGCCTGCCGATCTTCGAGGGCGGCCAGCTGCGCGCGCAGCTGCAGGGGCGGGCCGCCGAGCGCGACGCCGCGATCGCCCAATACAACCAGACCGTGCTCGACGCGGTGCGCGAGGCCGCCGATGCGCTGGCCTCGCAGGCCTCGCTGCAGCGCCAGCGTACCGGGCAGGCCCAGGCCCAGGCCGGGGTGGAGGCCGCCTACGGGCTGGCGCAGCAGCGCTACCGCGCCGGGCTGGGCAACTACCTGGTGGTGCTCAACGCCGAGAGCCAGCTGCTGGCGCAGCGCCGCCTGGCGGTGGACCTGGCCGCGCGCCAGCTCGACACGCAGGCCGCACTGATGAAGGCGCTGGGCGGCGGCTGGGCCGACCCGGTCGCGGCCACCGCCTCAGCCAGCGCTACTGCCAGCACTACTGCCAGCACTACTGCCAGCGCCACGGCGACCCCTGTCGCTGCAGCCCGCTGACCGGCGCGCGCTGCCGGCGACCCCGAACCGAACACCTTCGAACCCGAATCCGCTCCCATGTCCACTCCGACTTCCCCCGCCACCGCCGATTTCTCTGCCCAGGCCCGCCGCCGCAAGGCGCTGGGCGTGGTCGGCACCGTCCTCGTCCTGAGCGCCGCGGGTTACGCCGCCTGGGCGCTGTTCGCCACGCCGCGGGAGAGCACCGACAACGCCTACGTGCAGGCCGACGTGGTGCAGATCACCCCGCAGGTGGCCGGCACGGTGACGGCCATCCACGCCGATGACACCGACTTCGTCCGCGCCGGCCAGCCACTGGTGAGCCTGGATGCGGCCGATGCGCGCATCGCGCTGCAGCAGGCCGAGGCCCAGCTGGCCCAGGCGGTGCGCGAGGCACGCACCCTCTACGCCAACCGCGCCGGACTGCAGGCGCAGGTCAAGCTGCGCGTGGCGGAGGTGGAGCGCATGCAGGCCGACCTGAAGCGCCTGCAGGACGACGTGGCGCGCCGCCAGCCGCTGCTGGCCAGCGGCGCGGTCGGCCAGGAGGAGTTCAAGCACAGCCAGGCCCAGCTCGACGGTGCGCGCAGCGCACTGGCGGCGGCCCAGTCGGCCCTGGCCGCGGCGCAGGAGCAGCAGCTGGCCGGCGCGGCGCTGACCGAAGGCACCGACGTGGCCGGTCACCCTAACGTGCAGCGGGCCGCGGCCCGCGTGCGCGAGACCCACCTCGCGCTGACCCGTGCTGCGCTGCCGGCGCCGCTGGACGGCTACATCGCCCGCCGCAGCGTGCAGGTCGGCCAGCGCGTGCAGCCCGGCGCGCCGCTGATGGCCGTGGTGGCGCTCGGCCAGGTCTGGGTGGACGCCAACTTCAAGGAGGGCCAGCTGCAGCGCCTGCGCATCGGCCAGAGCGCCGAGCTGACGGCGGACGTCTACGGCAAGAAGGTGGTCTACCACGGCACCGTGGCCGGCCTGGGTGCCGGCACCGGGGCGGCCTTTGCGCTGCTGCCGGCGCAGAACGCCACCGGCAACTGGATCAAGATCGTGCAGCGCGTGCCGGTGCGCATCCGCCTCGACCCCAAGGAGCTGGCGGCGCACCCACTGCGCGTGGGCCTGTCGATGGAGGCCACGGTGGACGTCTCGAAGCAGGACGGCAAGATGCTCGCCGACGCCCCGCGCAGCCAGCCGCTGGCCAGCACCAAGGTGTTCGATGCGCCCGAGCAGGCCGCTGAAGCGGCGGTGCAGCGCATCATCGCCGCCCATCTGGGCGCCCAGCCCAAGCCGGTGGCCGCCGCCAAGGCAGCCCGCCATGGCTGAGGCGATCACCGCGCCTGACGCCGGCAGCCCACCGGCTCCGGCACCGGCGTCGTCTGGAGCGCGTGCAGCGCCCGCCCCGCTGACGGGCTCCGCCCTGGTGCTGGGCACGCTGGCGCTGTCGCTGGCGACCTTCATGAACGTGCTGGACTCGTCGATCGCGAACGTCTCGCTGCCGGCGATCGCGGGCGACCTGGGCGTGAGCCCCAACCAGGGCACCTGGGTGATCACCAGCTTCGGCGTGGCCAACGCGATCTCGGTGCCGCTGACCGGCTGGCTGACGCGGCGCTTCGGCGCGGTGCGGCTGTTCGTCGCCAGCGTGTGGCTGTTCGTGCTGGCGTCCTGGCTCTGCGGTTTCGCCCACAGCCTGGAGTGGCTGGTGGCCTTCCGCGTGCTGCAGGGGCTGGTGGCCGGGCCGATGATCCCGCTGTCGCAGACCCTGCTGCTGTCGAGCTACCCGCCCGCCAAGGCCGGCATGGCGATGGCGATGTGGGGCATGACCACGCTGGTCGCGCCGGTGGTCGGGCCGCTGCTGGGCGGCTGGATCACCGACAACTTCGCCTGGCCCTGGATCTTCTACATCAACGTGCCGGTGGGCATCGGCGCGGCGCTGCTGGCCTGGGCGCTGTACCGCCACCGCGAGACGCCCACCCACAACGTGCCGATCGACAGCCTCGGCCTCGCCCTGCTGGTGGTGGGCGTGGGCTCGCTGCAACTGATGCTCGACAAGGGCAAGGAGCTGGACTGGTTCGCCTCCGACCAGATCGTCGTGCTGGCGCTGGCCGCGGCGGTGGCGCTGGTGCTGCTGGTGATCTGGGAGCTGACCGATGACCACCCGGTGGTCGACCTGCGCCTGTTCGCGCGGCGCAACTTCCTGGTCGGCTCGCTGAGCATCTCGGTGGCCTACGGGCTGTTCTTCGGCAACGTGGTGCTGCTGCCGCTGTGGCTGCAGCAATTCATGGGCTACAACGCCACCCAGGCCGGCATGGCGATGGCGCCGGTGGGCCTGCTGGCCATCGTGCTGACGCCGCTGGTGGGCCGCAAGGTGTCGGTGTGGGACCCGCGCCGCATGGTCACCGGCGCCTTCATCGTGTTTGCGCTGGTGCTGTGGCTGCGCTCGCAGTTCACCGTGCAGGCCGACTTCGGCACCATCCTGGTCCCCACCCTCCTGCAGGGCGCGGCGCTGGCGTTCTTCTTCATCCCGCTGAACATGCTGACGCTGTCGGGCCTGACGCCCGACCGCATCCCGGCGGCGGCGGGCCTGTCCAACTTCCTGCGCATCACCGCCGGCGCGATGGGCACCTCGGTGGCCACCACGCTGTGGGAGAGCCGCGCGGCGATGCACCATGCCCACCTGGCCGAGCAGCTGCACGCCGGCAACGCCACCTTCCAGCAGGCGCTGGCGGGGCTGACGGGCAGCGGCCTGTCACAGCAGCAGGCGCTGGCCCAGGTCACCCGGCTGATCGACCAGCAGGCCTACACCCGCGCGGCCGACGACATCTTCCTCGCCTCGGCCTGGATCTTCCTCGGCCTGATCGGGTTGGTCTGGTTCACCCGGCGGCCTGCGGTGCGCGGCGGCGTGGCGGGGGATGCGGGCGGCGCCCACTGATCGCCACCGGAGCAATCCTGCGCACAACCTGCGCAGGTTCTGCGCACAATCGGCGCCATGACCAAGATCTACTCCTGGAACGTCAACGGCATCCGCGCCGTCATCAAGAAGGGCCTGTTCACGCCCTTCATCGAGGCCCACCAGCCCGACATCCTCTGCCTGCAGGAAACCAAGGCCGAGCGCGGGCAGGTCGAGATCGACCTGCCCGGCTACCACGAGTTCTGGAACTCGGCCACCAAGAAGGGCTACTCCGGCACCGCCATCTTCAGCCGCGAGCAGCCGCTGTCGGTGAGCTACGGCTACCCTGAGGCGTTCGCCCGGCGCTGGCAGTTCACCGACAGCGAGGCCCGCGACGCGAACGACGAGGGCCGCATCGTCACCGCCGAGTTCGAGCGTTTCTACGTGGTGAGCGTCTACACCCCCAACGCCAAGGACGACCTCAGCCGCCTGCCGCTGCGCCACCAGCACTGGGACCCGGCCTTCCTCGCCTGGTGCCTGGAGCTGCAGCAGACCAAGCCCGTGGTGTTCTGCGGCGATCTCAACGTGGCCCACACCGAGCTCGACCTCGCCCACCCGCGGCCCAATCGCGGCAAGAAGGGCTTCACCGACGAGGAGCGCGAGGGCTTCCAGCACTTCGTCGACGCCGGCTTCATCGACACCCTGCGCCTGTTCAAGCAGGGCAACGGCCACTACAGCTGGTGGAGCATCCGCAGCAACGCGCGCGAGAAGAACGTCGGCTGGAGAATCGACTACGTCCTCGTCTCCCCGGCGCTGCGCGCAGCGGTGGTGGACGCCGCCATCCATGCCGACGTCATGGGCAGCGACCACTGCCCGGTCAGCGTGACGCTGGATGAGGCGGTGCTGGGCGGGCTGGCCTGAGGCCGAACCTCAGTCTGGGAGCCAGGCGGGCACGAGATCGGTCTGCGCGAAATCGTTCCCCTTGAACAGCAGCGGCAGACCGCGCACCTTGGCGAGTGCATAGCTGAACACGTCGCCAAAGTTCAGCCCGGCGGGGTGCCCGCTGCCCCTGCCGTAGGTGATGAACGCGGCGTAGGCGCAGTCCATCTCCTCCTTGCCGGCGGCGACGATCTCGAACATCGGCAAGCGCAACAGCTCATCGACCAGCAGCACAGCGCGCTCGCCGCGACGGCCATGGACCACCATGCGGGTCTCCAGTGCGCTCACGGTGCTGATCAGCACGCGGTCGGTGCTCAATATCCGCTCGGTGAACACGGCGCGCTCAGGTTCGCTGAACGCGATGGCCACCAGGGCCGAGGTATCGACGACGATCATGCCGGCAGGCCGTGTTCGTCCCAGACCAGTGGGTCATGTGCGTCTGGGCGGTCCGGGATGCGATCCAGCTGCGCCAGCAGCGCGCCCAGGCGCTGCGCCGGTGCGGCGCCGGTCGACTGTGGCTGGGACAACGCCTGCATCAGCGCATCCACGGCGCGTTCGACGGCTGCTGTCTTGTTCAATCCGGTCAGCCGGGCGAGCTGCTCAACCTTGTCGACCACGGTCGGGTTAGCGATCTGCAGTGGCATATTTCGCTCCTGATGTTGATATCAACATCATCAATATACATCGATCAGCAAGATCGCTGCGGTCCATAGTGGCGCTGTCTCTCCGGGTCGTAGCATCGCTTACCGGAACTCGAACGCCAGCCTGACGTACGGGCCGCGTGTGTCCGCCGTGAGGTCGGACTGCCAGCTGTCCGGCGTGGAGGCGCGCAGCGAGCGGCTGGCCCAGCCCAGGCGCAGGCGCACCGGTGCCGCGAAGGTGAACGCCAGCCCCAGCTCGGTCTGCGCCCAGTCGATCGAGGAGGGTGTGTCCGTCACCAGTCCGCTCACCCCCCCGAAGGCCGCAGCCTCCAGCGCCAGCAGCGGCGTGACCTGCCAGGCCGCCAGCACGCCCCCCGCCGGACCCGAGCCGGAGACGGTCCCGCGGTAGGTCTGCGGCGGCTGCGCCTGGGGGACGCTGTCCCACCTCGCCTTCGCCCAGCCGATGCCGGCAAACCACTGCAGGCGCACTGGCTGGTCCGCAAACAGCTGGTGGTTGTAGCCCAGGAAGGCACGCTGCACCGTCGCACTGTTGCGGAGGTCCAGCGGGCCCGTCAGCGTCGTCTGCTCGCTGGTGAACACCGAGGTGTTCTCATCCAGGTGCTGCGTGGACTTGGCCCGGTAGCCCTCCACCTGCACCTGCAGCCCGCCCGCACCGCTGCGCGTGAGGCGCCACACCGCGTCCACCGACCCCGAGGTGACGTTGGACTGGTTGATCTGCAGCGGCGTCAGCCCGCAGCCGCTCAGGAGGGCGAGCAGGGCGGTGGTGTAGGCGATCGGGGGACGGGCGGACGGGGGCATGGTGTTGTGCTCCTAGGGTGTTCAGGGCCGAGCCGGGTTGCGAGACGCTCGGTCGGAGGAGGAATTCCCCAGACGGTCGAGCCAGCGGTTCACTTCTTCGGCGAGCCGTTTGGCATTGGGACGGTTGTTCGGGTGATCCGTCAGGAAGGCCTTCGCGCTGTGGAGTTGCTGCGCTGCCCTCTCGGGCTCACCGCGCAGCAGGGCGTAGCGACCTCGTTCGAAGGGGAGAGCGGCTTCCCAGACCTCGCCCGGTGACGCCTCACGCAGCGCCTCCACCGTCAATCCGTCGAGCAGCGCGGCCACGCCATCGCTGCGTCCCTGGTCCAGTCGTGCCGCAGCCAGGTAGAGCCTCAGTCCCTGTACGACCGGGGCGTCGTTCGCAAAGTCCGGGCGCGCCAGCTCGATGGTCTGAGCCAGCAACCGCTCGGCTTCCTGAAGCTGCCCGCCGTCGCGCAGGGACAGCGCGGCGTTGTGGCGGGTCACGATCACCCCGAGTGAGCGCTCGCCCTGCAGCGCCCGGTAGGTGTTCGACAGATCAAGGAAGGTCTTGGCAGCCTCGCCAAAGCGCTGTGCCTTGTACAGCAGCTGGGCGTGGACATACCGGGACGATGCCAGTTGCCCACTGTCCGGTCCCACTTTCTCGCGCAGGCATTGCGCTGCGGCAGCGGCGATCGGCAGGGCGTCGTCGACCCGGCCAACGTCGCCGAGCGCCTTGGCCAGATGGGTTCGCGCATAGCAACTGCGCAGGTGGTCGGCACCCACACGCGCCTCGGTGCGTTGGGTCAGCTCTTGCGCGAGGCTGAGCGCCACGTCGTAGCGTTCACTGTTCCCCGCGGTATCCGACTGGAACTGAATCGCCGCCATCGCCAGTGAAAAGTCCTCCTCTTCCAGCGGGCCGGCAAGCAGGCGCTGCGCCAAGTTCACCGCCTTGGTGCCTGCATCGAAGGCCTGCGCAGTGCGCTGTTGCTGCGCCAACAGCATCGAGCGCCGCGTCCACAGGCGCAATTGCAGCGTCAGCGGAGGCGCCTCAATTTGGCTGAGCTCCTGTTCGGCCTTGGTCAGTTGTTGCTCGGCTTCGGGAAAGCGCTGCAAGGTGCTGAGCACATAGGCCTGGTCGACGCGGATCTTCGGCAGCGCTACCTCGTGGCTCCGCCCCGATCCCTCCCAGGCAGCGATCGCATGTCCCCCCGATGTGACCGAGTCCGTGTACTTGCCGAGGTAGAACAGCGCCTGGCGCATGGCGTCGTGCACCGCGGCGCGGGCTGCGGGGTCGGCCTTGGCCAGCCGGGTGTCGACTTGGCCCGCTGCCTTGATCACCGCATCGGCCATGCTCACGTCGCGCTTGCCGGTGTAGGCCGGGTTGCCCGCGCGGATCAGGTCCTCGCTCAGGAAGCGGCTCAGCGCCTGGGCCGAGGCCAGCTGGCGGGCGGTTTCCGCGTGCGCCTCGCTGGCGCGGACATAGAACCAGGTCGTCGAGACCAGCCCCAGCAGCAGGGTGCCGACGGCGGCCACCAGCCAGGGCCGGCGTGCCCGCACGCGCGCCAGGCGCTCGCGCAGTTCGGCCTGCTGGGCGCGCTCGCCGACCAGCCGTGCCGACTCGGCGTGGCGTTCGGGCATCTGGCGCAGCGCATCGGTCAATTCCCCCACGCTGTTGAAGCGCCGTGCCGGATCGCCGTCGGTGGCGCGAGCGATGTCGGCGCGCAGCAGCTCGTCGTCGATGTCGCGCTCCCAGCCGCTGTGCATGCCGCGCTCGAAGTCGGCCACGATCAGCTGGTACAGCAGCACGCCCAGCGAGTACACATCGCTGCGCACCGTGGCCGGCTCGTCGGCCAGCAGCTCCGGGGCGGCATACAGCAGCGTGCCCCGCGCGGCGTCGCTGCCGACACCGGCGGCCATCGTCAGCCCCAACGGCGTCACGCCCAGCTCGCCCAGGCGGGCAAGTTCGAGCAACCGGCCGCTGCCGAAATCGGCCAGCCGGCATTGCCAGCCCACCGCCTGCTGGTCGCTGGGCGACAGGAGGATGTTGGCGGGCTTGATGTCCTTGTGCAGCACCGTCAGCGCATGGGCGGCGGATACGGCGTCGGCCATCTGCAGGAAGATCTCCAGCCGCTGCGACCGCGGCAGCGCCGCCAGCCGGCCGTCCTCCACCGCCCAGTCCTGCAGGTTGTCGCCTGCATATTCACTTTCGATGAAGCAGGGCGGGGCATCGAGGTGCCAGTCCAGAATCCGGACCAGATCGCGGCGACCGCCGAGTGCCGTGAGCAGCACCCGCGAAATGGTCACCTCGCGGCGCAGGGAGGCCGGGTTGCCGTCGCTGGCCAGATACTTGTACACGCGCAATTCAGCGGTCTTGGCCTGGCGAGCCAGCCAGACATCATGGTCCGGTGACTGCCCCAGCCGCCGCACCAGCCGAAAACCCTCGCGCCCCGGTGCCGGCGCGCCGGGCTGCAAATCCAGCGCCGCCGTGCGAACCTCGCCGACCAGGGTCTTCTCAATGCTGCCGGTCAGGCGATAACCCACCCGGGGAATGTTTTCGATCCACCCCGCCTGCAGCGGCCCCAGCGCGTTGCGCAGTTTGGTGATGGCATTGGCCAGGACGTTGTCCACCGTCGGCTGACCGCGCCAGATCTGCAGGATGAAATCCTCCCGCCGAACCACCTCACCGGCATGTTGCAGCAAGAGATTCAATACCTGCAGCGGCTTGCGCTGGATATCCGCGGCCTGGCCATCGACGGAGAGTTCCATCCGCTTCTCGTCAAAGACACAGGCACCAAACTTGTAACGATATGTCTCAGTCAAGCGGCCTCCTTGATGTTTGTCAATATAGGCAATGAGCCGGACGAATCACCTGCAGCAGATGACGCTGTGCAGACCTGGGGCCGGGCGGCTCCACCATGGTTGCGCCGTGGGTCCATTCTAGGAACACGCCTCGTGCCTCAACAAGCAGGCCGGTGCACCTCGTGCGCCTCGACGTTCCCCCGGTGAATGTTTGGTGATCACCGGGTGAAGCCTGCCAGGCCGCCCGCCCGCTATGGTTTCACCATGCCGATTCCGGTGTCGAAGGTGAGCGCGGGGCTGCGGAGATGTCCGAACCTCTGAGCCGTCGCGACCGCGCTGACTTGGCTCGGCAAGGGCTGCCAGGGGCACATCATCTGCACGGTGCAGCGTATTCCTGAATGAGTTCCTCAACGAAGGCAGAGGAGTGAGTCGATGAATCGAATGAGAGGGTGGTTGCGAGGCTGGGGCCTCGTTCTTGCCGGGGTATTTCTCGGCATCCTGATGACCGCCTGCAGCAGTGGTGGCGGGTCAGGCGGATCGCCGGAAAACATCGGCATTGTTTCCCAGCCCACCGACCAGACGGTGGTGGCCGGTGATGACGTGAACTTCAGTGTCCAGGTCAGCGGGGAGGTCAGTGGTTATCAATGGCAGACCAGCAGCGATGGCGCCATCACCTGGAACGATATTGCCGGTGCCACCCAGGCTGCCTATACCCGCGCCGCCGTGGACGTGTCCCTCAGCGGCCGGCAATATCGGGTGCAGGTATCCGGCGCCGGCGGGCCGATTTACAGCTCGGCCGTGACGCTGACGGTTTCCGAGCCGGCGCCCGTCAGTATCTCGGTGCAGCCGGCGGCACAAACCGTCGTGGCCGGACAGGATGCGTCCTTTTCTGTCACCGCATCGGGCACGGCGATCCAATACCAGTGGCAGTCCAGCGCGGATGGCCGTACCTGGGGGGCCATCTCCGGCGCCCACGCCGCGACGCTGGTGGTGAATGCGGTGGCGTTTGCCGACGGCGGGAAGCAGTACCGCGTGGTGGTTTCGAACAGCCTGAGTGCAGTCACCAGCGCGGCAGCGGGCCTGACGGTCCATGCGGCGCCGGCGGCAGCCCAGATCACCACCCAGCCGGCATCGGCGAGCGTCACCGCTGGGGCGACAGCCACCTTCGCGGTGGTGGCCACCGGCACGCCGGCTCCCACCTACCAGTGGCAGCGCAGCAGCAATGGCGGCAGCAGTTTCAGTGACCTGAGCGGCGCCACTTCGCCCAGCTACACGACGCCGGCGACGGCCACGGCGGACAGCGGCACGCAGTTCCGGGTGGTGGTCAGCAACACCAGCGCCAGCGTGACCAGCCAGGCGGTGACCCTGAACGTGGCGGCCGCACCGGTGGCACCGAGCTTCACCACGCAGCCAGCGGCGGCGAGCGTCACCGCACCGGCCGGCGCGACCTTCACCGCCACGGCCAGCGGCACGCCGACGCCAACCTACCAGTGGCAGCTCAGCACGGACGGCGGCATCAGCTTCACCAACATCAACGGGGCCACTGGCGCCAGCTACACCCTGGCCAGCACCACGGTGGCGAACAACGGCCAGCGCTACCGCGTGGTGGCGACCAACGCGGCGGGCACGACCACGAGCAACGGCGCGACGCTGACCGTTGCTGCAGCACCCAGCGCTGTGGTGTCGTCGCACCGCTTGAGCACGACCTATGGCCACACGCTGGCTGTGCGAGCTGACGGTAGCGTGCTGGCCTGGGGCAGCAACATGAGTGGCGGCAGCGGCACGGCGCTCGGCGGCAGCGCGGCAGTCGTCGTCAGCGGTGCGGGTTCGGCTGCAGCGGCCTATGCCTTCGAGGATACGGGCAACGGCATCGGTAACGAGAGTGTGGTGATCCAGTCGTCCGGTGCCGTCCAGGGCTGGGGGTCGACCTCGATCGTTGGCAGCGGGCTCGGTGTCTACAAAGTGGCTTCCAGTGCCCAGCTGGTGTCTGCCTCGCCGTTCACGATCAGCCAGCTGTCGGGCATCCGGGACCTGCGGCTGCTACCCAATGGCGTGACGCTGGCGCTGAAGGCCGATGGCACCTTGTGGCTCCTGGGCGGGACGATCACATACGACGTGGTGACCCGAATCGGCACGGTGCAGGCGCTGCAGGTTGCGGGCGTAGGCGCCATCGCGGCCCTGGGCGACGCCATCAGTGCGGGGCCGACCGCCGCCGGTATCAGGCAGGCCAAGGTGCCGCTCGTGGACAGCAGCGGCGCAGCCAAATTGCTGACCGTTGCGAGCACCGGTGGCAGCACCCCGGTGTCCAGTGGCACGAGCCTGGTCTACACCGCGACCTACTCGGTAGCGGCCATCACCGGCCTGCCGACCGTGTCCAAGGTGACCTGCTCCGGCACCTTCATCCAGTGGCACTGCCTGGCGCTGGCCACCGACCGGACGGTCTGGAGCTGGGGCACCATCGGCACGCACGGCGAGATGGGGGACGGCACGGACGTGGCCAAGACCACGCCGTTCCGGGTGGCAGGGCTGGCGTCCATCCAGGACGTGGCAGCGACGAACTTCGCCTCCTTCGCCCTGACCGAGTCCGGCAGCGTCTACAGCTGGGGCAACGGGGCGGACATCGGTCGTGCCGTGGTCACCTACGTCGGTCTGGGTGACGGGACACCGGCGCTGGTGACCGGCGTCTCCGGTGTTGCGGAGATCACGGTGTCCGGGGCCGACGACAGCGGTCTCGGGATCTACCAGCGCGTGCTGGTGCGCACCGGCAGCGGTGCGGTCTGGGGCTGGGGCGACAACGGCCGTGGCGAACTGGGTGACGGCACGACCGCATTCGCCAGCCGCCCGGTGCAGGCGGTGGGCGTCCACCTGAACTGAGCACGGCTCGCAACCTTCGCAGCGGTGCCGCGGTCCCGCCCGGCACCGGCTGCCTACCCAATCTTCCGGAAGCAACCAACCATGAAATGTCCCCAATGCGGTTCCGACACAACCCAACGCCTGCAGGTCGTGCATGAGCAGGGAACGCAGCTCATCAACACGACCAGCAACACGGTGGGCACCGGCTTCAACGCCAGTCCGCTGGCCTCACTCGGTCTGGCTGGCGCCAGGACCAAGACCACAGGCACGGCCCAGTCCGCGATGGCGCAACGAGCCGCTCCGCCGCCCCGATACCCGGTCGTCGCAGGGCTGGGCGTCGTGCTCTTCGGGCTTCTCTGTCTGGCTGGCGATGGGTGGGCGAAACTGGGCGGTCTTGCGCTGATGGCTACCGGCCTCTACGCGTCCCATTGGGCACATGCCTACAACCGGGAGAAATGGCCAGCCCTGTACGCCCGCTGGGAATCGTCCTGGCTGTGCAGCAAGTGTGGCTGCATCTACGTGCAGGAGTTGAACTGAGCCCACCGCACGTCGTGGGCGGGCCATCCGGGGGCGCTATCGGACCTGTGCCCCAGCCTCCTCGAAGAGCTGGCGCAGCACCGAGCGGTGGCAGCGCGCCTCGTCCTCGCAGTAGCAGCCCACCGAGAAATTCGTCTGCCTCGACAGCGCCGCCAGCAGCTCGATGCTGCGCGTGTTTTCCGCCGTCGCCATCTCGCGGCGATAGGCCTTCTCGAACGCCCGCCAATCGGCCGGAGTCTGCGCGGCCTGGCCGAGTTTCACCGTCTCCGGGCTGGGCGAGAGATTCGGGTACCAGACGTCGTACCAGTTGCCGGAGGCAAACGCCGCCTTCGGCACACCCCGCGGCGGGCGCCGTACGGTGCCGATGCGCAGGCCCTCGTCTTCATGGCGGGCGCTGCCGAGCTGGACGATGCGGATGGTCATGGGGTGGCTCCTCGTTCAATCAGGCCGGTTTGTGGGGCTGCTCTCGTTCGAGTTCATATTCCCGGTGCAGCGCCACCGCGACGCGGCCGATCAACTCGATCGGCAGGGGCTGGTTGAGCGGGAAGGAGAGATTGCCCTTTTCGCCCCGATACGGCGCCAGCTCCGCGATCAGCGCCGCATCGTGGCGCAGCGGCGGATAGACACCGATGTGCTTCTTGAACGCTGCGAAGTAAAAAAAGATCCGCGTGCGGCCCCGGTAGGCGGGCATGCGGTAGCTGATGCAGCGCGTGGCGTGGGGTAGCAGCGATTCGACTTGGGCCTGGATCGCTGCCAGACGAGGGCGCACGTCTTCCGGGCTGCTGGCGAGGTACTCGTCATGGGGGGCGTTGGGCATGTTGTCAGTTCCCCAACGCCGCGCGCAGATCCGCGATCGTGGTCATCAAGGTCAGCGGCTCCAGGGGCGACGGGTCCAGGCCGATTTTCAGATAGAAATCACGCGCCTCGTCCGACAGCGCATGCACGATGAGGCCGCGGATGCCGATCGCCTCACCCGCGTGAAGCACTCGTCGCGCAGCGTCCTGAAACAAGGCCCGGCCGAGCCCCTGCCCCTGGCAACGGTTGTCGATGGCCAGCCGTGCGAGCACGACGACGGGGATGGGGTCGGGCATGTTGCGCCGGAACCGACCCGTGGCCCTGTCGGGTGTGATCGCGCTCGAAGCGAGCGCGTAGTAGGCGCCCACCTGGTGGCTGTCGAGGTCGGCAGCGACAAAGGTGCGGGTCGCACCGCTGAGCTGATTCTGTGCGGCGCGCCGTTTCAGCCACTCGTTGAGTGACGCCACCCCGCAGTCGAACTCCCCGACGACATGCCGATTCCCCAGCGGCTCGGGGGCGGCCAGCCTCACGGCTGCGCCCAGGGCGAGGGGCTCTGCATCGTCTGGCGCAGCCGTTCATTGGGCTGCGCGGGCACGTCGAGCCGGGCCAGGAACTCTGCATAGGCCTCGGGCGAAACCGCCATCACAGAGCGGTCGAGCAGCGCATCCTCGGCCGCCCGGCGCGCCGCACCCAGGATGAAGTCCGTGCGCGTGACCCCCAGCGAGGCCGCCGCCCGGTCGATCAGGTTGCGCTCGGCGGGCGCGATGCGCAGGTTGAGGGCGTCACGGCGGGGGGCGTTGTCGGCGGTGGGCATGGCGGGGCTCCTTGGGAGGAGTCAGCTTAGCACTTCGTAATGACGGTGTCGGTACGAAGTGGCTGTGTGGTTGCGTGATGGAGCGTGTCCACGACTTGTCAGGAAGAAGGCGATAAAGGCAAGTCCCCGGTGCCTGCACATGGTAAGTTGGGCGACCGGTGTAGGCCCTACCTCGCCATCTTTCATGCTCCTCGATCTTGTTTGTTGCTTTTTGTTTCAAATTTGAGGGTGGTGGCTGGCCTTCCGTGGATGACGATCACCTGATTCGGCTTCTAAGATTCGACGTGTATCGGACGCATTTAATCGGAGGGGTAATGTAACTAGCCTCTCGATCCTTACTGTATTGTGGATAACTTCACGGATCCAATTGGATTATGTATTGGAAAATAATTATCCGTTTGAAGTGTAGTGAGGCAACATCTGGGATAAGTCTGTTGTTGATGTTACTCCAACGTTTAGGTATTCAAATCTTTGGTTCATTTCTCAAAGTACCGAAGCTTCGATCTACTGATGCGCCTATCCATCCGAGATTTTGCGTGTCTTCGTTGTGACATTTTCTTGCCTTAAACTTGGTCAAATACCGTTTGGAGGAGAAGTGCGATGCGTTTGGGTAAGTGGATTAAGGTCTTTCACAACTCCATCCCGATTCCTATTACATTTTCGGCATCATTCGGCTTACGGGAAGGCTCTCGCCTGTACTTGGCCCCGGTGGTGACAGGTTATCCGCGCGCCAGCAGCGATGCGGAAATTATTGTTTCGCCAGTCCCGACAGCGGCTTGGCGTTCGGTATGTCGACTTAGCGTGAGACTTCATGACCGTCCACATGCCCTTGCTGCGGCGAGCTCTTTTCTTCGGCATAAAGGAATCAATATCATCTTGTCGGAGGCTGCTGCCACATTCCAAGAGCGAGCGCATTGGGATGCGGTTTGTGACCTTGGAGCTTGTCCAGAGTTCGCTTCCATAAGAAATCTGACATATGAGGCATACATTAAAAGAATGCCGAATTTCCTTGGTGAACTCTCCGCAGAGTTTGCGCACTGGGCGGCTGCGCCGTCGATGCGGGATAATTTTCTCACGGGAGATGATGCCCATATCGAATTTTCATCTCTTAGTGGACTTAATATAGCTTCATTTCGTGTTGGGCATGTTGCCAACTATTATTCCGACTTTAGGGGCGGATCAATTACGATACATAATAAACTTGAGCGTGAGATATTGACGCTACTTGGTGGGGTGAATTCGTTTTTCCCGGCAATACCATCCCATGCATTAATTACAGGGAACACGGAGCAGCGATATCTTCGATTGTATTTTATTCGCAACGTCAGCGACTTCATGATGGCAGAGATCGGGTCTAATTTATCCGATACCGCCGCCGGAGGGGCTGGGGCGTTGGGGGCATTGTTGGAGAATCTGCCGCCCGATCTCAACCTTCTCCATCTCAGTCTGAATCGCATACAGACGAATGGTTCCCAGGATACCGGCATAACCAGAATTGTTGGGAACTGGTCTGGGCATAGCGAAAAACATATTAGGACTTACGCAAACGTTTAAATCAAACTAGATTATTTAATATATCGGCGCCGATTTCGTGGTATTTGTGATAATATATTCACCATGAAACCCACGAGCCGAGACTACTGCCAATTTCTGATATCCACACAAATCAACTACACGCAGACCTATTTTGCGGATCACCATCAGAGGTTTTCTCATGACGCCATAAATCGCTACTTGCAGGCTGCCAATATCAGCCCGGCCGATGTCTGGAATCTGGCCCGACGAAACATCGAATTTGACGACGATGCCTGCCTGGTTTTCGATGACAGCGTTCTGGACAAGAACCACTCGCACAAAATCGAGCTGGTGCGCAAACAGTACAGCGGCAACGCCCACGGCCTGATCAAGGGCATTGGGGTGGTCAACTGCCTGTACGTGAACATCAAGACCGGCCACTACTGGATCATCGACTGGCGCATCTATGCGCCTGACGAAGACGGCAAGTCCAAGCTGGATCATGTCCAGGAGATGTTCGACAATGCCATGGCGCACAAGAAGCTGCCCTTTCGCACCGTGCTGATGGACTCCTGGTACGCCACCATGGATCTGATGAAGCACATCCACCGGGCGGGCAAGCACTTCTACTGCCCGCTCAAGAGCAATCGCAAGGTTGACGACAGCCAAGGCCAGCAGCCCTACAAGGCGGTCAGTACGCTGCAGTGGAGTGCCCAAGAACATGTGCATGGCAAACACGTCAAACTGTTCAAGTTTCCCAGTGACATCAAGCTGAAACTGTTCCGGGTTGTGGTTGATACCAATCGCACGGACTGGGTTGTGACAAACGACCTATCTCAAGATTCGACGGACGATACGCATGAGATGTGTGCCGTGCGCTGGAAGATTGAGCAGTACCACAGGGAGATCAAGCAGGTTCTTGGCATCGAAAAATGTCAGTGCAGAATGGCCCGGTCACAGAAGAATCACATCGCCTGCGCGATATTGGCCTGGGTCCACCTCTGCGAGACGGCCAAAGCGCTGAAGACAAACATCTACAGCCTGAAGAAGGGAATCCTCTCGGAATTCCTCAAGAAGGAACTTCGGTCACCAACCATTCGCATGGCACCCATCTGACATATTGAGTCGAAATGGCGAATCATTGCGCTAGCTGAAGTGACCCTGCGTAAGTCCTACATATGCAAGATCTTGTGGAGGCGCTCGAGTTCGAGGATATTGAGGGCAAGGTTCACAAGGGAATCTATCATCTAAAAGATTACGCTACCCCCTCAAGTGCTTATCCTCGCGTCTATGTGTCGTACTCCACCCGATTGGACGAAGATCGGTTGAGTTACTTGAGGAATTCCTTGGTGGAAAACAACTTCGACCCCCATGTGGGAACCGATCTCTCAGAATCAGCGATGCTCGGCGGCGGGCCTGTTTCCCCTGATGTGCTGACGTCTGCGATGAATGTAATTCCGACATGCGTGGCATTCGTCTCACTTCAGTCAAAGCGATCGGACTTTTCTCACCCAGACGGACGGTATACGTTGCCACCTTGGCTCATTGCAGAGGAGGTTTTTGCCTTTTCTCGGAATGTGAGGTATCTCGCTAGAATCCGCGAACGCGGTGTGGAGGATCCACGATACAACCCAAGTGCTTTCAACTATGAATTTTCTGATGAATCACAGTTTCGTGTCTGTGTCACCCAACTAATGCGCGACCTAAACGCGATGCGTCAGGCACCGGAGTTCGCCAATGCTCTGCGTGCGGCTCGACAGGCACAGGTTCGGATTCGATCAATACCGAACTAGCCACAAAGGGTTGCCATGCAACGTCCGCCGCGCGGCTTGCTCTCGGGGGGCACCGTTGACGCAACCGAATGATGTTTCTAGACTGGTCATTTGACTGGGCGGATTCAAGACTGAAGTGCAACACCTTGCCAACCCGGTAAGGTGTGAAGATGACGACGAGATACAAACAGCTGCAGCCTGAAGAACGCGTGACGCTGGCGAGCCTGCGACAGCAAGGACACGTATCTATTCACCCCCGCCCCCCAAGCGCCAACGCAGGCTTGCACCCTTACCTCAGCCGTGACTTGAAGGTCTACTTGTAAGTGGATGATTTTGCGAAGACACTGGCCGCATGAACAGCGCTGAGAGCGAGGACAATGCACCGTTCCAGCCGGTATCGATGACGATGCCGGCGACGCTGCCGGAGTGCCACGCGGTGATCGAGACGATGGCCCTGGAACTCGCCCAACTGCGCGAGCAGATGGCGTGGCTGCAAGAGCGGCTGAAGGTGGACTCGCGCAACTCATCGAAGCCGCCGTCGTCGGATGGACCGGGCAGCGGTAACCGCGCCCAGCGCCGCGCCAGCCAGCGCAAGCGCGGTGCCCAGAAGGGCCACCCCGGCGCGTACCGGGCGCTGCTGCCCGAGACGGAGGTGGACGGTGTCCAAGACTGTGTGCCCCCGGCGCAGTGCAACTGCGGCGGCGCGGTGAACGTGCAGGGCAAACCGGTGCGTCACCAGGTCTTCGACATCCCGCCGGTGACCCCCGATGTGCAGGAGTACCGGCTCTACAGCGGTGTGTGCACCCAATGCGGGCTGGGCCATCGGGGCGTTCTGCCGCAGGGTGTTCCCAGCGGGCAGATCGGGCCGCGCGCGCTGGCGCTGGTGGGTGTGCTGGGCACGCGCTTTCACCTCACGCAGGGCAAGATCCGGGACCTGCTGGCCCAACTGCTGGGGCTCGATTTCAGCGTGGGGGCCATCTCGCAGGCCCACGGCAAGGTAGCCGCTGCGCTGAAGGCGCCGGTGGCGGTCGCGGTGGCCTCGCTGGCGCAGGCCCCGGTGCTGCACATGGACGAGACGCGCTACCCGCGTGAAGGCTCGGCCAATTGGGTGTGGGGTGTGATCCAGCCCAAGCTGGCGGTCTTCAGCATCCTGCCCTCGCGGGCACGCTATGTCATTACGGACCTGATCGGCCAGGCGCCGCAGGGCGTGGTGGTGTCGGACCGCTATGCCGGCTACGCCCACCTCGACGCCAGCCGGCGCCAGGTGTGCTGGGCGCATCTGCTGCGCGACTTCACGCGCATCTCCCAGCGCAGCGGGCGTGCCGGGCACATCGGCCGGCGCCTGCTCGGGCTGGGCTGCGTGCTGTTTCGCTGGCGCGAGCAGGGCCGCAGCGCCGCGCAGTTCGAAGCCTTGCAGCGCCGGGTCCGGGCGGCATTGGATCGGGGCGCGGCACAGACCGGTTGCCGGCGCACGCAGGCCACCTGTCAGAACCTGCTCAAGCTCTGGCCGGCGTTGTGGGGCTTCGTGAACCACCCTCAGGTGCCGCCCACCAACAATGACGCCGAGCGCTCGATCCGCTCCATCGTGCTCAAGCGCAAGATCTCCGGGCCCACGCGATCACGGCGTGGCGACGAGTTCATCGCCCGGGGCTTCAGCGTGCACGAGACCTGCCGTCGCCAGGGCCTGGATCTGTGGGCCTTCCTGCACCGCGCCGTCACCGCCTGGATCGACAAGGCCACCCCGCCCAGCATGCTCCCGGCACCCACCGGTTGACTCCCCTCCTCGGGGCCGATCACCTCTGCTGGCGTTCACCTCAGCACTTCAGCGGGGGGGGTGAATAGATACCAAGGACACAGCCTGCGCTCGATTGCCAAGACGCTGGGGCGTAGTGCCAGCAGCCTGAGCCGAGAGGTGGCACGCAATGGGAGTGCGTCGGGCTATGCGTCCAGGCCTGCCGAACAGGCGGCGAGCCGGCGGCGCACACAGGCCAGGCGCTTGCCCAAGCTGCATCCCGAGGGCGCCTTGTGGGGCGTGGTCTCGCACCTGCTGACGTGGTTGTGGTCGCCACGGCAGATCGCCCGCACACTGCGCAGGATGTGGCCCGACAACCCCGAACGACATGTCTCGCACGAGAGCATCTACAACGCCATCTACGCCCACCCCAAGGGTGAGCTGCGCAAGTGCCTGGTGGCTTGCCTGCGCCAGTCGCGCAACACGCGCCGGCCGCGCTCGGGCGGTGAGGACCGTCGCGGCCAGATCCCGGAAATGGTCAGCATCCATGTACGCCCGCCCGAGGTCAACGATCGCGTGATGCCTGGTCACTGGGAAGGTGACTTGATCAAGGGTGCGGCCAACCGCTCGGCCGTGGGTGTACTGGTCGAGCGAACCACCCGTTTGGTGCTGCTGGCCAAGATGCCTGATGCCACCGCCGAGTCGGCGCTGGCGGCCTTTACGGCCAAGCTCAACGACATCGCCCAGCCGCTGCGCCAGACGCTGACCTACGATCAGGGCAAGGAGATGGCGCGCCATCGCGAGCTCGCTCGCAACACCAACATCCGCGTGTACTTCTGCGACCCGCACAGCCCCTGGCAGCGCGGCAGCTGCGAGAACACCAACGGCCTGCTGCGCCAGATGCTGCCCAAAGGGACGGACTTGTCTGTGCACGATCAACAGGCCCTCGACTCCATCGCCGATCTGCTCAATAACCGGCCCCGTCAAACCCTGGACTGGCGCACACCCGCCCAACTCTTCCGCGACCTCATGCAGGGCATCTCAGAACAGCGCGGCGCCACAATCCATTAATCCTGCGAGTGTTGCACTTCGAGTTTGAAACCGCCCTCAATCCCTTCGAGAGCAACAGCAACGCGTGAGGGGTGGGGCGGTCAGCGCCAGGCCGACACGCCCGCGTTCACAGCCGCAACCTCCCCACATACCCCGTCATCTCCAGATACCCCAGCCCCACGCGCCGGCCGGTGGCGGGGTCGAGCAGTTCGCTCAGGCCTTCCCAGTAGACGGTGCCGGTGGAGGCGCGGCTGTCGAGTTCCTGGTCGTCGGCCAGGGCGCGCACGAGGAAGCGGCCGGCGGGGCAGTCGATGGCCCATTCGACCGGGTAGCTGACGGGCGGCTGGTGGCGCGGGCTGGTCCAGCGGCGTTGGGGGGTGAAGCGCACCGCGTCGGGGGCGAAGCTGCGGGCGGGGCCGCCGGTGCTGCCGGCGCCGGGGCGCCAGGAGCCGCCGGCCCACAGCGCTGGGCCGGCCGGGTGGCCGTCGGGGCGGCGCAGGCGGAAGGCGGTGAGGGCGCTGCCGTCGAAGAAGTTGATGCCGATCCAGTCCCAGCCGACCGCGTCGGCGTCGAGCAGGGATTCGCTCCACTCGTGGTCCAGCCAGGCGCGGCCCTGCAGGGGGCGCTCGGGCTGGCCGTCCAGCGCCA
The DNA here is from genome assembly GCF_023734135.1 of Sphaerotilus microaerophilus. Classification (NCBI taxonomy): domain Bacteria; kingdom Pseudomonadati; phylum Pseudomonadota; class Betaproteobacteria; order Burkholderiales; family Sphaerotilaceae; genus Sphaerotilus; species Sphaerotilus microaerophilus. Next base: position 5,056,718 of record NZ_AP025730.1, on the reverse strand, counting down.
GGCGGGCGCGCACGGCCAGCTGCGGCTGGCTGTAATAGAAGCTGGCCTGCGCCGGCTGCGGGCCCTTGCGTGACCAGCCGGCCTGGCCCTGCAGCAGCAGCGGCTGGGTGGCCGCCAGCTCCACGTCCAGCGTGAAGCCCGCGGCGGGGCTGGCGATGCGGCCCCGGTAGCGGCTGAGGTAGTGGCTGAGGTCGCGGCCCGGGTCCCTCGCCGCCCCGGCGTCATTGCCTGCGGCGGCGCCACCGTCACGGACCAGCTCCCAGCGGTTGCCGGCGTGCAGGTGCACCCGCGTGTCACCCACCGCGGCCTCGGCCAGGCCCAGGCCGGCGCGGGCGATACGCTGGTCGTGGCGCAGGGCCTTGCCGCCGAGGTCGCCCAGCGTGGTGACGGCGGCGTGGGCGAAGATCAATTGCCGGGGTGCGAAGGCGCTGCGCGAGTCGGCAGCCAGCCCGGTGCGCTGGCGGAAGAAGGTGAGCTGGAAGCCGTGCGTGGGCTGCGGGCCGGCGGGGGCCGGCGCGCTGGCTGCTGCCGGCGGGGAGGTGCCCGCTGCGGGCGCTGCCAGCCAGCCGGTGAGGTACCACCACTCGGTGCGCCAGCCGGGGTGGGCGCCGAAGTCGGCGGGAAAGCGCAGCGGGCGTGGGCCGCTGCCGGGGCGGTCCGTGGCCTCGGCGATTGCGGCGGCGGGGCCCTGCACGGCGGCGGGCTCGGGCAGCCAGCCGGTGGCGGCCAGGGCGGCCAGCCAGTCGCGGCGGCGCATCATCACCAGTCCTCCTTCACCGCCAGCGCCATCTGCCGGCTGGCGGCGGCGCGGCCGGCCAGCCAGGCGGTGCCGGTGCCGGCGGCGAGCACGGCCAGCGCGAGCAGGGCGAGGCGGCCCAGCGGCAGCGAGAGCTCCATCGTCCAGTGGAAGCTCTGCGGGTTGACCACGTGCACCAGCACCACCGCCACCGCCAGGCCCAGCGCCAGGCCGAGCAGGGTGCCCACGGCGGTCCACACGGCGCCCTCGGCACTGACGAGCGCCAGCACCTGCGCCCGGCTGGCACCCAGGTGCTGCAGCGCGCCGAATTCGCGCCGCCGCGCCAGCACCTGGCCGGAGAAGCTGGCGGCGATGCCGAACAGGCCGATGCCCACCGCCACCGCCTGCAGCCAGTAGGTGACGGCGAAGCTGCGGTCAAAGATCTGCAGCGAGGTGGCGCGGATTTCGCCCGGCGTGGCCAGCTCCAGCAGCGCCGGGTCGGGGGCGAGGCGGCGCAGCGCCTCGCGCACCGGGGCGGCGTCGGTGCCGGGGGTGAGCCAGAGCGCCAGGTCGTTGACGCGGGTGTCGCCGGTGGCGGCCAGCCAGTCGCGCCGGTCGATCACCAGCGTGCCCTGCTGGCGGGCGTAGTCGCGCCAGACGCCGCGCAGCCAGACGCGCAGGCGGCGGCCGTCGGGCAGGGGCAGGTCGAGCGTCTGCCCCAGGCGCAGGCCGCGCAGCGCCATCGCGGTCTCGCTGGCGTAGAGCGCGGGAACGGGTTTGCGGTCGGCCGTGAGCGGGCGCTCGCTGTCTTCGAGCAGCTCGCCCACCAGCGGCAGGTCGCTGGCGCCGGGGCCGACCTCGCGGGCCAGCAGCGCCATCGGCGGCTGGTCGGGGTCGAGCGAGATGGGCTGCAGGCGCTGAGCCTGCAGGCGGGTCACGCCGGGCAGGGCGGCGGCGCGGCGCAGGAAGTCCGGGCCCAGCCAGGCGGCATCGGCCTGGCTGGTGCCGGTGGCGGTGCGGGCGTAGAGATCGGCGGGCAGCACCTGGTCGAGCCAGCGGGTCACCGAGTCGCGGAAGCTCGCCACCATCACCGTCATCGCCACGGCCAGCGCCAGGCTGGCGACCACGCCGGCCACGGCGACGGTGGCGGTGGCGCGCTGGTCGCGGGCGCGCTCGATGGCCAGCAGCGCCACCGGCTGCAGGGGCGTGCGCAGCAGCGCGAGCAGGCCGCCCACGCCCATCGGCACGCAGAGGATGCCGCCCAGCAGCAGCAGCGCCACGCTCAGGTAGGCCGCCAGTGGCAGGTCACCCAGCGGCGGCAGGAAGGCCAGCAGCACGCCGCCGATCAGCAGGGCCGGCCCGCGCCAGGCGCCGCGCTGGCGGCGGCCGTCGTGCCCCAGGCCCTTGAGGCTGAGTGCCGGGGCGAGCCGCGCCGCCTGCCGGGCCGGGTGCCAGCCGCCCACCCAGGCGGCCAGCAGGCCGAGCGCGCCGTAGACCAGCGCCGCGCCGGTGGACCACTGCAGCGGCGGGGCCCCACCGCCGGTCTGGCCACCGATCAGGCCGCTGCCCAGGTCGCCGCCCAGCCACTGCAGCGCCAGGGCGGCGAGCGCCGTGCCCAGCGCCAGCCCGAGCAGCGCGCCCACCACGCCCAGCGCCAGCGATTCCACCTGCACCAGCCGCAGCCGCTCGCGCGCGGCCATGCCCAGCACGCCGAGCAGCGCCAACTGCGGGACGCGCTTGGCCACGCCCAGCGACTGCACGGAGAAGACCAGGAAGGCGCCGGTGAACAGCGCCACCAGCGAGAGCACGCCCAGGTTGACGCGGTAGGCGCGGGAGAGGTTGGACACGCGCTGGGCCGCTTCCTGCACCGGCGCCAGGCGCAGCCGGGCCGCGCCGGGCTGGCCCCGGTTGAGCTGATCGAGCAGCGCAGTGGCGTCCGTGCCGGCGGCCAGGCGCAGGTCGATGCGGCTCAGCTGGCCGAGGTGTCCGAAGTGCTGCTGCGCGCCGGCCAGGTCCATCACCACCAGTGGCGGGCCCTCGGCCGCGACGCTGCCGGCCACGCGCAGCGAGAGCATGCGCTCACCGGACTGCAGCTGCACCGCCTCGGGCAGGCCGCCCGAGCTGCCAGAGCCTCCCAATAGGCGCTGCGCGGCGGGGTTGAGGAAGACGCGGTCGGGGTCGAGCAGGGCGAGGCGGTCGGCGCCTTCGCGCGGGCGCGGCAGCAGGTCCGGGGCCAGGGCGGGGGCGCGCAGTGCGTCGATGCCCAGCACCCGCACCGCCTGCTTGGCGCCGCGGGTCAGGCCGGCGCGGGGGGCGGTGGGTGCGCTGCCGCTGCCGGAGGCGGCATCGGCGCGGCGGGGGGCGAGGGTCTGGGTGTCGATCTCCAGCACCGGGCTGGCCAGCGCCACCTGCGGATGCAGCGCGGCGCGCGGGTAGGCGGCCTCGTCGAGCCGGGTGCCCTCGGCCGGGCGCAGCACCGCGTCGGGCTGGCCGTTGACGGCGCGCACCGCCTGGCCGAACTCGGCCAGCGCCGAGGCGTTGATCAGGTGCACCGCAAAGGCCAGCGCCACGCCCAGCGCGATGGCCAGCACCGCCAGCAGGGTCTGCCCCGGGTGGTGGCGCCACTGCGCGAGCATCAGGGTCACCAGCAGGCGCGGCTGGCGCCCGGGGGCGGCGCGGGCGACCGTGGGCAGCGTGGGGGCGGTGGGGTCGATGCTGTCGTCCGTGCGCCCGGGCCGCGGGGCGACGATGTTCTCGGCGGGGGGCTTGGGCGGTGGGGGCATGGCAGCGGCGCGGGGCCCTGCAGTGTCGCTCAGGTCGGCGACGGGCGCCCGTCGCCGGGGCCGTGGACTGCCTGTTCAGGCGGGGAGGGCGTAGTGCTCCGGCGTCATCAGGTCGATGCCGCACTCCAGCGTCTGCACCCAGGCGATGAACTCCTGCACCGCCGGCCCGACCAGCGGGGCGCCGTGCTGCGGCGCGATCATCGCGATCGGCAGGCCGGCGACCATCTGCGCCCACAGCCGCAGGATCTTGTTGCTGGACATGTAGCGCCGGTGAAAGGGCGCCATGTAGGGGATGGCCTCACGCAGCGAGCGGATCGGCCGGCGCGGGTCCAGCCCCAGCGACACGCCCAGGTCGCCGGAGAACAGGATGCGGCTGGACGGGTCCCAGAACTGGAAGTTGCCCTCGGCGTGCAGAAAGTGCGCCGGCAGCGCGACGATGTCCCCCAGGCCGACGCGGATGTGCATGCCCGCATCGGGGATGCCGAGGATGCGGCCCTCGGTCTTGCCGGGCTTGCAGAAGTGCGGGACGAAGCGCTCCCAGACCGTGGAGATGTAGACCTGCGCGGGCGTGCCGGTCATCCAGCGGTCCAGCGAAGCAATGATGTCCGGGTCGGCGTGCGAGGCCAGGATGGCCGACAGCCGCGTGGGCGGGAAGTGCTCCACCATGCCCAGGTAGAGCGGGTGGTAGGCGAGGTTGCCGCCGGGGTCGATGATCGCGCCGGTGTCGCCGTTGACCAGCAGGAACTGATTGCTCTGCACCGCCTCGCCATGCTCGTTGTGCAGGTCGCAGAACATCAGGCGCAGGCACTCGCCCTGGCGGAACAGCTCGATCGGCATGGCGGATTCCGGACGGCGCCCCGCAGCGCGAGGATCCCGGGAAGGCGGTGGGAAAAGCTGCGAACTGTGACCGATTGCACACGATGCGCACTTGACCGGAGTCAATTCGGGCGCGTCGGTCCCGGGCCTCAGTTGTCAGCAGTTGTATCGCGTGGCGGCGGTGGCGACAGCGGCGTGGCTGCTGTGGGCGGCGTGGGCGGTGTGGCGCCGCCGTGGCCCTGGGCGAGGTGGCGCAGCAGGTCGCCGGGGGCCAGGTTCTCGATGCCTTCGGGCGTGAGCCAGAGGCTGCGGTCGGCGCGCTCGGTGGCGGCCGGCGCGTGGCTGACGATCAGGCAGGCGGCGTTCTGGGCGCGCGCCTGCGTGACCAGCAGGTCGAGGATGCGCGCGGCGGTGGCCGGGTCGAGGTTGCCGGTGGGCTCGTCGGCCAGGATCAGCGCCGGGCGGTGCACCAGCGCGCGGGCGATCGCCACACGCTGTAGCTGGCCGCCGGAGAGCTGGCGCGGCTGGCGTGCGCCGAAGCCGGGCAGGCCGACGGCTTCGAGCATCGCGCGCACGCGGTGCTCCACCTCGTCGCGCTCGCGCAGGCCCTGCAGCAGCAGCGGCAGGGCGACGTTGTCGGCCACGCTCAGGTGCGGCAGCACATGGAAGGCCTGGAAGACGAAGCCCAGCTTGGTGCGCCGCAGCAGCGAGGCGGCGTGCTCGCTCAGGCCACCCACGTCGTGGCCGGCGATGCGCACCGTGCCGACGTCGGCCTGGTCCAGCCCGGCGATGCAGTTGAGCAGGGTCGACTTGCCCACGCCGGATTCGCCCAGCAGGGCCACCACCTCGCCGCGGCCCACGCTGAGGTAGACCTCCTGGAACACCGGGGTGTTGCCGTAGTGCTTGGCCAGGCCGTGCACCTCCAGCAGCGCGGGCGCGGTGCCGGGCGCTGTGCCGGGCGGCAGGGGCGATGCGGCGGAGGGGGGCAGGGCGGCGGAGGGGGCGGTGGAGGCTGGGGTCATGGCGCCGGTGCGCCACCCGTACCGGAAGCGGCGGGGCCGAAGCGCGCCAGCAGTGTAGCCAGCGCGTCGGGCGCGTCGCAGGTCAGGACTTCACGCTGCGGCAGGCTGCGCAGCCAGGTGAGCTGGCGCTTGGCGAGCTGGCGCGTGGCGGCGATGCCGCGCTCGGCCAGCGTCGCCATCGGCGCCGCGCCGTCGAGCCCGCTGTCCATGAGTTCCCAGGCCTGGCGGTAGCCGACGCAGCGCATCGAGGGCAGATCCAGGTGCAGGTCGCCGCGCTGGCGCAGGCGCTGCACCTCGTCCATCAGCCCCTCGGCCAGCATCTGCTCGAAGCGCCGGGCGATGCGCGCGTGCAGCCAGGCGCGGTCGGTGGGCTCCAGCGCGACCAGCCGGCAGGGCAGGCCGGCGATGGCCAGCGGCGCGCGGTCGGCATGGGCGTCGCGGTCGAAGCGGCCGCTGTGGAAGCTCGACAGCGGCTGGCCGCTGACCTGCCAGACCTCCAGCGCGCGCTGGATGCGCTGGGCGTCGCGCGGTGCCAGCCGGGCGGCGGTGACAGGGTCCACCTGCGCCAGCTCGGCGTGCAGCGCCGGCCAGCCGAGCTCCCGGGCGCGCGCGTCGATGGCGGCGCGCACCGCGGCATCGGCGGAGGGCAGGGCGTCCATGCCACCGAACAGCGCCTTGAAATAGAGCATCGTGCCACCCACCAGCAGCGGCAGCGCGCCGCGCGCACGGATCTCGCCGACCCGCCGGGTCGCGTCGGTGACGAACTCGGCCGCGGAGTAGGCCTGCGTCGGCTCGATCAGGTCGATCAGGTGGTGCGGGAACTCGGCCAGCTCAGTGGCGCTGGGCTTGGCGGTGCCGATGTCCATGCCGCGGTAGACCAGCGCGGAGTCGACGCTGACGATCTCCACCGGCACGCCGGCCGAGCGCCAGGCGCGGCCCAGCGCCAGGGCTGCGGCGGTCTTGCCGCTGGCGGTGGGGCCGGCGATGGCCAGCACGGGGAGGCAACGGGGATCCATGTGGTCGATTAGAGCAGCGCCGCCGCCGCCTGCCTCCGTGGGGGATCAGCCCCGGCTGGCCGCGGCGCCCGCCGGCAGGGCGCTGCCAGGCGCGCCGTGGCGGCGCACCAGCGTCCAGCCGACCACGGCGGTCAGCGTGGCCCAGAAGGCGATGCCCAGCGCCATCGGGCGGGCTGTGCCGTCCATTGCCCAGCCCAGCCAGCGGCCGATGCCGAAGGCCACGGTGGCGAGCAGGCAGCCGGCCAGCGCGGCGGCGGTGCCGGCCTGGTCGCGGAAGGGGCCTACCGCGCCGGCCTGGCCGCAGGACTGGTGCATGCCGTGGCCGAAGGCGATCGCCATCTGCGGCAGGGCAATGGCCCAGATCGCCTGCACTCCCGCCAGCGAGAGTGCGCCCATCGACAGGCCGCCCGCCAGGGTGAAATAGCTGGCGCGGCCGATGGTGCCGGTCATGCCCAGGCGCACCAGCCAGCTGCGGCAGACGAAGGTGCCGATCAGGTAGGAGATCGAGCTGGAGCCCAGCACCAGGCCGTACAGCGTGGGCGAGAGGCCGAGCGTGTCGATGTAGACGAAGGACGAGCCGGCCAGGAAGATGAACAGCGCGCCGTAGGTGCAGGCCGTCAGGCTGGACCAGGCCAGGAAGGTGGGGTGCACGAGGATGCGCCGCCAGTTGGCCGCCAACGTGGGCGGGTGCAGGGCGCGCAGGTTGCGCTGTGGCACCGTCTCGGGCAGCTTCAGCCAGACGAACACGGCGATCGCCAGCGTGCTCAGGCCGATGAAGGCAAAGGTCCCACGCCAGCCGAACTGCTGCGCCACAAAGCCGCCGATCACCGGGCTGCTGATCGCGATCAGCCCCAGGCCGGACAGTGCCAGCGACATCACGTGCGCGCCCTCATGCGGTTCGTACAGGTCACGCACCGTCGCGCGCGCCACCACCACCGCGGCGGCCAGACCCAGGCCCTGCACGATGCGCGCGGCCACCAGCGCGTGCATGTCGAGCGCCAGCATGGCCCCCAGGCTGGCCAGGATGTACAGCAGCAGCCCGGCCTGCAGGACCGGGCGGCGGCCCCAGCGGTCGGCCAGCGGGCCCCAGACCAGCTGGGCCGCACCGAAGGCCAGCAACAGGGCCGACATGGTGAGCTGTGCCAGGTGCATCGGCGCGCCCAGGTCGCGGGTCAGGGCCGGGAAGGCCGGCAGGTACAGGTCGGTGGTCAGCGGCTGCAGGCCCAGCAGCAGCCCCAGCGCGGTGGCGGCGACGGCGGCGCTGGGCCGTGCCGCCTGCTGCGCGGCGGATGTCGGCGGGGAGGATTCGGAAGGCGGGGCAGACATCGGCAAAGACTAGCAGGCGCTTGCGGCGCGGCGCGGCGGCCTGTCCGCAGCGCGCCCGTTGCAATCGAGGGGCATTCAGGTGGGCGGAGGCGGCGCAGGGGTGGGACAGGGGTGGGGCAGGGCCGCGCCGGTTCAGCGGGTGGCGCGGCTGCGCACCCGCTCCAGGTAGGCGTGCGGATCGGGCGGCTGGCCGCTGCGCTGGGAGGCCCAGATCATTTCGCCCAGGCAGTCCATCACCTCGTGGTGGGCGGCGTGCAGGTCGCTGCGCTTCGCGGCCAGCAACTCGACGGCCTGGCGGATGCCGCGCGGCTGGTCGATCGAGCACTGCTCGCTGATCGACAGGTGCATCGACAGGTGCAGGAAGGGGTTCGTCCGGCCCTTCTGCCCGTCTTCGACCGTGTAAACCGCCGTCAGCGCGGCCTCCAGGTCCGACAGCTCGGCGTGGTACTCCGGGTGACGGGCGATCCACTCGGCGGCGAGCGTGTCCATCGGCGAGAGCGGCTCGCCGGCGCACTGCTTGCGCCAGGCCTCGCAGAAGAAAGTCCGAACGTCGTGCTGGCTGGGGGTGAACATCGCACAATTCTGCCCGTCCGGCCTTCTCCCTGTCCCTCCATCCCCCGTCCTTCACCTCATCAAGCACCACGAGACCCTGCACGATGCGCCACGCCCTCGACACCGCCGCCCTGGCCCAGCTCTTCACCGAAGCCCGCACCCACAACGCCTGGCGCGACGAGGCGGTGGCGCCCGAGACCCTGCGCCAGCTCTACGACCTGGCCAAGTGGGGCCCGACGGCGATGAACATCAGCCCGCTGCGGGTGCGCTTCGTGCAGTCGGCCGAGGCACGTGCGCGTCTGCTGCCGCTGATGGCCGAGGGCAACCGCGCCAAGACCGGTGCTGCGCCGGTGGTGGCCATCCTGGGCCGCGATGTCGATTTCCACACCCGCATGCCGACGCTGGCGCCGCACATGGCCGCGGTGGGCGAGCGCCTGGCCGGCCAGCCGACCGCGCGCGAGGCGATGTCCACGCTGAACGGCGGGCTGCAGATCGGCTACTTCATCCTCGCCGCACGCTCGCTCGGGCTGGACTGCGGCCCGATGGGTGGCTTCGACGCCGCCGCGGTGGACGCGGAGTTCTGGGCCGGTACGGCCGTCAAGAGCCTGGTGGTCTGCAACCTCGGCTATGGCGACCCCGCCGGCCTGCGCCCCCGGGCGGCGCGGCTGGACTTCGACGACGCCTGCGCGATCGTCTGACGTGGCCCGCCCGAATCATCCCGGGGCCGTCGCGTGACCGCCGACTGGCTGGCGGGTGCCTTCATCACGGAGTGGCATTTTTACGCGCTGGCACTGCCTGCAGCGCTGCTGATCGGGCTGTCCAAGTCCGGCTTCGCCTCGGGCATCGGCTCGCTGGCCACACCGATGCTGGCGATGGTGGTCACGGTGCCGCAGGCGGCGGCGGTCATGCTGCCGATCCTCTGCGCGGCCGACGTGATCGGCCTGTGGACGCTGCGCCGCAGCCCGGACTGGCGCGTGCTGCGTCAGCTGCTGCCCGGCGGGCTGCTGGGCATCGCGCTGGGCTGGGCGAGCTTCGGGCTGTTGAAGTCGTCGACCGTGGCCGGCATCGTCGGTGCGGTGACGCTGGGCTTCCTGGCGCTGCAGTTCCTGCGGCCTGCGCGCTCGGATGCGCCGCCACCGGGGCCGTTCAAGTGCGCGGCGCTGGCCTGGTTCTCCGGCTACACCAGCTTCGTCGCCCACGCGGGCGGCCCGCCGATCGCGATGGCGCTGCTGCCGCGCCGCATGGAGCCGCTGGCCTTTGCCGGCACCACCGCAGTGTTCTTCGCGACGATCAACTTCTCCAAGTGGCTGCCCTACGGCCTGCTGGGGCTGATCGACCTGCGCAACCTCGCCACCTCGGTGCTGCTGCTGCCCTGCGCCTGGGCCGGCGTGCGCCTGGGCGTGTGGGCCACGAAGCGCATCTCGCCGACCTGGTTCTACCGGCTGGTCTGGGGCGGCATGGCGCTCAGCGGCATCAAGCTGCTGGCCGACGGGCTGCGCGGCTGAGGTCGGATCGGCGGGCGCTCACCCCCGCTCACCCCACCAGCCAGATCACCTTGCGCCCCGAGGCCACCCAGGTCTCGTAGTGGCGGGCGTAGACGTCCTCGATGCGGTTGCGCTTGACCTTGAAGGTGGGCGTGATGAGGTCGTTGTCCACCGTCCAGGCGCTGGTGACCGCCACCAGGCAGGCCAACTGCTCGTGCGGGTCAAGGCGGGCGTTGATGGCGTCGAGGTGGCGGATCAGCGAAGCCTCCAGCTCGGCCTGCACGGCGTCCTTGGGCAGGCTGGCCACGGTCTCGGCGTTGAGCATCGCGATGCCCAGCGGCTGGCCGAGGTTGGCGCCGGTGACCACGCAGGCCTCCAGCGCCTCGTGCATCACGAGGCGGTCCTCGATCGGCGCGGGCGCCACGTACTTGCCCTTGCTGGTCTTGAACAGGTCCTTGACCCGGCCGGTGATGCGCAGCAGGCCCAGGTTGTCGATGTCGCCCTTGTCGCCGGTGCGCAGCCAGCCATCGGGGGTGTAGGCCGCGCGGGTCAACTCCGGTTCCTTGTAGTAGCCCAGCATCAGCGCCTGGCTGCGCATCTGGATCTCGCCCGTCGCCGGGTCGATGCGGTGCTCGACGTCGTCGTAGGCTGGGCCGACCGTGCCTTCCTGGTTCTTGCCGGCTTCGGTGATGTGCGAGAGCGCCAGGTTCTCGGTCATGCCGTAGCCCTCGTTGATCGGCAGGCCGAGCCGGCGGTACCAAGCCAGCAGCTCGATGGGCATCGGCGCGGCACCGCCCGCGGCCCAGCGGCACTGGTCCAGCCCAAGGGTGCGCAGGATCTTGCGGCGGATCAGGCCGCCGATGATCGGGATCGACAGCAGGCGGTCCAGCTTGGCCGCCGGCAGCTTGTGGTGCACGCCGTGCTGGAACTTGACCCACAGGCGCGGCACCGAGAAGAACAGCGTCGGCCGGGCGCGCTGCATGTCGGCGGTGAAGGTGTCCAGCGACTCGGCGAAGTACAGGTGCATGCCGGACTTCAGCCAGCCGTGCTCCACCAGCGTGCGCTCCACCACGTGCGCCAGCGGCAGGTAGGAGAGCATGCGGTCGCTCTGCGTCATGAGGATGCGCGAGCGCGTGCCGCGGTCCACCGCCCAGGTGAAGTTGCCGAAGCTGTGCATCACGCCCTTGGGCAACCCGGTGGTGCCGGACGTGTAGATGATCGTGGCCAGGTCGTCGGGATCGCGCGTCGGCTCGCCGGCCATCGGCGCGGTGCGCGAGCAGATCGCCTCCCAGCCGTCGTACGAGGCGACCGCATCCGGCGGCGAGAGCGGGTAGGCGATGCAGGGCAGGTCCGCCGGCACGCCGGACTTCATGTGCTCCCAGCCGTCGAGCTTGCCGACGAAGCAGGCGCGCGCCTCGCTGTGCGTCAGGATGTGGTGGATGGTCTCCGGCGCCAGCGTCGGGTACAGCGGCACCGAGACGTAGCCGGCCATCCAGATCGCCAGGTCGCTCATCAGCCACCAGGCGCAGTTCTTCGACAGGATCGCCACCTTGGAGCCTGGCTCCCAGCCCTGTGCTTTCAGGTGCGCGGCGATGCGGCGCACCTGGTCGGCCACCTCGCTCCAGGTGAATTCCTTCACCACACCGCCGCCCATCGGTTGGGTCAGGGTGATGCGGCTGGGGGCGTGGCGTTCCCAGTGGTACAGGCGCTGCAGGCTGAATGCGTCAGCGGGAAGGTCAGGGTGCATGGTCATGCGCTTGTCTCCTGTGGACCGGGCCGCGTCGGGCGCCGTACCGTGGCCGGGTGACAGAGTCTGCACGCCAAGCGGCAACCCTGGATTCGTGAGGCCTGTCACACGCCGTACGATGCGGGCGATGGCCCTTGACCGACCTTGCGCTCGGTCAAGGGGTACCGATGCGGCTTTCGGGGCGCGCGTCTAATCGGGCGTGGCACGGGGCCTTGCTGCTGCCGCTTCGGGGTCGCGTGCCCCCGGGCATTCACCGAGGCCGGCGACAAGGAGCCGTGGCAGGGGCGGCGCTAGCATCCGGGCCTGTCCGGTGGAGCGTGGCCGGGCGCAGGACAACAGACCATCGGAGACAAGTCATGGATCTGACCACCGTGTCGCTGCGGCGCCGCCGCGTGCTGGCTGCCGCCAGCCTGCTTGCCACGGCCGTGGCGTCACCCGGGGCGCTGGCCCAAGGCGGCGGCGCATGGCCCGCCAAGCCAGTGACCATCGTCGTGCCCTTCCCGGCCGGTGGCGGTACCGATGCCTTCGCCCGCCCGCTCACCGCGCAGCTCACCAAGCAGCTGGGCATGCAGGTGATCATCGACAACAAGGGCGGCGCGGGCGGCAACGTGGGCGCCACCGTGGCGGCCAAGGCGGCGCCGGACGGCTACACCTGGTTCATGGGCGCGGTGCACCACGCCATCGCCCCGGCGATGTACCCGAAGCTGGACTACAGCCTGCAGGGCGACTTCGTGCCCGTGGCGCTGATCTCCAACGTGCCGCAGGTGGTGGTGGTCAACCCGGCCAAGGTGCAGGCCAAAGACCTGAAGGAGCTGCTGGCCGCCGTGCGCGCCGCGCCCGGCAAGTTCAACTACGGCTCGGCCGGCAACGGCACCTCGCACCATTTGGCTGGCGAGCTGTTCAAGCTGCAGACGCGCACCTTCATCACCCACATCCCCTACCGCGGTGCCGGCCCGGCGCTGCAGGACCTGATGGCCGGGCAGGTGGACGTGATGTTCGACGGCCTGGGCTCCTCGGCTGCCCACATCCGCAGCGGCCGGCTGAAGGCGCTGGCGGTGGCCGCCACGCAGCGCGCGCCGGGCTTCCCGGACATCCCCACCGCCGGTGAAGGCGGCGTGCCGACTTACCAGGTCGCCACCTGGTACGGCCTGTGGGCGCCCAAGGGCACGCCGCAGCCGGCGATCGACCGCATGACTGCCGAGCTGGCCCGGGCCTTTGCGACGCCCGAGATCAAGGCCACCTGGACCAGCCTGGGCTCCGACATCCCGACGCTGACCGGCCGGGGCTTCGGCGACTTCGTGGCCGCGGAGATCAGGCGCTGGGGCGAGGTGGCGAAGGCCTCCGGTGCGAAACTCGACTGATCGCGGCTCTCATCTCTCTCGCCTGTGTCCTCCGCCCCCTTCGCCACCCCCGCCCCGACCTCCAGCGTCACCTTCGCCCCGCACCCCGAGTTGGCCGGCGTGGCGCTGCTCACCCTGTCCAACCCCGGCAAGCTCAACGCCGTCAGCGTGGCGATGTGGCAGCGCCTGCGCGAGATCTTCGACGGCCTGGCCGAGCGCGAGCCGGCGCTGCGCTGCGTCGTCGTGCGCGGCGAGGGCGGCTGCTTCGTCTCCGGCGGGGACATCGAGGAGTTCCCGGCCTTCCGCTTCGACGCGGCGCGGCTGCGCCACTTCCACGAACAGGTCGTCGGCCCGGCGCTGGACGCGATGTACCGCTGCGACGTGCCGCTGGTGGCGCAGATCGAGCGCGCCTGCGTCGGCGGCGGGCTGGAGATCGCCTGCCAGTGCGATCTGCGCATCGCCGGCGCCAGCAGCCGCTTCGGTGCGCCGATCGCCCGGCTGGGCTTCCCGATGGCGCCCGACGAGCTGGCCGGCGTGGCCCGCGTCGCCGGCCTGGCCACCGCCGCCGAGATCCTGCTAGAAGCCCGCCTGCTGGACGCGCCCACCGCTGCGCAGCGCGGCCTGGTCCACCGCGTGGTGGCCGACGACGCGGTGGCCGCCGAGGCCGAGGCCACCGCCCGGCGCATCGCCGCCGGCGCCCCGCGCGCCGCGCGCCTGAACAAGCGCACGCTGCGGCGGGTGGCGGCGCAGTTCCATTTCAGCGAGGCCGAACGCGCCGAGCTGGCCGCCTACGCCGGCGGCCCCGATCACCGCGAGGGCATCACCGCCTTCATCGAGAAGCGGCCACCCCAGTTCACCGGCCAGTGAGCCCGCCACTTCCGCAACCTCCGTCATCCCCGCTACGCCGTCATCCCCGCTCCCCCGTCATCCCCGCGCAGGCGGGGATCCACGCGCCATGACCACCCCAACCCATCTCAACCACAACCTCTTCGTCGCGCTGCGCGCGGCCTTCCCCGCCGACCTGGATGCCACCGCCATCGAGACCGAGACCGGCTTGCTCTACTCCTGGCGCGACCTGGACCGCGCCACGGCGATGCTGGCCAACCTGCTCGGCTCGCTGGAGATCCCCGCCGGCAGCCGGGTCGCGGTGCACGTCGAGAAGTCGGTCGAGGCGCTGCTGCTGTACCTCGCCACGCTGCGCGCCGGCTTCGTCTACCTGCCGCTGAACACCGCCTACCAGCAGGCCGAGCTGGACTACTTCATCGGCAATGCCGAGCCGGCGGTGGTGGTCTGCGCCGGCCGGAACTTCCCCTGGATCAGCAAGCTGGCCTTCGGCAAGGGCGTGGCGCACGTCTTCACGCTCAACGAGGACCGCACGGGGACGCTGCTGGACCGCGCCGCGCACTTCCCCGAGACCCACGTCCCGGCGGTGAAGTCGGCCGACGACCTGGCCGCCATCCTCTACACCAGTGGCACCACCGGGCGCAGCAAGGGCGCCATGCTCAGCCACGGCAACCTGCTGAGCAATGCCCAGGTGCTGAAGGACTTCTGGGACTGGCAGCCTGGGGATGTGCTGATCCATGCGCTGCCGATCTTCCACGTGCATGGCCTGTTCGTGGCCAGCCACGGGGCCCTGCTCAACGGCTCGAAGATGCTCTGGCTGAGCAAGTTCGACCCCCGTGCGGTGGTCGAGCGACTGCCGCGCGCGACCGTCTTCATGGGCGTGCCCACGCTCTACGTGCGCCTGCTGCAGGAGCCCGGGCTGACGCGCGAGGCCTGCGCGCACATGCGGCTGTTCATCTCCGGCTCGGCGCCGCTGCTGATCGAGACCTTCCGCGACTGGCAGGAGCGCACCGGCCACACCATCCTGGAGCGCTACGGCATGAGCGAAACCGCGATGCTGACCTCCAACCCCTGCCGTCCGGCCGACGGTGAGCGCCTGGGTGGCACGGTCGGCCCAGCCCTGCCCGGTGTGGGCGTGCGGGTGGTGGACGACGCCTTTGCCCCGCTGCCGGCCGGCGAGATTGGCCATGTGCAGGTGCGCGGGCCGAACGTCTTCAGCGGCTACTGGCGCATGCCGGAGAAGACGGCCGAGGAGTTCACCGCGGACGGCTGGTTCAAGACCGGCGACGTGGGCAGCTTCAACGCCCAGGGCTGGCTGACCATCGTCGGGCGCAGCAAGGACCTCATCATCACCGGCGGCTACAACGTCTACCCGGCCGAGATCGAGGGCTACCTGAACGACCTGCCCGGCGTGGCCGAATCGGCGGTGGTGGGCGTGCCGCACCCGGATTTCGGCGAGGCGGTCATCGCCGTGATCGTGCCCAAGCCGGGCGCTACGCCGGACGCCGACGCGCTGGTCGCCGCCCTGAAGTCACAGATTGCCAACTACAAGGTGCCCAAGCGCGCCTTCATCGTGGCCGAACTGCCACGCAACGCGATGGGCAAGGTGCAGAAGAACCTGCTGCGCGACGGGCACCAGGGGTTGTTTTCGGACGACGGGAAGGGTATTCCGCAGGCGTCGTGATGGACTGATCGGTCCCCGGGACAGGGGGTGTGGTACCTGGTCTCCCTTGATCAGGTGGCTGTGTCCCGAGACTGCAAACGCGAGACTCCGATGCGAGCGAGACCGGCTGTGCGATCTGCGGATCGAGGTGGGCGGGGGATCTCGCCACAACCAATCGCAAGGAGTCCGAATCTTGAAAAAGCGTCTTCACCAACTGGCCGCCGCCGCCGTGCTGTCGATCGCGTCGCTGTCCGCCAACGCGGCCTTTGACCTGACCATCAACTACACCGGCCCGGCCCAGTACCAGTCCTACTTCACCCAGGCAGAAACCTTCTGGGAGTCGGTGATCACCGGCTACCAGACCGGTGTGTCTCTGACGGGGTTCAGCATCGCGGCCAGCATCGCTTCCATCGACGGCCAATGGGGAACCCTGGGCTATGCAGGGCCGGATACCATTGCTTCTCACAGCGGTACTTGGTACACCCGCACGGCATCCATGGTGTTCGATCTGGACGACATGGCTTACATGACTGGCTCCGGCACGTTCGGCGATGTGATCCGGCACGAAATGGGCCACACGATCGGCATCGGAACCCTTTGGGAGCTCAACGGTCTCTACGCGAGCGGCTCTGGCCAGTACACGGGGGCCAACGCCTTGGCGGAGTACAAGACGGAGTACGGGCAGTCCTCGGCCACCTTCATCCCGGTGGAACTGGGTGGCGGAGCAGGTACCGCTGATGGACACTGGAATGAGGTAGACGGTGGCTGGGGCCTGACCGGCATCACCGACAGCCAGGGGCGCGACATGAGGAACGAGCTGATGACCGGCTGGCTGGATGCACCCACCTACGTCAGCCGCACCACCGTGGCTTCGTTGCAGGATCTGGGGTACACCGTCAACATGAACGCGGTGCCGGAGCCCGAGACGTATGCGCTGTTCGCGCTTGGTCTGCCGCTGCTGCTGCGCTTTGCCAAGCGCCGCCAGTCGAGCGTGGCTTGATGCTCGAATGCCCATCCCTCAACTGACCGACGTGGATCGTCGCAGCGCGCTTCGATACGTGCTCTGCAGCGGCCTGCTCTGGGCGTCAGCGGGGTGGGCTCAGCCTTCTGGCACGGGTTCGACCTTTCGCATGCCTGCCGACACCGGGGCCGTGATCATTCGCTGGAGCAGCTTGGGCGGCCTGCGAGTGGCCGGCACGGTGCAGGAACCTTCTCTCCTCGTACACGCTGACGGGCGCTTCAGTGCCCCCGGGCGGACGCCGGGAGGTCCGAGGCGCACCGGGCAACTGTCCAGGCAGCAACTTCAGGAGCTGCTCACAGATGTCCTCCTCAGGCAGCGCTTCGGTTCGATCGAGGCGTCCGACATCCAGGCTCGGATCCGGGCAGTGGCGCAGGTCGACGGGCAGGGGCGCGTCCTGCTCGGCATGGACGGTGGGGTCACCCACATCGAGGTGGATCTGCCCGACGTGCGCCACCGCGTCGAGTGGCCCGGCCTGCATCAGGCGCAGAGCACCTACCCGGAAGTCGAGCCCCTGCAGCGGCTGTTCGCTGTGCAGCGCAGGCTGCTGGCACTGGCCGCCACGGCGCGCTGAGCGTCGCGTTCAACTCCCCATTTCCCACCGCGCTGCAACTCCCGCTGCTCAAACGACCCCGCCAGCTCCAGGTTGCCCCGCTTGGCCCGAGCGACCAGCTTTTGGGTGTCTTGGCGGCATGGCCAAGTGTGCTTGATGATGCAGGGGAGCGTGCAAGTGCATCCATCAAGCGCGAGTGCGGATGACGCGTCATGGACACGATGTCGGCCATGGTCTGGCGCAAGCCGCCGCGAGCTACAGCGCGTGCCGCACCCGCAGCACGGCGGTATCGCCAGGGGCGGGGTCCAGGGTGAAGCCGAGCCGGCCCGCGAGTTCGACCATCGCGCTGTTGCTGGCCGTCACCCAGCCTTCCATGGTGGTGTAGCCGTCGCGCTGCGCCTGGGCCAGCAGGGCGGTCATCAGTGTGGTGGCCAGGTGGCAGCGGCGCCAGTCTTCGGCCACGGTGACGGCGAACTCGCAGGTCTGGTCGCCACCCTCGTCGGCGCGCACGTACTGCGCGGCACCGACGATGTCGATGCCGTCGGGTGCCGGGATGGTGGCCACGAAGGCGAAGTCGCGCCCGGCCAGCGGGTGCACGCCGCGCTGCAGGGACGCGCTGTCCAGGTGCTTCTTGTGCCGCATGAAGCGGTCGTAGCGTGACTGGGCCGACAGCCGCTCGAACGCCTGTTCGATCTCCGGCGCATCGGCCTCGGTGATTGCACGCAGGGTGACGGTACGCCCGTCCCGCAGCTGGACGAGCTGCGCGCCCTCCCGAGATGGCGGCGCCGTGGGTTCTGCCGCCGGACTGCCCGGGGTGCCGCGCAACTCGCGGCGCAGGACCTTGCCGATGTTGGTCTTGGGCAGCGGCTCGGTGCGGAACTCGACGACGCGCGGCAGCTTGTAGCCGGTCAGGTGCGACTTGCAGTGGGCCAACAGGTCCTCCTGCGTCAGCGCCGGGTCCTTGCGCACCACGACGACCTTGACCGCCTCGCCCGAGCGCTCGTCGGGCACGCCGATCGCCGCGGCCTCCAGCACGCCGGGGTGCAGGGTCAGCACGTCCTCGATCTCGTTGGGGAAGACCTTGAAGCCCGACACCACGATCATGTCCTTCTTGCGGTCGGTGAGGCGGATGCCGCCCCGCTCGTCCATCACGCCCATGTCGCCGGTGCGCAGCCAGCCGTCGGCGGTGAGCACCTGGGCGGATTCCTGCGGCCGCTGCCAGTAGCCCGCCATCACCTGCGGGCCGCGCAGGGCGATCTCGCCCACCTCGCCCAGGGGCACGGGCTGGCCGGCCTCGTCGAGCAGGGCGGCGTCGGTGCTGGGCAGCGGCACGCCGATGTGACCGCTCCATTCCTCGATGGTGACCGGGTTGGCGATCGCCACCGGGGCGCTCTCGGTCAGGCCGTAGCCCTCCACCAGCGGCACGCCGCTGCGCTCCTTCCAGCGCTGCGCCACCACCTGCTGCACCGCCATGCCGCCGGCCACGGCCAGCTTCAGCGGCCGCAGGTCCACCGCGGCAAAGGCCGGTGCGTCCAGCAGGGCGCGGAACAGCGTGTTCACGCCGATGAGGGCGGTGAAGGGGGTCTGCCGCAGCGCGCCGATGAAGGCCGGCAGGTCGCGCGGGTTGGCGATCAGCACCGTCTGCGCCCCGCGGCTGAAGAAGGACAGGCAGCCCGTCAGCGCGAACACGTGGTACAGCGGCAGCGGGATGACCACGGTCTCCTCGCCGTCGCGCAGGTTGGGGGAGACCCAGGCGGCCACCTGCAGCACGTTGGCCACCATGTTGCCGTGCGTGAGCATCGCGCCCTTGGCCACGCCGGTGGTGCCGCCGGTGTACTGCAGGAAGGCGAGGTCGCTGGCGCCGAGGGCCACGTCGTCGAGTGCCAGCTCACGCCCGGCGGCCAGCGCAGTGCGCCAGTCCACCGCGCCGGGCAGCTGCCAGGGCGGCACCAGCTTCTTCACGTGCTTGACCACCGCGTTGGTCAGCCAGCGCTTGAGCGGCGGCAGCAGGTCGCCCACCTGGGTGGTGACCACGCTGCGCAGCGGCGTGGCACCGATCACCTGCGCCAGCGTGTGCGCAAAGTTCTCCAGCACCACGATGGCGGCGCAGCCAGCGTCCTTGAGCTGGTGCTCCAGCTCGCGTGGCGTGTACAGCGGGTTGACGTTGACCACCACCAGGCCTGCGCGCAGCACGCCGAACAGCGCCACCGGGTACTGCAGCAGGTTGGGCAGCATCAGCGCGACGCGGTCCCCGCGCTGGAGCCGGGCCACTTTCTGCAGCCAGGCGGCAAAGTCGCGACTGGCCTCGTCGAGCTGCCGGTAGGTCATGACCGTGCCCATCGAGCGGTAGGCGGGGAGGTCGGCAAACCGGCTGCAGCTGGAGGCCAGGACCTCCTTCAGCGAGGCGAACGCGTGGGCATCGATCTCGGCCGGGACACCCGCCGGATACTGGGCCAGCCAGGGTTTTTGCATGGGGAGCGCCACTTTCCTGCGGGCGAAGGGGCCCGCATGGCCCCAGTGTGGGGCCGGGCCGGCCCGCCGGGTCTGCGCGATGACAAGGTGTGCGCCGGTGACCGCCGCGCCTCAGCGCGCGGGCGGCCGTGGCGCCAGGTCCGGTTCGCGCAGCATGACGGGCTCGATGGAGCCGCCGGCCACGCGGCGGCGTACCGCGGCGTG
Source organism: Sphaerotilus microaerophilus (assembly GCF_023734135.1). NCBI lineage: Bacteria > Pseudomonadati > Pseudomonadota > Betaproteobacteria > Burkholderiales > Sphaerotilaceae > Sphaerotilus > Sphaerotilus microaerophilus. Next base: position 5,037,143 of record NZ_AP025730.1, on the reverse strand, counting down.
GATCTCGTCGACATGGGCGCGGTAGGTTTCCAACGCGTCGTCGTCGCTGCGCTGGGGTTGGTAGCGGTAGTGCAGCGTCTGCATGGCCACGGAGGCGCCCACCTGGGCGTCACCGATCACGACCCAGAAACGGACCGCGCCGGAGGGCTGGTGAAAGAAGGCTTCGTCGGGCTGCATGGCGTGCGTCAGCGGGCCAGCCAAGTCACTTCTTGCGTGCAGCCGGCGCTGCGGGGAGGCCGGGCAGGCCAGGGACGGGCGCACCCGGCTTGACCACCACGCCAGGCACCTGCTTGGGCTTCTTTGCTTCCTTGTTGCCGCGTTGTAGCTTCTTGGACATCGTGTTCCTTGTTTCTGCGTCAGGGGGCACAGGCTGTGCCTCACCCGATGTTGGGTGCGGGGCCGGGGCCTGTCCGTGCGCTGCCGCACACAAGGAGGTGGTGCCGCACTCGGTGCGGCGAGATTCAGGGCCTGGCGCCGTTGTCCCAGCCGCCGCTGCCGGGCCGCTGGGCCCGGTCGGCGCGCTCCTGCGCAAACAGCTCCTCCAGCTGCTGACTGCCCTGCTTGGCCAGGGCGACGAGTTTCCGGGTGTCCTGCCGATGTGGCCAGGTGCGCTCGACGATGGCATGGTTGAAGCGCCGGAAGCGCATCGCCAGCTGCCAGGCGCGGTGCGGCTCGTGGCCCATCAGCGCCAGCACGCTGCGCCCGCTGGCCAGCGCGGACTCGAAGGTCTCGCGCTCGATGTGCACGACCCCGCGCTCGCGCAGCGCGTAGTGGTGCTGCACGTTGCGGGCACGCACCACCAGCTGCGCCTGCGGGAAGTGGGCCTGCGCCAAGTCGACAATCTCTAGACTCTGGTCCACGTCGTCCACCGCCACCACGATCACCCGGGCCTGCTCGGCCCCGGCGGTGCGCAGCAGGTCGAGCCGGGTCGCGTCGCCATAGAAGACGCGGAAGCCGAAGCGCCGCATCACCGCCACCTGGTCGGCGTCGTGCTCCAGGATGGTGACCTTGTGCCCGCTGGCGTAGAGCAGCCGGCCGACGATCTGCCCGTAGCGGCCGTAGCCGCAGAGGATGACCGGCGCGTCCTGCGGCTCGTCCAGGGGGTGCTCCGGTGCTGGTGCGGCCGCCCCCTTCGCCGCGGCCAACCTCGGGGCGATCCAGCGGTCCAGCGCCACCAGCAGCAGCGGCGTCAGCAGCATCGACAGCGCCACTGCGCCGGTCAGCACCGAGCCGACCTCGTCGCGGAACACACCCGCCTGCGTGGCCTGCTGGAAGACGACGAAGGCGAACTCGCCGCCCTGCGCCAACAGCAGCACCCAGACCGGCCGCTCCACCGCGGGCAGGTCCAGCCGCCGGGCCAGCAGCGCCAGCACCAGTGCCTTCAGCGCCATGAAGCCCAGCAGCAGCGCCGCGACGATCCAGGGGTGCTGGCGCAGCGCGGCGAAGTCGATGCTCATGCCCACGGCCATGAAGAACAGGCCCAGCAGCAGGCCCTTGAAGGGCTCGACGTCGGTTTCCAGCGCGCGCTTGTACTCGCTCTCGGCCAGCAGCACGCCGCCCAGGAAGGCGCCCAGTGCCATCGACAGGCCCACCGCCTGCATCAGCGCCGCGATGCCCACCACCAGGCCGAGCGAGGCGGCGGTGAAGACCTCCGGCGTGCGGCTGGCCGCCACCCAGCGCAGGCCGTGGCGCAACAGCAGCCGGCCGACGAGCACGATGGCCACCACCACGCCCAGTGCCTCGGCCGCGTCCGCCCAGGGGTTGCCGGAGGCCTCGCCCTTGCGGCCCAGCAGCGGCAGCAGCGCCAGGATCGGGATGGCCGCCACGTCCTGGAACAGCAGGATGGCGAAGCCGGACTGCCCGCTGCGGGTGGGCAGCAGGTTGCGCTCGCCCATCACCTGCAGCGACACCGCGGTGGACGACAGCGCCAGCCCCAGCGCCGCCACCACCGCCCAGCGCCAGGGCACGCCAGCCAGCACCGCTGCCCCGCCCAGCGCCGCGGCGCAGGCCAGCAGCTGCGCACTGCCGGCGCCGAAGATCGGCCGGCGCAGCGCCCAGAGCCGGCGCGGCTCCAGCTCCAGGCCGACGAGGAAGAGCATCAGCACCACGCCGAACTCGGCGAAGTGCAAGGTGGTGTCGGGGTCGTCCACCAGCCGCAGGCCGAAGGGGCCGATGGCGATGCCCGCGCCCAGGTAGCCGATGATGGCGCCCAGCCCGAGCGCGCGGGCCAGCGGCACGGCGATCACGGCGGCGCCGAGGAAGACCAGGCTGTGCGTGAGCCAGTTCGAGGTCATGCGCGGTCCTCCTGCCGGGCCGCCGGGCGGTCCTGGTCGGGGGTGTCGCAGGCGTCGCAGCCTGGCAGGTCGTCCAGTTCGGGCCAGGCGGGGTAGGTCGCGAGCCGCTCGACGTAGGCTTGCGCGTGGGCGGCCAGTTCGGCCTCGCCGACGCGCAGTGCACCGTGCAGCACCAGCGGCGGCAGGAAGCGCAGGCCGCACAGGGCGGCGGTCTGCTCGTAGGGCGGCAGGAAGGCGTCGAAGAAGTGGCGGTTGTAGCCCGTCGGGTGGTAGGCGGCCTCGCTGCCGCCGGTGGACAGCACCAGCCACAGGTCCTTGCCGGCCAGGGCGTGGCCCCCGTGGCCGTAGGCCCAGCCGTGGCGCAGCACCTCGTCGACCCAGAGCTTCATCAGCGCGGGCATGCTGTACCACTGCAGCGGGTGCTGCCAGACGATCAGGTCGGCCTGGCGCAGCGCCGCCTGCTCGGCGTCGACGTCGATCGCAAAATCAGGATAGAGCGCATAGAGGTCGCGGACCTCGATGGGCTGCGCTCCCGCGGCGGCCAGCGTGCCAGCCTGGTTCAGCAGGCGGCGGTTGACGCGCGAGCGGCGCAGGTCGGGGTGGGCTGCCAGCACCAGCACCCGGGCCTTGGGCAGAGGCGTTTTCGTCATGCCGGCGAGTGTCGCAGGCCACCAAGCCGCCATGCCAGTGTTGCGCGGCGGTGGCCGGGGCGCGCGGGTTTCCCATGCCTTGTGGGTGCGGTCTATTACACCAATTCATCTGCAATTGGGATCCACCTTTTGGGGGTGTCTGAGGGTGTCCCTACACCCTTACGATCCAGTTCGTCAAGGCGTGTAAAAGTACCGCCCCGCAGCTGCGGTTCATGGCGGAGAAGAACATGAAGGTCCTGCTGATCGACGATCACCCGCTGATCCTGTCGGCCATACGCCACGTGATCCGCGACCTGGCCGAGGACGTCGTGGTGGTCGGGGTGGAGTCGGCGGTGGAGGCCCGCAGCGCGCTGCGGCGTGAGCCGGACTTCGATCTGCTGCTGCTGGATCTGAACCTGGGCGACATCCCTGGCTTCGACCTGCTGGCGGAGTTGCGGGCCTGCTACCCCGCCATTCCGGTGGTGGTGATCTCGGGCTCCGAGCGGGCCAGCGACGTGATCCAGTCGATCGACGGCGGCGCGATGGGCTTCGTGCCCAAGCGGGCCAGCACGGAATTGCTCTTCGAGGCGTTGCACCTGGTGATCTCTGGCGGCATCTACGTGCCGCCGATGGCCTACCTGCGCGGTGACAGTGTCGGCCCCCCCCTGGCCGATGTCGGACCGCTGTCGAACGACTCGCAGACCGCGGTGGTCGACTTCGATGTGGCATCCGCCAGCGCGCCGGCACCGCCGCGCAGCACCCCGCCTGCGGGCACCGCGACGGCGCCCCTGTCTGTCGAGGGCCTGGGCCTGACGACGCGGCAGTGCGAGGTGCTGATCCTGCTCTTGCAGGGCAAGTCCAACAAGGTGATCGCGCGGGAGCTGAACCTGTCGGTCGAGACCGTCAAGGACCACGTGGCAGCGGTGCTGCGCAGCCTGGGGGTGAACTCACGCACCCAGGCGGTGCTGGCGGTGAGCCAGTTGCAGGAAGGCGGCCGCCAGGCACTGCGCCCGGTGCGTGGTTGAAGGGCGAGGGCCGGCGTGCTCGACCACTCGCACCAACCGCAACGCCCGAATCGCCTGCCCGCCGCGCCGCGCTGGTCCCAGCGCATGGCCGCGCTGGGGGTGCGACCCGATTACCGGCTGGCGCACAGCGACCGGCCCGACCCGGATCTCACGGCCAGCCTCTATGCCCGCACGCCAGCAGCCCTGCTCGGCCACACGCTGGGGGCGGTGGCGGTCATCACGTTGTGCCGGGGCTCGGCGCCGCGCTGGCTGCTGCTGGGCTGGCTGCTGCTGTTTGCCGCCGCGTGGGGTGCGCGGGTGGCGGTGGCACGCCGCTATGCGGCCTCCCGGCCGGCGTCGACCGAGGCCTACCGGCGCTGGCAGCAGGCCTGGAACGTCACCAGCCTGGCCTGCGGGGCGGTGTGGGCGCTGGCGGTGGCGGCCTTCTACGACGACGGCCACAGCCTGCAGAGCACCGCGCTGATCCTGCTGGTGTACAGCTACTGCATCGGCTCGCCGGCAACCAGCTACCGTGTCTTCGTCGTCTACCTGCTGATGTGCTTCGTGCCGATGGTGGCGCACGTGGCGGCCGACGGCCTGCCCGACAGCCTGCCGATGGCCGGGCTGATCGTCGGTGGCCTGCTGGTGACCCTGGTGATCGGCCGGCAGTACCGGCAGGCCTTCGGCGAGCTGCTGGCGCTGAAGGTGGGCAACGAGCAGCTGGCCGACCAGCTGGCGATCGAGAAGGCGGCGGCCGAGGAGGCCCGAGCCTCAGCCGAGCAGGCCCGCGCCGCGGCCGAGGAGGCCAACCGGGCCAAGACGCGCTTCTTCGCCGCGGCCAGCCACGACCTGCGCCAGCCCCTGCACGCGCTGTCGCTGTTCACCGAAACCCTGCGCCAGCGCGCCCGCGAGGACGAGACGGCGCTGCTGGCCGGGCGCATCGCCGAGTCGGTGGCGGCGCTGGAGTCGCTGTTCGGCGAGCTGATGGACCTCAGCCGCCTCGATGCCGGGGGCGTCGAGCTGGCGGTGCAGGACTTCCCGATCGCCGAGGTCTACGCGCGGCTGCGCCTGCACTTCGAGCCCCTGGCCTTCGACAAGGGGCTGGCGCTGCGCTTTCGGGGGTGCGCGCACTGGGTGCACGGCGACGCGGTGTTGGTGGAGCGTGTTTTGCGCAACCTGGTGTCCAACGCGGTGCGCTACACCGAGGACGGCGGGGTGCTGGTCGGCTGCCGCCGCCGGGGCGACCGGCTGCTGCTGCAGGTCTGGGACAGCGGCATCGGCATCCCGGTCGAGGCGCAGGCGCATGTCTTCGACGAGTTCTACCAGGTTGTCCATACCCACGCCCTGGCGGCGCCGCGGCGCGGCGGCAGCGGGCTGGGGCTGGCCATCGTGCGGCGCCTGGCGCAGCTGATGGGCGCGCCGATCGACTTGGCCTCTCAGCCGCAGCGGGGCACGGTCGTCACGCTGACGCTGCCCGTGGGGCAGCCTCGCTCACGTGAGGTCGAGCCGGCAGATGGCCTCGCCACGCCCGTGCGCACGCTGTCGGGCTGCCGCATCGTGGTGGTGGAAGACGATGTGGCGGTGCGTGAGGCGATGTGCGTCCTGCTGCTCAGCTGGGAAGCTGAGGTGGTCGGGCTGGACAGCCTGGTGCAGGTCGACGGCTGGCTGGCGGCTCGGCCGCAGGGGGCACCGGTGCCCGAGTTGCTGATCGTCGACCGGCAGTTGCCCATGGGCCACAGCGGCGCCGAGGTGGTGCAGCGCCTGCGCGCGGCGTTCGGCGCGGAGCTGGGCGTCATCATGGTCACCGGGCAGGTCGATGCGCAGGACGAGGCCATGGCCCGCGCACTGGGCTGCCACCTGCTCTACAAGCCGGTGGCGCCCAACCGGCTGCGCGCGCTGATCGGCTACAAGCGCAGCGAGCGGCAGCGGCGTGGCTGAATCGCCCGGGTGCCCGGGAGTCCGGTGACCGGCGTGCCAACTGTGCACGCATACAATCACAGACCCAATCGAAGGGACCTCACATGGGCATGGACGATCGCGACGGCAAGATTTGGATGGATGGGCAGATGGTGGATTGGCGCGACGCCAAGATCCATGTGCTGACCCACACGCTGCACTACGGCTGCGGCGCCTTCGAGGGCGTGCGCGCCTACAACACCGTGAACGGGACGGCGATCTTCCGCCTGCGCGAGCACACCGAGCGTCTGTTCAACAGCGCCAAGATCCTGCGGATGAAGATGCCCTATGCCTTCGACGAGGTCGTCGAGGCCCAGAAGGCCGTGGTGCGCGAGAACAACCTGGAGAGTTGCTACCTGCGCCCGCTGGTGTGGATCGGCTCCGAGAAGCTGGGCGTGAGCCCGAAGGGCAACACCATCCACGTGATGATCGCTGCCTGGCCCTGGGGTGCCTACCTGGGTGAAGAGGGCCTCAAGCGCGGCATCCGCGTCAAGACCTCCAGCTACACCCGCCACCACGTCAACATCACGATGACGCAGGCCAAGGCGGTGAGCAACTACACCAACTCGATCCTGGCCAACATGGAGGCCACCGACGAGGGCTATGACGAGGCGATGCTGCTGGATTCGGCCGGCTTCGTCAGCGAAGGGGCGGGCGAGAACCTCTTCATCATCAAGGACGGCGTGATCTACACGCCCGACCTGTCCGCCGGGGCGCTCAACGGCATCACCCGCAACACGGTCTTCCACATCGCCCGCGACCTGGGGCTGGAGATCGTGCAGAAGCGCATCACCCGCGACGAGGTCTACATCTGCGACGAGGCCTTCTTCACCGGTACGGCCGCCGAGGTGACGCCGATCCGCGAACTGGACCGCATCGAGCTGGGGGCCGGTTCGCGCGGCCCGATCACCGAGAAGATCCAGAGCGCCTTCTTCGACATCGTCAACGGCCGCAACGCCAAGTACGCCGAGTGGCTCAGCAAGGTTTGAGATCATGAGTGACAACAAGGCTGTCGTGGAAGTCACTGCCAAGGACCTGCAGGGGCCAGGCGTCGTTTTCTGCCCCAACCCCAAGCAGGCGCTGTGGAGCGGCCACCCGCGCGTGTTCATCGACGTCGCCGGCCACGGTGAGGGCCACTGCCCGTACTGCGGCACCGTCTACCGGCTCAAGGCCGGTGAGAAGGTCTCCGGCCACCACTGATCCGCCATGTTCCGGTCCCTGGTCATCGCGCCGACCTCGGTGCGCGAGGCGGTCATGTCGCAGCCGCTCATCGCCGCCCTGGCTCGCCGGGGCGAGGTGGTGGCGGTGGCGGCGTGTCCCGACGTGGCGCCGGTCTATCGGGCCATGGGCGTGGCGGTGGCGCAGGTCTACGAGCTGCCGCTGCGACCCGGCCGGGTGGACTGGAGCCTGCGCCGTTCCGTCGGTGCCAACTGGCGGCGCCGCTACGACGTTGCCTATGTGCTGTCCGATGCCCTGTCCGATGCCCTGCTGCCCTGGTTCGCCGGGGTGCCGAGGCGCATCGGCCATGCGGGGTCGCGCCGCCCGCTGCTCATCAACGAGCCGCCGGTCGGCCCGCAGCCACGGTCGGGTGTTGCGCGCTTCCTGGCACTGGCCGGGGAGCCTGCGGGCGAGTCGCCCCAGCCGGCCCTGGCACCGGCGCCAGAACGGCTGGCCACGGTCTGCGAGGCCCATGGCGTCAAGCCCGGGGGCTACTGGGTGCTGGCGCCTGGAGGGGACGGCGCCCCGGCTCGCTGCTGGTCACCGGGTCAGTATGCGCAGCTGATGCGTCAGCTGCACGGCCGCACCAGCTGCCCGGTGTTGCTGATGGGCTCGGGTCAGGACGTGGCGCTGGCGCAGCACATCGCCGCCGAGGCCGCGGGCGTGCCCAGCCTGGTGCTGGCCGGTGTGGTGAGCTTGGACGACGCGATGGCGCTGCTGGCTGCGTCGGCCGGTGTGCTGGCCGGCGACAACGGCTGGATGCAGCTGGCCTCCGCCCTGGGCGTGCCGCAGGTGGCGCTGTTCGGGCCGACCACGCCCGACGACTGCGGCCCCCTGCACCGGCACACCCGGGTCCTGCGGCTGGAGCCGACCGCGGCGCCGGCCTGCGCGCCCTGCAACGCCCGCTCCTGCCCACCCGGCCATGGCCGCTGCCTGCGGGACCTGGACCCCCAACAGGTGCTTGAGGCGCTGCTGGCCCAGGCCCAGCAGGCTGCCGAGGAGCCGGCGCCGAGCCCGCCCAGGCGGGTGGGGTTTCCCACCGCCGTGCCGGTCGAGCCGCCGGCCCGACTGGCCGTCGTCGGCGCCTGAGCCCCGGCCCGCGGGGGAGGAAGAGGGATGGCGGCGGGGCGGCCCGTAGAATCCGGCCCACCATGTCCGTGACCCCTGCCGCCCCCGCTCCCGCCGTCGCCCCCGCCGTCGCCCCCGCCGTCGTCCCCGCCGCTTCCAGCGCCAGCGAATTCGTCCTGACCCTGTCCTGCCCCGATGCCAAGGGCATCGTGCACGCCGTCTCCGGCCTGCTCTACCAGGCGGGCTGCAACATCCTCGACTCGCAGCAGTTCGGCGATGTGCGCGGCGAGGACGCCACCGGCCTGTTCTTCATGCGGGTGCACTTCGATGCCCCCGTCCACCTGGCCGATGCGGCCACGCTGACCAACCTGTTCGGGCATGTGCGCAGCCAGTTCAGCATGCGCGTCAAGTTCCACAGCCTGTCGCGCCGTCCGCGCGTGCTGCTGATGGTCAGCAAGCACGGTCACTGCTTGAACGACCTGCTGTTTCGCTGGAAGAGCGGTCAGCTTGAGGTGGACATCCCGGCCATCGTGTCCAACCACCCGGACTTCGCCGAGCTGACCGGCAGCTACGGCATCCCCTTCCACCACCTGCCGCTGCACCGTGACAGCACCGGCAACAGCGCCGAGGCCAAGCGCGCCCAGGAGCGCCAGGTCGAGGCCTTGTGCGAGCGCGAGGAGGTGGATCTGGTCGTGCTGGCGCGCTACATGCAGATCCTCAGCCCCGAGTTCTGCGAGTTCCTCGCCGGCCGCGCGATCAACATCCACCACAGCTTCCTGCCCAGCTTCAAGGGCGCGCGCCCCTACTACCAGGCACACGAGCGCGGCGTGAAGCTGATCGGCGCGACGGCGCACTATGTCACCGCCGACCTCGACGAGGGGCCGATCATCGAGCAGGACGTCGACCGCGTCGACCACACCCTCAGCCCCGAGGACTTCACCGCGGTGGGCCGTGACGTCGAGTGCGTCGTGCTGGCGCGCGCGGTGCGCTGGCACGTCGAGCACCGCGTGCTGCTCAACGGCCGCAAGACCGTGGTGTTCCGCTAGCCTCATCATGGCCCAGCCCAAACCGTTGCAGGCCCTGTTGCTGGCCACGCCCGACGACACCGAGGCCCAGTTCTACGAGTCCCAGCAGCAGGCCGACATCGAGCGCATGATGGCCATCTGGGCCGATGACGAAGAGATTGCCTGCGTGCATCCGCAGGGGCCCCGGCTGGTGGGCGCCCACGCGATCCGTGCCGGCTTCGACGAGATGTACGCGCACGGCGGTGTGGACGTGCGCGCTGTGCAGGTGCGCCGCAGCGTGATCGGCAGCTGCGCGGTGCACCAGGTGCTCGAACAGGTGCGGGTGGCCACGCCCGAGGGGCCGCAGACCGGCTACCTGATCGCTACCAACGTCTATCTCAAGACGCCGCAGGGCTGGCGCATGTTCCTGCACCACGCCAGCCCAGGCGGTCAGCGTGAGCTGCATGAGATCGGCGAGTCGCCCTCCACCCTGCACTGAGGCTGATCAGGCCGGCCACGCCGGCTTGCTGCCGGGCCCGCCGCGCTGGCTGCCGGGCGGGCAGGCGCAGACGATCTGGCCGGCGCTGTGCTCGCGCCGCCACCTGGGCCCGGCCCCTCGCTTTCGGCGCGAACGCTGGACCACCCCCGACGGCGACTTCATCGACGCGGACTGGCTGGCCGACCCGTTGCCTGGCCCGTTGTCTGGTGCCGGGCTGCCGGCCCCGGGTGACCGCCCGCTGCTGGTGCTGTTCCACGGCCTCGAAGGCTCGTCACACAGCCACTACGCGCAGGCCTTTGCCGACGCGGCGCGGCGGCGGGGCTGGGGCTATGTCGTGCCGCACTTCCGGGGCTGCTCTGGCGAGATCAACCTCGCACCGCGCGCCTACCACTCGGGGGACCACGCCGAGATCGGCTGGATGCTGGCGCAGCTGCGCCAGCGCCACCGCGGGCCGGTGGTGACGGTGGGCGTCTCGTTGGGGGGCAACGCCCTGTTGCGCTGGGCCCAGGAGGCGGGCGAGTCCGCTGCACAGCAGGTTGCGGCCGTGGCGGCGGTGTGCTCGCCGATCGACCTGACGGCGGGCGGGCGCCGCATCGGCGCGGGCCTGAACCGCTGGATCTACACGCCGATGTTCCTGCGCACGATGCGTGCCAAGGCGCTGGCCAAGTGGCAGCAGCACCCGGGGCTGTTCGACCGCGAGCGGCTGCTGGCCGCGCGCAGCATCGAGGCCTTCGACGACGTGTTCACCGCGCCGCTGCACGGCTTTGCCGGCGTGGCGGACTACTGGCGGCGGGCCTCCGCCAAGCCGCACCTGGCAAGGCTGCGCCTGCCTGCGCTGCTGCTCAACCCGCTCAACGATCCCTTCGTGCCGGCCGCCTGCCTGCCCGCGCCACAGGAGGTTGGCCCCTGCGTCACGCTGTGGCAGCCCGCTGGCGGCGGGCACGTGGGGTTTCCCAGTGGTCGCTTCCCTGGCCACGTGCTGGGCCTGCCGGCGGCGGTGACGGGCTGGCTGGCGGGGCATCTCCCTGCTGAACGTGCGGGACCGGGCTGAGGCAACATCCCGCCATGGATGACATCGTCAAGGCGGCCCTGAAGAAGTGGCCCAACGTGCCGGCCTGCTGTGGTTGGCTGGGGCTGGATGCGCGGGGTGATTGGTACCTGCGCGACGCGGCGGTGCAGGCGGCGGGATCCTTCCCGGGGGTCAAGGGCAGCCGCCTGCAGCACGAGAAGCTGCGCGAATTCATCGGCCGCAACTACGAGGCCGATGGGGACGGAGCCTGGTTCTTCCAGAACGGGCCGCAGCGGGTCTTCGTGGAGCTGGAGGCCGCGCCCTGGGTGCTGGGCGTACAGCGCCTGGATGGGGACTGGCTGGTGCACACCCACACCGGCGAGCCCTTTGGCCGGGTGACCGAGGCCCTGCTGGACGAGGAGGGGCGCCTGTTCCTGGCCAGTGCGCGCGGTCTCGGACTGGTGCGCTCGGTGGACATGGCCGCGGCGGCCGACGCCGTCGAGCAGGGCCGCTGGCCGCTGGAGGACGTGCCGTTCGAGTTGCTGCCGGCCCGCTTTGGCTACCGCCTCAGCCCGGCGGTCGATCTGGCGCAGCGCCCATGAAAAAGCCGACCCTCGGGTCGGCTTCTGGTCGCTCCGGCCGACGCCACGGGGCCGTGGCATCGGGCGAGCGTGGGGCTTACTTCGACGCCGCGGCGTCCGGGGCCTTCGGTTCTTCGAACTTGGCGCCACCGGCATTGGCCATGTAGGCCACCGCGCGGCCGATCTCCAGGTCGCTGAAGTCGCCGCCGCCCTGGGCACCCATGTTGCCCTTGCCCTTCAGGGCCGAGTTGAGCAGTGCGGCAAAGCCGGTACCGATGCGCGGGCCCCACGCAGCGGCGTCGCCGAACTTGGGCGAGCCCGCCAGACCGGCGGAGTGACAGGCACTGCACTGGGCCTTGAACACTTCCTCGCCCGTCTTCAGCGGGCCACCTTCGAGCTTGATCGTCACGGCGCCAACCGGCTGGATGCGGGCGTTGGCCGCCTCAACCTCACCACCGTTGCTGGCGGCCGACTTTGCCGGACCCTTGCCCAGCATCATCGCTGCGACCACCGAAACCACCAGGGCAGCGGCGCAGGCCAGGACGATCTGGGAGGAGGACAGGCCGACGGGGCCGCCGCGAGAATCAGACTTGTGTTGAGCTTCGCTCATGGGTTCCTCTGGCTGGGGGGCGAGGCGCGTGCATCGTGCGCAAAACCCAAAGATTATAAGGGGAGGGGTGTCGGCTTGGGTGTTGTGTGCACGCCGCGCCGCCAGGCCTGCTAGAATCCCAATTTCCGCGCCCGTAGCTCAGTGGATAGAGTATTGGCCTCCGAAGCCAAGGGTCGCTGGTTCGATCCCAGCCGGGCGCGCCACCCATCTCGTGGGTGATGACCTTGATTGCCAAACGCCCATCTGCGCGAGCTTGATGGGCGTTTCTGTTTTCTGCTGCCGATCTGAGTGGCGGCATGGGTGGTGAATGTGTGATGTAAGTCACACGGTTGCGCCTGTGCCAGGGGCCAGCTAACCTCAGTGGGACGTGCCGCCCGGCACGCCTCACCACAGGAGCGTTTCACCATGGGATTGTTCAGCTTCATCAAGGAAGCCGGCGAGAAACTGTTTGGCTCGGCCAAGCCCGAGGAGGCGGCCCAGCAGGCCCAGGCCGCACCGGATGACGCCGCGCTGCAGGCCCGCGCCTCAGAGGCCAACCGCATCGCGGGTGAAGCGATTGCGCAGTACATCGTGGCCCAGGGGCTGACGGTGGAGAACCTGCAGGTGGCCTTTGACGGCGGGCCCTGCGAGGCCACCGTGAGCGGCAACGCGCCCGACCAGGCTACCAAGGAAAAGGTGCTGCTGTGCGCTGGCAACGTGCAGGGCGTCAAGGGCGTGAACGATGACCTGACTGTCACCGAGGCGGTGGAAGAGTCGCGCTGGCACGACGTGGTGCGCGGCGACACGCTCTCGGCCATTGCCAAGATCTACTACGGCAATGCCAACCTGTACCCGAAGATCTTCGAGGCCAACAAGCCGATGCTGAGCCACCCGGACAAGATCTACGTCGGGCAGAAGCTGCGCATCCCGCCGGTCTGAGTGCGGCTCAGGGCCGCGCGACCGCCGGTGCTGCGATGAAGCGCTGGTGGATCGGCCCGGTGAGCAGCAGCACGATCACGTAGCGCACGATGTGAAAGGCGGTCACCAGTGGCACGCCGAGTTCCAGCACCTTCGCGGTGATGCACATCTCGGCGATGCCGCCCGGTGAGTTGCCCAGCAGCACCGCAGCCGGTTCCAGACCGGCCGCCTGGCCCACGGCCCAGGCAAAACCGGCACTGGCCAGGATCATCCCCAGCGTGCCCAGCGCCACCGCGCCCAGCCAGCGCGGCGCGGTGTGCAGGAAGGCGGGGGTGAAGCGCGTGCCCAGCGACACGCCAATCGCCAGCTGCGCCGCCTGGCTCAGGCCGGGCGGCAGCGCACTGGGCGTGTGGCCGCTGGCGGTGATGGCCAGCGCGACCGCCAGCGAGCCCAGCACCCAGGGATTGGGCTGGCGCAAGCGCAGCATCAGCCAGGATCCTGCGGCCGTGGCCGCAGCCAGCAGCAGCAGGCCGAGCGGCTGCACGCCCACCGCAGCAGCTGGCGCGGGCGTGCTGCCATGGATCTGGGCAAACTGGTAGGTGAAGGGAATCGTCACCACCACCAGCAGCACGCGCAGCGAGTGCGCCGCCGCCACCAGATCGACCCTTGCACCGAGCCGTTCGGCAAAGGCTGCCATCTCCGAGGCGCCGCCGATCACCGCGGCAAAGTAGGCCGTGCCGGCATCCACCGCGCCGCCGGGTGTGCGTGCCATGCTCCAGCGCAGCCAGCGGTAGAACAGATGGCCCAGGCCGAGGGCCCAGGCGGCGCCGAGCAGGGTCCAGGGCGCCAGGCGCAGCACCTGCGCCAGCACCTCGGGCGTGAAGTACAGGCCCAGCGCGGTGCCGATGACCCACTGTCCGCCATTGCGCAGGCGCTGCGAGGCCAGCAGCGGCACGCCGACGATCGACAGCGCTGCGCTGCCCAGCAGCGGGCCCAGCATCCAGGGCAACGGGGAATGCAGCCACTGGCACAGCCCGCCCGCGGCGGCGGCGATGGCCAGGGTGAGCAGCAGGCGCAGGAAGCGAGGCAGGGGGCGGGGCAGGGAAGGGGGCGCAGCAGCGGACACGGGCAGGATCGATGTGGCCGGGAAGGGAGGGAAAGGCTGGGAAAGGCCTGAAGGGGCCGGGATGTTACGGCGCTGCGGCGTGGCAGGGACTTCCGCACGGCGGCCCGCGGTGCATGGTGGCAAGATCCCTGCTGCTCAGCCGCAGGTCGGGCCAGGCCCCCTGCAGCGGCTTGGCCCGACTCGCCTTTCCACGTCTCTCACGCTCACCGCCGTCCCGATGCCCAAGCCCCGTTTCCTGCCCCAGGCCACCCTGGAAGACTCCAACCGCAGCGCCAACCCCTCCATCTGGGAGGTCGCCGCCCAGGGCGAGGCCAGCCGCAGGCAGATGCTGCGTGGCGGGCTGGCCAGCCTGCTGGGTGGGCTCACGGGGGCCCTGGCCACGCCGCTGGCACAGGCGGCGGATGCCGGCACGGGAGCAGGTGCGGGCGAACTGGCCTTCGCGCCGCCATCGGCCGGGCCGGCGTCCGCACCGGCCACGGAGGCGGCGAAGCTGGGCCGGCGCATCGGCTTCACCGCGGTGCCAATGGGCGTCACCCAGCCCCTGGTGGTTCCGGTGGGCTACAGCGCGCGGGTGCTGTACCGCTGGGGCGACGCGGTGGGCATCGCCGGGCGCATGCCGGCCTTCAAGGGCGATGGCAGCCACACCGCGGCCGAGCAGGCCCTGCAGGCGGGCATGCACCACGACGGCATGGGCTGGTTCCCGCTCGGGGAGGGGAAAGACGCAAAGGACGGCAAGGAGGGCCGGGGCGGCCCGGGTGAATCGCGCCACGGCCTGCTCGCCGTCAACCACGAGTACACCGACGAGGCGCTGCTGCATGCCGACGGCATGATGAGCTGGAGCGCGGACAAGACCGCGAAGTCGATCGCGGCACACGGTGTGTCGGTGGTCGAGGTGCGTGCCGAGCCGCCTGCGCGGCCGGGCGAGCCGCCGCGCTGGGCGCTGGTGCGGCCCTCGCGCTATGCGCGGCGCATCACCGCATCGACGCCGATGCGCCTGGCCGGGCCGGCGGCCGGCCACCCGCTGATGCGCACCGCGGCCGACCCGGAGGGCCGCCAGGTGCTGGGCACCTACAACAACTGCGCCGCGGGCGTCACGCCCTGGGGCACCTACCTGACCTGCGAGGAGAACTTCTACGGCTACTTCGAGCCGCCCGAGCAGCTCGATGCCCACCACGTCCGCTGGGGCCTGAAGCCGGGCGGGCGCTGGCACCGCTGGCACGAGTTCGAGGAGCGCTTCGACATGAGGCGCCACCCCAACGAGTTCAACCGCTTCGGCTGGGTGGTGGAGATCGACCCCTACGACCCGCAGTCGGTGCCGGTCAAGCGCAGCGCGCTCGGCCGCGCCACGCACGAGGGCGCCACCAGCGCGCTGCTGCGCGATGGCCGGGTGGCGGTGTTCATGGGCGAGGATGCGCGCTTCGAGTACATCTACCGCTTCGTCAGCCGCGACCCGGTGCGCCCGGGCGGCGCCGCGGCCAACCGAGACCTGCTCGACAACGGCACGCTGTCGGTGGCGCGCTTCGATGCCGATGGCCATGGCCGCTGGCTGCCGCTGGTGCATGGCCGCGGCCCGCTGACGCGCGAGAACGGCTTTGCCGACCAGGGGGAAGTGCTCATCAAGGCCCGCCAGGCCAGCGACGCGCTGGGCGGCACCAAGATGGACCGCCCCGAGTGGACCGCGGTGGACGCGGCGACCGGGCAGGTCTACGTGACGCTGACCAACAACAGCGCGCGCGGCCGGCCCGGCCAGCCCGGGCCCGACGCGGCCAACCCGCGCGGGCCCAACCCGATGGGCCACATCCTGCGCTGGAAGCACCACGGCGACCTGGGCGCCGAGACCTTCGACTGGGAGCTCTTCGCGCTTGGCGGCGAGGCGGGCGGAGACGCCTTCGGCGGCCCGGACGGGCTGATGCTCGACCCACGCGGGGTGCTCTGGATCGCCACCGACCACTCGCCCAACGCCGTGCCCGCCCAGCCCGGTGAGCGGCTCTGGCTGCCGCGCAACCAGCTGCTGGCCTGCGACCCGAGCCGCGCGGGCGGGGCGCAGCCGCGGCGCTTCCTGGTCGGCCCGCATGGCTGCGAGATCACCGGCCCGGTGATGACACCGGACTGCCGCACGCTGTTCATCAACGTCCAGCATCCTGGCGTCGACCCGGCGGTGGACGGCGCGGCCGGCGACCTCTGGGCCGGTTCCTGGCCCGAGCCGGGCATCCGCCCCTGCTCGGCCACGGTGGTGATCACCAAGGACGACGGCGGCGTGATCGGCACCTGAGCAACTCCTGAGGCACGCACGATGCACGACACCGATCACGCGAAAGAGCCCAGCCAGTTCGCGCTGCTGCGCCAGCGCCGCTTCGCGCCCTTCTTCTGGACCCAGTTCCTCGGCGCGGGCAACGACAACCTGTTCAAGTTCGCGCTCACCATCCTGGTGACCTACCAGCTGCAGGTGGCCTGGCTGCCGCCGGCGATGGCGGGGCTGGCGATCGGGGCGCTGTTCATCCTGCCCTTCCTGCTGTTCTCGGCCACCAGCGGCCAGCTCTCGGACAAGTACCCCAAGGAGCTGGTGATCCGCTTCGTCAAGACGCTGGAGATCGCCGTCATGGCGCTGGCTGCCTGGGGCTTCGGGCGGCAGGACGTGGCGGTGCTGCTGGCCTGCGTCTTCCTGATGGGGCTGCACTCCACCCTGTTCGGCCCGGTCAAGTTCGCCTACCTGCCGCAGCACCTGAACGAGCGCGAGCTCACCGGCGGCAATGGCATGGTGGAGATGGGCACCTTCGTGGCCATCCTGCTGGGCAACGTGGCCGGCGGCCTGCTGATCGCCCTGCCCGGCATCGGCGCCAGCGCGGTGGCGATGGCCTGCCTGGGCCTGGCCGTGCTGGGGCGGCTGACCGCGCAGGTGATTCCCGCCTCGCCCGCCACTGACCCGGCGCTGCGCATCAACTGGAACCCGGTCAGCGAGACCTGGCGCAACCTCCAACTCGCGCACGGCAACCTCGTCGTCTTCCGCTCGCTGCTGGGCATCAGCTGGATGTGGTTCTTCGGCGCCGTCTTCCTGGCCAACTTCCCGGTCTTCGCCAAGGACGTGCTGCATGGCGACGAGCACGTCGCCTCCCTGTTGCTGGTGGTGTTCTCGGTGGGCATCGGCATCGGCTCGCTGCTCTGCGAGGTGCTGAGCAAGCGCCACGTCGAGATCGGCCTGGTGCCGGCCGGCGCGATCGGCATGACGGTGTTTGCGGTCGACCTCTACTTCGCCGCGCGCGCCCTGCCGCCGGTGGCCGCTGCCTGGAGCGTGGCGGAGTTCATCGCCCGCCCAGCGCACTGGCGCGTGATGGCCGACCTGGGCCTGCTGGCGCTGTTCGCTGGCCTGTACAGCGTGCCGATGTACGCGCTGATCCAGCTGCGCAGCCAGCCCACGCACCGCGCGCGCATCATCGCGGCCAACAACATCCTCAACGCGCTGTTCATGATCGCCAGCTCGCTGCTGGCCGGGGCGATGCTGGGGGCGGGATTCACGGTGCCGCAGGTCTTCCTGGCCGTCGGCCTGGCCAATGCGCTCGTGGGCGCCTACATCTTCCTGCTGGTGCCGGAGTACCTGCTGCGCTTCGTGGCCTTCATCCTCACGCGCACCATGTACCGGCTGCGCGTGGTGGGCGACCACCACATCCCGGTGCAGGGCGCGGCCATCGTGGCCTGCAACCACGTCAGCTTCGTCGATGCGATCGTGCTGATGGCGGCCAGCCCGCGGCCGATCCGCTTCCTGATGGACCACCGCATCTTCCGCGTGCCCGTGCTGGGCTGGCTGTTCCGGCTGGCCAAGGCGATTCCGATCGCGCCGCAGAAGGAGGATCCGGCGGCCTACGCGGCGGCCTTCGAGGCGGCCGACCGCGTGCTCGCCGAGGGCGACCTGCTGGGCATCTTCCCCGAGGGGGGCATCACCCGCGACGGCGAGCTGCAGCCCTTCAAGGCCGGCATCGTCAAGATCCTGGAGCGCCGGGCGGTGCCGGTCATCCCGGTGGCGCTGCAGAACCTCTGGGGCTCCTACTTCTCGCGCATCGAGAACGGCACGGCGATGGTGCGGCCCTTCCGGCGCGGGCTGTTCAGCCGGGTGGGGCTTGTGGCCGGCGAGCCGATGGTGGCCGAGGCGGTCAGCCCCGAGGCGCTGCGCGAGCGCGTGGCCGCCCTGCTGCGCAGTTGACCGAACGGTTCAGCTGCCTCGGCCCGCGTCGCCGCGCAGGTGCTGCCCCCAGCGGGCGGCGAGTTCGCGCCCCAGGCGCCGCAGCCGGCGGCGCAGGACGCGCGCGAGCCGCCACGCGCGGGTGGCGCGGGCCTGGGCCAGCAGGCTCGCCTTCCAGGTCATCCACCGCCCGTGCAGGCGCGCAAACCACGCCATCTGCATGAGCGCGGGCTGGGTCAGGGTGTAGAGCCGGGCGACCAGCGCGGTGCCCACCAGCTTGGCCAGCACGATCACCAGCGCCCCGAGCAGGGCCTGGCCCTGGCCGATCAGCCACAGCGCCGCCAGCTTGACTGGCAGGAGCAGCAGGGTCGGGAGCAGGAACACGGCCAGCGCGCCATGCGGGCCGAGCCGCGCGACCGCCGCCTCCAGCTGGCGCAGCAGCGGCAGCCGGCCGAGCCGCGCCACTGCACGCTGCAACGGCTCCCAGCCCCACTCCTCGAACAGCAGCAGCAGCACCAGCAGGGCGCGCAGCACCGCGCGCAGCAGGCGCCAGGACCAGGTGAGGAGTTCCTTCAGCATCGCGACGCCAGTCTCGCACAGGGGCCGCTGCGCCGAGGCCGGCCGCACCGGGTCAGGTCACTGCGGCGTCAGCCCGCGGTAGACCGCCTCGGCGAGCATGGCCAGGCGCTGGCGGTCCAGCTGGGCCGTCAGCGCGTAGCCCAGACGGCCGTCGAGCCAGTAGAAGCTCTGCCGGGCATCGCCGCCGCGGCCAGTGGTGGCGAAGCGGAACGCGGTGTCTGGCGCGTCCGCCGCCGTCCCCGCCGGCTGTGGCTGCACCGAGACGTAGAGCGTCAGGCGCTCGCCCTGGGCGTTCTCGTACATGAACTGCGCCCGGGCGATGCCGGGGCCACTGTCGGCACCGCCGCCGGGCGCGTTACCTGCCGTTGCGGACGCATCTCCGCCGCCCGGCAGCAGCCGGCCACCGACGAGGTGGAAGCCCTGCGCGGACAGCACCGGCACCCGCAGCGTCGTGCCCAGGCGCTTGCTCAGCCACTGCACCAGGTGCTCCTCCTGCTGCGCGCCCACCTCCACCGGGTGGCGGCGCTCGGGGGTGTAGAGAGCGTGGGCCAGCGCAGCGTCGCGCACGAAGGCGGGGATGGCGGCGCTGCCTCCCGCCCCAGGCCCCGGATCCGCCGTCAGCAGCGGCCGCACCGACCAGCCCAGGCCGAGCCCGAGCAGCAGCATCGCCGCCGCTGCCCAGGGGCCGTTCGCGGCCCGACCAGTGGCGGCCAGCCAGCGCCGCGTCGGCTTGCCGGTCCCGGTGGGAGTTTCGTTCAAGGCCGACCGGAAGCGGGCCGGCAGCGTTTCCTCCAGCAGGTCCCGCCGCAGCGCCTGCAGCTGGCTGCGCTGGGCCTGCCAGCCCAGCACGCGCTCGGCATCGGCCGGGTGCTGCTGCAGCCAGCCGGCGACCCGGGCCGCGTCTTCGGCCGTCAACTGGCCGTCCACGTAGGCGTGCAGCGTCGCGTCGTCCATCGCGGGCTCGTTCGGGGTCATGGTTTCACCACCCGCAGGCCGGGGCTGCCCGTGCCGCTGCCTTCCATCAGCAGGCGCAGCCGTTCACGGGCGCGCGACAGGCGCGACATCACCGTGCCCACCGGCACACCCAGCACCTGGGCGGTGGCTTCGTAGGACAGCTCCTCCACGCACACCAGCAGCAGCACCTCGCGGGCGGCATCGGGCAGCAGAGCCAGCGCCCGCTCCAGATCGATCCGCGCCTGCCACTGGCGCACCGGCTCGTGCAGCGGGTCCTGCTCGCCGGTGTAGGGCTCCATCAGGTGGGCGTGCTCGTCGCGGCGCTGGTTCAGGTAGAGGTGGTGCATCAGCGTCAGCAGCCAGGCGCGCAGGGCGGTACTCGGGTCCCCGTCGGCCGGTGGCCGCCACAGCGCCGCCTTGCGGGCCGCACGCTCCAGGGTGTCCTGCAGCAGGTCGTCGGCACGCGCCGCGTCGCCCGCCAGCAGCCGTGCGTGGCGGCGCAGGCGGGGCAGGTGGGGCAGCGCGTCGTCCAGCGTCATGGGCGGGCCATCATGCCTGGAGCAAGCCCGATCGGCTCCTTCACCGGTTCAGGGCTTGACGACGTGCCAGACGTTGTTGAAGCCGTCGCCGGTCCGGTCGCCCGGCTGCTTGTCCTTGATCCAGAAGTACAGCGGCCGGCCCTTGTAGGCCCACTGCTTGGCGCCGTCGTCGCGGGTAACGATGCTCCAGTCGCCCGCAGCCTGGGCGTAGGCGTCGGCCGCCAGCGGCGGCCAGTTGGTGGCGCAGGGGCCATTGCACACGCTCTTGCCACCGCCCGCCGGGTCGCGGTCGAAGGTGTAGAGCGTCATCTGGTTGGCTGCGCCCACCAGCACCCCATCCATCGCCTTGGCCGGCCCGGCGGACGAGCCGCCCATGCCGGCGCAGGCTGAAACCGTGGCGCAGATGGCCGCGAAAGTCGCCCAGCGCGTGCTGCGCAGGGTGGTGATGCTCAGGGTGTCGGCAACGAGTGCGGGCTGGACCATGGGGACTCCTCGGCGTGGATGCGGGCATGCCGAAACGTTCGGCACATCAGCAAGAACACGCCGGGGAGGCGGCTTATTCCCGCCGCGCTCAGGATTGCTGGGCGAAGAAACCCTCGGTATGGATGCGCTGGGGCTGTGCGCCCAGCTGCTTCACCCGCTCGACGCAGGCGTCGACGAAGTCGGTCGAGCCGGCGATGAAGACGCTGTGCTCCCACAGGTCCGGAAACTCCCGGCCCAGCAGCGCCGGGATGCGGCCGTGCAGGATCCCCGGCTTCTGCTCACGCGTCAGCGTGGGCACGTAGCGGAAGTGGGGGTGCCGCGCCTGCCACCAGGCCATCAGGCCGCGGTCGTAGAGGTCGGCCTCCTCGCGGGCCGAAAACATCAGTGCCACCGGCTGCGGGTAGCCGCGCTTGAGCGCCGCCTCGGTGAGCGAGAGGATCGGCGCCAGCCCGGAGCCCGCTGCCAGGCAGAGCACCGGTGTGTCCACCGACGGGTCGCCGATGAAGGTGCCGTGCGGGCCCGACAGCGTCAGCTGGGCGCCCACGGGCACTTCGTCGTGCAGCCAGCGGGAGGTGCGGCCGGTGGTTTCACCCTCGCCCTGCTGGGCGATGCCGTTCCCCTGGCGGGTCACCTGCAGGCTGATCTCCCCGTCCGGCCGCGGCGCGTTGGCCAGCGAGTAGGCCCGCATCGGCACGCCCACCGCCGGATTTCCGAGCATCACGTACTGGCCGGGCCAGAAGCGCATCGGCGCGCCCAGCGGGCGCAGCACGAACTCGGTGATCAGCGGCGTGCGGGCGATGCGGTCCACCACCACGTAGGCCTGGTCCTCGCGCGGCGGGAAGAGCTTGGGCTTGGCGTCCTCCGTGCCCCAGTCGATCTCCAGCACCGGCGAGATCGGCTTGGCCATGCACATCAGGCCGTAGCCCTGGTGGCGCTCCTCCTGCGACAGCGCCATGTCCAGCACGAAGCCCTGGTCGAACTGCCCGGCCGTCACCTTGACCTTGCACTCCCCGCAGGCCCCCGCGCGGCAGTTGTTCGGCAGCGCGAACCCGGCGCGCTCCAGCGCCTGCAGCACGGTGTCACCGTCCTGGCAGGCAACGGACTTGCCCGAGGGCTTCAGCTTGATTTCATTCATGGCGGCGTCGGTGGGTCGTCAGCGAATCAGAAGACGGGGATGATGTCTTCCATTTCTACATCGGAAACTTCCTGGCCGGTGATGCCGACTTCCGGGATGGCGGGGAACGGGATGCCGTACTTGTCCAGCACGCCCTTGAGGTTCAGGATCGCCGCGCGCCAGTTGTTCTTCTTGGCCTCGTAGGCGGGGATCGCAAACCCGGCCGCGCGGGCAATGGCCTCGCCTTCGCGCTGGTTGTCGATGAAGTCGCCCGGCAGGTCCCAGAACTCCATCGGCGGCTCGAACAGCACGGCCGACAGGAACAGGTAGCCCGCGCGGATCTGCTTGGTGATGACGGCGCGGTCCTCCACCGGCAGCTTCGGGTAGTCACGCTCCATCAGCGCCATGCAGATGCCCATGTGCCGGCCCTCGTCCTTGCCGATGTTGCGGAAGGCGGCCTTGAACACCGGCTCGGTGCAGCCCGCAGCCATCTGGTGGAAGATGGTCGCGGCGGCGATCTCGCCCATCAGGAAGGAGCTGAACAGCACCGCCAGGCTGTACTTCGGCACCGCCTGCTTGTAGCCCGTCCAGTAACGCCCGCCATTGAAGTAAAGCCACTTGGCGTTCTTCTGCAGGCGCCGGCCGAGTTCGGTCTTGGGTTCGTAGGTGATCGGGTCCGGATGCTCCAGGAACTTGGTGATCGCCAGCCCGCACATCTGCTCGTGGTTCTGCTCGTCGCGGGTGACGCTGAAGAAGCAGCGGCGCACCGCGTCCTCCTCATGCGCCTCGTAGGTCTTGATGAAGGCCGAGGCGAACACCGGCGGCGCCGAGGCGTCGAACACGCTCAGCAGCGTCCACCAGTAGGCAATCGCCTCGCGCTGCTCCCAGGTGTAGCGGCTCACGTCGAAGCTCTCCCAGGGCAGCTTCTTCGGGTCCCAGTTCTCCCGCTGCGCGGCGTCCCAGATCTCTTCGAGCTTGGCGGTCTGGGCGTGCCAGCTCAGCGGGTAGACGTTGGGCTGCTCCGTGGCAGGCGGGAATTCCATCGTCTGCGCGAGCTTGTCCTTGTTCATGGCCATGGGGGTGTCTCCGGTGGGGGTGTGGGGGCGACCGGCCAGGTGGCGGCGGTCCTGTGCAACGCGGAGTGAAGGTTAAAGTGATACACATGATTGCGCAATAGCAATTGCATGTGTATCACATTGATCTCGGGTAAGTCCCAGGTGGCGAGCCGGAGCGGGCGGCAGAGACGGGGCGAAGCCGCCCCCCTCCTGCCGCGCTCCCCCGTGACATCTTCCCGCCCGCCCATCGCTGAACGTTGCGCCGCTCCCCTTGCCGCGGCACCCGGCAGTGCCCAGAATCAGCAAATCGCACACGCCGCTTTCGGCGGCGGTTTTAGTACTGTGTGGCGTTGCAGTCGAAGAGGGAGAAATCGAAATGCATCAAGGACTTGTCGTGGTTTCGGTATTTTTCGTAAGACGACTGTGGTCGAGCATAACGGTGTAAGGTTGTTGTCTAGAACACGATTGACTCACCATGACCACACAAGATTCCGACGCGCATGCCATCGCCTCCTTTCGGAAGTTCTATTTATTGCTTCCGCGCGGAAACGATCTCTCTTTGCTGATTCTCAAGCTGCATTTACTCGTTGAAGAGCAAGTACGAGCTTTTGTTGACGAGCGATTGCAAAATAAAAATGCGCTAACTCGCGCAAAGTTGGAATGTCATCAGGCCATCTGTCTTGCGGAAGCAATATCCAGCGAGGAAATTAACGGAAACATATGGGAAGCAGCACGCAAGCTCAATAGCTTGCGGAACCATATTGCGCACAATCTGGAGCTTACTGGCGTCATCGACAGAATGAATCACATCTCACAACTCCTTGGCGTGTCCAAGGGGGCGACTCATATCGAAGGCAAAGGTCCCGGCGATTTTGCGGTGGAAAACTTCACTTTTGTAGGACTTACGCAGGGTCACTTCAGCTAGCGCAATGATTCGCCATTTCGACTCAATATGTCAGATGGGTGCCATGCGAATGGTTGGTGACCGAAGTTCCTTCTTGAGGAATTCCGAGAGGATTCCCTTCTTCAGGCTGTAGATGTTTGTCTTCAGCGCTTTGGCCGTCTCGCAGAGGTGGACCCAGGCCAATATCGCGCAGGCGATGTGATTCTTCTGTGACCGGGCCATTCTGCACTGACATTTTTCGATGCCAAGAACCTGCTTGATCTCCCTGTGGTACTGCTCAATCTTCCAGCGCACGGCACACATCTCATGCGTATCGTCCGTCGAATCTTGAGATAGGTCGTTTGTCACAACCCAGTCCGTGCGATTGGTATCAACCACAACCCGGAACAGTTTCAGCTTGATGTCACTGGGAAACTTGAACAGTTTGACGTGTTTGCCATGCACATGTTCTTGGGCACTCCACTGCAGCGTACTGACCGCCTTGTAGGGCTGCTGGCCTTGGCTGTCGTCAACCTTGCGATTGCTCTTGAGCGGGCAGTAGAAGTGCTTGCCCGCCCGGTGGATGTGCTTCATCAGATCCATGGTGGCGTACCAGGAGTCCATCAGCACGGTGCGAAAGGGCAGCTTCTTGTGCGCCATGGCATTGTCGAACATCTCCTGGACATGATCCAGCTTGGACTTGCCGTCTTCGTCAGGCGCATAGATGCGCCAGTCGATGATCCAGTAGTGGCCGGTCTTGATGTTCACGTACAGGCAGTTGACCACCCCAATGCCCTTGATCAGGCCGTGGGCGTTGCCGCTGTACTGTTTGCGCACCAGCTCGATTTTGTGCGAGTGGTTCTTGTCCAGAACGCTGTCATCGAAAACCAGGCAGGCATCGTCGTCAAATTCGATGTTTCGTCGGGCCAGATTCCAGACATCGGCCGGGCTGATATTGGCAGCCTGCAAGTAGCGATTTATGGCGTCATGAGAAAACCTCTGATGGTGATCCGCAAAATAGGTCTGCGTGTAGTTGATTTGTGTGGATATCAGAAATTGGCAGTAGTCTCGGCTCGTGGGTTTCATGGTGAATATATTATCACAAATACCACGAAATCGGCGCCGATATATTAAATAATCTAGTTTGATTTAAACGTTTGCGTAAGTCCTATTTTGGAGTCAGCATACTCCACGGATGCATCTCAGGCCATGTGAAGCGTAAGTCAGCGCATGTACTTCCAATCGTTCCAAAACGAGAGGAGTAGCCGCCGGTGCAACACTGTGCCTTCGTGCCCCAGCCCGACTGGGCGTTCAAGCGGACGCCGACACTGGCCGTGGCTTCGCCATTTTCATTGCCAGTGTCGGTACCCTCCGCCCTATCGGGCACTGGCGACGCTTACTTTGGGCGTTGGACCGCACGCTAAATGGACGACCTTCACCTCTACGACCGCGTCGCCGATGAACTTCGGCGGGATGGCCCGCAAGCTGGCTTATGGGCGAAGGCGTTTGCAGAGAGTGAGGGGGAAAAGTCGCGTGCTGAAGCGCTGTATCTCAGACTCCGCGTTGCACAACTGGCAGCATCGGAGCTTGCGGTGGCCGAGTCGGAGCGGGCGCAAAGGGAGCAATTGAAGCGGGAGGCCGCGGAACGACTTGAGTTGGAGCGACAAGCAAGAGCGAAGGCTGAGGGACTCACACCGATTCATTGGCTTCTCATTGGCTTAATCGTATCCTTCCTCATACTTATTGCCTTCCGTGCGGTTCTTGGCCCCTGACGCAACTTCGCCGCGTTTGGCGCGAGCGGTCCAACATGGCAGTCGATGCGGACGCCCTATCGGCGGGCTCTCGCCCGCCTCCTGGTCGCCGGTCACCTCGACGTTCCTTCGGAATCTGTCACCCGTCGGTGGCGCTGGCAGTTCGCCCGTTCAATTGAACAGCTGCAACGCAACATTCCCCGACCAGGGTTCGGTCAGGCCACGGCCGCCGCCGAGATCTTCGAGGATGGGGCGGAGTTTGTCGAGGTTGCTGATCATGGCCGGGCGGGCGGCAGCCATGGCGTCCAGGCTGTCCCATTCACCCACGACCATGAAGCTGCGCTCGCCCGAGCGGACCAGCCAGAAATTGCGCACGCCCGGCATGTTGCGCGCGTCCATGTCCTTGTGGATGCGGACGAACTCATCTTCCTGGCCGGGCTTGACGCGCATGTGCACCACGTTCATGGCAGTCATGGTTGACTCCTGCATGACAAAGGAGCTGGCAGGCTAGCACCGGGGGCGCGGCCCGGTCGTCGTGCCGAAGATGGCACTACAGGGCGTGCACGTAATCGCGGAGGGGCGGCCGCGCTGCATCGGTTGCCTGGGCCGGATCAGGCTTTGCCGCGCTGCTCCTCGTTGACGACTATGCGCCCTGGGAGTAGATTTTGACATGCTCACCGTTGTCGAGAGCCCGATCTTTCAGAAGCTCTGGCCGCTGTACTGGGACGAGGAGGAAAGGGCGGAGTTCGCTTCCTTCATCGCCGCGAATCCAGAGGCCGGCGCAGTCATTCGTGGATCGGGCGGCGTCCGCAAGGTTCGCTGGGCGCGCGAGGGGACTGGCAAGTCTGGGGGCGTCCGAATCGTCTACCTCACACGCAATGAAGCCGGTGAGGTCTATCTGTTGACCCTGTACGCAAAGTCCAAGTCGGAGAACATCTCCCTGGCAACCCTGAAGGAGATCCGCCGTGTCCTTGAAGCCTAATAAGCTTACACCTGCCGAACTCAAGGTTCACGAGTCAACGCGTGACATCGGGGCCGAGATCCTGCAGTCCATCCAGGACATGAAGGCGGGCAAAGGCAAGGTCGTGCTGTCGTCAGCCGCCGAGGCGCGGGAGGCCACGGGCCTGTCGCAATCGCAGTTTGCCAGTCTGCTGGGGGTGTCCGTTCGCACCCTTCAAGGTTGGGAGCAGGGCCGCAAGCAACCCAGCGGTGCAGCGCGCACGCTGCTAGCCATCGCCAGGACCAATCCCAAGGCCATCTTGGCCGTCTCTGCACAGTCGATGTAGGGCGCTGGCGACTGCGCAGCGCAGTGATTCAGAACTTACGGTGCCGGGCTCGTCTGGTGGAGGCAGCGTTCAAGGTCGCAAATTGCGACCTTAGAGCTGGCGATGCCCTCGCTATCAGCGCACTGGAAAGCCCCCTGGTCAATCCCCCAAAGGAGCCGAGAACCGCTGCCGAAACGCCGCATCCGCCTGCGGCGCCCGCTCAAGATCGGGCACCTCCAGCTCGGCCATCAGCCAGGCCGCGGCTGCGGCGCTGACCTGGCGGTAGAGGTCGCGGCACAGGGCCTGGGCGGCGATGCCGGGCCAGTCGGCGGGCAGCATCGCGGCGGGGAACTGGGGGTCGCGCAGCAGGGCGCGGCGGAAGAGGTGGACCAGCAGGCTGCGCAGGCGGAAGGCCTGTTCGCCGTCCAGCGCGGCGCCGCTGTCCAGGGCGTCGCGCAGGGGGGTGAAGACGGCCAGGAACTCCTCGTACAGCGCGGCGATGCTGGGCATGTCCTGGCGGGCGAGCACGAGGTCGCGCAGGGACTCGTCGCCGGCCGAGCCTCCTGCCGGGCCGGCGCAGCGGGCGGTCATCTGCACCACCTTGCCGGCCAGGCCGAGTTCGGCCACGGTGGCCTGCACCACGGCGTCGGCGATGCCCGGGTGCACGTAGACGCCCGGCGCCACGCCGCCGAAGCCCAGCCAGCCGAACTCGCGCTGCAGGGCGCTGCGCTCGGCATCGGTCAGCCCGGGGTGCAGCGCCAGGGCGATGCGCCAGGCACCGTCCCAGGGCAGCGGGCGCATGGCGTAGATGCGGGTGTAGACGGCGTCGATGCGCTGGCGGCCCGCATCGGTCAGGCCGTACCAGCTGCGCCGGCCCACCGGCACGCTGCGCAGCCACTGCTCGGTGGTGAGGCGCTGCACGGCGGTGCGCACCAGCCGTTCGTTGATGCCCAGCGGCGCCATGACGCGGATCAGGCTGCCCATCCAGAGCCGCCCGCCGTGCGGCGCGATGCTGTCGCCGAAGACGGTGACGATGAGCGACTTGGCGCGCGGGGCGATGCGGGCGAGCGCGGTGTCGATCAGCGCAGCGAGGGGAGCGTCGGGGGCAGGGGCGGGCACGTCGGGTGGGCGGGGGAGTGGCGGGTGGATTGTCGCTGCGCGACACTTGACCGATGCACGACGCCAACGCACCGCTCACCCGCCCGCTCACCCGCCCGCTCGCCGACCTGGAAACCCCCGCCTTGCTGCTCGACGAGCCGCGCCTGCAGGCCAACTTGCAGCGCATGGCCGCGCGCATGGCGCAGCTGGGCGTGCGGCTGCGCCCGCATGTGAAAACCGCCAAGTGCCTGCCGGTGGCCGCGGCCACCGATTCCGCGAACTTGGCGGCGGGTGTGCCCGGGGCCGGCGAGCGCGGGCCGATCACCGTGTCCACGTTGCGCGAGGCCGACCAGTTTGCCGCCGCCGGCTGGCGCGACATCACCTACGCGGTGGGGCTGACGGCCAACAAGTTCGCTCATGTGCACCGGCTGCTCGATGCCGGGGTGGCGTTGACGGTCATCCTCGACAGCGTGGACGCGGCCCGGGCGCTGAGCGCCGCGGCAGCCGACTGGCCCGTGCCGGTGGCGGTGCTGATCGAGGTCGACACCGACGGCCAGCGTGCCGGGCTGCGGCCTGATGGGGCGGCACTGTTGGAGGTGGCTGCAGCCTTGAGCGGCTCCGGTGTGCGGCTCGATGGGGTGCTGACGCACTGCGGCGGCGCCTACCACGCGCACGGCGAGGCGGCGCTGCGGGCCATTGCCGAGCAGGAGCGTGCCGGCGCGGTGCAGGCGGCGCAGCGGCTGCGTGCGGCGGGCTTTGCGGCGCCAGTGGTCAGCGTCGGTTCGACGCCCACGGCGCTGTTCGCCGAGCAGCTGGCCGGCGTCACCGAGGTGCGTGCCGGCGTCTACGTCTTCATGGATTTGATGATGGCCGCGCTGGGCGTGTGCCGGCTCGACGAGATTGCCGCCAGCGTGCTGACCAGCGTGATCGGCCACCAGCCCGACAAGGGCTGGACGTTGATCGATGCGGGCTGGATGGCGCTGTCACGCGACCGTGGCCTGGCCGGCGGTTTCACCGACCAGGGACTGGGGCTGATCTGTGACGCCGATGGACGTGTGATCGGGGACGGTGGGGGCGAGTGGATCGTCTCGTCCGCCAACCAGGAGCACGGCATCGTCACCCACCGCAGTGGTGACCCGGCGCGCCGGCTCGATCTGCCCGTGGGCACGCTGCTGCGCGTGCTGCCCAACCACGCCTGCGCCACCGCGGCGCAGCATCCGCACTACGAGCTGCTGGGGGCCGATGGCGCCGTGCGGCAGCGCTGGGCGCGGTTCATGGGATGGTGAGCGGGTTGTCGATCAGCGCCGGGTCCCAGGCGTGCACCGTCTGCTGCTGCTCGCCCAGGCCGGCGATGCCCAGGCGCATCACATCGCCGGGTTTCAGGAAGATCGGTGCCGGCTTCTGGCCCATGCCAACGCCGGCAGGGGTGCCGGTGGCGATCAGGTCGCCGGGGTAGAGCGTGCAGAAGCGGCTGATGTAGGCGATCAGCTGTGCCACGCCGAAGACCATGGTGGCGGTGCTGCCGTCCTGGAAACGCCGGCCGTTGACCTCCAGCCAGAGCGGCAGCGCCTGCGGGTCGGGCAGCTCGTCGGCCGTGACCAGCCAGGGGCCGACCGGGCCGAAGGTGTCGCAGCCCTTGCCCTTGTCCCAGGTGCCGCCGCGCTCGAGCTGGAAGGCGCGCTCGGACACGTCATTGACCACGCAGTAGCCGGCCACGTGCTGCAGCGCATCGGCTTCGGCCACGCAGCGGGCGGTGCTGCCGATCACCACGCCGAGTTCGACCTCCCAGTCGCCCTTGCTGGCGTCGGCGGGCAGCACGACGGGGTCGTTGCAGCCGATCACCGCGCTGGTGTGCTTGGTGAACAGCACCGGCTCCTGCGGCAGCGCCATGCCGGATTCGGCCGCGTGGTCGGCGTAGTTCAGCCCGACGCAGAGGAACTTGCCCATGCCGCGCCAGGGCGGCGCGAGCCGGCCGGGCTGGGCGACGGTGGGCAGGGCGGCCGTGTCCACCTGGCGCAGCGCCG
This sequence comes from Sphaerotilus microaerophilus, assembly GCF_023734135.1. Classification (NCBI taxonomy): domain Bacteria; kingdom Pseudomonadati; phylum Pseudomonadota; class Betaproteobacteria; order Burkholderiales; family Sphaerotilaceae; genus Sphaerotilus; species Sphaerotilus microaerophilus. The sequence goes on along the minus strand of NZ_AP025730.1, from coordinate 5,007,329 downwards.
CCAATCCGGCGGGCGTCAGCGTCTCGGCGGTGATGTCGGCCAGCACGCTGCCCAGGTCGCGCACGCGGCCGTCGGCATCCAGCAGGGCAGGGCGCTCGGCGCCCTTGGGGCCGTATCGCAGCAGCTTCATCGGGGGTCTCCCTTGGGGTCAGTCGGCGGTCATTCGAGGCTGATGTTGCCGCGCTTGACCAGGGCCTCGTAGACCTTGGACTTCACCTCGGCCTGCCTGATGATTTCCTCGGGCGACCAGGGCAGCGTCTCGAAGGCGAAGGCGTCGAAGCGGGCCTTCACCTCCGGGTCGGCCACCGCGCGGGCGACATCGGCGTTGATTTTGGCGCGCAGCGCGTTCGACAGCCCCTTGGGGGCGGCGAGCACGACGAAGGAGTTGACCTCGAAGCCGGCGGGCCCGCCCGCCTCGCCCACGGTGGGCACATCGGGCAGCTGCGGCAGGCGCTTGGGCGCGGCCACGGCGAGGTAGCGCAGCTTGCCGGCCCTGTAGACGCCCTGGCTGGAGGGGATGGACGCCCAGGCCCAGGCCAGCTCGCCGCTGCCGACGTTGCCGTACAGCTGGCCGACGTCCCGGAAGGCGACGTGCGACATCTTGGTGCCGGTGGCCTCTTCGAGCTGCTCGCCGCCCAGGTGGCCCGGGCTGCCGACGCCCCAGGAGCCGTAGCTCAGCGTGCCCGCGGCGGCCTTGGCGGTGCCCACCAGATCGCCCAGGGTCTTGTACGGCCCGGCGGCGGACACCGTGACCATGAAGGGCGTGCGGAACAGGACCGCCACCGGGTCGAAGGTCTGCAGCGTCACGAAGCCGCGCTGCTTGTACAGGTGCGGCAGCGCGGCGAGGTGCTCGCTGTCGAGCTGCAGCAGGGTGTAGCCGTCGGCCGCCACGCGGCGTGCCGCCTCGATGGCGATGAAGCCGCCGCCGCCCGGCTTGTTCTCGATGTTGACGCGCTGGTTCCAGAGCTTGCTGAGCTTCTCGCCCACCATGCGCAGCACGGCGTCCGGGCCGCTGCCGGGCGCGAAGGGGGTGATCAGCGTGACCGGCCGGTTCGGAAAGTCCACCGCCGACTGCGACGATGACTGCGCCTGCGCCGCCGGGGCGAGCAGGGCCGCGCCGAGCGCCCCGGCCAGCATGGCGAGCAGGCGGGTCTGGCGGCGCAGGAAGCGGCGGCGGGGGGAGGCAGCGGGCATGGGGCGGTCACCGGGGAGGAGGTGCCGCATTCTAGGGAGGCGGTCCGCATGCTGACGAGTCGGTGCGGACCCGCAGCTCTGTCGCCCAGGTCCCTCCCGAGACCGCCCGCCGGCCGAGCCTCAATCGATCTGGATCTTCGCGTCCGTCGCCACCTTGCGCCACTTCTCCACCTCGGCGGCGGTGTGGCGGGCCAGCGCCTCGGGGGCGTACTGGGCCTCGGGCAGCAGGTGGATGCCCTGGTCGCTCATCTTCTTCTGCCAGTCCTTGTCGGCCAGGGCCTTGAGGTAGGCAGCGTGCAGCTTCTGGATCACCTCCCGGGGCGTGCCCTTGGGGGCGTACAGGCCGTACCAGGTGGCCGCCTCGAAGCCCGGCAGCGTCCGCTCGGCCAGCGGCGGCACGCCGGGGCACCGCTGCGGCATCGCTGTCAGCGAGGTCAGTACGATCGCGCGCAGCCGCCCGCGTCGAGCAGGACATCGGCGTGACGACCCTGCCGCGCGAACGTGCCGAGGCGCTGCGGGCCGAGCCGAATTCACCGGCCCTGCGCATCCTGCGCCGCTACCTGGACGCCAACGGCGAGGCCTTCGAAATCACCGTGACGCTGCACCCGATGGGGCGCTTCACCTTCTCGATGACGCTGCAGCGCTCGCGGGAGTGAATCCGCGGGTGACCGGAGAGCGCACTGGTCACCTCGATGGCGCTGCCTGCAGCACCGCCCGGGCCAGCATCTCCGGTTCCTGCCCCGGCAGCATGCCGTCGATGACCAGCTGTGACAGGCCGTGCACCAGCGCCCAGGCCTTCAGCATGGTCAGCACGGCCTGCTGGTCCGTGGGGCCGCCCGGCCCCGTCTTGGCCGAGGCGGCGCAGCGGAAGGCCAGCGAGGCCTGTTCGATCGCCTGTTGAAGCGCCGGGTGGGCCGATCGGTCGGCCACCGCCGGGCCGAACATCAAGCGGAAGCGGCCGGGCCGGGCCACCGCAAAGCGCACGTAGGCCAGCCCCATGGCCTGCAGTGGTGAGGCATCGGCCCTGGCCTGAGTGGCCTGGAAGGCCTCGTTCATCGCCTGGCCAAAGGCCTCGAAGCCGAGCACCGCCAGGGCGCCGAGGTAGGCGTCCCGATCCCTGAAGTGGCGGTACGTGGCCGTGGCCGACACGCCCAGGCGCCGGGCGGCCTCCCGCAGCGTCACCGCCACCGGGCCGCCTTCGTCCAGCAACTCGTCACCCACCGCGAGCAGGGCGGCACGCAGGTCGCCATGGTGGTAGCGGGTCTTTCCTGGGTCTTGACGAGAGGTCATGGTCCCGACGATCATGCCAATGTTATCAACGTTAACATTGCAGCCATGCGCCTCCTGATCTCGACCGTCGGCAGCAGCGGTGACGTGCTGCCCTTCGTGCGTCTGGCCGCGCAGATGCGCCAGCGCGGGCACGAGGTGATCCTCTACGCCAACCCGATGCACGAGGCCCTGGTGGCGCCGGCGGGGGTGGTGTTTCGCCCGCTCGGCAACGCCCAGGCGCAGCGCACGGCCCAGGCCGACGCGCGCATCAACGAGTCCCGTTCCGGACTCACCCTGGTCGCGGCCTTCGTGATCAATCACGCGCGGCCGACCTGGGAGGCGATGAAGGCCGACGTTGTGCCCGGCCAGACGCTGCTGCTGGGCTCGACCTTCGCGTTCGGCGCCCGCCTGCTGCGCGAGACCGACGGCCTTCCCTTCGTCGCCGCGCAACTGGCGCCCTCGGTGTTCCGCTCCGAGCACCGCGCACCGCGACTGTCACCCATGGGCAGCACACTGGAGCGTTGGCCCCGCCCGCTCAAGCGCCTGCTCTGGCGCGGCATGGACCGCCGCTTCCTCGATCCACTCTTCACCGAGCCGCTCAACCGCCTGCGCGCCGAGCTGAACCTGCCGCCAGTCTCGCGGGTGATGCACCACTGGATCCACGAGGGCGAGGCCCTGCTCGGCCTCTTCCCGCCCGGCTTCGCGCCGCGCCAGCCCGACTGGCCCGCGGCGCTGGAAATCACCGGGTTCCCCCTCCTCACTGAGCCGGTACCGCCGCTCGCCCCCGAACTGGACCACTTCCTGACCAGGGCGTAACTGTTGGGGTCAGGTCTTGCATTTTGCCAACAGATGTCCAGTACGATCATGAATGACAAAAGACAAGACCTGACCCTTACCATGCCGCTATGCCGCTCAGGGGGATGTCCCAGCGCCGCCCGGCTGGCCATAATCGACGCAGCGACAGGCCGGCAACCAAGCAATCCCCATGATGATCTGCCTGCCGCCTACTCACGCAGAGGATGGTGCATGGTTCAGTTCAATACGGTTTATCTGCCGCTGGCTGCCCAGCCGCCCGCTTGCCTGCGCCTCGGGGGCGGCAGATAAACGCTAGCTGTTAGGCATCACATTCAACCAGTCGTGCGCTCCATCATCCTCATTCTTGCGACCGTCTTAGCCTCAGCCTGCAACAACGGGGGCGGCTACTACGTATCCACGCAAGCGGCGGCGTCAGCACCTGTGCCCGGCACTCCAAGACCGCCTGAGATGGTCCTGCCTCTCGAAGTCGATCTCAAGGTTGCCGAGACGTTCGTCCGCATCGGCTATGGCCTCGAGAAGGGTTTTCAGTCCACCGGCTTCCTGACCCCCAGGCTACGGACCGTTCAAGCGGTTCCGCTTATCAAGATGGTCAAGCAGTACAACGACTTCGAAGGGGAACGGGTTGCTGCTGCAGTGCAAGACCTACGTGGCAAGGTGTCAGGCGTCGAGTTCGGCCGCGATGGTTCACCCGTCCTCTTTATCGAGCTCCCCTACTGGACGCACCAACGCGAAGAGACAATGATCGAAGGCACGGGCGTGAAGATCGACGACAAAGACACCGAGCAGTTCATCACTCACTTGCGGAAAGTCTTCGTCAGCGACCTTAAGGCGTCTGAGTTCTCGGTCCGCGGTAGGACAGTGCGCGTCTGGTGGAGTTGACGGTGACGCCTAGTCAGGAGACGATTTGACACAGACGTGTCCTGACGAGTTTCCCACTACTTGAAGCCTGCAATACTTGATTTGCTCCTGGGCCACCTGACGATTGTCAGTCGAGCGCGATTGTGGGCGGCGGTAAGGTGGTGATCTCGATAAGTCGGTCAGCGTCCACGCTCCGTTGACCGCCCCTCAAGTCACCGGCGCCGGGTTGAACAGCACCAGCGCGTTGTGCAGCTTCCAGTGCTCGGCCCAGGTCTTTCGGCCGGAGGCCACCTCCAGCAGCAGGTGGAACAGGGCCCAGCCGGCTTCTTCGATGGTCTGCTCGCCGTCGGCGATGCGCCCGGCGTTGAGGTCCATCAGGTCGTGCCAGCGCCGGGCGAGGTCGCTGCGGGTGGCAACCTTGACCACCGGGCAGGCGGCCAAGCCGTAGGGCGTGCCGCGGCCGGTGGTGAAGACGTGCAGGTTCATGCCGGCGGCCAGCTGCAGCGTGCCGCAGATGAAATCGCTGGCCGGCGTGGCGGCGTAGACCAGGCCGCGCTGGCCGGGCCGGAGCTTCTCGCCCGGCGCCAGCACGTGGGCGATGGGCGCACTGCCGCTCTTGATGATCGAGCCCATCGCCTTTTCGGCGATGTTGGACAGGCCGCCGGCCTTGTTGCCGGGCGTGGTGTTGGCGGCGCGGTCGACCTGGCCGCGGTCGAGGTAGCGGTCGTACCAGCCGAGCTGGTCGATGATCTGCTGCGCCACCTGTGGCGTTGCCGCGCGGGCGGTGAGCTGCTCGACGGCGTCGCGCACCTCGGTGTTCTCGCTGAACATCACGGTGGCGCCGGCACGCACCAGCAGGTCGGCGCAGAAGCCCACCGCCGGGTTGGCGGTGACGCCGGAAAACGCGTCGCTGCCGCCGCACTGCACGCCCAGCACCAGCTCGCTGGCGGGCACGGTCTCGCGCTGGCGGGCGTTCAGGCGCTCCAGGTGGGGGCGGGCGTGCGCGACGATGTCATCGAGCATCGAGGTGAAGCCCACGTGCGCCTCGTCCTGCAGGCAGACCACATCGAGCGGTTCTTCCGAGGGGGGGCCTCCGGCGCTTCCAGTGCTCCCGGCGATCGGGATGCTGCCGGGGGGCAGCAGGCGCTCGGGCTGCAGCTTCTCGCAGCCCAGGCTGACGACCAGCACCTCGCCGCCGAAGTTGGGGTTGAGCGAGAGGTGGCGCACGGTGCGGATCGGGATCACCGCGTCGGGCGCGTCGATCGCCACGCCGCAGCCGTAGCTGTGCTCCAGCGCGACCACGCCGTCCACGTTCGGATAGTGCGGCAGCAGCTCCTCGCGGATGCGCCGCGCGGCGTGCTCGACCACGCCGGCCACGCACTGCACGGTGGAGGTGATGGCGAGCAGGTTGCGCGTGCCCACCGAGCCGTCGGCGTTGCGGTAGCCCTGGAAGGTGTGGCCGGTCAGCGGCTCGACCGGCGGGCGGGCCGCGGTGGCCATCGGCAGGCCGTGGAGCTCGCGCGCGGCGGGCATGCGCAGGCGCTTTTCGTGTACCCAGCTGCCGGCCGGGATGGGCTGCAGCGCGTAGCCGATGGGCACGTCGTAGCGCCGCACCACCTCGCCCTCGGCGAGGTCGGCCAGCGCCACCTTGTGGCCCTGCGGCACACGCTCGCGCAGCACGAGCCCGGCGCCGACCGGGCCGGGCAGCATGGTGCCGGCCGCCAGCCCGCCGTCGTTGGCGACGATGGCGACGTTGTCCGCTGCGTGCATGCGGATGACGAGCGGGGGGCGGGTGGAACTCATGGCGCCTTCAGTGAGAGTGGGTCGGTGACGTTGTTTGTTGTCGTACAACATGGATCATAGTTTCAGGTCCCTGCCACGGTGTCAAGTCAGCCGATTGACGGGTTTACCCTGTGCGATTGGTCGTCGCATCAGGGTGCCAGGTGGGTTGACACTGCGTCGTCATGTTGTACGATGACTAACGACAATTTCCTTCCCGCTTTGACGGAAGCACACGGAGACACCCGATGAAGAAGCTGTTCGCCCTGGCCGCTGCGTTCACCCTTGGCGCTGCGCTGATGTCCCCCGCCTTCGCCTGGCCGGACAAGCCCGTCACGCTGGTGGTGCCCTTCCCGCCGGGCGGTGCCTCCGACACGGTGGCCCGCGCCATCGGCCAGAAGCTGCAGGAGCGGCTGGGCCAGACCTTTGTGGTGGAGAACAAGGCGGGCGCCACCGGCACCATCGGGGCTGCCCAGGTCAAGCGTGCGGCGCCGGACGGCTACACCTTCCTGGTGACCTCGCTGGGTCCGCTGGTGATCGCGCCGCACCTGCTCAAGGCGGTGCCCTACGAGGCCGGCAAGGACTTCGACTACCTCACCGTGCTGGTGGCCGCGCCCAACGTGCTGGTGGTGCCGGCCAACTCGCCGCACAAGTCGGTGGCCGACGTGCTGGCCCACCTCAAGGCGAATCCGGACAAGATGAGTTTTGCCTCGTCGGGCAACGGTTCGTCCGACCACCTGACGGCCGAGCTGTTCTGGCTGCAGACCGGCACCTCCGGCGCCCACATCCCCTACAAGGGCGGTGGCCCGGCCATCTCCGACCTGCTGGGCGGCCAGGTGGACGCCGGCTTCATGAACATCAACTCGGTGCTGCAGCACATCAACGCCGGCAAGCTCAAGGTGCTGGCCATCACCAGCGAAAAGCGCTCGCCGCTGCTGCCCAACGTGCCGACGCTGGGCGAGTCGGGCATCAAGGGCGCCGACGTGCAGTCCTGGCAGGCCGTGGTCGGCCCCAAGGGCCTCCCGGCCGACGTCCGCGCAAAGATGCATGAAGGCCTGCTGGCCGCGCTGGCCGACCCCAAGGTCAAGCAGCAGTTCACCTCGGTGGGGCTGGAGATCGTGGGCAACACGCCCGAGCAGTTCGTGGCCTACCAGGCGCGTGAGAACGCGCGCTGGAAGCAGCTGATCGAGACCCGCAAGATCACCGCGGATTGAACCCCCCGTTGCGGCTGACGCCGCTCCCCCCCCCAGGGGGGCGCCTCCAGCGGACCGGCAGAGCCGGATCCGCGGCGGCTGCTTGCCAAATACCCATCGTCTGCCATGTCCTCTCACGCTCCCACCATCCAATCGCTGCGCGCCATCCCCGTTGCGGGGCGCGACGGCATGCTGCTCAACCTCAGCGGCGCGCACGCCCCCTTCTTCACCCGCAACCTGCTGGTGCTGACCGATTCGGCCGGCCGCACCGGCGTGGGCGAGGTGCCCGGCGGCGAGAAGATCCGCCAGACGCTGGAGGACGCGGCCGCACTCGTCGTCGGCGTGGGCAGCCACCTGGCGGTGCTGCAGGCGGTGCAGAAGGCCTTTGCCGACCGTGACCGCGGCGGGCGCGGGCTGCAGACCTTCGACCTGCGCATCACGATCCACGCGCTGGCCGCCATCGAGTCGGCGATGCTGGACCTGCTCGGCCAGCACCTCAACCTGCCGGTCTGCGACCTGCTCGGCGAGGGTCGGCAGCGCGATTCAGTCGAGATGCTGGGCTACCTCTTCTTCGTCGGCGACCGCACGAAGACCGACCTGCCCTACCACTCGGAGCCGGACGCGGACAACGCCTGGTTCCGCCTGCGCCACGAGGCGGCGATGACGCCCGAATCGGTGGTGCGCCTGGCCGAGGCCGCGCGCGAGAAGTACGGCTTCAACGACTTCAAGCTCAAGGGCGGCGTGCTGGCCGGTGATGCCGAGGTGGACGCCGTCACCGCGATCCACGAGCGCTTCCCGGACGCGCGCGTCACCCTCGACCCCAACGGCGGCTGGCTGCTGAAAGATGCCATCCGCCTGGGCCAGCGCATGCGCGGCGTGGTCGCCTACGCCGAGGACCCCTGTGGCGCCGAAGGCGGCTTCTCCGGCCGCGAGGTGATGGCCGAGTTCCGTCGCGCCACCGGCCTGCCCACGGCCACCAACATGGTGGCCACCGACTGGCGCCAGTTCGTGCATGCGCTCAGCCTGCAGAGCGTGGACATCCCGCTGGCCGACCCGCACTTCTGGACCATGGCCGGCTCGGTGCGCGTGGCGCAGACCTGCCGCGACTGGGGCCTGACCTGGGGCAGCCACTCGAACAACCACTTCGACGTCAGCCTGGCGATGTTCACGCATGTGGGCGCCGCCGCGCCCGGCAAGGTCACCGCCATCGACACCCACTGGATCTGGCAGGACGGCCAGCGCCTGACGAAGGAGCCGCTGCCCATCGTCGGCGGCCACGTCGCGGTGCCGAAGAAGCCCGGCCTGGGCATCGAGCTGGACATGGTCGAGGTCGAGAAGGCCCACCAGCTCTACCTGCAGCACGGCCTGGGCGCGCGCGACGACGCCATCGCGATGCAGTGCCTGATCCCCGGCTGGACCTTCGACCCGAAGCGGCCCTGCCTGGTGCGCTGACCGCAGAACAGGACCCCCCATGAGCCGCCCCCCTTATTCCCCTTTCCCCAACACCTTCCGCCAGGCCCTGCGCGCCGGCCGCACCCAGATCGGCTGCTGGCTGTCGCTGGGCAGCCCGATCACCACCGAGGTGGTCGGTGTGGCCGGCTTCGACTGGCTGCTGCTGGACGCCGAGCACGCGCCCAACGACGTGCTGACGCTGATCCCGCAGCTGATGGCGCTCAAGGACAGCCCGAGCGCGCCGGTGGTGCGCCCGTCCTGGAACGACACGGTGCAGATCAAGCGGCTGCTGGACGCGGGCTGCCACAACTTCCTGATCCCGATGGTGGACAGCGCCGAGCAGGCCCGCGCCGCGGTGGCCGCCACCCGCTACCCGCCGCAGGGTGTGCGGGGGGTGTCGGTCTCGCAGCGCAGCAACCGCTACGGCGCGGTGCCGGACTACTTCCAGCGGGTCAACGACGAGATTTGCGTCATCGTGCAGATCGAGACCCGCGCCGCGGTGGCTGCCGCCGCCGAGATCGCCGCGGTGGAGGGGGTGGACTGCCTCTTCATCGGCCCCTCTGACCTCGCCGCGGCCTACGGCCACCTTGGCCAACCCAACCACCCGGAGGTGCAGGCCGCCATCGCCGAGGTGCAGGCCGCCGCCCGCGCCGCCGGCAAGCCCACCGGGATCCTGTCACCGGCCGAAGCCGATGCGCGCCGCTACCTGGCCCAGGGCATGACCTTCGTCGCCGTGGGCAGCGACCTGGGCGTGCTGCGCATGCAGACGCAGGCACTGGCCGACAAGTTCCGCGACCCGGGCGCCGGACCGATCGCCGCTCAGTATTGAATCCGAAAGAAGCATTCCATGACGACCTCTTCGACTCCCTCCCTCAACCTCGGCTTCATCGGCCTGGGCATCATGGGTGCGCCGATGGCCGGCCACCTGCTGGCCGCCGGGCACCAGCTCTTCGTCAACACCCGCAGCGCGGTGCCGGCCGCGCTGACCGATGCGGGCGCCGTCGCCTGCGCCAGCGCCCGCGAGGTGGCCGAGCGCGCCGACATCGTCTTCACGATGCTGCCGGACACCCCGGACGTCGAGAAGGTGTTGTTCGGTGAGAACGGTGTCGCTTCCGGTCTGACTTCCAATGGTGGCGCCGGCAAGCTGGTCGTCGACATGAGCAGCATCTCGCCGATCGAGACCAAGCAGTTCGCCGCGCGCCTCGCCGCGCTGGGTGCGGACTACCTGGACGCCCCCGTTTCCGGCGGCGAGGTGGGCGCCAAGGCCGCCAGCCTGACCATCATGGTCGGCGGCAGCGAGGCGGCCTTCGCCCGCGTGCAGCCGCTATTCGCGCTGATGGGCCGGAACATCACCCACGTCGGCCCGGTCGGCGCCGGCCAGACCACCAAGGTGGCCAACCAGATCATCGTGGCGCTGAACATCGCCGCGGTGGGCGAGGCGCTGGTCTTCGCCAGCAAGGCCGGTGCGGACCCGGCCAAGGTGCGCCAGGCGCTGATGGGCGGTTTCGCGTCCAGCCGCATCCTGGAGGTGCATGGCGAGCGCATGATCAAGCGCACCTTCAACCCGGGCTTTCGCATCGCCCTGCACCAGAAGGACCTGAACCTGGCGCTGCAGGGCGCCCGTGCGATGGGCGTGGCGCTGCCGCAGACGGCCAACGCCGCGCAGCTGATGAACGCCTGCGCCGCCCAGGGCTGGGACCAGCTGGACCACTCCGCGCTGGTCAAGGCGTTGGAACTGATGGCGGGCCACGAGGTGGCACAGGCGCCGGCTGCCTGAGCTGGCTTACCCTCGGCCTCCCGTTCCGACCCCTGCAATGTGATGACCACCACCCCGACCGATGCCGAGGCGCGCGCGCTGCTGCGCCGCCTGTTCGATGCCGCCATCGCCTCGGCCCAGCCGGCGCTGTGCCTGCCACCGCACCTGCCGTCGGCCGAGGAACTGGCGGCGGTGCAGGCCGCGGGTGGGCGCATCGTCGTGATCGGCGCCGGCAAGGCCTCGGCGGCGATGGCCGCAGCGCTGGAGGCGCACTGGCAGCCGCTGGCCGCCAGCCAGGGCCTGCGCTGGGAGGGCCTGGTGGTGACGCGCTACGGCTACGCCCAGCCCTGCGCGCACATCCAGATCATCGAGGCGGCCCACCCGGTGCCCGATGCCGCCGGGCTGGCCGCGGCCGAGCGGCTGCTGGCCTACGTGCAGGGGCTGAGCGAGCGCGACCTGGTGATCTGCCTGATCTCCGGCGGCGGCTCGGCGCTGCTGCCGCTGCCCGCGCCCGGGCTGACGCTGGCCGACAAGCAGGCCATCAACCGCTCGCTGCTGGCCTCGGGCGCCACGATCCGCGAGATGAACGGCCTGCGCCGCCACCTCTCGGCGATCAAGGGCGGCCGCCTCGCCGCCGCCTGCCACCCGGCGCGGCTGCTGACGCTGGCGATCTCCGACGTGCCGGGTGACGACCCGGTGGACATCGCCTCGGGCCCGACCGTGGCGGACGCCACCACCTGCGCTGACGCGCTGGCCATCGTGCGGCGCTTCGGCATCGAGCTGCCGGCCGCGGCGCGGGCGTGGCTGGAGAGCGGCCAGGGCGAGTCGGTCAAGCCCGGCGACCCGCGGCTGGCGCGTGCCGAGCTGCGGCTGGTGGCGGCGCCGCAGCTGGCGCTGGAGGCGGCGGCCGAGGTGGCGCGTGCGGCCGGCTGGTCGGCGCACATCCTGGGTGATGCGCTGGAAGGCGAGGCGCGCGACGTCGGCAAGGTGCTGGCGGGCATCGCGCTGCAGACGGCGCGCCGCGGCCAGCCCTTCACGCCGCCCTGCGTGTTGCTCTCCGGCGGCGAAACCACCGTGACGCTGCGCGGCCAGGGCCGCGGCGGGCGCAACGTGGAGTGCCTGCTGTCGCTGGCGCAGGCGCTGGGCGGCGAGCCTGGCGTGTGGGCGCTGGCCGGGGACACCGACGGGGTGGACGGTGCGGAGGAGATCGCCGGAGCGATCGCCACGCCGGACACGCTGGCACGTGCCTGGGCGCAGGGGATGAACGCGCTCGACCGGCTGGCGGACAATGACGGCCACGGGTTCTTCGGCCGTCTCGGCGATTCGGTGGTCACGGGGCCGACGCTCACCAACGTGAACGACTTCCGCGCCCTCCTGATCGCCGGCCGCTGAGGCCACTGAAGGAAGCGGGAAGCGCCGATGTCCTGGCTGCCCGCCGCCAACCTCCTGCCGCCTTCTCGACGGCCTTCTCGACTGTCATCACGCCTGCCCATGAACGCTCCCTCTGCTGCATCGACCATCCCCCGACGCCGCCCCCGCACGCTGGCGCTGGAGCTGGTCGATGCGTTGGCCGAGCGCATCCGTGACGGCCGGCTGGCCACTGGCGACAAGCTGCCCACCGAGGCGGCGGTGATGGCGGAGTTCGGCGTCAGCCGCACGGTGGTGCGCGAGGCGATCTCCAAGCTGCAGGCGGCCGGGCTGGTCGAGACGCGCCACGGCGTGGGCACCTTCGTGCTCGGCCTGGGCGATGCGGGCGAGGGCCCGGGCTTTCGCATCGCACCCGAACAGATGGCCACGCTCAACGACGTGATCGCGGTGCTGGAGCTGCGCATCGGCGTGGAAACCGAGGCCGCCGGGCTGGCGGCGCAGCGCCGCACGGTACAGAACCTGGGCGTGATGCGCGCCGCGCTGGACGAGATGGCCGCGGCCGTCGAGGGCGGCCACGACGCCGTGCAGGCCGACTTCCAGTTCCACCGCGAGGTCACTCGCGCCACGCAGAACAGCCACTTCGCCGAGCTGATGGATGCGCTCGGCCTGCAGGTGATCCCGCGTGTGCGCCTGGAGCCGGGCCAGGCGCCCACGCCCGAGCGCCAGGCCTACCTGCGCCGGGTACAGGCCGAGCACGAGAGCATCTACGACGCGCTGGTGGCGCAGGACGCCGACGCCGCCCGCGCCGCGATGCGCACCCACCTGGCCAACAGCCGGGAGCGGCGGCGCAAGGCAGCCGCGGCGGGCTGAACCGGGTCCGGGTCTGGGGCCGGGGTCGGGGTCGGGCCCGGGCTCAGTCAGGCCCAGGTCGGCCCAGCAGACCGGGTCAGGCCGGCGATGCCGACGGTGACAGCGCTGCGCGCAGGCGCGGCCACTGCATCACCAGCGCGCAGGTGACCCAGCACAGCCAGGCCGACCAGAGCGTGTGGCTGGGGTAGTGCGCGCCGCGCAGCATCTGTGCCGCGCCGAACAGGCCGCCGACCAGCAGCACGCCCGCCAGCCAGGCGCGCGCGAAGCCCGGCCGGTGCCACCGCATCAGGAAGTACACCGCGAAGAAGGCGAAGGCCGCCACCGCGTGGCCGGAGGGGAAGCAGTGCCCGCCGCCGCCGTCCGTGACGCCAAAGGCCCAGTGCGACACATACTGCGCCCGGCCGCCAAACTCGGCCAGGTCCCAGGGGCAGCTGGTGTGGCTGCTGCGCTTGATGCCCGGCACCAGCACCAGGCAGGCCAGGGTGGCCGCCAGGGCGCGCCAGCGTTCGCCGCGCGCCGGGCCGGGCAGCAGCGGCCGCAGCGTGTCCACCAGCAGCAGGCCGAAGATGAGCCAAGCCAGCGCCCGCCCGCCGTCGTGCATCAGGCTGCTGGTCAGCCAGGCGTCGCGCCAGGCAAAGCCCTGCGCGTTGCCGACCAGGTGCATCACGGGCCGGTCCAGGCCGGAGCCGTCCCAGGCCAGCAGCAGGGCGGCGCCGGCCAGCGCCCAGGCCAGGTCGGTGCGCAGGCGGTGGCGGGGCGGCGCGGCAGTTGCTCCGGCGGACTTGGCGGCGGACATGGGTGGCGGCTCGCTCGGGGTCAGTGGGCCGCGGTCGCCGCGGCGGGGGGCGCGCTGTTCACCATACTGGGCGGCGTGCTGCGGCAGTCCTGCGTCAGGTCCCAGCGTGGCTCCTGCACGCTGCTGCGCACGTCGAGCAGGCCCAGCAGGGTGTGGAAGAGGTGGTCGTGGCTGGCCGGCTCGGCCGCTCGCCGCTGCAGGCAGGCCGTGTCAAGGCCCAGCGCCTGCGTGAAGCCGGGGGAGAACCACATCAGCATCGGCACCTTGGTCTGCACATCCGGCGCGATGGCGTGCGGGATGCCGTGCAGGAAGAGGTTGTTCTCGCCGAGCGACTCGCCGTGGTCGGAGGCATAGATCACCGCGCTGTCGACCTGGCCGGCGCTGGCCTGCAGCTGGCGGATCAGGCGGGCGACCACGTGGTCGGTGTAGAGCAGGGCGTTGTCGTAGGCGTTGACGATCTGCTCGCGGCTGCACAGGCGCAGGTCGTCGCTCTCGCACGCAGGGGTGAAGCGGTTGAACGCTGCCGGGTAGCGGCGGAAGTAGGACGGGCCGTGGTTGCCCAGCTGGTGCAGCACCAGCAACTGCACGCCCTTGGCGCTGGCGAGCCGCTGGTCCAGGCCCTGCAGCAGACCCTCGTCGAGGCAGCGGCCTTCGGCGCACAGGCCGGGCAGCTTGAGGGACTCGACGCTGTCGTTGGGCAGGCCGTCGCACACGCCCTTGCAGCCGGACTGGTTGTCGCGCCAGTGCACCGCCACGCCGGCACGGGCCGCCACATGGAGCAGGCCCTCGCTGCCGCGGATGCGCGACTCGTCGTAGTCGCGCCGGCCCACCGGGGCGAACATGCAGGGCAGCGACACCTCGGTGTTGGTGCCGCAGGCGGTGACGTCCTTGAAGGGAATCACCGGCAGTTGTGCCAGCTCGGGGGTGGTCTGGCGGGCATAGCCGTTCAGGCCCCAGTTGGCCGCGCGGGCCGTTTCCCCGACCACCAGCACCAGCAGGCGGGGGCGGGTGGCCGTGGCAGCCCAGCTCGGGCCGGGCCTGGCATCCGTGCCGATCGCCTGGCGCGGCAGCGCGGCGCCCTTGGCGTCGGCCGCGACCACCGCACCCAGTGACCAGAGGTAGTTCGCCGGGGTGATGAGGTAGCGCACTTCCTTGTGGTTGCGCATCAGCGAGGAGAAGGGCTGGAACACCGCCATCAGCGCACCGACGGCCGCCACCGCGGCCAGCAGCAGCGCGCCCAGGCGCACCAGCGCGGCGCGCCGCCAGGGGCGCTGCACCACGCGCACCCGCCACAGCAGCAGCAGCGGCAGCACGGCGTAGATCAGCAGGTGCGGCAGCAGCGTCCAGGTGAACAGCTCGCGCGCCTCGTGGACATCGGTGCGCAGCACGTTGCGCAGCATCGAGGGGTCCAGGAAGACGCTGTAGCTCTTCATGAAGAAGGTGGCAAAGGCGGTGGCCACCGTCAGCACCGCCAGCAGCGGCTTGACGGTCCAGCGGTTGGACACCAGCGCCAGCAGCAGGAAGTGCAGCGCCACCAGCAGCACGCCCAGCGCCAGGGCGAACCCCCAGCTGGCCGGGTCGGCCAGGCCGCGGTCCTTCAGCGCCGCACCGAAGAACAGCCGGTTCGCCGCCAGGGCCCAGAACAGGCTGGCCACCAGCAGCACCTGTTCGACGGTGGCCGGAATCGCAAAGCGCTGCGGCAGGTCGGGCGTCTCGGAGGTGGCGGGGCGTTGGAGACGCAGGGCAGGTCGGAACATGGCCCGTATTGGAACCGCATGGGCTGAAGCATGCGTGAAGTGGCTGCGCGAACCCGCTGCAGCGGTGGTACCTTTGCCCTCAGACCTGACTGTGCGATCCACCGACCGACCATGCGTTTGCTCCTGATCGAAGACGACGACATCCTGGGCGAGGGCCTGCGCGACTACCTGCGCGCCGAGGGCCATGGCGTGGACTGGTGCCGGCGCCTGGCCGACGCCGCGGCCTACCGCGGCGAGCCCTATGACGGCCTGCTGGTCGACTGGCAGCTGCCCGACGGCTCGGGCCTGGACTGGCTGCGCGAGCAGCGCCACCGAGGCGACACCACGCCGGCGCTGATGCTGACGGCGCGCGACCGGCTGAGCGACCGCATCCAGGGCCTCGACAGCGGGGCGGACGACTACCTCGTCAAGCCCTTTGCGCCCGAGGAGCTGGCCGCGCGCCTGCGCGCCATCACCCGCCGCGTGAGTGGGGGCACGGCGGCCCGGCGGCGCTTTGGCGAGGTGGAGATCGACCTGGCTGCCCGCAGCGCCACGGTGGGCGGCGTGCCGGCGGACCTGACTGCGCGCGAGTGGGCGGTGCTGGAGGCCCTGGTGCTGCGCGCCGGGCGCATCGTCGCCAAGACGGACCTGGAGAGGCTGGTGCTGGGCTTCGAGTCCGAGCTGGCCAGCAACGCACTGGAGGTGCACGTCTCGGCCCTGCGCCGCAAGCTCGGCCGCGAGTTGATCGATACGGTGCGGGGCCTGGGCTACCGCGTCGGGGTGCCGCAGTGAGGAAACGCCGGGCTGCCCCCCGTTTCCTCAACCCCCTTGGGGGGGCTGACGCGAAGCGGCAGGTTCGGGGGCTGGCATGACCTTGCCCGCGATCGGCCGCCGCCTGGCGCGCTCGCTGCTGGGCTGGTCGCTGGTGTGGAGCCTGGCGGTGGCCGCGGCGGTCTGGCTGGCGGCCAAGGACGAGGCGGTCGAGCTGCTCGACGACACGCTGATGAGCTCGGCCGAGGTGCTGGCCTCGCTCATGGTGGACCTGCCCGCGGCGGTGGCGGCACCGCCGGCGCGGGTGACGGTGGTGACCGATCACGGCTCGGGGCGTTTTGCCTGGCAGGTGGTCGGGCCACAGGGGCAGCTGCTGGTGCGCTCCTCGCTGGCGCCGGCACAGCCCTGGGTGCTGCTGCAGCAGCCGGGCTTCGGGGTTGCGGGGACCTGGCGTCTGTATGCGCTGGCGCTGGGTGCAGGTGGGCGTGTGCTCTACGTCGGGCAGACCTTCGAGGAGCGCTATGAAGCGCAGGCCGACATCGCGCTGAGCGCGGCGCTGGCGGCCCTGGCGCTGGGGCTGCTGGGCCACGTCTGGCTGCGCGCGCGCGTCAGCCACGAGCTCGCGCCGCTGAACCGCCTCAGCCAGCGGCTGAGCGGCTACGACCCCCTGGCGGCAGGGGCCTCGCTGGGGGCTGCCGAGCGCGAGGAGCTGCAGCCGGTGCAGGCGGCGATCGACGAGCTGGCGCGCCGGCTGGCGCGGCGCGTGGCCCATGAGCGGGCCTTCACCGCCCACGCGGCGCATGCCCTGCGCACGCCGCTGGCGGGCATCGACGCCCAGCTCGCCGTGGCGCTGCGCGAGGCGCCGGCCACGCTGCAGCCGCGCCTGCAGCGGGTGCGCGATGCGGCCGGGCGGCTGCAGCGGGTGGTGGCGGCGCTGCTGGCGCTGTTTCGCAGCGGCGTGGAGCTGCAGCCCCAGCCGGTGGACCTGGGGACGCTGCTGGCCCGGCTGCCCGCCGACGGCCTGCAGGTGGAGGTGCCGGCCGGCGCCACCCTGGTGGCCGACCCCGACCTGCTGACCGCCGCCCTGGTGAACCTGCTGGACAACGCGGTGCGCCACGGCGCGCACCGGGTGCGGGTGAGCCTGCCGCGGCCCGGCCAGGTGCGCCTGGAAGACGACGGGCCCGGCGTGCCGGCCGAGCGCCGCATCGCGCTGCAGCAGGCGCTGGATGCCCAGGCCTACGAGGGCCGCATGGGCCTGGGGCTGATGCTGGCCGACATGGTGGCGCGCTCGCACGGCGGGCGGCTGCTGCTGCCGCCCACGGCGGCCGGATTCGCCGCCGAGTTGCACCTGGCGCCCTGACCCGGCTTGGGGGGCTTGGCCGCCGCTGCGGTTCACGGTGGAGTGCGGGGTGTTTCGGCCCCTCATCCGCCCTTGGCGGCCGGTGGCGTTTCCTAGCATCAAAGGGTCGAAGGTCCGGTCCGTGGGGGGCCGCGCCTGCGACGGATTCGAGCGCTGCCGACCACCATGTCCGACCTCTCCCTGCCGCCGCTGACCCTGGTTCCGCTTGACGAGGAACTGCACCGCGCCCAGCCGGGGGCCGCGTCCGCCGGGTCCGGAGCGCGCCTGGAACCCTTTGCCTGGCCCACCCCGCCGCTGGCCGCCTACCCGTCGCCCACCTGCCAGATCGAGCCCGAGCCCTGCGTGGTGGAGAGCCGCACCGGCAGCTTTGTCTCGGGGCTGCTGACGGTGTTCGAGCCGGTCGAGGGCGTGGCGCGCGTGCAGATACCGGGCGAGAAGGCGGCGACGCCGCTGCGCTTCTCCCAGATCCGCCGCCTCACGCTGCAGCGCCCGCTGCGTGCGCTGACGCTGCAGACCGACGCCGACGCGGCGGTCGACCCGGCCCAGGCCCCCGTGCTGACCCACCACCCGGTGCAGCCCTACGAGGTGCTGTTGTTCGGTGGCACGACCTATACCGGCCAGACCGTGACCCACGTCGAGACCGAGGCCGGCCTGTTCCTGTTCGAACCCAAGGACGACCGCGGCTCGGTGGAGCGCCATTTCATCCCGCGCGCACTGATCGAGCGCAGCCAGGTGGGCGAACGCCTGGGCGACCTGCTGGCCGAGGGCGACAGCGAGCGCAGCCGGCAGATCGAGCAGGGCCTGGAGGCGCAGAAGAAGCTGCGCGCGCAGAAGCTGGGCGACATCCTGCTGGCGCGCCAGGTGGTCACCCCCGAGCAGCTGCTGGTGGCGCTGGACAAGCAGGCGCGCATGCCGCTGGTGCGCCTGGGCGAGGCCCTGGTGGCGCTGGGCTTCACCGACGACGAGCAACTGCAGCGCGCCCTGCGCCAGCAGGAGGCGGAGCGCACCCAGCCGCTGGGCGAGGTGCTGGTGCAGCGCGGCCTGGTCAGCCAGGAAGAGGTGCGCGTCGCGCTGGCGCGCAAGATGGGCTACCCGGTGGTGGACGTCACCACCTTCGCCCCCGACGCCGAGGCGCTGCGCCTGGTGCCGCAGGACCTGGCACGCCGCCTGAGCGTCCTGCCGCTGCTGCGCCGGGGCGGGCGCCTGGTGGTGGCGATGGACGACGCCACCCGCGACGACCTGATCAACACCCTCAAGGACGTGGCGCAGTGCGCCGTGCTGCCAGCGCTGGCGGGTGCCGGCGACCTGCAGACGGCCATCGAGCGCGCCTACCGGGACCTGGTGGCGGCCAGTGCTGCCGGTGCGGCGGAGATGCCGGCCTTCCCGGTGCTGACGGCCGAGCTGATCGATACAGCTCGGCCGCCCCGATCGGGTCGCCCGGCGTCGGCCCGCGCCGCGGGCAGGCCCGCTGCGGCGGTCTCGGCGACATCGGCGACATCGCCGGCGTCGGGCCACATGGTCTTCGACCCCACCACCAGCCGGCCGGGCCGCGCGGCGGGCGCCAGCGTGGCCGGCGCGCTCGATGTCGCTGCTGCGCCCAGTGCGCCGGCGCTGGCGGCCGCACTGGCCGATGCCCGTGCACAGCGGGCCGGCGTTGGCGGCAGTGGCCACGGCAGCCACAGTAGTCACAGTGGTCACTCGGGTGGCGGCAGCGAGTTGCGCGGCCGTGCCCGCCTGGAGCGGGCCGACAGCCCGGTGGTGCAGGCCATCGTCAGCCTGGTCAGCGAGGCCCTGGTCAAGGGCGCCAGCAGCATCCACCTGGAATGCCTGCCGGGCGAGGAGGGCGTCCAGGTGCGCCTGCGCCGCGAGGGCCAGCTGGAGACGCTGCCCGCTCTGCCGGCGGCCCTGCGCGGCACCCTGATCCCGCGCATCAAGGCGCTGGCCGAGCTGGACGTCACCGACAACCGGCGCGCCCAGCAGGGGCGGCTGTCCTTCGGCCGCATCGCGCCGGCGCACAAGATCGACCTGCGCATCGCCACCGTGCCCAGCGTGGGGGGGCTGGAGGACCTGGTGATCGGCCTGCCCGCCAGGCTCAAGCCGATGAAGCTTGACGGCCTGGGTTTTTCGACCGACGACCTGGAGCGCTACACCCAGCTGCTCAACCGCCCCGCGGGCCTGATCCTGCACGCCAGCCCGCCGCGCAGCGGCCGCACCACCACGCTGCATGCGGCGCTGGCACACCTGAACCGGCCCGAGCGCCGGCTCTGGTCCATTGAGGAGCGCATCGAACTCAGCCAGCCGGGTCTGCGCCAGATCGAGTTGCGCCCCGGTGGCGGCCAGGACGTGGAGCAGGCCCTGCGGGGACTGCAGCATGCCGATGCCGACGTGATCATGGTGGCCGACCTGCGCGAGCCCGGCGCCGCCCGGGCGGCGGTGGATGCCGCGCTCAATGGCCGGTTGGTGCTGGGGGCGCTGCCCGCGCGCGGCGCGGCGGACGCGTTGATGCGCCTGCTCGACCAGGGCATCGAGCCCTGGAACCTGAGCGATGCCCTGCTGGGCGTGCACAGCCAGCGCCTGGCCCGGCGCCTGTGCAGCAGCTGCCGCATGAGCCGCCCAGCCAAGGACAACGAGGTCAACGAGTGGCTGGACGCCTACCTGCACGGCAGCCCGGTGGAGGATGCCGAGGCCGAACGTGACGCGCTGCTGCGCAGCTGGATCGAGCGCTTCGGCCGCGAAGGCAAGCTGCGCCGCTACCAGAGCCCCGGCTGCGAGCGCTGTGGCAGCAGCAGCCAGGGGCGCTACCGTGCGGTCCATGAGCTGCTGGTGGTCGGGCGCGAGATGCGCCGCCTGCTGCGCGCCGGTGCGCCCGCCTGGAACCTGCAGCGCCAGGCGATGAAGGATGGCATGCGGACCCTGCGCCAGGATGCCTGCGAGAAGATGCTGTCCGGCCAGATCGGGCTGGACGAGGTCCGGCACATCGCGCTGGACATCTGACCGCCCTGGATCGGCCCCCGGCCGATCCGTCCGTGGGGCTCAGCGCCCCCGCAGGAAGAGCTGGTCCAGCTCGCGCAGGCCGATCTGCCGCCAGGTCGGCCGGCCGTGGTTGCACAGGTCGGCGCGCTCGGTGGCCTCCATGTCGCGCAGCAGCGCGTTCATCTCGGGCAGCGTGAGCTGGCGGCTGGCGCGCACCGCGCCGTGGCAGGCCATCGTGGCGAGGATCTCGTCGTGGGCGCGCGCCACCAGGGCCGAACCATCCCGTCCATCCGTCTCCGCCAGCTCGCCCAGTACCGCGCGGGCCAGCGCCACCGGGTCCGCACCGCGCAGGGCCGCCGGCAGGGCGCGCACTGCGAGCACGCCGGGCGACAGCGGTGCCACGTCCAGCCCCAGCTGCGCCAGCACCGCCGCCTGCGCCTCGGCGCAGGCCACCTCGGCCGGCGTGGCGGCGAAAGTGGCCGGGATCAGCAGCGGCTGGGAGGCGAAGGCGCTGCCTTCGGCCGATCCGGCCCCGCTGCGGCTGGCGGCGTACTGCGCCTTGAGCCGCTCGTAGACGATGCGCTCGTGCGCAGCGTGCATGTCGACCACCACCAGCCCGCGGGCGTTCTCGGCCAGGATGTAGATGCCGCCCAGCTGCGCCAGCGCGCGCCCGAGCGGCCACTGGGAGTCGGCCGGTGGCGTCGCGGCATCGGCGGTGGCTGCGGCCATCGACGCGGGCGCCAGGCCCAAGGGCGGGGCGGCGGCGATCGACCAGGCGGGCGCGCCTTCGCGCACCTGCAGC
Source organism: Sphaerotilus microaerophilus (assembly GCF_023734135.1). Lineage (NCBI taxonomy): Bacteria > Pseudomonadati > Pseudomonadota > Betaproteobacteria > Burkholderiales > Sphaerotilaceae > Sphaerotilus > Sphaerotilus microaerophilus. Next base: position 4,986,336 of record NZ_AP025730.1, on the reverse strand, counting down.
GCCGCGGCCGTCTCCAGGGCCAGCCCGGCCTGGCGCAGCGTGGGGCGCTCGTCGCGCGGCCAGGCCGGCCAGCCAGCGGGGGACGCTGGGGATGTGGGCGACGCGGGCGACGGCACAGCAACGGGCGAGCCGTCTGCGGGGAGATCCGGCGTTGCCGATCCTGCGTCCAGCTCGGCCGTGCGCGGCGGGGCCAGCACGTTCTCGACCGCGTGGCGCAGCGCCTGGTGCACCTCGCGCCCATCGCGAAACCGCACCTCGATCTTGGTCGGGTGCACGTTCACGTCCACCCGCTCGGGGGCGATGCCGATGAAGAGCACCCAGCTCGGCTGGCGGCTGCCGTGCAGCACGTCCTCGTAGGCGCTGCGCACGCCGTGGCCCACCAGGCGGTCGCGCACGTACCGGCCGTTGACGTAGGCGTACTGCGTGTCGGCGCGGGCGCGCGCCAGCTCGGGCAGGCCGACGCGGCCCTCGATCATCAGCGGCCCGGCCTGCCAGGCCACCGCCCGGCTGCCGGTGATGAAGTCCTCGCCCAGCACGTCGCGCAGGCGCTGCTCGGCGCTGGCCGGGCGCCACTGCTCGACCAGCCGGCCCTCGTGCCAGACCGCAAAGCCGCAGTCTGGCCGCGCCAGCGCGTGGCGGCGCACCGCTTCGAGGCAATGTGCCAGCTCGGTGGCGTCGGTCTTCAGGAACTTGCGCCGCGCCGGCGTGGCGAAGAACAGCTCGCGCACCTCCACCGTGGTGCCCACCGCGCGCGCGGCCGGGCTCAGCTCGCCGCTGCGTGCGTCCAGACGCAGCGCATGCGCGGCGTCGGCGGTGCGGCTGGTGACACTGACCTCGGCCACCGAGGCGATGGCGGCCAACGCCTCGCCGCGAAAGCCCATCGTTGCCACGCGCTCCAGCTCGGCCAGCGAGCCGATCTTGCTGGTGGCATGGCGCTTGAGCGCCAGCGGCAGCTCGGCAGCGGGGATGCCGCCGCCGTCGTCCTCCACCACGATGGCGCGCACGCCGCCGGCCGACAGGCGCAGCGTGACCTGGCGGGCGCCCGCGTCCAGGGCGTTGTCGACCAGCTCGCGCACCACCGAGGCGGGGCGCTCCACCACCTCGCCGGCGGCGATCTGGCTGACCAGCTCGTCGGGCAGCTCGCGGATGGCGCGGCGCGGCGGCAGGGCGATGGCAGGCGCGGGGATCGCCAGGTCGGTCTCGGGGAGAAGGAGGTCAGACATCGACCACCATTCTAGGAAGCGGGGCCCACCGCTGCCGCGGCGGGGGTGCTCGCCGGTTCCCGGCGGGCGTTCACAGGTTCTCAGCTGCGCCAGCGCCCGTCCGGCGTGACTTGCACCAGCTCGACGAAGCGCGAGCCCGACAGCTCGCGGCGGCTGAAGTCGACCTCCAGCCCGGCGATCGTCATCTTCAGGCCGTCGAGCACCGCGTGCAGCCGCGCCGGGCTGGTGTCGCGCCCGCAGCGCTGCAGGGCCTCGACCAGCACCTTGGCGCTCAGCCAGCCCTCCACGCCCGGGTAGCCGATCGGCACGCGCGAGGCGGTGGCCTGGCGGCGGAACTCGATCAGCGCGGCGTCGCGGGTGCTCCAGGGATTGGGCATCACCTGCGCGACCGACAGGGCGCGGCCACGCTCGCCCAGGCGCAGGATGTGCTCGTCCTGCGCCACCAGCGACAGGCCATAGCTCGCCGGCTGCTTGCCCAGGGCCTGGGCGGCGTAGAGCACCGGCACGGCCAGCCGTCCGGGCACGGCCAGCAGCAGCGCCTGCGGGCTCAGCGCCAGCAGCTTGCGCGCGGCCTCCTGCGGCACCCCCGCGTCCGCCGTGACGGCGGCCTGGCCCAGCAGTTTCAGCTGGCGGGCGGCGCAGGCGTCGCCCAGCACCCGCAGCAACTCACCGCCTGCCGGCCCCGGCTCGTGCAGGATCGCCACGCTCGTCAGCCCGGCCTCGGCGACGTGGCGGACCAGCGCCTCGGCCTCGCGGGCCAGGCCTGCCCGCAGGAAGTAGGCGATGCGGCTGCCCTCCAGGCGCAGGCTGTCGCTCACCTCCTGCCCGGCCACGGCCGGCACGCCGGACTGCCGCAGCAGCTTCAGCGACGCCAGCGTGCCCTCGTTGCCGGCACAGCCGAACAGCGCGGTGGCCTGCTCGCGCTGCACGAAGCGCCGGGTGGCGGCCAGAGATTCCTCGGCCTGGCCGTGGTCATCCACCGATTCCCAGCGGATGCGCCGGCCCCGGATGCCACCGGCCTGGTTGATCTGGTCGAAGACCAGCCTTGCGCCAGCACTGAATGCCGCCAGCCGGCCGGCCAGCGGCCCGCTCAGCGGGGCGAACTGCCCGAGCACCAGGTCGGGCACCGCGGCGTGGGCGCCCACCGGATGCAGCCACAGGGGGGCGGTGGGGGCCGCGAGGGAGGCGATGAGGAAGGGTCGGCGTTGCATGGCGAGGGGGTTGGCGTGGCGCCGAGTGTGCCCCCTGACCAAGGGGTGTGCTGCCGTGCGGGGCAGTTGGAACCCCGCAACGTGCACGAGTGCTCAGGAAGCCGTCATGGACCGACCCGGATAATCGCGCCCCCATGGACCTGCTGCTTTCCCTGCTCGATTTCGTGCTCCACGTCGACCGCCACCTGATGGCCTTCGTGCAGGCCTACGGCCCGTGGATCTACGCCCTGCTGTTCCTGATCATCTTCGTCGAGACGGGCGTGGTGGTGATGCCCTTCCTGCCAGGTGACTCGCTGCTGTTCGTGGTGGGCGCGATGTGCGGCGTCGGCCTGATGGACCTCTGGCTCTCGCTGGGCCTGCTGTTTGCCGCCGCGGTGGCGGGCAACCAGAGCAACTACACCATCGGCCGCTGGATCGGGCCGAAGGTGTTCCAGTGGGAGGACAGCCGCTGGTTCAACCGCCGCGCCTTCAACCAGGCGCACGAGTTCTACGAGCGCTATGGTGGCGTCACGATCGTGATCGCCCGCTTCATGCCCTTCGTGCGCACCTTCGCGCCCTTCGTGGCCGGCGTGGCGCAGATGACGCGGCGCAAGTTCACCTTCTTCGACGTCACCGGCGGCGCGCTCTGGGTGGGTGGCATCGTCACCGCCGGCTACCTCTTCGGCAACATCCCCTGGGTGAAGTCGAACCTGGAGAAGATCATCTGGGCGCTGATCGTGGTGCCCGGCCTGCTGGCGATGTTCGGCGCCTGGCGCGCGCGCCGCAAGGAAGCGCAGCAACTCGCCGCCGCACAGGGGCGCTGATCCCGGGAACCCGGGCCGGGGTCAGCGCGCCAGCTCGTGCAGCGCGCTGGCCAGCAGCCCCAGCGGCGCCAGTGCCGCAAAGCCCTGGATGAGGCGACGGAACACCGGCGTGGCGCGGTGCAGTTCCAGGTACTCACGCAGCAGCAACTGGGCCTTGACCCAGGCGATGGCGGCCACCGCGGCGGTCATCCAGAAGCGCGTGCCGCCGTCATGCGCCACCCCGGCGGCGGCCACGCTCAGCCCGGTCAGCGCCATCAGGGCCCACCAGGCCAGGGTCGTCGTGCTGGGGCGATGCATGGCCGGGCTCCTCAGGCAAACGCGTAAAAGAGGCTGAAGATCATCAGCCAGACCAGGTCGGTGGCGTGCCAGTAGACGGCCAGCGACTCCAGGCCGCGGCAGTCCTCGGCCGAGTAGGCCCCGGTGCGCAGCCGCACCCAGCCCCAGGCCATGCCCAGCAGGCCCCAGCTGGAGTGCACGAAGTGGTTGATCGTCAGGTAGTAGTACACGACCACGAAGATGCCGGCCCCGGCGTCCAGCCCCTGGCCCTGGTTCCAGTGCCACTCGGCCAGCTTGATGGCGGGGTAGGCCAGCCCGACGGCGAGTGCCAGCAGCAGCCAGCGCTGCGCCGCCACGCGCCGGCCCTCGCGCATGGCGCGCAGCATGCGGGTGAGCAGGTAGCCGCTGGTCACCATCACCAGCGTGATCAGCACGCCGCCCAGCGTCCACAGCCGCGCCGCCCCGGTCTGGAAGTCCTGCGGGTGGAACCAGCGCGAGCTGAAGTAGATGGTGAAGAACACCGCGAACTCGATGAACTCCAGGCAGATCGCCACCCACATCGCCCGGTGGCCGGGCAGGGTCGGCGCAGCCGGCCGTGCGGCGGCGGGTGCCGAGGCGGGGGCCGGGGTGGGGGGGTCAGGCAGCGTCAGCGTGGCCATGGGCGGATCATCCTTCGCCCGCGGCCGACCCTGCCGGCAACGTCGTGTCGGAGTTATCCCAGATCAAGAACCGGCTGCGCTCCCCGGCACGTGCCCCTGCGCAGCCGCCTGCACCGCAGCCTGCACGCCCGGACGGCGGCGCACGAAGCGGATCGGCTGCTCGCGCAGCGGCCGGGGGGCGGCACCCATGCTGACCAGCGCCTGGTCCAGCGCCCGGCCGGCGTCGTCGGCCAGTGCCGCCTGGCGGGCCCGGGCGATGGCGTCAGCGCGTTCGTCGTCGCCGGCAAAGGGCACCTGCCGCGCCAGCTGGTCGAGCACATGCAGCAGCGCCGCCTTGCCGCGCTCGTTGGTGCTGCCGTAGCCCTTGATCAGCCGCCCGCAGAGCGCAACCTCGTGGCCGCTGGCCCAGTGGCGGCGCGTCAGGTCCACCACACCCGCCAGCCAGTGCTCGATCAGCGCCTGCTCCTGCGCAAAGCGCTGGCCGCGAGGGCGCAGTGAGCGCATCGCGCCGAGCGTGCGCAGCGCCAGCGCGCCGCGCAGCGTGTGCGTGCCCAGCGTCAGCTTGAACGACCAGGGGGCGAGGCCGCGGCGCTGGCGGCGCTCGTCCCAGCGCTGCAGCGCACCGGCCAGCGGCGCGCTCAGCAGGCCGGCGATCTCGGGGATGCCCGGCTTGAAATGATCGAACACCTTCAGCACGTCGCCGTTCCCCGCGCGCGCCTCGGCACGGATGCGCGCCAGCCGCGCGGCGCGCAGCTTCAGGTCGGCCACGCGCACGATGTCGTCGAAGGCCATCCACAGCGCCAGCCAGCGCGCCATCTCGCGGGTGGTGGCCCAGGACTGCGCCGCGTGCGGGTCGGCCTCGCGCTCGGCCGCCAGCACGCGCTCCAGCCGGTCGGCGTACACGCTGGCGTAGTCCGCATCCTGGTACTCGACCAGCCGGGCATGGCCCAGCGCGAGCATCGGGTGCACGGCGGCCGGGAAGCGGCAGGCCAGCTCCGGCGGCAGCAGGGGCGGCGCCGGCACGCCCGGTGCCGCAGCGATGACCTTGCGCAGCGCCTCGCCCTGTTCGCGCTGGCGCTGCACCTGCTCGTAGGCGGCGGCAAAGCCGCGCCGGCTGGCCTCGGCGGTGCGGCCTCCGGTGCCGATGGCGGCCTCGTACAGCGCGCGCGCAAAGGGCAGCACCCCGCTGGCGGCCACCGCACCGAGCATCACCGCGCTGACGATGGTGCCGGCCTCCCGCGTGAGCGCGGCCATGTCGAGCAGGTGCTGCTCGCGGCTGTGCTGGCGCAGCACGGCCACCAGCCGGTCGCTGTCGAGCCGGCCATCGCCCAGCGGCATGCGCTCGGCGGTGGTCAGTGCGCGGGCGCGGCTGCTGATGACCTGGCTGCGCTCGGCCGAGGTCACCCCCAGGCTGACCTGGCGGGCCGTCTCCAGCAGCTCGGAGGAGACCAGCAGGTCCACCTGACCCGGCACCGGGTAGAGGCTGAACACCGGCCGGCGGCCGGTGGGGGCGGCGGGGTCGGGGGGCCGGGGCGCGAACTCCAGGTAGTAGGTGGTGGCGCCGGTGCGCTGCGCTACGCCGGGGATCGAGGTGCTCTGCACCGCATGGCCGGCGCGCTGCGCCACCTCCACCAGCCAGTCGGCCAGCACGCCACCGCCTTCGCCGCCCAGGGCGCAGAGCAGCAGGGTGATCGGGTGGTTCGTCGTGTCGATGTTCATCTTGGGGCCTCCTCAGGCGCTGCGCAGCAACCGGCCGACGATCGCCTGGCGCAGGGACGCCACCAGCCGCTCGTGCCAGGCCGGGTTCTGGATCACCTCGGCCTTGTAGAAGCTGGGGCAGAGCGTGGCGGCGTGGGCGTTGGCGCCGCACAGGCCGCAGCCGACGCAGCCGTCCAGCACCGTGGCGACGGGGTCCACCTTCAGCGGGTCCGGGTTGTCCTTCAGGCTGAGCGTCGGGCAGCCGGACAGCCGGATGCAGGCGTGGTCGCCGCTGCAGACATCCTCGTCCACGCCGAAGCGGCTGCGCACCACCCGCGCGCCGCGCTGCAGCAGGCCGGCGATCCAGGGCTTGATGCGGCGCTGGCGTTCCAGCTGGCACTCGCCCTCGGCGACGATGACCTTCAGCCCGCCCTGCGCGGTGGTGAAGGCCTCGATCAGCGTGTCGCGCATCGCGCCGACCTCGTAGCTGTGCAAGCTGCGCAGCCAGGTCACGCCCAGGCCGCGCAGCGTCTCCTCGATGGTGCGGTTGCGGTCGACCAGGCTCTGGTGCTTGTCGGCCGCCGCCGCCTTGATCTCCTCGTCGGGCGTGGAGATGATGTCCTGCGTACCGGTGGCCGAGGTGTAGCCGTTCTTCATGATCAGCAGCACCACGTCGTCGCCGTTGAACAGCGCGCTCTGCACGCCGGTGACCAGGCCGTTGTGCCAGAAGCCGCCGTCGCCGACGATGGCCAGCGTGCGCCGCGCCATCAGCGGCGCGACGCCCGCGGTGCTCGCCAGGCTCATGCCGTAGCCGAGGATGGAGTGGCCCGACGAGAAGGGCTCGAAGGTCGCAAAGGCGTGGCAGCCGATGTCCGCGGCGATGTGCACCCGGCCGACCTCCTGCTGCGCCAGCTTCAGCGCCGAGAACACCGGCCGTTCCGGGCAGCCGATGCAGAAGGCCGGCGGGCGCGGCGGCAGCGGCGCGCCCAGCGCCTGCGCCGCCTGCTCGCGGCGCTGGCGGTTGCCGGCCAGCCAGGCGGTGGCGGCGCTGGCGTCATGGCGCGGCAGGTAGCGCGCCACGAAGGGCGCCAGCCCCTGCGCGATCACCTCCACCGTGTACTCGCCGCCGTTGGGCAGCCCTTCGCTGCCTGTTCCTTTGCCGTGCAGCGGGGTCTGCAGGTCCTGCCGGCGCAGCAGCGTGGCCAGCTCCTGCTCGATGTACTCCGGCTGGCCCTCCTCCAGCAGCAGCACGCCGCGCTTGTCGCGGCAGAAGTCGAGCAGCTCGTCGTGCACCAGCGGGTAGGTGACGTTGAGCACGTGGATCGGGATCTCGCTGTCGCCGTACGCATTGGCCAGGCCGAACTGCTGCAGCGCGCGGATCGCCGCGTTGTACAGGCCGCCCTGCACGATGATCCCCAGGTCGGCGTGGGTGCCCGCAAAGGTCTCGTTCAGCCGGTGCTCGGTGATGTAGCGCCGCGCGGCGGGAATGCGCTGCTCCCCCTTGAGCTTCTCGTGGCGGAAGGTCACCGGCGGGTGGGCCAGGCGCATGTAGTCGAAGGCGGCTGGCTCGGCCTGCAGCGCGCGGGTGGAGATGGCCGGCGCGCGGTTGTCCCGGCACTCGAAGCTGCCCTGCACGTGGCAGGCGCGGATGCGCAGCTCCAGGATCGCCGGCATGTTCGACGCCTCGGACAGCGCGAAGCCGTGCTCCACCATTTCCACCATGCGCGCCAGGTCCGGCCGCGGGTCGAGCAGCAGCATGCAGCTCTTCATCGCGAAGGCGTGGGTGCGCTCCTGGATCACGCTGGCGCCCTCGCCGTAGTCCTCGCCGACGACGATCAGCGCGCCGCCGGTCACACCGGGCGAGGCCAGGTTCGACAGCGCATCGCTGGCCACGTTGGTGCCGACGATCGACTTCCAGGTCACCGCGCCGCGCACCGGGTAGTGGATCGACGCGCCCAGCATCGCCGCGGCCGAGGCCTCGTTCGAGCAGGCCTGCACGTGCACGCCCAGCTCGTCCAGGTAGGGGCGCGCCTGCACCATCACGTCCAGCAGGTGGGAGATCGGCGCGCCCTGGTAGCCGCCGACGTAGGACACGCCACTCTGCAGCAGCGCCTTGGTGATCGCCAGGATGCCCTCGCCATGGAAGGTGCTGCCCGCGCCCTGGCGCAGCTTCTCGATCTCGCGGCTGAATGACACTTCCATCGCCGGTCTCCTCTGTCTGGTCCGGCCTGCAGTGTCGGCTTCCCTTATTCAGTCGGCAATAGAATGAGGCGACTAAGTAATATCCATGCCATGGATGAGACTGGCGGTATTCCCGACGACCCCCTCGACCCATTCGATCCCTTCGACCGGCTCGACCCTGCCGCACTCGACCTGAACCTGCTGCGCGTCTTCGCCGCGGTGCACCGCTGCCGCAGCGTCAGCCGCGCCGCCGAGCAGCTCGGCATGAGCCAGCCGGCGGCCAGCAGCGCCATCGCCCGCCTGCGGCGCGAGCTGCGCGACCCGCTGTTCGCCCGCGCCCACCACGGCGTGCGGCCCACGCCGGTGGCCGACCAGCTCGCGCGGGCGGTGTCGCAGGCCTTCGGGCTGCTGGCCGAGGCGCTGGGCGATTCGCTGCGCTTCGACCCCGCCCGCTCGCGCCGGCGCTTCCGCCTGCACCTGAGCGACATCGGCGAGGCGCGCTTCCTGCCCGCGCTGATGGCCGAGCTGGGCCAGCGCGCGCCGGGCGTGACGATCGACTGCCGCGTCGCCGAGCCCGAGCGCCTCCCCGGCCTGCTCGACAGCGGCGAACTCGACTTTGCCTTCGGCTACCTGCCCAGCGTCAACAGCACCGCCGCCACCCAGCGCTGGCCGCTGGTCGAGGACCACTACACCCTGTTGCTGCGCCAAGGCCACCCGCAACAGGCCGCGCTGGCCGCGGCCCGCCACGACGACACCGCCCTGCGCGCGGAGATGGGCCAGCTCGGCTACGGCGTGGTGCGTTCGCACTCCGAGACGCTCGCCATCCTGCAGAGCCTGAACCTCTCCGACCGCGTGCGGCTCTCCGCCTCGCACTTCCTCGCCCTGCCGGCCATCGTGCGCCGCAGCGAGCTGGGCGTCGTGATGCCGGCCGAACTCGCCCGCGAATGGGTGCAAGGCGGCGAGTTCAGCCAGATCGACCTGCCCGGCCACTGGCCGGCCTTCGTCGTCTCGCTGCACGTCTCGCGGCTGCGGCAACCCGACGCGGCGCAGGCCTGGCTGGGGGAGGTGTTGCGGGGGTTGTTTGGGGGCGGGGCGGGACCGGCGGGCGCAACGTCGATTCCGCATTGAGTCTCGATGTCTGGGCCCCGTACCGCGTGAGGGTGACGTCAGCGTAATCTACGACTTGTGCGCGCTCCTATCTCAGGGCATCCAGAGACGGGAACACACACAAGTAGATTCAGACGGCCTAGAGGCTGGCCTGCGCGACCGGAGATACTCCTAGTCAGCCAGCATGAAGTCATGCTAGCGCAAAGCTCCAGCCTCGTCCATCTGACACGCCCAGCATGTCCATTGCAAAGAAGCCGCTGAAGACGCTGTTTGAAGCGATGTTCCATGGCAAGCGCACCTATGCGGATTTCATGCGTGAAGTGTCCGAGGACGACCTTGGGCGCACTCACATCCGGCAGGGAGCCAAGCGACGAGAACTTGTCAGCCCGGGCGATCGCCTCCGGGCCTATCACAGCTTCCTGCGCCTGTTCCTGATCGACTTTCTGCCGGTTCACGAGGGGACTGTGTTCTCGTACCGGAAGGGGGTCAGTGCCCGCGCTGCTGTGGAGCAGCACGCGTTGAGCCGCCACTTCTTCGTCACCGACATCGAATCGTTCTTCCCCAGCCTCTCACGCGACATCGTGCGTGGGACGATCACTGATGCGATGGCGGAGATCCCTATCTCGGACTTGCCGGACCATCTGGAGCATGTGCTCGACCTGCTTTGCGTGGACGATGCATTGCCGATCGGGTTCTCGACCTCACCGGGCCTCAGCAACGCTGCGCTCTACGCCTTCGATGTGGCTTTCCACGCATGCTGCCAGCAGCTTGGAGTGATCTATACGCGGTACGCGGATGACATTGTCTTGTCGTCGGGCGAGTGCGCCGCGGTGGAGTCGGGAGAGGAGGTCCTCAATGACCTGCTCGATCGGATGTTCAGCGGCAAGCTGCGGTTGCACCGTGGCAAGTCGAAGTACTTGCACGTTGGCGGAAAGATCAAGCTTCTGGGCATGGTGCTCCTCCCAAATGGGACCATCTCCGTCGACACGTCCGTCAAGGACGAGATCGAAACCATGCTTCACCTGTACCTCCGGGACCGCGAGCGGTTCAACACCATGCTGGAGGCCGGCCCCGCCAAGACCGAGGCTCGGCTTGCCGGTCTGCTGAACTACGTCAACACCGTGGACCAGTCGTATCTGGAGAAGCTGCGGCGCAAGTACGGCGCCGCAGCGGTTGACATGTTTCTACATCGGTCCTTTGGCTGAGGTTCCATGCGGTTCCAGGTAGACATCAGCGACGTCCGGCCGATCAAGACGCTCACATTCAGCGTGGACCTCGACCGAAACGCACCGCTATGCATCGTTGGCCGCAATGGCGCTGGCAAGACTACCTTGGCGAAGGCGATCATGAACTTCGCACTGTCAGACACGTTCCGGCGCACAACGTCCGATGGCGCGCTGCGTGAGAGCAGCTTTGTGCGTTACGCCCTGGACGATGCGTCGTTCGAATTCACCTACGACCCGGCTGTGGGCACGCTGAGCACTCACCAGCCGGTGCCGAAGTCGCTGCGGTCGTTGATCGCCGTTGAGCTGCCGATGCCCCACGGTCAGCGTTTCAGCTACTTCCACGCGCTCTCCGAGGCAGACGCAGAGATCCGCCGGGAGATCATCCTAGACAACGACACCCGGCCTGATGACCTGATCGGATTCCTGACTCGTATTTACGGCGAAGCGCGATTCGAGAGTTTGCGGGAAGTGAGGTTCTCGCGAGGTGCCTGCTGCTTCTATCGCGTCGATGGCGATCGCTACGTCCGGGAAGACTACTTCAGCTCGGGTGAGTTCTTCCTCGTAAACCTCTTTCGACGACTGCAGTCGGGAACCCGGCTTAACTTCATCGACGAGATCGATATTTCCCTTGATGCAGCGGCTCAGGCGCGCCTGGTCGATGAACTGCGCTTGCTGTGCAAGAAGTTTTCGGTCAACGTCGTGTTCACCAGCCATTCGCTCGCGCTCATGCAAACCCTGCGCGAGGGCGAGTTGCTCTATCTCGAGGCAGCCGGCGAGCAATCGACGCTGGAAGAGCGTTCATTTGCGTATGTGAAGAGTCTGCTGTTCGGGTTCCAGGGCTGGGACAGGTACGTCCTCGTAGAGGACGATGCAGCCAGACTGGTCATTCAGCACCACATTGACAGGTACTGTGTCCCAACTTATTACAACTACATCATTATCCCGGTTGGTGGCGTTCCCCAGGTTGTCAGTCTTCTGCAACGGAACCGTGACCAGGGCTTCCTTGCTCCAGCAGATGCGGTCATCGCGATCTTGGACGGAGACCAGGCTGAAACAGGCAACGCTGCAAAGATCGGCACCTACTGCATGCCGCTTTGGTCGCTCGAGAGCGCGTTTGAGACCGTGTACGACCAACCCGACTTCGCGCCTCGACTGCCGGATAGCGTGTGCGCCGCGCTTCCCGCGAAGGGTGTGAAGGGACGGCAAAAGGCCCTCTTCAAGGCATGCCAACGCGAGCGGCTCCTGCCCGACGTGGAGATCGTCGAACTGGCCTGCGCATCCAAGACTGATGAGATTCAAGCGTTCGCCGAAGAGGTTCTCCGCCCATTCCTGTCGTCTCATAGGGGCGCACCGGGCGTTGTGCCCACGGCAACACCGCAGCCTTAGCTCTCTGGCTACGATCCGACCGGCCGAAGTCGGACATCACGCCCCTGAGATCCAGAACACAGCTAGGCGTGCGACAGCAAACCGGCGAATTGAAGAAGGTGAATCGCGCGATGAGACGGCCCCAATCTCCCATCCTTGAGGCCGTGCATGACACGGCCGTGGGTCTGCACCGGGCCGGCGTCATGGATCAGGTCACGCTGCGTGAATTCGACCAGCTCTGCCTGCCGCCGGTCGAGCCCTTGCAGCCCGAACAAATCAAGCAGATCCGCGAAACCACCCGGGTCAGCCAGGCCGTCTTCGCCCGCCTGCTGAACACCAGCGTATCGACGGTTCAGAAGTGGGAAATCGGCCAGAAGAAGCCGACCGGCACGGCGCTCAAGCTGCTGCATCTGGTGCAAAAGCGCGGGCTCGAAGTGGTTACCTGACCCCCTGTCTCCGGGCGGGCTGCCGCCCCTCCACCGCGTCGAGGGCCGTTGGGTCACAGCCCCTTGAGCGGCACCACGTCACGGCCCTTGAAGGTGAACACGGTCACCGCCGAGGAGCGCAGGTCGTGCTTCTCGTCGTAGGCGTACTCGCCGGCGACGCCCGCGTACTTGCCCTTGGCGATGTGCTCGATGATCTTCTTCGGGTCGGTCGACTGCGTGGCCTGGATCGCGGCGGCCAGCAGGCCCACGCCGTCGTAGAACGCGGCGGCGTAGGTCAGCGGGTCGCGCTTGTACTCGGCGCGGTAGCGCTCGATGAACTTCTGGCCCTTCTCGACCTTGTCGAGCATCGAGCCGCCCTGGGTGCAGTAGGCGTTGATGCCCGTGGCGATCTGCGACAGCGTCACCGTCTCCGACGAGCAGATGCCATCACCGCCCAGCAGCGGCATGCTCAGCCCCAGCGAGCGCATCTGGCGCAGCATCGGGCCGGCCTGCGACGAGTAGCCGCCGTAGAAGATCGCGTCCGCCTTGGTGGCGCGGATGCTGGTCAGGATCGAGGTGAAGTCGGTCGACTTGTCGGTGGTGAACTCGGTGGCCACCACCTTGATGCCCAGGCGCTTGGCCTCCTGCACGAACTCGCGCGCCACGCCCTGGCCGTAGGAGGTGCGGTCGTCGATCACCGCCACGGTCCTGATCTTCAGCTCCTGGCCGGCGTAGGTCGCCATCTTGACGCCCAGCTGGTTGTCGCTGGCGCCGATGCGGAACAGGTTCTGATGGCCCTGCTCGGTCACCTTCGGGTTGGACGCCACCGTCAGCACCACCACGCCTGCGTCCGCGAACACCCGCGAGGCCGGCAGCGTCACGCCCGAGTTGTACGGGCCGACGACGAAGGGGATCTTCTTGTCCACCAGCGTCTGCGCCGCCTGCACGCCCTGCTTCGGGTCGGCCGCGTCGTCGTTCAGGTCCAGCTCGAACAGCACCGGCTTGGCGCCGATCTTGAGGCCGCGGGCATTGATCTCCTTGACGGCCAGCAGCGCGCCATCCCGGTTGTCCGTGCCGTTGGCGGCCTGCGGGCCGGTCAGCGGGCTCATGAACCCGAGCCGGATGCGCTCCTGCGCGTCGGCGGGGGCCGCCAGGCCGAGCCCGGCGATGGCAAGCGCCAGGGTGGCGGTCAAACTCTTCATGGGAAATTCCTTCGGGCGATGCAAGGTCGGTACGCAACCCGCCCCGCTCCGGGCGCCCACCCGGCGAGGCCGGCCGGGATTCTGCCGGAGCGCCTGCCGGCGCCCGTCCCGCGTCACGCACGGCTCTGACCCACGTCAAGGCGTGTGCGATGTGGTGCCGGTCTGTGCTTTGCGGCGGATGGGGGCGTCTAGCGCTTGGTCAGGTGGAACGCCACCAAGGCGTTCGCATGCCCGTGGCCGAGTCCGTGCTCGGACTTGAGCAGGGCGACGAGTTCCATGTGCTTGCGATCGCCGGCCGCCTGGAGGATGCCGAACCAGTGGTCGACGGGGTGGCCGTACTTCTTCTCGATCGACGGGAAGTAGGACGCCGGACCTTGGACTTTCGCAGGGGTGGCCATGGGTCGGATCCTCGTGAAGCCGGCACGGCCTTGCGGACATGCCGTTGGGTGCGTCCGGAGTCTGTCACAGGTCCGTCCTCAGGCGCCACAGCTCCGGGAACAGCACCGTGTCCAGCATCTGGCGCAGGTAGCTGATGCCACCGGTGCCGCCGGTGCCGCGCTTGAAGCCAATGACGCGCTCGACCGTGGTGAGGTGGCGGAAGCGCCAGAGGCGGAAGGCGTCTTCCAGGTCGGTCAGTTCCTCGCCGAGCTGGTACAGGTCCCAGTGTGCCGACGGGTCGCGGTAGACCGTCAGCCAGGCCTGCTCGACCGCGTCGCTGGCGGGGTAGGGCAAGGTCCAGTCGCGTTCGAGGTGGCTGGCCGGCACGGGCAGGCCGCGGCGGGCGAGCAGGCGCAGGGCCTCGTCGTAGAGGCCCGGCGCGCGCCAGGCGGCCTCGACGATGGCCAGCAGGTCCGGCCGGTGGGCGTGGGGCCGGAGCATCGCGGCGTTCTTGTTGCCCAGCGAGAACTCGATGCAGCGGTACTGCCAGCTCTGGAAGCCGCTGCTGTGGCCCAGGTAGGGGCGGATCGCGGAGTACTCGGGCGGCGTCATGGTGGCCAGCACGTCCCAGGCGTGCACCAGCTGCTCCATGATCTTCGAGACGCGCGCCAGCATCTTGAAGGCCGGCGGCAGCGCGTCGCGGGCGATGGCGCCCACGGCGGCGCGCAGCTCGTGCAACATCAGCTTCATCCACAGCTCGGAGGTCTGGTGCTGGACGATGAAGAGCATCTCGTTGTGGTCGGGCGAGAGCGGCTTCTGCGCGTTCAGCACGGCGTCGAGCTGCAGGTAGTCGCCGTAGCTCATGTCGCCCGAGAAGTCGAGCTGGGCGCCCTCGGTGGCGACGATGGATTCGCCGCGCGGGCCGGCGGCCCCCTCGGCGTGGTAGGGACAGGTCATGTCACGGCTCCTTTGTGCGTGAACTGCGGCTGCTGCCATTCGCCACTGGCCAGCACCGCCGCCAGGGCTTCGATCGCGTCGAACACGTCGACGAAGCGGGTGTAGAGCGGCGTGAAGCCGAAGCGCAGCAGGTGCGGTTCGGCGGCGCTGCCATCGCCGGCGCGGTAGTCACCGATCACGCCGCGCGCGATCAGCGCCTGCATCACCGCATACCCGTTGATCGAACCGTCGGTCGGAACGCCCAGCGACACCTGGCTGCCGCGCCGCCCGGCGTCCAGCGGGCTGTGGATCGTCAGGCCCGAACCGGCCAGGCGCTCGCGCACCAGCGCGATGAACAGCTCAGACAGCGCGACCGACTTGGCCCGCAGCGCCGCCATACCGCCCAGCGGCTCGGCGGTCAGCAGGCTGTCCACGCCGCACTCCAGCGCGCTCAGGCCGATCACCGAAGGCGTGCCGCAGAGGTAGCGGCCGATGCCCGGCGCCGGCCGGTAGCCAGGCTCGAAGACGAAGGGCGCGGCGTGACCCATCCAGCCCGACAGCGGCTGCCAGAAGCGGTCGGCGTGGCGCGGGTGCGCCCAGACGAAGGCGGGCGCGCCGGGGCCGCCGTTGAGGTATTTGTAGCCGCAGCCCACGGCGAAGTCTGCATTGGCAGCGTTCAGATCCACCGGCACCGCACCCGCCGAATGCGCCAGGTCCCAGAGCATCAGCGCGCCGGCGGCGTGCGCCAGTGCCGTCACCGCCGCCATGTCGGCCATGCGCCCACTGCGGTAGTTGACCTGGGTGAGCATCAGGATGGCGACGTCGGGCCCAAGGCGCGCCGGAATCGCGTCGATGTCCAGCAGCTCCAGCGTCAGGCCGTGCTGCGCGGCCACCGATTCGGCGATGTAGAGGTCGGTCGGGAAGTTGCTGCGCTCGGAGACGATCACCGTGCGGCGCGGGTCGTCGGCGCGGGCGATCTGTGCCGTGGCGCTGAGCACCTTGAACAGGTTGACCGAGGTGGAATCGGCCACCACCAGCTCGCCGGGCTTGGCGCCCACCAGCCGGGCGATCTTGTCGCCCACGCGCTGCGGCAGCGTGATCCAGCCGGCGCTGTTCCAGCTGCGGATCAGGCCCTGGCCCCACTCGGCGGTGACGACTTCCTGCACCCGCGCGGCGGTGGTGGCGGGCAGCACGCCCAGCGAGTTGCCGTCGAGGTAGTTGACGCCCTCGGGCAGCGTGAACTGCACGCGCAGCGGCGCCAGCGGGTCGGCCGCATCGCGCGCGGCGCAGGCGGCTCGGGTGATCGGCTCGGTCATTGTCTTGCCTCCAGGTTCACAAGGCGCGCAGCACCGCACGGACCGGTGATGCGCAGGCGCCGGCCAGCTTCAGTGGCAGTGCGATCAATTCGTAGTCGCCCTCGGGCACGGCATCCAGCACCAGGTTTTCCAGCACGCGCAGGTCGTGCCGGCGCAGGACCTGGTGGGCCTCCAGCGTCTTGCTGTCGGCCGGATCGACCGAGGGCGTGTCGATGCCGACCAGCCGCACGCCGCGCTCGGCCAGCCAGGTCAGCGCCTCGGGCGCGAAGGCGCTGAAGGCGGGGTTCCAGACGGTGTCGGCGCGCGCGCAGCTGCGCAGCAGCACGCGTGGCGGCAGGCCGGACTCGGCGTGGCGCAGCTGCTCGATGCCGATCAGCGGGCCGCAGCCGATGGCGTGGATCACCCGGCAGGGGCCAAGGTAGGCGTCCAGCTCGACCGCGTCGATCGACGCCGCGCCATCGGCGTAGTGCAATGGGGCGTCGGCGTGGGCGCCGATGTGCGGCGACAGCGTCAGCGCGCTGAGGTTGACCGGGCAATCGGGGCCGAGGCGGGCGGTCCAGCGCAGCGCGTAGGGCTCGTCGCCGGGGAAGATCGGCGCCTCGGCGCTGACCAGCGGCGAGATGTCGAAAAGCGCGGGGGTGTTCATGGGGCTGCGACGCTAAGGCGGTTCCGGACGGCGTGGTGTCGGTTCGTTCCAACAGGGCGGGCCAACCCTCATCCGCTGCGCGGTGGCCGCGTGCGCAGCCGGCCCAGCAGCTCGTAGAGCTGCTGCTGCTCGGGCAGGGGCAGGCCCTCGAACAGCGAGCGGATCCATTGCTCGTGCTCGACGGCCATCGCGGCGAAGTCCTCCCGGCCGCGGGCGGTGAGCACGACGCGCCAGGAGCGGCCGTCCTGCGGGTCGGCTTGGCGTTCGACCAGGCCGTCGGCCTCCAGCTGGGTGGTCAGCCCGGTGACGTTGCCGCCGGTGACCATCAGGCAGCGCGACAGCGCGCTCATGCGCAGGCCCTCGGGGTGGCGCTCCAGCTGGGCCAGGTAGTCGAAGCGCGCCAGCGTGGTGCCAAAGCGCTCGCGCAGCCGGCTGCGGATGTCCTGCTCGATCTGCGTGGTGCAGGCCAGCAGGCGCAGCCAGGTGCGCACGGCCAGGTGGTCGTCGTCGGCGGCGCGCGATTCCAGGCCGGGATGCGGTTCGTCCTGCGGAGGCAGGAGGGCAGGGCGCAGGGCGGGCTTCATGGCGGTGCGGGCGGTGTCGGGTGGGCTCAGGGTTTCAATGTACTTTAGTCCTAAAGCTTTAGAACTAAACTAAAACCCGAACCCGCAATGCGCCCTGGAGTGACCCAGCATGAAGATCGTCTGCATCGGTGGCGGCCCGGCCGGCCTGTACTTCGCGCTGCTGATGAAGCAGCTCGACCCCGCGCACGACATCACCGTGGTCGAGCGCAACCGGCCCTACGACACCTTCGGCTGGGGCGTGGTGTTCTCGGACGCGACGATGGACCACATGCGCCAGTGGGACGCGGTGACGGCCGACGAGATCCAGCAGGCCTTCAACCACTGGGACGACATCGAGCTGTGGTTCAAGGGCCGGCGCATCCGCTCGGGTGGCCACGGCTTCGTCGGCATCGGCCGCAAGAAGCTGCTCAACATCCTGCAGGCGCGCTGCGAGGCGCTGGGGGTGGAGCTGGTGTTCGACACCGAGGCGGAGTCGGACCTGGACTACGCCGATGCCGACCTCGTCATCGCCAGCGACGGCATCCACTCGAAGATCCGCGGCCGCTACGCCGAGGCCTTCCGCCCCGACATCGTCACCCGGCCGAACCGCTACATCTGGCTGGGCACGAAGCGGCTGTACGACGCCTTCACCTTCGACTTCCAGCGCACCGAGCACGGCTGGTTTCAGGCGCACATCTACAAGTTCGACGAGACGACCAGTACCTTCATCGTCGAGTGCCCGGAGCACGTCTGGCTGGCGCATGGCCTGGACCGGGCCGACCCGGCCGAATCGATCGCCTTCTGCGAGCGCCTGTTTGCCGACAACCTGCAGGGCGAGCGGCTGCTGAGCAACCTGCGCCACCTGCGCGGCTCGGCCTGGCTGAACTTCCAGCGCGTGGTCTGCGGCCAGTGGTGGCTGAAGAACGAGCATGGCAGCCACGTGGTGCTGGTGGGCGACGCGGTGCACACAGCGCACTTCGCCATCGGCTCGGGCACCAAGCTGGCGCTGGAGGACGCGATCGAGCTGGTGCGGCAGTTCAAGCTGCTGGGCCCCACCTCGGGCGATTCGCCCGAGCACCTCGGTGAGGTGCTGACCCGCTACCAGGCCGAGCGCAGCGTGGAAACCCTGCGCCTGCAGAACGCGGCCTGGAACGCGATGGAGTGGTTCGAGGTCTGTGGCGCGCGCTACTGCGACCAGCTGGAGCCCGAGCAGTTCATGTACTCGATGCTCACGCGCAGCCAGCGCATCAGCCACGAGAACCTGCGCCTGCGCGACGCTGGCTGGCTGGAGGGCTATGAGCGCTGGTTCGCCGGACGAGCCGGCCTGGATGCCGCGCAGGCCGTGCCGCCGATGTTCACGCCCTTCACGCTCAAGGGCCTGCGGCTGAAGAACCGCGTCGTCGTCTCGCCGATGGCGCAGTACAGCGCCGTCGATGGCCTGGTCGGCGACTACCACCTGGTGCACCTGGGCGCGCGCGCCCTGGGCGGCGCCGCGCTGGTGATGGCCGAGATGACCTGCGTGAGCCCCGAGGCGCGCATCACCCCCGGCTGCCCGGGCCTATGGAACGACGCGCAGGGCGAAGCCTGGCGGCGCATCGTGCAGTGGGTGCATGCGCACAGCGACGCCGCCATCGGCGTGCAGATCGGCCATGCGGGGCCGAAGGGCTCGACCTGCGTGCCCTGGCAAGAGGGCGGCATGGACCAGCCGCTGCCCGTCGGCAACTGGCCGCTGCTGGCCGCCAGCGCGCAGCCCTACCTGCCGATCGACAAGGGGGGCCAGCTGCCCCGCGCCATGACCCGCGCCGACATGGACCGGGTGCAGGCGGACTTCGTTGCCGCCGCCACCCGCGCCGCCGAGGCCGGCTTCGACTGGCTGGAGCTGCACTGCGCGCACGGCTACCTGCTCTCCAGCTTCATCTCGCCGCTGACCAACCACCGCACGGATGCGTACGGCGGCCCGCTGGAAAAGCGCCTGCGCTGGCCGCTGGAGGTCTTCGCCGCGGTGCGCGCGGCCTGGCCGGCCGAACGGCCGCTGTCGGTGCGCATCTCGGCGCACGACTGGGTGGACGGCGGCCTGACGCCGGCCGATGCGGTGGAGGTGGCCCGCGCCTTCAAGGCGGCCGGGGCCGACCTGATCGACGTCTCCTCCGGCCAGGTCTCGCCGGACCAGCGGCCCACCTACGGGCGCATGTACCAGACGCCCTTTGCCGACCGCATCCGCCAGGAAGCCGGCATCGCCACGATGGCGGTGGGCGCGATCAGCGAGGCCGACCACGTCAACTCGATCATCGCCGCCGGCCGCGCCGACCTCTGCGCCGTGGGCCGCCCGCACCTGGCCAACCCGGCCTGGACCCTGGCCGAGGCGGCGCGCATCGGCTACACGCCGATCGCCTGGCCGAAGCAGCTGGTCTCGGGCAAGTCGCAGATGGAAGCGCTGGCGCAGCGCGCCGCGCAGCAGGCCGGAGCGGTGAAGTGACGGGCCGGCACATCGTGATCACCGGCGCGGCGCGCGGCATCGGCGCCGCGATCGCCCACCTGCTGGCGGCCGACGGCCACCGGCTGACGCTGCTGGGCCGTCGCCTGGACGCGCTGCAGGCGCTGGCCGCCAGCCTGCCGCCCCCCGCGGAGGGACGGGAAGGGCGGCACCACTGCGTCGTCGCCGACGTGGCCGACGAGGCCCAGGTGCAGGCCGCCTTCGACAGCGCGCGCGCCGCGCTGGGCCCGGTCTGGGGCCTGGTCAACAACGCCGGCCAGGCACAGAGCGCGCCGCTGCACCGCACCTCTGCGGAGCTGTGGCAGCGCATGCTGGCGGTCAACCTGACCGGCTCCTTCCTGTGCTGCCGCGCGGCGCTGGCCGACCTGCGGGCCGGCGGGCAGGGCCGCATCGTCAACATCGCCAGCACCGCCGGCCAGCGCGGCTATGCCTACGTGGCGGCCTACAGCGCCGCCAAGCACGGCGTGGTGGGGCTGACGCGCTCGATGGCGCTGGAGCTGGCGGCCAGCGGCGTCACCGTCAACGCGGTGTGCCCCGGCTACACCGAGACCGACCTGCTGCGCGACAGCGTGGCCAACGTGGTGGCCCAGACCGGCCGCACGCCCGAACAGGCGCGCGCCGAGTTCGCCGCCAGCAACCCGCAGCGCCGCCTGGTTCAGCCCGAGCAGGTGGCCGACGCGGTGCGCTGGCTGCTGGGAGCCGGCGCGTCGGCGATCACCGGCCAATGCATCTCCGTCTCCGGCGGCGAAGTCATGTGAGGACACACCGATGAGCAACACGACATCCACCGACATCGATCCCGGCCTGCTCGCCGGCAACCGCCGAGCGCTGGCCGGCTACCGGGCCACCCACTTCCGCTGGGAGGTGCACGGCGCCGTGGCCATCATCACGCTCAACCGCCCGGAGCGCAAGAACCCACTGACCTTCGAGAGCTACGCCGAACTGCGCGACCTGTTCCGGGCGCTGAAGTACGCCGACGACATCCACGCCGTGGTGCTGGCGGGCGCGGGCAACAACTTCTGCTCCGGCGGCGACGTGCACGAGATCATCGGCCCGCTGGTGCGCCTGGCCGCGCCCGAGCTGCTGATGTTCACCCGCATGACCGGCGATCTGGTGGGCGCGATGCGCGCCTGCCCGCAACCCATCGTCGCCGCACTCGATGGCGTCTGCGCCGGCGCCGGGGCGATCCTGGCCATGGCCTCGGACCTGCGCCTGGGCACGGCGCGCTCGAAGACCGCCTTCCTGTTCAACCGCGTCGGCCTGGCCGGCTGCGACATGGGCGCCTGCGCGATCCTGCCCCGCCTCATCGGCCAGGGCCGCGCCAGCGAGCTGCTCTACACCGGCCGCACCCTGGGCGGCGAAGAGGGCGAGCGCTGGGGCTGGCTGAACCGGCTGGTCGCGCCCGAGGCGCTGCTGGCCGAGGCGCAGGCGCTGGCCGCGCAGCTCTGCGAGGGGCCGACCTTCGCCAACGGCATCACCAAGACCATGCTGCACCAGGAGTGGGCGATGACGGTGGACCAGGCCATCGAGGCCGAGGCGCAGGCGCAGGCGCTGTGCATGCTGACCCACGACTTCCGGCGCGCCTACGAGGCCTTCGCCGCCAAGCAGCGGCCGGTGTTCCAGGGGAACTGACGCGATGGCCGACACCGCCTACCTCGACTGGCCCTTCCTCGACGACCGCCACCGCGCGCTTGCGGTCGAGCTGGACGCCTGGGCCACGGCCCACGTGCCCCACCAACACGGCCTGGACGTGGACGCCGAGTGCCGCGCGTTGGTGAAGTTGCTCGGCGCCGCCGGCTGGCTGCGCCACGCGGTGGGCGGCACCGCCCACGGCGGCGCGGCCGAGGTGATCGACACCCGCAGCATCTGCCTGATCCGCGAGACCCTGGCGCGCCACAGCGGGCTGGCCGACTTTGCCTTCGCCATGCAGGGCCTGGGCTCGGGGGCGATCAGCCTGGCCGGCTCGCCCGAGCAGCGCGCCGCCTGGCTGCCCAAGGTGGCCGCCGGCGAGGCGATCAGTGCCTTCGCGCTGTCCGAGCCCGAGGCCGGCTCCGACGTGGCGGCGCTGGCCTGTGCCGCGCGGCGGGAATCGTCGAATGGGGGCGACGGCTACGTGCTCGACGGCGAGAAGACCTGGATCAGCAATGGCGGCATCGCCGATGTCTACGTGGTCTTTGCCCGCACCGGCGAGGCGCCCGGCGCCCGCGGGATCAGCGCCTTCATCGTGCCGGCCGGCACACCCGGCTTCGAGATCGCCGAGCGCATCGACGTGATCGCGCCTCACCCGTTGGCACGGCTGCGCTTCAGCGGCTGCCGCATCCCGGCGAGCGCACGCATCGGCGCGGCGGGCGAAGGGTTCAAGGTGGCGATGCGCACGCTGGACGTGTTCCGCACCTCGGTGGCCGCCGCCGCGCTGGGTTTTGCCCGCCGGGCGCTGGACGAGGGCCTGCGGCGCGCGACCACCCGCAAGATGTTCGGCGGCGTGCTGGCCGACTTCCAGCTCACCCAGGCCAAGCTGGCGCAGATGGCCACCACGATCGACTCGGCCGCGCTGCTGACCTACCGCGCTGCCTGGCAGCGTGACCAGGGCCGCAACGTGACCCGCGAGGCGGCGATGGCCAAGATGGTGGCCACCGAGGGCGCGCAGCAAGTGATCGACGCGGCGGTGCAGCTCTGGGGCGGCCTGGGCGTGGTCAGCGAGCAGCCGGTGGAGCGGCTCTACCGCGAGATCCGTGCGCTGCGCATCTATGAAGGGGCGACCGAGGTGCAGCAGCTCATCATCGCCCGCGAGTTGCTGAAGGAGGTGAGCGCATGATCCGCAGTGCACACCAGGACACCTTTGCGCGGGAACACCTGCCGGCCCCCGAGGCGCAGCCGCAGTTCCTCTTCGATCGGCCCGAGCTGCAGTTCCCCGAGCGGCTGAACTGCGCCAGCGAGCTGCTGGACCGACACATCGCCGAGGGCCGGGGCGACCGGGTGGTGATTCGCGCGCCCGGCGGCTTGGTCTGGACCTACGCCGAGCTGCAGGACCGGGCCAACCGCATCGCCGAGGTGCTGGTCGGCGAGATGGGCCTCGTGCCCGGCAACCGCGTGCTGCTGCGCGCGCCGAACAACCCGATGCTGGCGGCCTGCTGGTTCGGCGTGATCAAGGCGGGCGGCATCGCGGTGGGCACCATGCCGCTGCTGCGCGCCAAGGAGCTCAAGGCCATCATCGAGAAAGGCCAGGTCACACACGCGCTGTGTGATGTGCAACTGGCCGAGGAGCTGGCGATGGCGCGGCCCGAGGTGCCGGTGCTGCGGCAGCTGCGCCACTTCAGCGGGGACGGGTCGGACCTCTCGCCCGACGGACTGGAGGCTGCGATGGCCCGGCAGAGCGGGCACTTCACCCACGTGGACACCGCGGCGGACGACTGCTGCCTCTTCGCCTTCACCTCCGGCACCACCGGCATCCCGAAGGCGACGATGCACTTCCACCGCGACGTGATGGCGGTGTGCGCGGGCTTCCCGCGCCACATCCTGCGGCCCCGAGCGGACGATGTCTTCATCGGCAGTCCGCCGCTGGCCTTCACCTTCGGCCTGGGCGGCCTGCTGCTGTTCCCGATGACCGTGGGCGCGAGCACCGTGCTGCTGGAGAAGGCCGGCCCGCCGCAGCTGCTGGACGGCATCCAGGCCTTCGGCGCCACCACCCTGTTCACCGCGCCCACCACCTACCGCACGCTGGCCGCGCGCGGCACCGAGCTGCGCCGCACGCCGCTGCGCCAGTGCGTCTCGGCCGGCGAGGTGCTGCCCGCCGCCACCCGCGCGCAGTGGAAGGACGCCACGGGCATCGAGCTGATCGACGGCATCGGTGCCACCGAGCTGCTGCACATCTTCATCTCGGCCGACGAGGCCCACAGCCGCCCCGGCGCCACCGGTCGCGCAGTGCCGGGCTACCGCGCCCGGGTGGTGGATGACGACGGCCGCGAGGTTCCGCCTGGCACGGTCGGCAAGCTGGCAGTGCAGGGCCCCACGGGCTGCCGCTACCTGGACGACGCGCGCCAGGCAGGCTACGTCCGTGACGGCTGGAACCTCACCGGCGACGCCTACCTGATGGACGCCGACGGCTACTTCTTCTATCAGGCGCGCACCGACGACATGATCGTCTCGGCCGGCTACAACATCGCCAGCCCGGAGGTGGAGGATGCGCTCATGACCCACCCAGCGGTCGCCGAGTGCGCCGTGATCGGCGTGCCCGACGAGCAGCGCGGCCAGATCGTCAAGGCCTTCGTGGTGCTGCGGCCGGGCCAGGTGGGCGATGACGCGATGGCCCGGCTGCTGCAGGATCATGTCAAGCAGGCCATCGCGCCCTACAAGTACCCGCGCGCCGTTGCCTTCCGCAGCGACCTGCCGCGCACCCAGACCGGCAAGCTGCAGCGCTTCAAGCTCAAGGATTCGCAATGACCAAGCAAGTGCTGCAACCGGCTGGCTGGGCCGTGCCCAAGGGCTACGCCAATGGCGTGGCCGCCAGCGGCAGGCTGGTCTTCGTGGCCGGCCAGATCGGCTGGAACGCCGCCAGCCAGTTCGACAGCGACGATCTGGTCGACCAGGCCCGCCAGGCGCTGCTGAACGTGCGTGCGGTGCTGGCCGAGGCCGGCGCCGGCCCCGAGCACATCTGCCGCATGACCTGGTACCTGATGGACAAGCGCGACTACCTCGCCCGTGCCGCCGACATCGGCCGCGCCTACCGGGAGGTGCTGGGCCGCGAGTTCGCCGTCGCGATGAGCGCCGTGCAGGTAGCGGCGCTGGTGGAGGACCGCGCGAAGGTGGAAATCGAGGTGACGGCGGTGGTGCCCGGCGGTTGAGGCAGTCTGCCACGGTGGCTTTGGCGGAGGGAGGCAGCGCACAATCGAGCGACTCTCTCGCTTCCCAGCCGCCCACCGGCCCGCTCCATGCCCGCTGTCTCCCTCCCGCCCGCCGCCCTGCGCCTGACGATCGATCCGGCGTCGCTGCCCTTTGCCGACACCGCCGAGCTGATCGGGCAGCCGCTGCCCTGGATCGGCCAGGAGCGGGCCGAGCAGGCGGCGCGGTTCGGGCTGACGATGCAGGCGCCGGACTACCACCTGTTCGTGCTGGGCGAGGTGGGCACGGGCCGCAGCACGCTGATGCAGCAGATGATGCGCGAGGTGGCGGCGAGCCGGCCGGTGCCGCCGGACCTGGTTTACCTGCACCACTTCGAAAACCCCGAGCAGCCGCGCGCGCTGCGCCTGCCCGCCGGCGAGGGGCGGCTGCTGCGCCAGCTGATGGGCGACTTTGCCAAGACGCTGCACGAGCAGATCCCGAAGCGGCTGGCGTCACCGGAGGCCAAGGCAGCCATCGAGCGCATCGAGGCTGCGGCGCAGGCCGAGGACGAGCGCACCTTTGTCGAGCTGGCGGCCTGTGCCGAGGCGCACCACTTCGCGCTGCTGCGCGAGGAGGGCCACTTCATCTTCACCCAGCGCGACGAGGCCGGCGAGCCGCTCACCGCCGCCAAGGTGCTGACGCTGAGCCTGGCGCAGCGCGCCGCCAACGAGGCGGCCGAGGCGGCGCTGCGTGCGGAGATCGCGCCGCACCTGGAGGCGATGCAGGTGCGCGAGCTGGCCAAGCGCGAGGCGCTGGCGGCACTGCGGCGGCAGATGGTCAAGCCGCTGCTGGAGCATGCGCTGCAGGCCATCCGCGCGGCGCTGCGCAAGCAGATCAAGGACGGGCGCAAGCTGGCGCAGTACCTCGACGGCGTGCAGGCGGACGTGCTGGACAACCTGGCGCTGTTCCAGCCTGCCGCCGTGGACGGCGATGTGGACGAGGCCGAGCGCGTCGCCGGGCTGATGGCGCTGACGGCGCGGCTGCGCGTCAACGTGGTGGTCGACCACGCCGAGGCCCACCACGCGCAGCAGGGCGCGCCGGTGATCGTCGATGACAACCCGACGTGGCGCTCCCTGTTCGGCAGCATCGAGTACGAGAGCGAGAACGACGTGCTGGTCACCGACTTCTCGCGCATCCGCGCCGGCAGCCTGCTCAAGGCGCATGGCGGCTTCCTGCTGCTGCACCTGCGTGACCTGATGAGCGACCCGCAGGTCTGGGAGAAGCTGCGCCGCTTCCTGCGCAGCGGGCGGCTGCAGATCGAGGAGCCGGGGCTGGCGGTGGCGCCGATCTCGGCGGTGTCGCTGCAGCCCGAGCCAGTGGACGTGCAGGTCAAGATCGTGCTGATCGCCTCGGTGGAGGAGTACTACCTGGTGCAGGAGGGCGACCCGGAGTTCGCCCGGCGCTTTCGCTGCAAGGTGGACTTTGCCGAGAGCTTCGGCGCCTCGCCCGGCTCCTACCTGGCCAGCGCGATCTTCGTGGCCCAGCTCTGCGAGCAGCACGGCCTGCCGCAGGCCTCGGCCGCGGCGGTGGCGGCGCTGATCGAGGCGACCCACCGCGAGGCGGAGGACCAGCGCCGCCAGAGCGCGCTGTTCGGCCGCACCGAGGCGCTGCTGCTGGAAGCAGCCGCCCTGGCCCAGGCACGCGGCGCGGCGCGGGTGGCCCCTGAGGACCTGCTGGCCGCCCGGCAGGCGCAGCGCCACCGCCACGACTACCCCGAGCAGCGCCTGCAGGAGAGCATCGTCGACGGCGAGCGGCTGATCGCCGCCAGCGGCGAGCGCGTGGGCCAGGTCAACGGGCTGACGGTGGTCGACCCCGGCGACCACGCCTTCGGCTTCCCGGTGCGGGTGACCGCGCGCAGCCACGCGGGCGAAGAGGGCCTGCTGGACATCCAGCGCGAGGTGGAGATGGCCGGGCCGATCCACAGCAAGGGCGTGCTGATCCTGCACAGCCACCTGGCGGCGCTGTTCGCGCACATCGCGCCGCTGGCGATGAACGGCTCGGTGGTCTTCGAGCAGGAGTACAGCGGCGTGGAGGGCGACTCGGCCTCCTGCGCCGAGTTCTACGCGCTGCTGTCCAGCCTGGCGGGCACGCCGCTGCGCCAGGGCATCGCGGTGACGGGGGCGATCAACCAGCACGGCGAGATGCTGCCGGTGGGCGGCATCAACGAGAAGGTCGAGGGCTGGTTCCGCACCTGCGAGGGCCTGGGGCTGGACGGCCGCCAGGGCGTGCTGATCCCGGCGCGCAACGCCCACCACCTGATGCTCGACGAGCGGGTGGTCGAGGCGGTGGCCGCAGGGCGATTCCACCTCTACACCGCCGATTCGGCCGCCGAGGGCATGGAGCTGCTCACCGGGCTGGCCTATGGCGCGCTGGAGCACGGCAGCTACCCGCCGGGCACGGTGCTGGGCCGGGCGCAGCGCACGCTGCAGGCCTACCGCCGCGCCTGCGAGGGGCCCGACGAGGGGCACGCGGGGCGCGGCCACCGCCACCCGGGCGGGGTGCGGGGCTGGCCGCGGCGCTGAGCCGCAGGCCTGCCGCGATCCTGCTGCTGACTCAGATTGCCGCCGCCGGGTCGTCCTGCACGGCGGCTTCGCCCCCGGCGACGAAGCGCGTGACGTGGCGCGGGCGCAGCCAGGCGCGCTGGCCGGCGTCCAGCCCCAGCTGCTCGCGCAGCGACTGCCAGCGCGCGCGCGGCAGCTCGACGTCCACGTAGCTGCCGTCGTCGCGCTTGAACTCCAGCCGGGTGCGAGGGCCCACCGTCAGCGCCTGGCTGAAGGTGACCGGCCAGACCGTGCCTTCTGCGTGACCGTCGTCGAGCTTCAGCGGCTCGCCCAGCACCTCCAGCTCGTGCGGGCGCACGTAGGTGACGTCCTCGTGCGCGGTGGCACCGCCCGGGCTGTGCCCCAGCCGGCCGTGGAAGAGGTTCACGTCGCCCAGGAACTGCAGCACGAAGGGCGTGGCCGGCCGGTCGTAGACGTCGTCCGGGCTGCCCTGCTGCTCGATGCGGCCCTTGTTGAGCACGACGATGCGATCGGCCACCTCCATCGCCTCTTCCTGGTCGTGGGTGACGAAGACGCTCGTGACATGCACCTCGTCGTGCAGGCGGCGCAGCCAGCGGCGCAGCTCCTTGCGCACCTTGGCGTCGAGCGCGCCGAAAGGCTCGTCGAGCAGCAGCACCTTGGGCTCCACCGCCAGCGCACGCGCCAGGGCGATGCGCTGGCGCTGGCCGCCGGAGAGCTGGTGCGGGTAGCGGTCGGCCACCCAGTCCAGCTGCACGAGCTCCAGCAGCTGCATGACCTTGCGCTTGATCTCGGCGTCGCTCGGGCGGGAGCGAATGCCGGAGCCGGGCTTCGCCCGGGTCGGCCGCACGCGCAGGCCAAAGGCGACGTTCTCGAAGATCGTCATGTGGCCGAACAGCGCGTAGTGCTGGAAGACGAAGCCGACGTTGCGCTCGCGCACGTGGGTGTGGGTGGCGTCTTCGCCATGGAAGAGCACGCTGCCGCTGTCGGCCACTTCCAGCCCCGCAATGATGCGCAGCAGCGTCGTCTTGCCGCAGCCCGAGGGGCCCAGCAGCGCCACCAGCTCGCCCGAGGGGATGTCCAGGTCGATGTGGTCGCAGGCCACCGTGGCGCCGAAGCGCTTGTTCAGGTTGCGGATCTCGATGCTCATCGGGCTTCCTTCTTCATGCGCTGTTCCACTGAGAACTTGGCCCCCAGCGTCACCAGCGCCAGGCCGGCCAGCAGCGAGGCGACGGCGAAGGCGGCGGCGAACTGGTATTCGTTGTAGGCAATCTCGATGTGCAGCGGCATGGTGTTGGTCTGGCCGCGGATGTGGCCGGAGACCACGCTGACCGCGCCGAACTCGCCCATCGCCCGGGCGTTGCACAGGATCACGCCGTACAGCAGCGCCCACTGGATGTTGGGCAGGGTGACGCGGCGGAACATCTGCCAGCCGTTGGCGCCCAGCACCCGGGCGGCCTCCTCCTGCTCGATGCCCTGGGCCTGCATCAGCGGGATCAGCTCGCGCGCGACAAAGGGGAAGGTGACGAAGACGGTGGCCAGCACGATGCCCGGCACCGCGAAGATGACCTTGAGGTCGTGGTCGCGCAGCCACTCGCCGAACCAGCCCTGCAGCCCGAAGACCAGCACGTAGATCAGGCCGGCGATGACCGGGCTGACCGAGAACGGCAGGTCGATCAGCGTGAGCAGCAGGTTCTTGCCGCGGAAGTCGAACTTGGTGATCGCCCAGGCGGCGGACACGCCGAAGACGACGTTCAGCGGCACGCTGATCAGTGTGGCGATCAGGGTGAGCTGGATCGCGCTGAGCGCGTCGTCGTCGGTGATGGCGGCCAGGTAGACGCCCCAGCCCTTCTTCAGCGCCTCGACGAAGACGGTGGCCAGCGGCACGAAGAGGAACAGGGTCATGAAGCCCAGCGCCAGGGCGATGAGCAGCCAACGGACCCAGGCGGGTTCTTCGGTGGCCGTGCGCCCCTCGCCCGTCGAGTACGCCGGTCGATCCCCCGAGGGGATGCGGGCCGGCTTGGGAGCGGCCCGGCGCTCGGCCCGCAGGTGGGTGACGGCAGCGGCAGTCATAGCATCCCTTGACGGCGGCGGGCCCAGGCCTGCAGGCTGTTGATCGCCAGCAGCAGGGCGAAGGACACGCCGAGCATCACCACGGCCACCGCGGTGGCGCCGGCGTAGTCGTACTGCTCGAGCTTGCTGATGATGATGAGCGGCGTGATCTCGCTGATCATGGGCATGTTGCCGGCGATGAAGATGACCGAGCCGTACTCGCCCAGCGCGCGGGCGAAGGCCAGCGCGAACCCCGTCAGCAGGGCCGGCGACAGGATCGGAAAGACCACCTTGGCAAAGGTCTGCCAGCGCGTGGCCCCGAGCGTGGCAGCGGCTTCTTCGAGCTCCTGGTTGACGTCTTCGAGCACCGGCTGCACGGTGCGCACGACGAAGGGCAGGCCGATGAAGACCAGCGCCACCCACACGCCCAGCGGCGTGAAGCTGACCTGGAAGGGCAGCCACTGGCCGAGCCAGCCGTTCTGGGCCCAGATGGCCGTCAGCGCGATGCCGGCCACCGCGGTGGGCAGCGCAAAGGGAAGGTCCACCAGGGCGTCGACGAGGCGCTTGAACGGGAAGTCGTAGCGCACCAGCACCCAGGCAACGATCAGGCCGAACAGGGCGTTGAGGGCAGCGGCCAGCAAGGACGCGCCAAAGGTCAGCCGGTACGAGGCCAGCACCCGCGGCGTGGTGGTGGCCTCCAGGAACTGGCCCCAGCTCAGTGTGGCCGTCTTCAGGAAGGCCGCCGACAGCGGCACCAGCACGATCAGGCTGAGGTACAGCAGCGCAAAACCGAGCGCCAGGTCGAAGCCCGGCAGCACGCTGTGGCGCCGCAGCAGGGTGCGGGTGAAGATCATCGCGATCCCGCCCTCACTTGCGCGTGAAGACCTGATCGAAGGTCCCGCCGTCGGCGAAGTGCGTCTTCTGCGCCTTCGTCCAGCCGCCGAAGACGTCCTCGATGGTGAAGAGCGTTACCTTCGGGTACTGCTTGGCGAACTTGGCGGCCACCGCCGGGTCGATCGGGCGGTAGTAGTTCTCTGCCGCAATGGTCTGGCCCTCGGGCGAATACAGGTACTCCAGGTAGGCCTGCGCGACGGCGCGGGTGCCTCGCTTGTCGACCACCTTGTCGATCACCGTCACCGGCGGCTCGGCCAGGATGGACAGGCTGGGCGCGACGATGTCGAACTTCTCCGGTCCCAGCTCCTTGAGCGCCAGCAGCGCCTCGTTCTCCCAGGCCAGCAGCACGTCGCCGATGCCGCGCTCGACGAAGGTGGTGGTCGCGCCGCGCGCGCCCGAGTCCAGCACCGGCACGTTCTTCAGCAGCGCGCCGACGAAGTTCCGCGCCTTGGCCTCGCTGCCGGTCTTCTTCAGCGCGTAGCCCCAGGCGGCCAGGTAGTTCCAGCGCGCGCCGCCGGAGGTCTTGGGGTTCGGGGTGATGACGGACACGCCCGGCTTGACCAGGTCGTCCCAGTCCCGGATGCCCTTGGGGTTGCCCTTGCGCACCAGGAAGACGATGGTGCTGGTGTAGGGCGAGCTGTTGTGCTTCAGGCGCTTCTGCCAGTCGGCGGGGATGAGTTTGGCTCGTTCGGCCAGTTCGTCGATGTCGTAGGCCAGCGCCAGCGTCACCACGTCGGCCTCCAGCCCGTCGATCACCGAACGGGCCTGCTTGCCCGAGCCGCCGTGGCTTTGCTTGACGGTCACGCTGTCGCCGGTCCTGGCCTTCCAATGCGCCGCGAAGGCCCTGTTGAAATCGACGTAGAGCTCGCGGGTCGGGTCGTAGGAGACGTTGAGCAGCGTGATGTCCCTGGCTTGCACCGGGAGCGCAAAGCTCAGGCTGAGCGCTGCCACCGCCAGAAGATGGCGGGCAACGGTGCGGACGGAGGAGGGGGGCGAAGCGGTCATGGCGAGGGTCCTTGGATCGATCGCCGGCATGCTAGGAACGCCGCCTGATTCCCGGAACGAAGGATTGCGAGGTTGCTTATGCGCAGAGCGAATGAGTCCGCCCGTCGTCTTCTTATGCGTAGATCAACTAACGAAAGAACAAATCAGTCGTTTGTTGTTCGATGGTGCGTTTCCACAATCGCCGCTTCCCCTGGACCCATCGACCCGGCGGCTGCAGAGACCGCTGATGCCCTGCGTGAACTTCCAACAATTGAGATCCGTGCGGGAGACCGTGCGCCGCGGCTTCAACCTCACCGAGGTGGCTGCTGCGCTGCACACCTCGCAGCCCGGCGTGAGCCGGCAGATCCGTGAGCTGGAGGAGGAGCTGGGCGTGGACATCTTCGTGCGTGCCGGCAAGCGGCTGACCGGGCTGACGCCCCCGGGCGAGACGGTGCTGCCGATCGTCGAGCGGCTGTTGGTCGAGGCCGAGAACCTCAGGCGCGCCGGGGCGGACTACGCCGCCGTGGGCCGCGGCACGCTGACGATCGCCGCCACCCACTCCCAGGCTCGCTACGCCCTCCCGCACGCGGTGCGCGACTTTGCCCGCAGCTACCCGGAGGTGGAGTTGCACCTGCACCAGGGCTCGCCCCGGCAGGTGGCCGAGATGCTGCGCAGCGGCGAGGCGGACATCGGCATCGCCACCGAGGCGCTGGCCGAGTTCGACGACTTGGTGGCCCTGCCCTGCTACCGCTGGACCCACGCGGTGGTGGTGCCACGCGGCCATGCCCTCGCCCAGGAGGCGGCCACCGGCCTGGGACTGTCGCTGCAGCGCCTCGCCGGCTTCCCGCTGATCACCTACGAGCCCGGCTACACCGGGCGCGGCCACATCGACGAGGCCTTCCAGCGGCACGGCCTCGCGCCCAACGTGGTGCTGGGCGCGATGGATGCGGATGTCATCAAGACCTACGTCGAGCTGGGCATGGGGGTGGGCATCGTCGCCTCGATCGCCTACGACGAGGAGCGCGACACGGCGCTGCAAGCCATCGACGCGCGCCATCTGTTCGCCACCAACCTGACCCGGCTGGCACTGCGCCGCGGGGCCTTCCTGCGCAGCTACGTCTACGACTTCATCCAGAGCTTCGCGCCCCCGCTCACCCGCGCAGTGGTGGAGCAGGCCCAGCGGGCGGAGGCGGCCGGGGTGTTCGAGATCTGAGCGGGCGGCACGCACGGAGGGCGGGCT
Source organism: Sphaerotilus microaerophilus (assembly GCF_023734135.1). Taxonomy (NCBI): domain Bacteria; kingdom Pseudomonadati; phylum Pseudomonadota; class Betaproteobacteria; order Burkholderiales; family Sphaerotilaceae; genus Sphaerotilus; species Sphaerotilus microaerophilus. The sequence continues at coordinate 4,954,060 of NZ_AP025730.1, read as the reverse complement.
TGGCGGCCGCCTCCCCTAAGATCCGCGCCTTTGCCGCCCGATCTCCCTGCACCGTCATGCAAGCCCCTTCCGGCAACCCCGCCCCCGCTACCGCCCAGGACTTCGCCGGCCACACGCCCATGATGCAGCATTACTTGTAAACTCAATAATATCAACAACTTAGGTTGTTGTTACATCATTTGGCTACGCCATAGCTACAAGTTTGCGGCCCCCTGCTGTGTCGCCTCCGAGCAGCTGGCGCGCCGAGCACCCTCCAGTTCGGCATGCTCGAAAGCTGGCGCAAAGGCCTCGAGTTCATGCTGCGCCATGCCGACCTCAGGCATCACCGCAATGTGTCGCCATCGACTGACTGCGGACACCACATCCGCCAGCACTTGTCTGGCTTCATCTGCGCTCAGCTCAAACCGCGCGGCTTGCGCCAGCAGCGTCTCCACCGAGGTGATGGGCCCGGTGTCTTCGCTGAGCCAGGTCTTGGACTCGCGCTCCTTGTCCGGGAACGGATTCAGGTCGAAAGCCGGCGCCAGGCGCCACAGGTTGGCATCGGCGTAGAGGAAGCCAATGTTGTGGAGGTGGTCGTCCACGTTGGTGACCAGGTGGTTGAACACCATCCGCCGCCACAACTGCTGTGCGTCTCGCTTGAAGGCGAGGCACTTTGAGCGCATCGCGTCGACCAACTCGGTGTACGCGCGCTCGTCGCCCCGGTTGGACTGCAGCAGCGTGGCCCCGGAGATGTACGGGATGCGCGCCTGCTCCGCGGTGCGGTCGAAACGGCGGATGACCGCCACCGGTTCGCCTTGGACCGTGACGATGCGGGCCGAGGCCACCTCAATACCCGCCAGCTGCGCCAGGCGCAGCGCCAAGACCTCGCCGCGGGTCACACTGCGCTCGTCTTGCACGCTCGGGAACTTGCCCAGGGCCAGTGCGCCATCTTCATCGACGATGCTGCACTTGGGCCGAAGGCCGCCCAGCGAGGTTGCCTTGCCAAGGAGGTACCTCAAGTCCTCAGCCGATTCCTTGCTCTGCTCTACGGCGCGACTGGCAGAGAGCATGTGCTCAAGCTCCAACAACGCGGGCGTAGTGCGCTGCCCCGTCGCAACGCTGCGCAGATAGCGCTTGCTGGCATCGCGCAAGCGCAAGGCGCCGATTCGGCTGTGGTCGTCGACCGCGCAGAGGTAGTCCAGCTCGGTCAGCGGGCCGAGCGCCGGATTCTTTTGTCGCTCCTTGGCGTGCGCACGTGCGATGACCCGCCGACCCCAGCTATCAGGCTCGGTGTCTGCCAGCGCAAAGAAGAACACAGAGTCCTCCTTGGTCGCAGCCCGGCGAACCTGGTGGCCCACGGTCTTGTCCAGGTCGGGCGACACGTCGAAGAAGCGCGGGTCTGAGAGCCAGCTTTCACTATAGGCGAACTGGGAGAACTCCCGCTGCCCGGCACGCACGTACACCAGCTTGCCCACGGCATGCTCAGCCGCGCCGAGAAACACATCCAGCTCGACCTGCGTTGCGCTTGGCTTTCGTTGCGACGCCATCGTCAGAACGAACCCGATTCAGGGGTGCGCGCGCGGGTTCGGATGCGTTGCGGCAGCGCCTCGTCCATCAGCGTCAGCCCCACGCTGTCCTGCGGGGTGTCCAAGAGGGCTTCAAGCTTGTCGAGCTCCCCGAAGACCTGCAACGCGCGGGCTACATGCTGCAGCGCCATGCCCGAATGTCCCTGCTCCATCCGGCGAACGGTGTTCAACGAAGCGCCGATGCGCTCCGCCAGCATCTGCTGCGACATGTGACGGCGCCGCCGAGCCAGCGAGATGTTCTGACCCAGCCGTGCCAGTGCCCGCTCAACGGGAAGGGGAATTGGACTTGTCATAGCTTTACCGCCCACAGCAAGACTGCTATTTCTGTTAAGAGCCCTTATAAGGTGCAATATATGACTCATTGAAACGCAGGTCAAGCTCATCAAGAACAGAAACCCTCATAAGAGCGATTAGGCTCATTAAAAGCTCTTACGAGAGATATAAATTCTATTTCCCGCCGTAAAACCAGCCTCCCAGCGGACCGGACGGGGCCTTACCCGCGGAGCTCAGGCCGCAGACCGGTCGCCCCACATAATGATGACCATGCCCATCAAGCTCACCGAGACGCCCACCAGGTCGGCCGTTGTTGGCCGTACGCCATCAACGGCCCACAGCCACATCACGGCGACCAGGATGTAGACACCGCCGTAGGCTGCGTACACCCGGCCGGACGCCGTCGGGTGCAAGGACAGCAGCCAGGCAAACAAGCCAAGGCTCAATGCGGCAGGCGCCAGCAGCCAGGCAGTCTTGCCCTGCTTCAGCCACAGGTAGGGCAGGTAGCAGCCCACAATCTCGGCGACGGCCGTGACAACAAAGAGAGCCAGCGTCTTGAGGATGTCCATGACCTCATTGTCGACACCCGAATCACCGCAAGAAAATCCTTGCCCCTCAAGTCGCTTGAGGTCTTACCTTGCCGCCCGAGCGCTGTGCTCGACCACGTGAGGCAGAAATGGCAAGTTGGAAATCGGTTCTGGGACTGGGAGCAGCGTGCGCAGCATGTTGCGCGGTGCCGCTGGCAGGTGCGTTGGGAGCGGCAGGCGTCACTGCAGCCGTCGCTGCGGCCGGAGCCGCCCTGCTGGCTTGCGCGGATGAGCTGGCCGCGCTGGTCGCCGTGGCCGCCGTCTTGGCGCTGCTGTATGCGACTTGGCGACGCCGCACGTCGGCCCTGGCGTCACAACCTGCAGCCTGCGCTTATCCCGCTGGCTCGGCTTGCGCGCCCAAGGGCGGCTGCCAAGGGTGTCAAACTGGTCGCCCAGACTGACCCGAGCGCCCTCGCAACCTACGCACCGCCATGACCCAAGTCCGAACGATGACCATCGGCGCGCTGGCGCAAGCGTCGGGAGCCACGGTCCCCACCATCCGCTACTACGAGAGCATCGGTCTGCTCCCACTGGCCCGGCGGTCGGACAAGGCCCAGCGCCTCTACGAGCCCAGCGCCATCCAGCGCGTCGCGTTCGTCCGCCGCTGCCGCGACTTCGGCTTCAGCATCGACCAGGTGCGCCAGCTCGTCGCCCTGGCCGATGCGCCAGGCCTGCCCTGCAAGGAGGTCCGTGACCTGGCGGCGGAGCAACTTACGGCCGCGCGAGCGAGGCTCGCGGAGCTGCAGGCGCTGGAGGCCGCGCTGCAGTCGGCCGTCAGCGGGTGTGACGCCACCTGCAGCGACGGTTGCGCGCCGGACTGCAGCATCGTGGCCGAGTTGGCGCAGCGCCAGGAGAACCTCCGCCCCGAGGTGACTTGCGGGTGCGCGGGTTCTATTCGCGTTGAACGCCCTTCATCAGGCGCAGGCCGTTGAACACCACCAGCAGGCTCGCGCCCATGTCGGCAAAGACGGCCATCCACATCGTGGCGCTGTCGAAGACGGCGAGCAGCAGGAACATCAGCTTGATGCCCAGGGCGATGCCGATGTTCTGCCACAGCACGGCATGGGTGCGCCGGGACAGGCGGATGGCCTCGGGCACGCGGCGCAGGTCGTCGTTCATGATGACCACGTCAGCGGCCTCGACCGCGGTGTGCGTGCCGGCACCGCCCATCGCAAAGCCGATGCGGGCCGCCGCCAGCGCCGGGGCGTCGTTGATGCCGTCGCCGACCATGGCGACGTCGCCCCGCTCGCCCAGGGCCTGGATGGACTGAAGTTTGTCATCTGGCAGCAGGCCGGCCTGAACATCGTCGATACCTGCCTCGGCCGCGATGGCTCGGGCGGTGGCCGCGTTGTCACCGGTCAGCATCACCGTTTCCACGCCGAGCGAGCGCAGCTCAGCCACCGCCTGCCTTGACGTGGTCTTGGTGGTGTCGGCCACCGCGAACAAGGCCAGCACGCCCGTCGCATTCGCCAGCAGGGTGACCGTGCGGCCCTGGCGCTCCTGCGCCTGCATCAGTGCCTCCAGCTCGGGCGAGCATTGCCGGCGGTCTTCGACCCAGCGATGGTTGCCCAGCACGTAGTCCTGACTGTCGATGACGCCGTGGACGCCACGACCAACCTCGGCGCCGAAGTGCTGGACCTCGTGCAGAGGCTGGCCCAGCCCGGTGGCAATGGCCTTGGAGACCGGGTGGTCGGACCGCGCAGCCAGGCTGGCGGCGATGGCCAACACGGCAGCCTCAGGCAGCGTGCTGGCCAGCATCTGCTGGTGGACCAGCTTGGGCCGGCCTTCGGTCACGGTCCCGGTCTTGTCCAGGGCGACGACCTTGAGCTTGCGCGCTTCCTCCAGGTAGACGCCGCCCTTGATGAGGATGCCGCGACGTGCCGCGGCCGCCAGCCCGCTGACCACCGTCACCGGCGTGGAGATAACCAAGGCACACGGGCAGGCAATGACCAGCATCACCAATGCCTTGTAGACCGCAGCCGTCCAGGCCAGCCCGAACAGCAGCGGTCCACCCACGGCCACCGCCAGGGCCACGGCGAAGACCGCCGGCGTGTAGACCGCCGCGAACCGGTCAACGATGCGCTGCGTCGGTGCCCGCTTGCCCTGGGCCTCCTCCACGGCGTGGATGATGCGGGCCAGCACCGTGTCACTGGCCGGCGAGGTGACCTGGAACTCCAGCGAGCCGTTCTGGTTCACCGTGCCGGCGAAGACCTCGTCGCCCGGGCCCTTGTCGACGGGCACGCTCTCTCCGGTGACTGGCGATTGGTCTACGGCGCTCTGACCGGTCGTGACCTTGCCATCCAAGGCGAAGCGCTCACCCGGCCGCACCCGGACGATGGCGCCAAGGCCGACGGCCTTGGCCGCCACGGGCAACCAGGTGCCATCCGCCTGACGCACCTGCGCCTCCTGCGGCGACAGGTCCAGCAACCCCTTGATGGCATGGCGCGCACGGTCGACGGCACGGGCCTCGATGAGCTCCGCCAGCGAGTACAGCACCATCACCATCGCGGCTTCCGGCCATTGGCCGATGGCGGCCGCCCCCACCACCGCCACGCTCATCAGCGCATTGATGTTGAGCTGGCCACGCAGCAGCGCACTGAGCCCCTTGCGGAACACCGACAGGCCGGACAGGCCGATGGCAAGGGCCGCAACGGCAAAGCCGGCGCCCTTCCAGACCAGGGTGTCGGGCGCGAAGAAATGCACCAGCTCGGCGCCGATGGCCACCAACAGCGCGACGCCGAGCTGGACGAGTTCCTTGCGCTGGGCCTGGGCGGTTGCCTCGTTCGAGGGCGGGGCTGACACCGGCTCGGCTTGGAAGCCCGCGCCCCGGATGGCGTCCGTCACCACGCTCCAGACATCGGCCGGCGCGTCCACCGCCAGCGTGCGCCCCGGCAGGTCGAAGGCCAGACGCCGTATCTGGGGAAACGGCTCCAGCGCACGGCGTATCTGCCCTTCCTCGACAGGGCAGTCCATGGCCGGAATCCGCAGCAGCAGGCCCGTGGCGTCGGCGGCGGAGACCCGCGCCGGTTGAACTTCGGCCGAACAAGCGCCCGCCGCACAGCAGTCCGATGAATCCGGAGGTTGGAGCTGGACGTGAGCCTGGCCACTGGCCGAACCGTGCGAGTGCACGTGCGAGTGCTCGTACTGCTTTTTCTTGAGGGCAACTAAGAGAATGGCTACCGTCGCGGTGTGGTCGCAGCAGCCGGTGCCGCACGCCGTGGGCGCCTCCTGCACAGGGTCGGGCGAGTGGCGTGACGGCACAAGGGCGATAGTCGGCAGCGATTTTTGAGTGGTGCTTTCAGGCATGATGAGATTTGAATCCCTGTAGCCACTACAGAGTCAAGCCCCCTACACTGCCACCGCACGCGCCTGGGAGAACCTCATGAAAATCGGCGAACTGTCGGCGTCCTCGGCCACCGCTATCGAGACCATCCGCTACTACGAGCGCGAGGGCCTGCTGCCCAGTCCTGCGCGGACCGAGGGCAACTTCCGCATTTACGAAACGCCGCACCTGGAACGCCTACAGTTCGTCCGGTACTGCCGAAGCCTGGACATGTCGCTCGACGAAGTGCGGGCGCTGCTGAAGTTCAAGGACGCGCCGGCCGAGCGCTGCGGCGATGTCAATGACCTGCTGGACGCGCACATTGGCCACGTGTCGCGGCGCATCCGCGAGTTGCGCACGCTGGAGAAACAGTTGAAGGAACTGCGCCAGCGCTGCTGTGAGGCTCGTCCTGCACAGGCCTGCGGCATCCTGTCCGAACTGACCCAGGCGTCCAAGGAGGTGGTGCCTGCCGAGGGGCGAGCCTCGAACCACCTGCGTTCAGTGCATTCTGGATGAGCCGCGCCGGATGCTTGTCGCCCGGCGCCGAATCTCATCACAATCTTGTCATTCCTCGCACCGATTGATAAGATTAGGCCATATTCTTGTCAAATTGACGAGATTTAGAGGCTCATCTCATCAACTGACAAGATTCCCAGCCGCATGCCTTCCACCAGCCTGCCGCCCCGTCATGAGGCCTTGTTGCGCCTGGTACTTGCCGCCGGGGCGCCTGTGCAGCCCGGAGCGCTGGAGCAAGCCCTTCCGTCTTCGCGGCCGACCCTCAACCGGACCTTGCGAGACCTGTTGGCGTCAGGCCTTCTGGAGAAACTGGGGGACGGCCGGTCCACGCGCTACGTCGCCACGGATGCGGCCAAGGCCGCACTGGGGGCCGTGGTTTCGGCCGAGCCCATCACCACAGGACCCGGCCTGCTGCGGTGGTCGCCCACAGCGCTACCTTTGGTCGAATCGCTTCGCGAGCCTCTGGGAACGCGTACCCCCGTGGGCTACGACAGCAGTTTTGTGGGCAACTACATCCCGAACCAGTCCAGCTTGCTGCCCCCGCAACTGGCCACGGACTTGTTTAACGCAGGCCGCAGCCGCGACCAGCAGCCCGCAGGCACCTACGCCCGCGAGGTTCTGGAGCAGTTGCTGATTGACCTGTCCTGGTCGTCATCACGCCTGGAAGGCAACAACAAGAGCCTGCTCGACACCCAGGCGCTCTTCGAGCTGGGGGAGCAAACTGGCCCCATCGACGAGGACACCCTGATGCTGCTCAACCACAAGAGCGCCATCGAGTTCATGGTGGACGCTGTTCCGACCGAGGGCATCACCGTGCCAGTCATCGTTGACCTCCAAGCCAAGCTGATGCGGGACTTGCTGAGGGACGCACGAGACATCGGCAGCATCCGCCGACGCGTGGTGAACATCGACGGCTCCGTCTATTCCCCGAGCAACATCCCCACGCTCCTGGAAGACACGCTGACGTCCATCGTCGACAAGGTCCGGCACATCCGTAACCCCGTGGAGGCCGCCTTCTTCCTCTGGGTCCAGGTGGCTTATCTGCAGCCGTTTTCGGACGGCAACAAGCGCACGAGCCGCCTGAGCGCGAACATGCCGCTCATGCTCTACAACTGCGCGCCGCTGTCGTTCCTGGACGTCGAGCGCTCGGACTATGCGACGGCCATGCTCGGCGTCTACGAGCAGCGCAACGTTGCTGCGGCCGTGGAGCTGTTCGAGTTCATCTACCGTCGCTCGATTCAGAAATACAGCGTGCTTCGAGCCTCACTGGCCGCCCCCGACCCGATTCGCGTTCGCTATCGGCAGGCCCTGAACGAGCTCATGCAGTTCGTCGTCTTCTATGGCAAGACGCTGGAGAACGCCTTCTCGGAGGTACCCGTCGACGCCGCGGATAGGGCGACGTTGCGCGCCATCGCCAACACCGAACTGGACCACCTGGAACAGTACAACTGCGCCCGCTACAACCTGGCCCGGGGCATGACGCAGCGCTGGATAGACGCTGGGCGGCCTCGATAAGCAGTCTGCTTGTGCAGCCTCCCCTGGGGCCTGCCGTGACCGCACATCGGTCACGGCAGCCAGGCATCTGCGCCTTCGACACCCCAAGCCCGTCCCGTGCGCTTCACGCGGACATGGGAGGCCAGTTGTGCTGCTCGTCCTGGCAGCTCTTGCACCACGCATAGAGGGCGTCGTACATCACCATGCCGTGCCTGAGCATCTCGTGGTCGTCCGGGAAGGTCTGCGACAGGCCCAGCGACAAGGCATAGAGCCCTGCCGACTGCGGCGAGAGGTCCAGGCGCGAGGTGTCGGCGCCGCGCACGATGACGGCCAGTTGCTGCAGCGCCGGGTCGTCGAGCTGGTACTTGGCGAGGAAGGCGTCGAAGCTGCACAGCTCGCCGACGTGAGACATCTCGACGCCGGGAATGTCATAGGGGACGGCGCCGGTCCGCTCGGCCGTCTCGAGCACCCGCGCGGCGGGCACGTAGAGGAACTCGGGTTCCTTGTCGATGAACCTGGCAATGAGCCAGGGGCAAGCGATGCGGTCAATCTTCGGACGCTCGCGGGTGACCCACTTCATGATGTCGCTCCTTTGGGCTCAAACGGGGGCTCACGTCAGGGCGCGCAGTGCCAAACCGGCCAGGCCCGACACCAGCACGACCGGGATGACACCGACCTTGAATCGAATCAGCGCAATGGCAGCCACGATGCCGATGCCTGCGGACAGGGCATCGAAAGGCCCCGACCAGCCCGTCGGCCAGAGCACGTGGTACGCAAAGAACACGGCCAGGTTCACGATGACGCCCACCACCGCAGCCGTGATGCCGGTCAGCGGCGCCGTGAACTTCAGGTTGCCATGGGTGGACTCGATGAAGGGCCCGCCCAGCAGGATGAAAAAGAAGCTGGGCAGGAAGGTGAAGAAGGTCACCACCGTGGCCGCCACCGCGCCGGACAGGAACAGCGCGTCGCTGCCGAAGATGGCCTTGGTCCAGCCGCCAACGAAGCCGACGAAGGACACCACCATGATGAGCGGGCCGGGCGTGGTCTCGCCCAGGGCCAAGCCGTCCATCATCTGCGGCGCGGTCAGCCACTGGAAGTGGTCGACCGCGCCCTGGTAGACGTAGGGCAGCACGGCGTAGGCGCCGCCGAAGGTCAGCAGCGCGGCCTTGGTGAAGAACCAGGCCATCTGCGTGAGCACGGCATCCCAGCCCCAGGCCAGCGTCAGCCCGCCCATGCCCGCAGCCCACAGGCCCAGGCACACCACCAGCACGCGGGTGAAGCGCGCCCAGGTGAAGCGCGCGTGTTCAGGCGTGGGCGTGGTGTCGTCGATGAGCGCCGCGCCCGCCGACTTGCCGGCCTTGCCGTGGCCACCGCCCACGGCGAACTTGTCTGGCACGAAGCGCCCACCCAGGTAGCCGATGAGCGCAGCGAGCAGCACAATGAGCGGAAATGGCAGCTGCAGCGCGAAGATGCCGACGAAGGCCGCCACCGCGATGCCCCACAGCCAGGCGTTCTTCAGCGCGCGCGAGCCGATGCGCACGGCTGCCGACACCACGATGGCGGTCACGGCCGGTTTGATGCCGTAGAGCACGCCCGCTACCGCAGGCACCGAGCCGAAGGCCATGTAGACCCACGACAAGGCAATCAGCAGCAGCAGCGAAGGCAGTACGAAGAGGCCACCGGCAGCGATGCCGCCCCAGGTGCGGTGCATCAGCCAGCCGATGTAGGTGGCCAACTGCTGCGCCTCTGGGCCGGGCAGCAACATGCAGTAGTTCAAAGCATGCAAGTAGCGCTGCTCTGAAATCCAGCGTTTGCGCTCGACCAGGTCTTCGTGCATCAGCGCAATCTGCCCGGCGGGTCCGCCGAAGCTGATGAAGCCCAGCTTGAGCCAGTAGAGCAAGGCCTGGCCAAAGCTCACAGGCCCGGGCGCTTGGGTGGTATCGAGTGCAGCGGTCATGGCTGTTGCCGCAAGGCGGCGTAAAGGGTGTCAAACAGGGGCGCCGCCGCTGCCAGCAGCGCATCGTCATCGGTGTGCAGGGTCTGCAGGCCGCGCACCAGCATCTCGACGCCAGCCGCCTCATCGACGGGGATGCCGCCGACGTCGATGTAGTGCACCAGCTGCCCCAGGCGCATCAGCGCAGCGTCTTCATCGAGCCCGAAGGCCGCGACGACCACCTCGAAGGTCACCTTGTCGCCTATGTGCGTGAAGGCCGCGCCATCGAAGTCATAACCCAGCGCCGACTTTGGGCACTGGCGGGCATCGGCCAGCCACAGGAAGGTCGGTGACCGGTCAACGAAGCGCCGCACCAGCCAGGCCGTCGCCAACCGGTCGACCCAGGGGCGCGCACGCGTGGCCCAGGTCCTGCCCTGATGGGCCGCGATGTCCAGGCGGGCAATGGCGCCGGAACCCGCGGCCGGTTCATCCGGCGACAGGCGCCGCTCGACCTCGCTGCGCAAGGTGTCCAGGCCAGCCTTGGCGCTTGCGGCCGCCTTTCCGGCGAAGAAGTCCATCGCCAGGATGGATTGCAACTGCTGCTCCAATGTGCGGACGGTCTTGCGCAGTTCCGCCTCGGTACGTCCGGCCATGCCCTTGCGCGCGTCCTTCAGCGACTGCGCGAAGTCGGCGTATTGCTCGGAGCGGTCGAACAAGGCGGTGAACGTGGCTTCCTGCGCGGCGTCGCGTGCCGTGACCTCCAGCATGTGGGCCTCGGCACCACCGTCTCGGATGACCTGCTCGATGGCCCAGAACTCTTTGGCGGTCGATGCGCCGGCTGGCAGGACGTAGACGCCCTCCCGGAGCGGCGCACACCCGATGGTCTTGAGGCTGCGCCAGACGCGAACGCGCAAGCCCGACGGGGACGTCGGAAGGGTGGCAGTGAGAATGAGCCATTTCATCTTGAAGCAAATATCTCATGATGTGATGAATGATTCAAGACCGATGGGTGCAGGAGTCAACGACAGCTTGGCCTGTGGTCCACTGGACGGCATGGCCATTCGAACTGTCTCCCCCGCACTGGGTGCCGCTTTGCTGTTTGGTGCGAGCACGCCTCTCGCGAAGCTCCTGGGCCTGGATGTCGCGCCACAACTCCTCGCAGGACTGCTCTATCTGGGCAGTGGTGTCGGGCTTGCCATCCTCATGCTGGCCCGTGCCCTACTCCATCGAGGGCAGCCTGAAAGTGCGGTGGCGCTGAACATCCCCGCCAAGGAAATCCCCTGGCTCGCCGGTGCCATCGTCTCGGGCGGCGTGCTCGGGCCGGTGTTCCTGATGTCCGGGCTGGCCTCGACTGACGCCGCCGCTGCTTCACTGCTGCTCAACGTCGAGGGTGTGCTGACGGCTGTCATCGCCTGGCTGGTCTTCAAGGAGAACGCCGACTCCCAAATCGTCCTCGGCATGGCAACCATCGTCGCGGGCGGTGTGCTGCTGTCGCTGCAGCCGGGCACGATGAGCTTGTCGGCAGGCGCGCTGCTCGTCGTCGCTGCTTGCCTTTGCTGGGCCATCGACAACAACCTGACCCGCAAGGTGTCGGCCAACGACGCCCTCCTGGTTGCATGCCTGAAGGGTCTGTTCGCCGGCGTGACGAATACCGGGCTGGCGTTGGCGCTGGGCGCAACGATGCCCGCAGGGAGCCCGTTGCTCGCGACACTGGTTGTCGGGTTCGCGGGCTATGGCCTCAGCCTGGCCTTGTTCGTGGTGGCGCTGCGAGGACTGGGAACGGCCCGCACCGGAGCCTACTTTTCGGTGGCCCCGCTTTTCGGCGTGCTCATCTCACTGGCCCTCTGGCCCGCAGCGCCAGGTTGGACGTTCTGGATGGCCACGGGCTTGATGGCAGTCGGGGTCTGGCTGCACGTTCGCGAGCGGCACGAGCATCACCACACCCATCAGCCTCTGGAACATGCCCATCGCCACACGCACGACGAACACCATCGTCATGCCCATGACGTCGCCTGGGACGGGCACGAACCGCACGCGCATCCGCATCGCCATGCCATGTTGACCCATCGACATGCACATTTCCCGGACGTACACCACAGGCACGAGCACTGACACGGGACTGGTCTGACCCCTCGTACATACGATTCATACGATTTGTACGAGTTGAATTCTTCTTACGCTTTGTACGATGCAATCCGTTGTCTACCGACACTGGGCGACAGGGTGCATCGGCAGAGGTGCCTCCGCGCTGAGGTTGCAGTTGCGACAAACAGCAGTCCTGTCAAGGCGGTCACCCGCTTCGCAACCAACAAGTTGACTCGACGGTTTGCAGCAATTACGGTCTCCGCATTCGCAATACGTCCGGAGAAGTAGCGCCATGGCAAAGCCTGCGACGCTGACAGCAGAGGCCAAGTCACTGTGCCTCGGGAAATCCGTGCCCGACTCGGCCTGAAAGCAGGCGACCAGTTGACTTTCACGTTGCGTAGCGACGGCACCGTCACCCTACGGGCGAAGTCCAAGCGGCGGTCTGACTTGGCTGGCACGCTCACACGGCCTGGCCAGCCAGCGGTCACGGTTGAGGACATGAATCCGTTTCGATGAGCATCGCCATCGGCGGCAATCAAGACTGGCTGCTTTGGCGCGTTTCAACGCGCTCATTCACTGCCGCGGTCGGCCCCGAAAATGCAATGTACCGTCGCGCCAGGAACATGTGGGCCTTCGGCACTGGCTTCCGTAGACGTATGGACGCGATGCGGCCACATCTCCGCCAGTCTAGCCTCCAGCGATTCGATGAGGTCGTCGCGGTTAGAGTCGTACGCTCTCAGGGTCTCCCCAAGCGCCATCATCAGTTTCACGTTGGGGGCCGTTCCATCGCGAACCTCCAAAACTAGGTCTTTCAAGAACGACAGCAGCGTGGCCGGATAGGGGTACACCTCTGCCCGATAGCTCTCGAGGTCCCTCAGCAGCTGGTCGTAGAGTTCGTCGGAGACTCCGCTGGTGAAGACGGCGTCAGTGAAGTCAAAGCAGGCGTCGGAAAGCATGCGGGATTACTGTGGCGGTCAGGCTTCAGCTTGGTCCGCAGGGATTGCGGGAAGCGCATCCAGGGTAAGACCCCTTTCCGCCCAACGCTGAACGTTCTCTTGGACATTGCTACCGTCGAACGCTGGCCAGCCCTCCTGCTCAACTGTCTGCCGGTTGAGCCTGTCAAATGCCATCTGCTTTCGCGCGTCCCCCTTCGTCTCAATGACCGCTTGTTGCGCCTCAGCCAACTTGAGTGCTTCGCGAATGTATCGAAGGCTGCGCTCGGTGTTGCCAGTGAGCCCGTTGCCGTAGGCGTCTCGCAGAAGCGACAGGATGAAATGGTTGTTTTTGGCAATGGTCTTGCTCATCAGATTCTCGTGTTCGGTGGTAACAGCCGATGAACATCGACTGCCCGAGCGAAAACTTGAGCCCCTTGAGCAACAAGGACATGACGGTGGGCGAGAACTTCACTGGAAGCTTCGGCCAGCCGGGCGGGTTCGCCGCTCTGCCGCGCCATGGGAGCCCCGAACCCCGCTCGTACAGAACTCACCGTACCTCCGCTCGAACTGAGGTCGCTTGGCTACGCCCCGTTCACTCCAGAGCATCGCGATGCAGCGCAAGTCGCTTCCCAGCAGGCACCATGGCTTGGTTCAGTAGCCAGCGCCCTGGCTTCAGCATGTCCCCGCGTCGCCGCAGCAGACAAGCTCAGTCTCACGCAGCCTTCTTGCCCTTGAGAGGCAACTGCAGTTCCTCAACGTCAAGCGTGAAGTCGAGAGGGACTTGGATTGGCTGGGCAGTCGCGTTCTTGCCGTTGTAGACGTCCACGTCGGTCTTGAGCTGAAAGCAGTCGCCAACAATCTGCTGGCGTCGCTGAGCGAAGGACCTGACGAAATGGTCTCGCGGAGCCTTCTCGTCATCCATGTCGGCCCAGAGCGACATCGTCTTGTCGCCCTTCTTGAACCGCACGGCATGCTTGGCCCGGTAGCGCTGGCCATCCTGATTGGTACGGAATTCTTCGCGGAAGAACTGTGAGATGTCCGAGGCGATGGCGTCCACGACAGTCCGAATGCTCGGCTTGTGCAACCCGCGCTTGTACGCCCACTCTGCAACCTCATGCGGGTCAAGCAGGCCATCGCCGCCAACTTCCGCCTTGTATTGCTCAATGTAGGATTTCACCTGATTCGCATACGCCGTCATAGCAACTCCCAACGCAATGTTGTGATTACTCAGAGAACGAGCCCCAACCGTCAGCATCGGCGGACGGCAGGACGAGTGCTCGCACCTTCACTTGGTGCTTGCGCAAGAAGTCGTGCCGACCCAGCTTGCGCTGGAGCTGCCCGACCACCAATCCCGGGTGGACGTTGATTCGCTGCGCGAAGCGAAGCACCTTCTCTTCGGAAAAGTACGGCTGAACACGCGCGACAAAATTCTCAAGCTCGGCCGAAGACACACAGAACTCTGCCCCCGCAGCGTTGGCAAGTCGTTCGCACTCCGGCAGTTCCGCCTTGTCATCACCGACGTCGGTGTCAATGACGGCTTGGCTGTTTGCCTTCCCGTCCTCGCGCAGCACGTGCTCAATCTCATGCCGCAGGACAAACCAGAAGTTGTCGATGCGGTCGAAGCGCAGCGACATACCGATGACAGGCTTGTCATCCTCAAGCCAGAAGCAGGCACCGTCCATCTTGGACCCCGCCATCGGCTCCACCAACACGAGGCGAACGCCCGCCTCAGCGAGGATGCGAGGAACGTGACGAACCTCCTCCGGCGAGAGGAGAAGGGTCTTGAGCTTGTCCAACGCCGCCAAGAGCTTGGCGCGGGAATATGCCGGCACAACCTGTTGACTGGCCATGGCCTTCACACGGAACAACCATGCCAACTGCAACGGTGTGGCATTCAGGGTCGCGTGGGTCTTCTTAGCGCTGTGGCTGAGCTCAAGCTCCGCAGAGATGTCCGGAATCGAAAAGAATGCGCAAAACCTCTGCTCTAGGACATCGATATTTTCGCTAGCGCGGACCCAGCCGCGGCGCAGCATTTCCCTGACCGGAAATTTGTCGTAAAGCCGAGCCTTGCGGGCGACGTTGTCGTTAGGAATCTTCACCTTCGAGAGCTGATACTGACTCTCCAAGTTCATCCAATAGTCGGGCGAAGTACTGAAGGCGTCACCCAGACCCTTCGCGGTTTCAGGCGTGATGGCGCGCTTCCCAGCAATGATTTCGCTAATCAGGCGGGGCGGTCGGTCAAGAATATCTGCCAGCTCTTGCTGGCTCCACTCCCGCGCTTCCAGCTCCTCCCGCAGGAAATCTCCTGGCGGGAATACTTCAGCAGGCACGCGTGCGTTCATGGTCTCTCCAGATTCTAGTGATAGTCGACAATTTCAATAATTCCGATGACTTTGCATGGGTGGTCACCCCGAACTTCCAGAATGAGTCGCCACTGCAAATTCAGTCGAATTGAATGTTGTCCTGCTCTGTTTCCCTTGAGTTTTTCAAAGTTCAGCGACCTGACAGCCAAAAAGTCACGCTCATCTCTGAAAGCACGAATCTGCTGCATACGTCTTCGATAGGCCCGCACAACCTCCTGCGAATGCCCAGCGGTGAACTGGGCATCGGTCTCCAAGCGGTCTAGGTCGTCATCGTCGAACTCAACTTCCATGCAGATATTTTAGAGCGACAGGCCGCATGCGTCAAGACCGTCTTTACACCATGTGTAAAGACGGTTCTTCGAGCATCAGGTTTGCGAGCTCGAGCGCCGCCCCACGCGCGCCGCTCCACGACGAGTCACGCCAGCTACATGCCTTGGTGCTCAGAGCACTGCTGCTGCCGAGGACCAGCCCCACAAGCGGTGTCGGCTGGCCGTCGGCGCGTGAGGGCCGTAGACCTCCGGACACAGCGTATGGACCGCGTCATGTCCGCCGTGGCACTACACTCCAGCTTGAGCCGTCCCGCCGGCTTGCCCGCCCACAAGGCGCAGTCGTATCGACAGCGAGAACTTCTTCTGAGACGAGTCTTGCCTTGACCTTCCAATGGTCGCTGCTGGCTCGGTGTGTGGGCGCATCGAAGTCACCGCGACCGCGGAGTCAAGTCATGGCTACTTCTTTTTCCTCTGCGCAGCTTGAGCGCTTCCGTCGTGAAGCCAAGAAGCTCAGTCGCGAACTCAGCATCACCCACAGCGAAGCGCTGGACCGCATTGCAGGCCAGAACGGCTTCACAAACTGGTCTTTGCTGGCAAAGCACAGCGGTGCTCAGACTGCTGCTGCTGCTGCCGCTTCCGCGCCGGTCGCTCGGCCGCTCCCCATGGGTGGCTACCGGTACTACCTACACGGGGATGTGTCCGAAAGCGACCCCTCGAAGTGCTATTGCGCCAGGTGTGACGTCTTCTGGCCGCTGGACCACTTGGTGCCCGCCAGCTATCACACAGATGGAAAGGACGGCGAGAAATTCCTATCGAACCTAGCCAGTTGGAACCAGCTGCCACCGCATGAGCGTGGACGGAAGCTTCGGCCGGACGGTGCGCCGAATGTCCTCGAAGCGCAGGCGAGAGCAGCCCGAGCCGCTCGCGATGCGGCTCGGTCCCGGTTCCATCGTTGGCTCGAGACTCAACGTGACCGCAATGACCCGGTTGGCGACCTTGCCGAGGACATCCTGCGCGACGATAGCTTCCCCCTCTCCGCCTCGACCAAACGCGAGGTGGAGGACTACTTCGAAGGTTACGGCCCGCACGTAGTCCGCGCGGTGCGCCAAGCCTGGCGAGAGTTCGAACCGGAGCATGAGCGAGAACGGACGTTGGCCGAAGCGCTGGCGGCTGAGCTCAACCTCACCGTTGCCGAGGCCGAGGAGCTTGTCGACGCAGAACCGACGGAACTCACAGGCCACAGCGGCGAGAGCTTCTCGGGGTACGAGTTCGACTTCACTGGCTACGCGTCGCCAAAGGTAGCAGCCAAGCTGCTGAAGACGCGCGGCTCACTGAAGCTGACTGTGGGTCCATGGTTCCTCGAAGGGATTCGCAGCCCGGACTTCCCTCGTTGACCAGCTCCGGCGGCTTGCGACCTCGACCTTCGCAGCCGCCGGCCTGGACAAATACACCTCTCGGCCGATGTTCCACCTGGGCCCAGTCGCCGCCACGCGTGGGTGTCGCGAAGCGGCGCTACGCCGTAGACCCGTCCGTTTTCTGTGCCGCTCAGCTCCCATCCCAATCAAGTCGTGTGTCTCGCAGGCGCAGTCCGAACGTCTCCAACGTGCACGGCGACCAACCTACACGACACCGGCGAGGGGTTGGGTGCCGGTGGCACCCGGGCAACCAGGAAGGTGACTGCGGGTATGCATCCCGAGCGACGCGGACTTCGCCGCCACGTCGCCTCCGGTGCTTCACCTAAGCAAGCCGAGCTGCAGCGCAACACTTGCCAAACGGGATTGCCGCTGCCTCCAGCACAGCTTCGTGTTGATGCTCCACGCAGGAGCCTGGAGAAGCACGCCGAGCTGGCACAGCGGAGGTGCCCGATAAAGACCTTGGGCACCTGGCAACCAGCGCCGAGAGGGCCCTCCGGCCAAGGCCTGCAAAACTGCCGAAGATGGAACATCGCAGGTTGCGCTTTGGACAACTCCGCCTGCCCCTCACCAGTAGCGATGAAGTCCCCGAGGCGAGTTCAAGAAGCCCGCCCGCACAACTCCCGCAAGTACGCCGACGAGCAAGCCAGGGAACAGCCACCCAGCGCAACCTGACTACAACGTGCGAAGCACCCACGATAGAGCTTGGTGACGCCCTTGCACGGCACCACACCGGCTCCTCGCCAGTCACCTGCGCAGGCGACTGGCCGGTTGCCAAGCAAGTCGCCTGAAGCGGCTCCATCAGATGCGCCTCCCAGGACTTCGTTCTGCGGTAGGGACGACCAGCTCAAAGCCGCTGCGCGAGGCATACAGTCGGCATAGCCGGGGCCACCCACCTCGAGGTCACATCAGAGGAAGTGCCATACCTCGGGTGGGCTCCACCCGCGGCGCTTCGCTCGCGGCCTGCGAAGATGCCTCACGGGAGCGAGCGTCGGGCACGATGTCTGCCCTGCAAGGCTGACTCGGCCATGCCAGGCTTGAGGTCACTGGCGACGCCAGGCAGGAGTATCGGCAGGCGTTACACCTGATGCCGCACAGGATTGCGGCGAATGGGCACCCGGGGTCTCAGGAAACTCTCCCCCCAAGGTCCTCGTCATCGCTCCGTCGAGCGCCAATGCGGGCACGACACCGGTCCCGATTGCAGCCTTGGGGTGGGCAGGAGGGCCTGTCTGAAGGGCTGGCCGGGCAGCACCGCGCCATCGGTGAGCATAGGGAGGCTACGCGCGTGCAGAGGGGGCCAGGAAGGGGACGGCAATACGTAGGGTGGTCGAGCTCTCCGACGTTAGAGAAGAGTCATGCAGCCCCGTGCTGCTGTCCGACCTTACACGGGCACGGACGAACTCCCGGAAGGTCGGAGAGGTTGGTGACCCTGATGGCTGCAGGCGCGCACCTACCCCTCAGCGCGTGCGCCGGACCGCTCACTGTCGAGGGTCGTGCCATCAGTCAGCCAGCGCCTTCAACAACGCATCCCGCCCGTCTTGATAGAACTCGATATCGAGCTTGGTCGCCATCTCGTCGGACAGGTCGAACAACTGCCGACGGCACGAGACAGGCAACAGGAGGGACTTGGCGCCCTTCTCGACCGCGATTTCGGCCAGCGTCACAGCGTTGTGGGTGGGCTCGATGGTGCCGCCCAGGGTCACCTCGCCGACCACCACCAGGCCACCGCGGACAGACTTCTTCAGCAGCGCGCTGGACAACGCGATGAGCGCGGCCACGCCGGTCTTGGCGCCAGATTTGGCTGCATCGAAGCCACGCAGTTGCACCGAGAACTCGTGCGACCTCGGGTCCCGGTCGCCAACAAGTTGCTGAGAGCGCGCATAGAGGTTTTGCTCGGCGCAACGAATCGACTCTTTGAACGGCGCGGGCACCGGGTTGTTGAGAACCCTCACGCCACTGCCCGGCCCTTCGGTCGCCTCCAGGCGGAACAAACCGGGATGTTCATCCTGGCCGCCCGGACTTAATGTCCAAATCTGCCCGCACTCCAGCGGCTCGTCGCCGATGCCCCCCTGGCTCTGCAGCTCAGGCGTAGAGACGAACTTCTCGACGCCTTCGGCACCCATCGTGTAGCTGAAGTGGGTGTTGCGGAACTCGGCAGCGCCGATGCGCTTCTGCTGCTCCTTGACCCGCCGCCGCACTTCCAGCGCGAGCCGAACGGCCCATTCCAGGTCCTCGTCGCTGACCGGCGTCTCCGCGTTCGGGTACAGCAGCTTCAGCAGGCCGCTGACGGTCTTGTTGACACCGTTGAGGTCCCGACCGGAGAGCGCACCGCCCCAGTAGACGCGGCCCTGCAAGGTCGAAACCCGGCTTTGGCCACGCAGCTGCGTGAAGCACTCGGACAGGAAGTCGCTGACCAATCCGAAGTGCTGGGTGAACAGCCCCGGGTTCAGCTTGGGCACGTCCCAGCCGGGCAGGAAGCAGTGGATGCGGTCCATGAAGGCCGTGTCGTCGCGCATCTCGGGCGGCAATGGGCCGAACAGGTGACCGATGCGCTGCTGGTGCTCAACGTCAACGTCGAAGTTGCCGACCAGCACGATGGAGCCGTCCGCGCGGATGCTTTCCTTGCCACGGGAGAACTCCCCGCTCTCCATGTATCCCTTCATGATGTTGACGCCGTCCTTCTGGTCGAAGGAGACGCCCGACACTTCGTCGAAGCAGACCACGTCGTACTGGCACACCAAGCCACGTTGGCCGCTGGCGTTGTTGACAAACATGCGCGCCACGGTGGCCTTGCCGCCTGAGATGAGGTGCGCATACGGCGAAACCTGTTGGAACAGATGCGACTTGCCGGTGCCGCGTGGCCCCAGCTCGACGAGGTTGTAGTTGCGCTCGACGAACGGCACCATGCGCAGCAGCAACGCATCCTTGGCCCGCTCCGCCAGGGTTTCCGGTTCAAAGCCGACGCTGCGCAGCAGCAGGTCACGCCACTCGGCCGTCGTGAATTGCTCGCGTCCCCTGGCCAGCTCGTCCAGCACCTCGCGCTTGGACAGCTGGATGGCACGCAGGGCATCCACTCCGAAGGGCCGGCCGCCTTTCTCCTGGGCTATCGAGGCGTCGTAGCCCAGCGTCACCTCAGCGTAGAAGCCGCCGGTGAGCATCCGCTCATGTTCCTTGACCAACTCGGGGGTCAAGCGCACATCCGTCAGCCGGAGGCTGGGCAGACTGGCGACGTAGGAATCCGTCTTCGAGTCCAGCCGCGCTGTGATGATGTCGATAATTTTGACGGACCCTGACTCACGGGCACGGGCCTTGAACAGCTCCTCCTCGCCCGCCTTGACGGTGCGGGAGCCCAGCTGCCGCTGCACGATGTCCAGGCCTTCCTGGATTTCAGCCTCGTCCGTCGTGGCGCAGTAGCGGCCAAGCAGGAACTCGACCACGTAGGTCGGCACCGGGAACTGGCGGCTGAAGGTGCGCACCAAGTCCTTGCGCACCACGTAGCCCTCGTAGGCGGTTGTGGCCTTGCGGTCCAGTTCGTCGAGTTGCATCGTCACTTTTCTCCTACCGTAGTGGACCGCTTCTGCAGGACCTCACCGTCAGCACCAAGCACCACCACCACGGCTGCTGTACCCATTTGCTCATCATCCGCCACCGCGAGACTGGCCTTGCCGCCGTCGATGGGCTTGCTTGCTGCCAGCGAGCTGGAGGCCAGCGCCGCCTTCGTCCGGATGTCCACCCGCTGGCCCGGCGAGGCGCCCGCCACCACCACCGTGCATCGCAGACCCTTCCAGCTGACCGACTGAATCGTCACCGCTGTTCCTGGCGCGGCTGCGCCGGCGCATTCCAGCTGCAGGACGGGGACAAGGCACTCCTGCAGGCTGATGCCGCCGTGCGCGTAGTCTGCGCCCGCAATGAAGTTGGTCACCCCTGGGGCGTAAGCCACTTGCACGGCTTTACACCAGTCCCAGCCGAAGGTCAGCGGCGTGCCGTGGGCGCTGTCCTTGAGTACGGCGCAGCGTCCCCACCGCGTCTCGGCCTGGTGCTTCGCAAGTTCGGACTTCGGTAGCCCGCCAGGGACAAGCAGCCAACCGTGGTCGGTGACGATACGGATACGCTTCCAGCCGGCATCGGCCAACTCTGCGATGCGCTCAACAACTTGGTCGAGCTGGGTCGTCATGTCCCGCGCGAGGCGAAGACCATGTTCGTGCCCATAGTGGTCCAGGTCACCGGCCTCGGTCCAGGCGCGACCTTGCGAGTCACCCGTCTCGTGCTTCTCCAAGGGTGCCACACCTTGTTCGGCCAGCAGCCTACGGAGGTTGTGGCCCGACAGCGGTTTGCCGTCGGCAGCCACCCTGGGTTCGAAGTCAACGTCGTCTGCAGTCCCTGCGACGAGGTTGGCCACCGGCGAGCACCAGGCCTTTCCAGATGCCGTGACCGAAGGCATGCTGGTCCACTGCGCTTCAAGGCGAGTCTTGCCCTGCGACGAAAGGCGCTGCTCCAGCAGTTTGGCGACGTCATAGCGCAGGCCGTCGACGAAGACCGTACAAACCCCCTCCGGCAGGTGTTCGGTGTCTTGAGTCGGCAGCACGGTCAGGCCCCCTGTGCCCTTGACGGCGTCCTGCAGCCTCCTGGCGGACTCCTCCAACCAGGGCAGATACATCGCCCGCAACGCTGCACCAACGGGCTCCGCGTCGCTCTTGGCATGGGCGCAGCTAAGTGCCTTCAACGCAGCTTGGTCGACTTGCCAGCCAGTTTCTTGGTAGCTCGCCGCCAGCTCTGCCGGTGTCCGCCCGATGGGAAGAGCGGCACTTCTCTGGGCGACGTCCGCAAGGTGTTCCAGCGCGGTAGCCAACGGCGACCGCCCCATGCGTGACCACAGCCAGCCGCGGCGCAGCCCGTGCTCCTTCTCCGCGGAGACCACAGCAGAGCGGGCCTGAGCGGCATCCATGCTTGCGCATGCCGACAGGGCGTAGCGGAGCGCGCCCTCACCTTGCTCGTTGGCCTGCGGGTAGCCGGCCAACTGGTCCTGGTCGGGGAAGAGCCCAAGTTGCGGTGGCTGCACCTTCGCCAACAGCGGGTACACGTTCGGGAAGCTGGCGAACGAGTCGCGGTACAGCACCGCAACCGCAGCCCACTTGCCTTCGCCCTTGGCCAGGCGCTCGGCGGCCACCAGCACTCCGTCTGCGACCGGGTCGAAGCCGAAATCAGACCTGCAGCGCTTGATGAAAACGCTCCAAAGAACATCACCCCACTGATGTTGAACAACAGATGGTTCGTTCATCCACAGCAGTAGGTCGCGGGTGGGGTTCGGTGCCAAAAGGCTGAGCAACCATTCCGCGTTGATGGAGCGCCCCTGGAGGTCCGCCACTGTGGTCTCCATCAGCACGCCGGCATCAAGTACCTGGGCCAACGCCTCCTGGGTCACCTTGTCTTGGGCGACGTCCAACCCGAGGCCACCACCCTTGGACGTCAGGAAGGCGTTGACGGTCCAGTCCTTCCCGTTCACCTGACCCCAGAACGTCCCGCGATACTGCAACTCTGCAAGCGGCTGCAGGTCCCGGGGACATGACTCGATAGCCCTCAGGTCTGCCTTGCTGATGCCAGGCAAGTAGATGACAGGAAGCGCACCGGGCTTGAGCAACGGTATCGCACCGCCGACAACGGCCTTCAGCCAGATGCTCGGACCTCGATTCGCCCCCGGCTCGTAGTCCCCCAAGGTCAAAAGACCAGGGACACACTCGGCAAGCGATGGGATGACCTTCTGCCACTGACGGTCAGGGTCTGCCCAAAGTACCGCAGCGGGAGCGGTCATCAGGGACCGATTGACCTTGGCCGCAGACTGCAGCGCCTCAGCGAGTTTTGACTTGAGATTCATTTGAGACACGTCATGGAGTAGACGGCAGCTGGATGTCTGAGTACGCGAGGAAGGAGCACGCGGCGAAGAGGGTCTGCGGCCGACTTGGACCGCCTTCGCGGCCGGGACTCCAACGCCCGGCGTAACGGTTTCCGTTCCCGGCTTCGAGCATGAGCTGATGGACCAGTCGCAAGTGCTTCGGACGGGTCGAAATGAATCCGAAGGGCACGCGCGCACCAGGCGACGAGGGCAGCGCCGCGTGAAGCAGCACCACTGCGAACCTCCCGGGATACAGCATCAGTTCGAGGGAAGCATGCCAGCGTGCCGACGAAGCGGGCGGCGGCCGCATGAGGTGCAGTTCAACCAGGCCTGTACCCGTGTACATGCTTCTCACGGCCGCCTCTTGACGCTCTTCCGCTCTGTCGAACACGTATAGGTCATCGCCCTTGCCGATGTTCCGAATTGCCTTCCGAAAGGCATCCACGGACTGCTTGAAGTCGTCGCCGCGCCCCCACAGCGCGTAGTCGGGTGCGAGCCAACCGAGCGAGCTTTGGAAGCTCGGCTGCCCCTTGTGCCCACCTCGCGCCTCATGAATGTGACTCAGCACCGCGTCGCGATTCCTTTTGAGATACACGCCGCCGAATAGCGGCTGAATACCTGCTGGAGCGCTCAAACCACGTTCGACGTCCGTGGCCAGCTTGTGAGCGTTCAGGTCGGCCTCCAGTGCGTATGGACGAAGGAAGTCGAGCTCGAACAACGCGAGGAACTCCTGCACGCCGTCCTCGCCAACTTGAGCGTGGCTCTCCAAAGAAGCCGCAACGCGCTCCCTGAACTCCGTCAGCAGTTCTAGGCTGGCCCCCGCTTCGAACTCGTTCGGCAACCTTGCCGTCACTGCATTCTTCGCATCAACCTCCAGACTCACGGTCAGCGGCACAAAACCTGGCTTTCGAGCTTCAATGCTTTCAATCGAGTGGACGCCATAGGACCGCTCCCGCTCCTCGCCACGCGACCGCGCCGTCTCACGCTCGATTCGGACGAAACTCTCCCGGTACGCATGGCGAGCCTTTTCCAAGCTATTGCCGACGAGCTCAGGCGGTGGGTTCAGCTTCACCCAGTTCGCCGAGGCGAACGCAAACTCGGCCCGCCCAAGCATCGAAAACGTCAACAAGTCGAACGGCACGACGTCCGTACGGCGCTTCAGCTTCGTCACCCATGGGCAATCGTCGGGCGATGTCTCAAAGCGTTGGCGCATCTCTTCACTGAGTGTCAGCTGGTCTTCGGACAACGTGACGTAGCCTTGCCGGTCCAGTGACTCGATGACGGAAAGCGCCTCAGCCTCGGAGAACCCGAAGTAGTCCCGGAAGCCAGCCAACGACACGCGCCCACAGGTGTGCAGGAGCCTCAGCACGAACTCAGTGACAGCAGGCAGGCGCTCCTGCGTGGAGATAAACGCGGTCACCTTGAAGGGCTGCACCGGCAGCGCGAAGGTGATTCTGTTGAACGGGATATGGTCGATGCTCATGCGCGGAACTCCTGAGCCTTAGCGATGGTGGCCCGGTCGGCCGCACACAGCGACTCAATCTTCTTCAGGACCTGCCCCAGCGGTGTCCCTTCGTTCTTGCCTCTCCACATGGGCGCAGCACCGACGACCACCAGCCGCTCCATGGCGCGCGACATCGCCACGTTGATGCGATTCGGGCTCCGCAAGAACCCCGGGTTCTGTTGGGCGTTGTTGCGAACCGTCGACAGGATAACGATGCGGTTCTCCTTGCCTTGGTAGCTGTCGACCGTGTCAACCTTGACCAGTCGCCGAAGGTCCGCCGGAATCCAGCGGGCCTCGCTCTTGAGGCGGTTCAGCACCTCACGCTGCTTCGAGTACATGCAGATGACGCCCACGATGGGGTCACCGGGTTGAAGCCCCTCCTTCAACGCCCGAACCAGCCCCTGGTTCTGCAGCAGGGCACGAAGCACACCCATGACCACGCCAGCTTCGGCGTCGTTCCAACAATCGATACGGTCTGGCGAGGCACTCTCAAAGGCGCTGCGCCCGAGCGGCGAGGTGTCCACCCAGCAGACCTCATGGCGCAATTGCGCAGGAAGCAGACTGGTGTCCAGCCAGGAGGGGCCGCGGCCGGTCGCAAGGCGGCTGCCGTAGAAGACTTCCGATACCAGCTCCCCGATGGTGGGAGCCATGCGGTACTGTTCCTTCAGCGAAGCGCCAACTGTCAGCCCGTACGTGGAGTCGAACACACGTTCGAAGTCACTGGCAAACGCTCGAGAGTCAGGCGCGTAGCCGAGCTTCCTCGACACCGTCTCGCGCACTTCTTGTTCGAACGTCGGTGGCAGCTGCTTGTGGTCGCCCACCAGCAAGATGCGTCGTCCAGTCTGCATCGCGACAGCCAACTCACTCGGAGCAGCACGGCCCGCTTCGTCGATGACCACCCAGTCGTACATGTTCTGGATGACGCCGGCTGCCCGGCGACCGATGCCCACAAGGGTCCCGGCCACGACCGTCCGTGACTTGGCCAAGAACTCGACGAAGTTGGCGGCGGGCTCGCCCAGGGTCTTGAGCCAGTCGTCCGACATCTTCAGGAGGCGTCGAAGACGCTCGACAGCCTGCGGAGAATGAACCTCGTACTGGTCTGCCAGCTGGCCGTAGAGGTCGTCCAACACCTCGCCAAGCTGCACTTCGCCAACATCGTATTGATAGTCCCGTTTGCAGATTTCCTGCAAAGCTTCCGTCAGTTGCCGACCGCGCTGCGCTGCCACCTCCTCGGCGGAAGCCTCCTGGTCGGCATCTCGGTTGCGGCCTCGCGCGGGAGCCGGAAGTTCAGATACCAAGGCTGAAATCTGGTCGACCAGACGACCGACGTTGACGTGCAGTTTCACGGCGGCTGCCGCGAACTCCCCTGGCAGACCCATTTCCGTGGCGAGCCGGACGACGCGTTCCTTGTACTCAGCCTTGAAGCGCTCTCGATATGACTGCTCAATCGACGAAGAGTGCAAATGCCGTATGGTTTCCGAGACCACGGACTCGTGCCCCAGCCGCACAGCGTCGAAGGCGACGCCCTTGGCCTCGAACAGCTCCAGCGCCTTTTCCAGGGCGTTGTTGACGGCCTCATGCGCTTGGCTCACGACCAAGACGCGACGCGCACCCTCCTTCGTCACCAAATAGTGCAGGAGCGAAGCGATGAACCACGTCTTACCCGTGCCTGGTGGCCCTTGAAGCAAGCTCAGGGGGCCAAACTGCAGCGCCTTGCGGAAGGCCTCCTTCTGACTGTCGTTCAGCCGCTTGCTGCCCTGCGCGTAGGCATCCAACGCTTCTTCGGGAGGACGGTGGAACTCCATCGGCACCGGTTGCGTACCCGACGCCTGAAAGTAGGCCATCAGGTCAGGGACAACAGAGCGCCCTTCCAAGATGCGTTCGACCGCTGCAGCCCGGCGCGACAGCGACGCGCTTTCCATGTTGCTGCGCAGCCTGAGCTTGTCGCCCGGCTTCGGCGGCTTGCCGCCCCAACGCTCGATGGCGAGTTCGGCATTCGCACCAAGGGAGGTGTCTCGCAGTTCCAGGTCGCCACAGCGGCGCCACAGTCCCTCCGCATTCTGTCGCTCGACCCAGGTGTGGT
This sequence comes from Sphaerotilus microaerophilus, assembly GCF_023734135.1. NCBI lineage: Bacteria > Pseudomonadati > Pseudomonadota > Betaproteobacteria > Burkholderiales > Sphaerotilaceae > Sphaerotilus > Sphaerotilus microaerophilus. The sequence goes on along the minus strand of NZ_AP025730.1, from coordinate 4,927,829 downwards.
CATCGATGTCGGGGTCAAAGCCTGCCCCGTCCAGCGCGCAGGGCAGCAACATCTGATGTTCACGCTGCGGGTTGCGACGTGCCTCACCGACGACGGTGGCAACTGGCAGCGATTCCTCTTCCGCTGCAAGTAGGCCGCGCCAGAGCTCCTCGACGTCAATCTCAGGCTCCTTGACGACCGAAGCAGGTTCAGCACCATCGTCAACCGCGCTCTTGGCCAACACAGTTGCAGCGGGCGAGTCGGAAGACCGCTCATCCTCAGACTCTTGCGTCGATTGGTCGCTGAACTCCTCGTCCCAGATTTCCAGCGATGGCTCGAGGTCAGAGGCATCATTTCTGGGACCGTCGGACACGACGAGCCTGGCTCGAATCCGTCCAAGGCACTTGTCCTGCGCCCAGATGAGCTGCGACAGGTCGGCCGGCTTGACCGTGACCCAAGCAGCTCGACGCTCTCGGGGCTGCCATTCCACGGTCAGCTTGACGCCAGCCCCTGTCAGATGAATCAACCTGGAGCCTGGGTTCTTCCGGGAGTTCTCCATTGTGAGATAGAAGTACCCGTTGTCGCCCAGCAGTTCGCCTGCCTGTACGCCCGTGCCGGCGAGCCCACGAATGGCAATGCGGTACGGTTCGACGTCAGGCAGGTCGGTCGACTGCCCCTTGCCGTCCAAAGCGCTCTGCAGGGGCTCAAGCGCCGAGACCAGCCGCTCCGTGAGCAGGCGCTGAATCTCTTCTCGCACGCGCTCCAAGCCCAGCAGGCTTGCTTCGTCCTGGCCCTGCACCAGCAATTCGTCCAGAACCGCTGCCAAGGCATAGCGGTCCCGAGCAAGTGGGGACAAAGTCTTGTAGTCCGAAGGCAGGTAAGCCGTGGAGTAGGCGTCGCTGGCAGACCGCCTGAAGTCCAGCATGTCAACAAGCACCGGACGACCTTCACCGTTCACGACGATGTTGTCCGGCTTGATGTCGCCATGCGGCCACTCGAAGGCGTGCATCTGCGCCAGGGTGCTGGTCAATGCCCGTGCCACGCCCAACCGCGCGTCACGCTCCTGCGGCCGTTTCAGCCAATCGGCCAGAGTTTCACCTTCAACCCAGCGCTGAACCACCAGCAAGCTGCGCCGACTCAGGCCGCTGTCAAGCACGCCGGCCACACCTGGAAGCGCGGCCGCACGGAGGTTCCTCGCCCGCTCCAGGAAGGAGAGCAGGCGGATGGCCTGGTCCGGACGCTTCAGGTCGGGCTCGACACCATGCCATTCCTTGACCAGGACCGGTTGGCCTTCAAAGGTGCTTCGGAAAGCCAACAAGTCATCGTCATCGGTGAGGGGCTCCCCTTCCTCCGGGTAGTCACGCACCCGACTCTTGGCCCGGTAGACCTCGAAGGCAACCAGGTCGATGACCTGTTCGCTGTCCTTCTTGGACGCCTCGTTGAAAGCCTCCAGCATGTCCCGGGCGGTCTCGAAGCGAACCTTGGGCTCTGCGCTGAGTGCCTTCCTGAGCGCGGCATCGAACACCCCGCCGAAGGCATCCGACGCCCTTGGCTCCCAGACGAAATGACCGTCCACGCGTGGTGGACGCTCCCCATGGAGCATCAGATGCGCCAGGACGCCGAGCATGTAGATGTCACGCCTGAACGGCGTGGCACCCTCCAACTGGCCGGAATCCTCGGGAAGGTTGGAGCGCTCCACCTGCACCCGCTCGCGGAATGTGCCGATGGTCGCCATCGTCGGGTAGTAGGCCGCCGGAAAGCCCGAAATCACCACCTTGGCCGGGCGCTCGACCCACAGGCAGTGGGCACCGATGTCACGATGGGCCACGTTCAGGTCATGCAAGTCGGCAAAGCGCTGCAGCATGGCCTTCACCAGCACCACGCGCTCTGGCGGAGCAAGCTTCGGCAGCCCTGAATTGACAAACTCGCTTAGCCGGGTGACCTTGGGTGGCAGCGCATAGAGTTCAGCGAAGTCGCGGGTGACATCGGACTCGGCCATGCGCGCAATCGGCCGCAGCAAGCTGCGCGAGAGCTCTTCGTTGCGCGGTTCGACATGCTCAAAAACCCGCTGCTCGCGCAGGCCGATGAATCCGCGCTCACCTTCGCCAATGAGCTCGCTGCCCAGCGCCCCGAAATCCCACTGCCGGAGCAAGGCAAGTTTGTCCGGGTCCTGCTTTTCCTTGGCGCGGAACTCGGCGTAGAGCTTCCGCGGGTGCTCCCAAAGCGGTTGAGCCTCGGGGCGGTAGCCATGGATGTTGAAACCCGCCGGACGCCCTTTCTGTCCTTCGAAGAACAGGTCGTAGGCGTTCAGGAAGCCGAGCGGGTTGATGCGTGCCGGGCGGGTGATGAACTTCTGGTACTCGGCCTGCTTGGCCCAATCCAGAAGCTCGTCCAAGAAGAGCACCGACTCAGCTTCCTTCGGTTCCTCCGAAAGGTCGAGCTCCGTGATGCTGCCGGTCAACACCACGAAGGACAGCACCAGCGGCGTCTTCGCAGGGCCCACACGGGTGTTGAGTGTCGTACCCAGTCGCTTCGCCTTGAGGTTGACCAGGGGAACCGGCGAACGCCCGCGCGGCTGACCATCGACATACCAGTTGCCACCCCGCGCAGTGAGCTTGCCGCCTCTCCAGTTTTTCAGTTCAAGGACGACGATGTGGGTGTGCGTGACGAGCACAAGGTCGAAGTCGTCATCCCCTGCACCAGGCCCACCACGTGGCAGCTTGAACGAGGCGTAGCCCCGCCATCCCTTTGAGAACGCCGCCGCGTCGAAGCCCTTTTGGATGCGCTGATGCGCATCGATTTCCGAGGCCGGCACGCCAGTTTTCTCGATGAGACGAATATCCATGGTTGTGTTCCTCCCTGCGCCGGCCTTTACGGCTTCAAACGCGTTGCCATCACTTCAAGCCCCAGGACGTCGAAAGGACGTCCATCAGGTCCTTCTGGCGCTGCTCGACCACTGAGGGCGTCCAAGTCGGCGTACTGAGCACCTGCGTGGTCAGAACGTATGACGACACCCCCTGCTTGCCTCCGAAGTAGGCCTTCTTCTTGCGCTCGAAATCGTGGTTCTGCGCCTGGGAGTTGCGACGCTGATTGAGCGGCACCAAGTTGGCCAGGCGGTGCAACCATCGCAGTTGGTCGGCCACGTTGGGCCACTGAGCTGCCCAGACCGAATCCTTGGCCACGGTCTGCGGCAGGACGTGCTCGATGGTCAGGATGGAGGGGTCATAGGTGGCCGCCCCATCGGCGAGGAAGGAGTCAAGGCGAAGGATGAGGTAGTTCCGACGCCGAGCCGTCATCAGGTAGACCTCGCCCTGCAGCTGCGCCAGGAAGCTGGTCCTTTCGTGGTCGGTGAGTTCGATGGCAGATACCGGCGAAGCCATCGAATGGGGCTTCTCCAGCGCCGAAAGGACCCGCCCGTAGCGCTCGATTCGGCTGTTCACGTCATAGCCGCACACGTGCATGCATGCCGCGAGCCGCTCCAGCCGCTTGACGAACCAGTGCACGTAGCTGGCATCGGACTCGTGCTCGGCGAGGAACTTCATCGCGCTGGGCAGCCAATCCGAGTTGTCGATGCGGTTCAGCCAACGGAACAAGGCGTTGATTTCAGCGGCGTTCGACGTGGAGACGTACTGCGCATGCTTGGCCACCAGATAGGCTTGGGTGTAGGGCTCGATGACCTTCGTGACCAAGTCTTCGGCCGACGGCACCTTCGCGGTCACCCGCTCCCGAAACTCCTCGAGCAAGGCCCGGCGGGCCTTGTCCTTCGCATAAATCATGCGGATATGCCCGAAGACCTCGGCGAAACCATCCCGGCCGGTTTCCACCTCCAGCTCTTCCCAGGTGTCGTTGTAGGCATCCCGAAGAGCAGGCTTCACCTTGCCGATGACGTCAGACTTGATGATGTCCGTGGGCAGCAGGTTCAAGCCGCGGCTGTTGAGCACGGAGAAGACCCGAAACGCGGACTGCTGGCTGGGCGTCGAGACCGCAACCAGGAAGCAACGCTGCACAAGGAAGCCGCCGAACTGTGTGGCCGCCGTCGCGTCCGCACCGAAGGCCGCATCCAGCCGCTGCAAGAACAGGCGCGCATTGGCCTGGATGTTCCGCTGGGACTCGTTTTCCAGCTGGGCAGGGTCTAGGGCCAGGAGTTCGTCCAGGGCCACGTCCTGCACATAGCGCTTGAAGAACGCGCTGTCACGCTCCCGCAGGGTCAACCGGGGCTTCTGGGCGAGGCCTTCCAGCACGTTGCCGGGCTCACACAGGTAGCGGTGGAACGCATCGCGAATCTGCCCCGAGGCGCGGTGGGTCAACGCGGCCAGCAGGAGGGTCAGCGTCGTCAGTCGTTGCTGACCGTCTATCACCTCGGCATGCGGCTTACCTTCCTCCTTGATGAGCACGATGCTGCCCAGGAAGTAGGTGTCCTCCTTGTCCTCCTTGCAGTAGAAGTCATGCAGGTCGGAAAAAAGCTCACCTGCCTGGACCGTCGTCCAGGCGTAGGGGCGCTGATAGCTCGGGATGACATAGTCGAAGTCCGAGCTGAAGATTTTGGCGAGCGGGAACTCTGCGCCGCTGATTTTCTTGGTCATGGTTGCCCTTGTTCTCCCTGGTGGTCGCTCGCGTCAGAAGTGGTACTTCTCGCTGCGCTGCTTGAAGGCTTGTTCTGAGCCTTCCATGATGTCCAGCACCGCCTCAGCCACGCCCTTGCGGTCGAGCCCGCCATGGGCGCGGGGCTTGCCACGCCCGTCCCGGGCCTCCAGGGCGTAGATTTGTTCGGCGTCCGCGTTGACCGGCAGGTTCGCGTTGTGCGTGGCGACTATCAGTTGCCGCTTGCTCTTTGCAGCCCTCAGGTCGCGAACCAGGGTGCGGTAAATGAAGCTCGAGTCCAGCTCGTCCTCGGGCTGGTCAATCACGATGGGGCCTTCCCCGCGTGCCAGCATCAGGTTCAGCAGGACGGTGTTCCGCTGCCCTTCTGACAGGGCACCACTCATGGAGCCCGCAACGGTTCGGTCCTCGCGCAACAGCTCAACGTCGATGCCGTCGCTCACGCGGGAGATGCGCACGTCCTCCCACAGGGGGCGGGTGTTTTCGCCGTCGAGGTGCACGAACAGCGCTTGGTGCAGGCCTTCCAAGAGCACGGTCTCAAGCACCCCTGTGTCCGCTCTTGCCGCTTCCAGCGTCTCCCAGACGGATGCATCGGCCCGCTTCTTCCACTCACGGAACAGCTCGTCACCGTAGTCGTCCCATCGGCGAGCCAGCTTCCCGCGCTTGTCCGTCGGGGCCAACCGCGCCCAGGCCGCCTTGAACGACGCTTCGTCGGCCATGAGGGCGGTGGTCAACCGGACGGTCTGGGAGGCCACAGCTGCCTGGATGGCTTCGGCCGTTGCCCGGCGGGCATCGAACTGCGAGCGCCAGACCGCGTGCAGCTCGCTGAGCACCTGCGGAAACTTGTCCGCTTCAATCCGCACCTCGGCCAGTCGCTTCTGTCGCTCCTCGACCAACTTCAGCTTCTCTTGGCGCTTTTCTTCCAGGCCCTGCATCCGGGCGATGTCCTCTTCCCGGATGCCACTCGCCACGCATGCTGCGCGGAAACGCTCCTGCACGGCGGCAATTTCTTGCTCGGTTGCCTGGGTGGCGCCTTCCCCAAGGCAAGCGGTCATCGCCTGCTGGTAGCCAGTCATGGCATTGGTGATGGCCGCGGCCAAGTCCGCCCGCGCCTGCTCCATCTGCGTCGTGGCGCCCTTGAACCAAGCCGCGTTCGGCCAGTTGTCCGCACTGGCGGATAGCGGCTCCAGCGACGTGCCCAACTGCTGCAGTACCTGGTTCACCGCTTCCACGACAGGCGCATCCGCCGATTTCATGCGGTTGAGGTGCCTACGTGCCTCCAGTGCCAGCTGGTTCAGCTGCGAGTCCTCTTGGACCGCCTCGCGCGCCTTTAACTGCCGCGCCAGCTCGACAGCCTCTTGCTGCGCCTCGGCGACCTCAGCTTGCAGGCGGGCGGCGTCGCGTGTGCTCTGGAAGAGTGCTTTCAGGTGCGCCTTGCGGTCGCGCTCGGTCGCCTTGAGCTCCAACAGCGATGCTCCGGCGGCCGTGTCAATCAGCGCCAAGACCTGAGCCTGGCCCTGCGCGCCGTTGGTCATGCGGCTGAGCTCGCCTTGGCTGAAGAACTGAAGCTGGAGCTGTCGAAGCACGGTGTTCAGGTCAGCCACTTCGCGACCATCCAGCCACCGTTGCTGGCCTGCGGGCTTCCCTGGCGCGTAGACCAAGGTGTCCGACACCCCGTTGCCCACCTCGAAGGTGACCCGCAGTTCCGCCTCGGGCGTCAGCGACTCCTTCAGCAGCTTGCGCTTGCGCTGCAAAGATGGGTCTTCGTCTTCGGTCTTGGCTGCCGGGTCCTCGTGCGCAATCGCAAACCGCACGTACTCCAGCAAAGACGACTTGCCGCTGCCGCGACCGCCGATGACGCAGTTGAAGCCCTCCGAGAAGTGCACGTCCTGGTCTTCCAGAAACCTCGCCCCTCGAACCGAGACCTTGGTGATGCGTGGATGCACCAGCGCCTCGCTCGGGCGAGCGCCCTGCAGCTGGATGCGGGACAGCGGGTCCAGGAATGCTTGCCGCAGCGCCTCGATGGAAGGCTTGGACATCTTGAGCCAGGTGTGCCGGTAGCCCAGCGAGTTGGCGACGGGCTGCCCCTGGTCGTCTGTCTTGAGCGACTTGGCGTCCGACGACATGACGTAGGCGGGGTGGCAGTCAGTTCTGGACCATTCACGGTTCCGCCCTTCAACGATGTCGAGAACCCTCCTAGAAGGCGGACTCTGGGTTACTTCAAAGGCAAGCAACTTCTTGTATTTGTAGTCGTCCGCATTGCGGGCACCTTCCAGAATGCCGTCCGCTTGGTCGGCGTGTGCCGCGATGACGATGCCATTGCGCTTGCCTTGCACGAGGTCGATGAGGTCCTTGAGCGAGACATTCGCGTCCGCTCTGCGCAAGGGCCTGGGTTGGCCGCGTTGGAACCGTTCGCCTTCGTCCAGACCGAGCTTACAGAGCAGCTTGTTTACCCGCCGGATGTCGCGCTCTTTCCTCGCCGGCTCGAACAGGCACAGCACGTGGTAGCCAATGTCCACCTCGAAGCCCGGCAGGATGTGTAGCGGCTGTCGCCCCAACTCCCCTGCGACCGTTTTGTTCTGCTCCACCAGATGCGTCAGGAACCACTCCCGAGGGTCCGTCCTCTGAGAGAAGTTGTGGTCCGTAACGCCAATCAGCTCCAAGCCGACCTCATGGCAACGACGAAGGTAGGTCCGCGCAATCTCCTGGAGGCGACTTTCATCTGGCTTCGCAGGTCCCACCACGCCATTGGCATCCGGCGCCGGCAAAACCGGAGATAGGCGTGGCTCCGGCAGCCGCGTATCAGCATCATCCCAGTGCGCAGCGTCTTCGGGCGTTTGAACCTGGAAGTCGCACTTGAACCATCGCATCCCTTCGTAGTCAGCCACGGCGTGCCTCCTGGGCTGCTTTCTTCTCCGCGACCGTCAGGTGGTGGTCGTTGATGCGGTCGCCACCAAAGGTCTTGAACCACGGCGCACTCTCCACGTCCTTGCCCCTGTCCTTGTCCCAGGTGATGTTGAGCTTGGGCTTCTTGTTGTGGCGCAGCACCTCGGCGGTCATGAAGGGGCGGATGTTCAGGCGCACGCCGTCGTTGAGGTCGGGGTTCCAGCCGATGGGCTGCTCGGCCAGCGGCTTCCAGCGCACGAAGATGTCGTAGGGCGGCTCGCCTTCGAGGATGAGCTCCAGGCGACGTTTCAGGTCCTGAGCGGCGGCCAGGCGCTGCTGCGCGCCGTCAGCGCCAGAGCGCACGCCGGCCTCCTGCTGGCGTATCCAGTCGCCCAGGTAGGTGTGGATGAGGCGTTCCAGCTTCTTGTGGTCGAGCAGGTGGTAGTTCACCAGCGCGGCGAAGCCGTCCTTCAGGCCATCCCACACATGCCAGATGAAGGGGCGGTGGTGGAAGCGCTTGGCGTGCTGCTCGAAGAACTTCTCGCGCAACCAGACGTCCAGGCCCTTGCCGGCGCAGTCGGCATCGGCCAGCAGCTTGTCGAGCACGGTGGGCTTCCAGCTGCCGGGCTGCACGGTCTCCCAGGCGGCAATCAGCAGCTTGAGCAGACGGTCATGGGCGGGCGCCTCGCCGCGCACCGAGGGCAGGCAGACGATGCCGTCGTCGTCGATGTGCTCGGCCAGCTGGTCGCAGCGCGCAATCCAGGTGCGGGCCTCGTCTGCCAGCTCCATCGCCGTGTCGGTCTCGGCCGGCCAGCGGTAGCCGGCCAGGCGGGCGACGGCGACTTGCAGTGGGTCGGTGGCTGACTGCGGGTGGCCATGGAAAAGCCACTGGGTGGGGTCGTCGGAATGCGGTTTGGGCAGGCCGTTGGGGTAGCGCTCGACGGCGACTTGTTGCCAATGTTCAAGGTCAAATGTGACCTCGACAAAACTCTGGTCAGTAATCTTCAGCTGCTGATTGAAGCTCCTGACGTCATCATGAAAGCTGCCTGTCGACAAGTAGCACCATATTGCAGGGAGATACTCATCTTTGTCGGGGACAACGACGCTAACGTTGTTGTCAAACAGTTCGCCAGAATAGAGCGTAACGGGCAGGCTACGGGTCGCCGTGATTGTGACTCCCTTCTTGCCCCAGGCTTCTCTTCCCCGTAGCCAAGACCCAACTTGTTCTGGCCCGAGCCGCTCACGCAGATAGGCAAGAAACTCGCCACTGCCGCTCTGCCAATACAACACTTGCGAAGCGCCGCCGTACTCGCAAACAGACTCGACCGAACTCTGTTGGAAGGCCCACTCGGTTCCCTCAATCTTGGAAACCTCCCAAAACGAGCGACCGAAGCGGCTGTAGTCTCCAGTACAAATCCCAAGGTTGCTCTTCGCGTACAGCTTAAGGAGCGTCCCCGAAGCATTGCCCGAGAGCACCACCTTTGCGTCCGGATTCCCTAACTGCCCCTTCTGACTCGCGGTCAGCATTTCACCTTCGCGTAGCAGCGCTGCCTTTTCCTGTGCCGCTTTGGGCGCGCTGGCATCCAAACCTCGCACTTGATGGCCCTCAGTCGCCAAGGCGTTGGTCTGAGTGAGCAAGATGATGAATGCACCCGCTGCCTGCGGGCTGTCGAAACCTCCTTCGCCTAGCCTAGCCAGCAGATTCCACTGAACCGACTTGAGCAGCGACTGCCTCTGCTTCTTGTAGCTGGAAAGAAATAGCCAGTTCTGCGGCATCACGATTTGCACCACGCCTGCACCTTGGTCGCGGCTGAGCTCTAGACAGCGCTCCAGGAACACATTGGCCAGGTCATTCTTGGCCTCGGGGTAATGGGCCTCGCAGTAGTCCTTCAGCGTGTCGTGGTGCTTGCCGCGCGCCAGGTAGGGCACGTTGGTCACCACCAGGTGATAGCGCCCGTCCAGCAGCCGGGCCGCATCCAGCAAGCCCTTCGCGGTGAGCGCTAAGTCCCAGCTGTCGTCCTGCAGCTCGCTGGCCTGCCCCCACAGAGTCGCCGAACGCTCGGTAGCCAGTGCCCGCCCCAGCAGGTCGCGCAGGGTGTCAAAGCTGGATGTGGCCAGGTCGTTCTTCAGGCTGCGCGCCGGGTCCAGCAGGCTGCCCAGCAGCGGCGCCTGGGCGAAGCTGGCGTGCAGCAGGCGCAGTTCCTGCCGCAGGTAAGCCGCGTTCGGTGCGTCATCCGGCACGAGGGCCATCCAGTCCTCGGGCTTGGCCGCCACCTTCAGGCCGCAGCAGGCCACCTGCGGCGCGGGCATGTCGGCGCGCACGCCCAGCGGGTCGCCGTTTTCGTCTGGGAAACGCCAGGCCGCCAGGGCAAGTGCGAAAACGGCGATTTCCACGCAGCGGGCGTCCAGTTCCAGGCCGTGCAGGTTGTCGGCCAGCACGGCGTCCACCGCGTCCATCGCGCTCAGGCCCTCGGCCGCCATGCGCATGGGCACCAGCAGCAGGAAGGCCGCCACCAGGAAGTGGCCCGAGCCGCAGCACGGGTCCAGCAGCTTGAAGTCTTCCAGCCGGTCAGGCCAGCCTTCGAACTTGCCGGCGGCGGGCGTGCCGTCGTCCAACGTGCGCAGGTAGGTCAGTGGCACGGGGCAGGTCTGACCGGGGTGGCGTGTCACCCACCAGGCGCCCAGCGAGTTGTGGAGCAGGAAGTCCACCATGTAGGGCTCGGTGAAGAGCTGGGTGACGGCGGGCAGCTCGTCGGCGCCAATCTTCACCTCCGAGGCGTTGACCTCGTCCTTGCGCTTGGCCTGCCAGAACTGGTAGACCCAGCCCAGGCTGTCGCTGGCCTTGAACACCTCGGGCAGCAACGCGGCCAGCAAGCGCTCCAACTCGCGCTGGTGCTCCGGCGCGAAGGCCAGCTCGAACACCGGGCTCTGCGGCTTGAACACCTGGGGCAGCATGCGTGCGGCCAGCTTGCCGGCGAGTTCCCACTTGGTCTTGGCGCCCAGGTTCATCGCCGGGTCGGCTTCCTGCACCAGGGCTTCGCAGTCGTCCAGCGACACCGCCGCGCCGGGCTCCCACAGCAGCAGGCCGTTCTCTGCCAGGAAGCGGGCGAACAGCATGCGGTGCCAATGCTCGTAGGCCACTTCCCAGACCAGGTGCTGCAGGGCCTGGGTGTCGTCGCTGGCCTTCTTGTCGCCCAGCGCGCGGCCGTGGGCGCGCAGGCGGCGGCGCAGGGCCTTGAGGTCGTCGGTCAAGTAGCCGGGGGCGGTGGCTTCGCCCACGGCCAGTTGGCTCAGAGCGGCCTGGGCGCCTTTCTCGGCCACGTCGCGGGCGGACTTGACGGTGGCTTCGAGCTGGCTGCGCAGGGGCTTGGCCAGGGGCTGGTTGTTGATGCTTTGGGGCGACATGGTGTTCTGTGTCTTGTTTTCGACGTAACGCAGGTAACGGGGTCACGCAGACCGAGCTACCTGGCCTCCTTGTTCATCGCTCAGAGCGCCACGGGCCCCTGCTTGAGCTTGGTCACCAGCAAAGCCTCGACTTCAGACAGCCAAGCCTTCAACTCGGCCTCGTCGTTCAGGGTGCGCTTCGGCAGCGCCACGTGGACGACGTTGGGCTTGAGCAGCTGAACGGCCGCATGGCGAGCGGCCTCGAAGCGACTGGGCAGCGCCTGGGTCTTCGAGACCCAATGCTCTAGGTCGCAGTCGTCCAAGGCGTCCTGCAGCTGCTCGGGCGTACCCAGCTCCAGGGCAGCCAGGGCCGACAGGTGATGCTTGGTGCCGAGGTCATCACGCTGCGCGGCGCTGAGCTTGTTCCAGTCGGCATCGGCCGCCAAAAGCGAATGCTGCTGCGCGAACGCCTGCTGGAAGCCGTCGAGCTTTGCGTTCAGGGCCTGGCGCAACACGTCCACCGTCTTGTCCAGCAGCGGGCGCACCGGGTCCGGGTCGGCCAGCAGGCTGCGCTGAGCCTCAATCGCATCGGCCTCGGCCTTCAGCGTCGGATAGGGTCCCAGAGCCTTGGCGTGGCGCAGCAGGTCGTTCAGCTTGCGCCAGACGGGCAGGCGCTTCGCAATGCCTTCCGCGGTCTTGGTCCATGCCTTCGACAAGGCAACGATTTCGTCGTTCCGGTTGAACAGCTCCTGCAGCTGGGCGTTGCCGCTCTGGGCTTCGATGGCCTCGATGGACGCCAGCTTCGGTGCTTCGGGTGCGGGGGCCTGCCCGCCGGCCTTGGCCGCCTGCTCGCGCAGCTTGGCCAGCAGCGCCGGCACTTTGGACAGCTCTTCCTTGGGCTGGCAAGGCACGCCGACCGCGCTGAACAGCCCGCGAATCTTGATGAGCTGCGGCGGCGTGATGTTCACGCTCTCGCGCTGGAAGCTGGCCTGGGTAACCTTTGCACGGTCGAGGCTCTTGGCGTCCACGGCCTTCGAGGCGGCGTCGAAGGCCTTGATGTGCCCGGCAGCCAGCAGCGCGTACAGCGCGCCGTCGATGGCATCACGCGGCCACCCGAAGGGTGGCGCTTCAAAGTTGTCGCGAACCTCGGCGCCCTTCTTGCCGGGGCCGATGAACGCCAACAACTTCTGGCAAACCGGGTGCTTGTCAGCCTCCTGGGTGTGGCCCACGGCCTTCAGCGCCTCCAGATTGCCCTTGCGCGCCTCATCGAGCACCTTGCTCCACATGGCGTGGTCGGCGGCATCGAACTGGCTGTACAGGCGGATGGCTGACGACTTGGCCGCACGGTTCATGCGGTCAGCCAGGTCATTGCCATCAACGGCCTCCTGCCCCCCCGCCTGGAAGACCCGCACCCCGGCCAGCAACTGGTCCAGCAGTTCGGAGAGCTCCTTCTCCGCAGTGCGCTGGCGGCTTTCCATGGACCGCTGCGCGTCGCGGCCTTCCTCGGTCGACGGGCTGCCCTTCTTCTGCAGCGTGGTGCGAGCAGCTTCCAACGCCACGATGGCGTTGGCCAGCTCGGTCTTGTGCTGTGCCGGCAGGAAGGCGAAGAGCGTGGGGTTGTCGGAGCTCTTGGCTTTGGCCTCGGCGATGACGGACTTCTCCTCGGTCTGCCAGCCGTCCTGAATCCACAGGTACAGGCTCTTCTCGTGGTCCTTGGGTAGGCTGTCGTCGTACGTCGGCGTCAGGCGGCGCTCGACGTTGTCCTTGCCTTGAACGACACGGACCTTCTTCAGCACATCGCCAAAGCGGCCCTTTAGAAGGTCGGCGCGCTTCTGTTCCACCCGCTGTGGGGCGGCCTTTAGTTCGGCCTCCTGAGCGCGGAACTCGTCGTACCAGGCGCTGGACTCTCGGGTCTGCAGCCGGTATTCGGTCCCGCTGCCGCCTGCCAGGGCCATCACCAGCCGGTCCTTGTTCTGCAGCTCGGCCAACAGGTCGGGCAGCTGCTTGCGCAGTTCGGACGAACCGGCTGACAAGTTGGTGACCAGCAGGTCGGCGAGCGCCTCCTCAGTCGCCTTCAACCCGATGTCCAGCGCGGCATCTGCCGGCAGCTTGTTGATGAGGAAGATGAGCTTGAGCAGCTTGCCCTTGAGCTGGGCGTGCGCATCGCCGGCCGCGAACTTCTGAACGTTCTCGAACACTTCCTTGGGCAGTTGCGCCGTGGAGACCAGGTTCGCAGCAATCTGGTCGTACAGAAAGTCCCCGGACACGACGTGGCCCAGCGGTGCGTCGGCGGTAGCCAACACGGCCTCATGCACCACGCGCAGTTGGCTGCGCAGCTGAGACACGGTGCCGGTGGTGTCGATGGTCCGCAGAACGCGCTCCCAGAAGCGGCGGCGCACAGGCAGCAGAGGGTAGTCGGACGTCATCACGTCCTCATCGTCGGTGACGTGTTCGAGCTTGGTGCCGCGCAGGTGGCGGGAGATTTCGCCCAGGTTGGCGCGCCAGACCTGCTCCACCTCGGGCTGCGCCGAGGGCTTCTTGGCCAGGATGATTTGGCGGGTGACGTTCTCGACGTCCCAGTCGCCCAGCATCACGGGCACCGGAAAGCGTCCCAGCAGGCGCTGCAGGTTGGGCATGCCCGACAAGGCGGACTGCCCGGTGCCCACGAACAACAACTTTCCGTTGAAGTGCTTGGTCAGCGTCTCGGTAACCTCCTGGACCTGGAAGGCCTTCTCGGCGTCAGTGCCGATGTACTGCTGCACTTCATCAAGCACCACCAAGGTCAGCGGGAACTTGCCATCCACTTCCAAGGCGGCTTCGATAGCGGCCACCAGCTGGTCGCTGCTGACATCCGGCACCTCAGGAAACTGACTCTTCAAGATAAGGCGCAGGTCCTTCTGGTTGGCAGCCAGGTCTGGTCGGTGCTTCAGCAGAGATTGCGCGAGGGCCTGCGAAACGTACATCTCAGGCAGCACCTTCTCGAGGGTCCGTCCTTCCGCCTGCAGGTCGAGCTGCACCGCGTCCAGGATTCCCTCGCGCTTCAGCCACATCTGCAACTGAGCTTGGTTGTACTGAGCCGGCAGGCCCTTCGACTTGAAGATGATGCCCAGCAGGGCCAAGCGAACCTTGTTGCCCGCGCCGGCGCCCAGCTTGCCGGCCGCGGCGTGCAGCGAGCCATGCCGTTTGCCCTGGATGCTGAGCTCCTTCAGGTGCTCGAACACGCCGGTGGGCAGCTTCGCCAGACTGCGCGCGGTGGCTCCGTCGGGGAACTGGTAGTCGGTCCACAGGGTGCGCAGCATCTTGGCCAAGTGCGACTTGCCGCTGCCGTAGAAGCCGGAAATCCAGATGCCGGGCTGTTCGGTGCCGGCGTCGAGGTTCACCAGGAACTTGTCGAGAATCGTCTCCAGACCCTTCTCGTACTGCCCGTCGCAGACGAAGGTCTCCAACTCGTAGCGCAGGATGTCCTGGGCGGCAGCGGAGTGGTCTTCGGAGACCTCTGCCACGCCGTTGTTGACGAGCCGGTTCTCCTTCGGGGCCTTGTTGTAGATTTCCCTGTTCAGCATGGTGGTCCTTGCTCTGGTTTTTCGGTGTGTTGTGTGGGCTCAGTCCTGCGCCAACAGTGGCACGGCCATGTAGTTCCAGCCGTCTCGGGCATCAAGCAGGCGGTAGGTGTGGTTTTCGGGGTGGTGTTCACCGGGGAAAAACACCAGGAGCCTGCCCTGAACGGACTCCTTGATGCCGCGCGCGGATGGCGTTCCCTCGACGACGGACGAGACACGCGCCAAGCCAAACAGTGCCCCGACTCCCAGGAGCGCCACGACGGTGTCAGGCCCAGCGTCGGCTTCAATACGCGCGCGCAGCTTGCTGTTCAGGTCAGCGAGGAACTCGGTCAGCTCACCCGTCTGGTAGCCCGCGAGGTCTTCGGGCGACTCGAAATAGGCGTCGCGGTATTCCTGTGCTGCCATCCATTCGGGGAACGCGTTGGTCACGTCCACCAGCAACCACTGCTTGCCCGCCTGCTGGGTCGCTAGGGCAAACTCTTCGACGTTGGCACGAAGCCGCAGTTCGTCAGCCTTGTCGTAGACCGCAAAGATGACGCGCTGGATGGCCGCGAGTCCGGGCTGCCAGGGCACTGTGAGGTGCTGGCGGTAAGCGGACACCAGTTTGGCGACCTTAGACGACATAGGAGACCTCCTGACGGATGCGTTCTTCTTCGGGCGTGAGGTAGCCGGGGAACCGCACCTCCTTGACGCCGCCAGCGTTCATGAAGACGAGCAGCCCCCGATGTGACGCTGAGTTTGCAAGCGCCTCTAGCTCATCAGGTGAGCGACCAAGCAAGTTCGTCCACTCTGACGAGAACAATCGTTGACCTGTGCGTCCTTCCAGGTAGCCCAGAAACAACAGGAGCGCGATGGACTCGGGGTGAAGCTGCGAGATGGCGCGGGTCTTGCGCACACGACCGTGCAGGAAGCCCGCCGCAGTCCAGGTGCCGGCCACGTTTTGCGCAAACGACTTGAGCGAGGCGGGACTGAAGCGCTCGGGGTGACAGGCCTCGAGATAGGCCTCCACCGCCGCCCGCTGGACAGGGGCGCCCAGCGCCTGCCCAAGAATGAAGGTCTGGGTGCCGCGCAGCAGAGGGTCCCGCGCAAGGGCCACCGCCAAGGCAATGAGCGGTTGGGCGGCCTGCTCTAGCGGCCAGAGGCGTCGAAGCGCACGGAAGATGGGATTCGCAGGGTCCAGCGCGTACAAAGTTGCCATGTGCCGCAGCGCCAGTTCGCGGGCCTTGCGGGTTGGCTTTCCGAGCACGTTGTCCTCGACCACCGCCGAGACATAGTCGGCACGCGTTGCATGTGCCGGCGTGTGCTCCAGCAGCACGCACAAGTCGTCCAGCATCATGGTCCGAGCGGCGTGCGGACCGTTGAGGCCAAATCGAAAACCGAGCGCCTGCAATGCGTCGAGCTTGGATGCCGTCATGACGCACGCTTCCGAGGCTTTGGTGCTGGCAACGTGTCGTCAGGGACACCCGGCAGCGGGTACCCGCGCTCACGGCAGTAGGCAACGACCATCACTTCGAACATGTTGGCGAGGCTGCGCATCTCTCGCTCAGCTGCGGCCTGCATGGCAACCTTGATATGAGGTTCGATGCGGACGCTGAAGACTTGGGTCTTCGTGGTTGCCATCGCAGCCTCCTTGTAAGCAGTTTGCTAGTAAAACGCTAGCTTACCCGAGTGCTGAAGATGCTCTGTCGCTCAGTCCACCGAGATACCCCCCAAACACGTGGGCCTCCTTGGACTTTTGACACGTCGACCGCTGGGCCGCAAAACACGGCCCTGCGCGCCATGAGTGGTGCGGCGAAGGACTCAAGTGTGGGCCCGGTGTTCTAACGCCAGCGCGAGATGCCAACGACCCCTTCAACCTCGCCAAGCCCGCCGTCAATAGTTCTCGTCCTTCGAAACAACAGGGGGCACCTGCGGTTCCCCCTCGGCCCTACCGGGCCTCACCCCCTCCCTTGCTCACAGGCCTACTTCCGCGCCTGCCCATGAACTTCACATCAGCATGAGGGTGCGAGCCTCACCATGAGTGCAAAGCGCGCTCCAGCGCGCCTGGTTGCCCGGGCGGCCAACAGGCCGCACTACGCATCGCGGTCAATGCGCTTCGAGCGGAGGAACTACGCAAGCCTGCCGCAGCGGCTGACATGCCTGAAACGCGCACCACTCGTTTCCGAGTCGCAATGCGCACTTGGGCAACCAGGCCACACACGTGCAGCCTTCATCTCGAAGGGAGCATGCCGCACGGAAACCTCTATACCGAGAACCGGCGCGTCGCTGTCAGCCCAGACCAACTGAGGAAAATGTCGCGAACGAAATTGGCGTGGGGAGCAGAAGCGGCACAAACATCGGCTGCGGGGGGACGGAATCCAAGAAGTCCTGAAGCAAGCGCAGCCCCTGTGGTAGGGAAAAAAATTGCTGTAATAGGGAAACACTGTGGTACTTGCGAGGCGCCAAACGATGCGAAATTCTGGAATACAAGAAGCAATTGGCAGGAGTTCTCCCGAGCCCCACCTACCAAAAAGTGTTTTCGGTTTAGCGCAGGGGTGTATCCGAAACAGCGCACCCCCCGTTTCCGGAATAGCGCACCTATCAAGCCTTGCGTCTCTCGAAAACCTGTCCCTCCTCTGCCTCACGGAATTGGCCCGGCCGTGCAAGTTAAATTCCGTCCGGAATCTCGGCTCGCACAGTCGGGCCATCGCTTTAGCCAGGAAGGCAGTCCCACCTAGAAGCGCCAAGCGCTGCTCGCCTTGAACCTCTTTTGGGAAGGAATTCCAAAAGTGGGCGCAATTGGCTTGGCGCCCATCGTGTTGAGGCATGGGGGCGCTATCGCGGATAGCATCGCCCCGCCCACAGGCAAGCGCCCTTGTTTCCGATTTAGCGCACAGACGGAATCGGGGTTTCGGGGGCGACTCTACGCTTTCTTGCGGCAAGCAAGCCGGCATCCATCGGTCGCGTAATCTCATAAACGTCGTGCGACGGCTTTTCCTTCGGCTTCACAAGCCACCCGTGCTGCCCCAGCACCGCAAGTGCGGCACGAATCTTCGTCTTCTCAAGCCGTGTCGGAGCCCGGCCAGGCCACAAGTATTCGGACAACCTATCAATGCCGATTTCACCGCGCTCGCCAGGGTTAATCCAGGAAAGGCGGATTGCCAGCATGCGGGAGTACCCGCTCGCGGGCATACCCACGATGGAGGACAACAGCACGTAGGTATTATTTCTACGAGAGCCAAGCATGGCGTCAATCAAGAGCGGCGCAAGGGCTATACAGAGGCTGCCATCGACTTGAAGTTTCACCTTAATCAACTGATGATTCTGCATCGTAGTGCGCTTGGCAAGGCTTTCTCTCCCTGTCCAGACGCTTACTGCGCCAAGTCGCTCCAACGAACGCCGAACCGCATCGAGGCTTGCTCCACCGCTCCCCAGACCTACCGATTCGGCGAGTTGTCGCAATGAAGTATGAACTTCGACTGTGGTTGCGACCGCACTATTCAACCACTCAAGGTGGTCTGCCTGCGCAGCGCGTTCCTCTGAATGAGCCTTTCGAAGGCTGTCTCGATGAAGTACGCCTGCCCGAGCAAGCAGCGCCAGTAGCAGCAGCGCCTCGTTCTGTCCAAGTAGGTTAGGCCCCCAGAATCGGACGTAAACACCGTGGGTTGACCTCCACCAAACATCCAGAATTGCTTGGTGGTCTGCGTCACAGCCAAGGCGGCGAAACAGGCCATCTGCATTGACCACCGCACGATGGGCGAATGCAAACTCGTCGCTTATTTCCGCAGGGGGCAAGGCGACCGGCGCACGCTTCATAGCTGCCTCGCGCGTTGAGTCGCTCTCTCGGCGGCAACAGGCGCGGCCGGAGCCTGACGGCGCTTCTGTTCAAGCCACTGCTCGACATCCTCCGCGACGAACCTCGGCAGGTTTCCAAGGCGCACGTGCGGCGGAAGGTCTCCGCCGGTACTGATTCGGTTGTAGATTGTTCTGGTAGCGAGGCCGAGAACGGCGGCAAGACCTGAGGGGGTAAGTAAGGGCGACATCACTGATGCGTGGAAGCGCAGTCACAGCGACTGCCCACGGTATAGCGCATGGGCACCCCCATGATTTACCTGCAGTGCATCAGGCTTACCCGGGATGGACAAAGAGCAGGCGACGAAGCCCGGCCTAGTCCTAAGATTTTCCTGAAAATTCCCTTCGGGTTGTCAGGTGCATTTCCGCTGAACATCCACCCCACTAGCGCGCAGCGGGCTCACAGCGGCCCGACAACTCACCACAGGGCGGCATGCATCTACAGCTTTGCTCGCCCTCGCCGCCGCCACTCCAAGCCTCGGGGCACACCGTGGCAGTGCGAGCATGCCGGTCAGCTTTGTGATTCCGGGTAAGTGCCCCCCGGCGCTGGACATCTGTGCACGGGCACGGGGAAGCGCCCTGTGCCCCGGCTTGACGGGGCGAATTGGCGTACTTTGCGTAAAAAATCAAGCCTGATAATAGCAATTATCAGGCTTGACGCCCCGCTGGAGGCGGCTTCACCTCGGCCGTCGAGCCCAGCAACGTGTGCCTAGAAGGCACGCGTTATTCAAGGTCATCGTCGTCAAAGAGCGAGACCACCCCTCGCCGCTGCGGCTTTTGCGGATGGGGTGTGATGCCCAGCGCCCGTCCGTACTCCACAACCTCTGGCCACCAGGTGGGCACCAGACTAGAAAAGTCATCCGAAGTAGCAGCGCTTCCCCGGTCATAGTTTCTTATACCCGACTCCAGGACCGCGCACCGCAATATCATTTGGCGGTCGACACCAACAATGCCATTGGCACCAAGAATATCATCCAGCTTATCCAAGAATCTCAGGCATTCATCTTTACCTGGGCAAAAATCGGCCAACGTGAGGTTGAACGGTCTGAGCGACTCGATGCGCAGAACACTGATACTGCCAGTGGGAAGCAACTCCCATACAGCCAACGAGCCACAGTTTGGCACATCATCGAAAAACTCTATGCCCTCCAGTACACCTCCAATGGGATGGGTAAACGACCCGGAATCAGCGTCAAGAAGCGTCATTGCGGCGGTATGCGTGCCGCCATATTTCGCACTAAGAAGGATACTTAGTGCCATCATAAGTGACCCACAAGTGGACGCCGACTGTGTATTGGCAAGCCGGAAGTCGGGGGTGAAGTAATCCGAATTAATCGCAATCATTTGTTCGTTCCTTTATTTAATTTCGCCATGCCCGCGGTCATTTCGCGAAGCAAAGACGAGGGTGGTGAATTTTCGTTTTATTGGGGTGAATGCAGCCATGCCTCCAGTACACCCCACTTTCCCGCTGATTTCAGCGTACAAGCACACAACATCTGCCGCCGCACATCATCCCTGTTCAGTCTTCCTATACAAATGAAATGAACTCTCCATTTCAACCAAGAGCAGGAAGCACCATGCGACTCGAACAGTGCAAGCATCTGGTTTTCGACGCCATACCTGAAGAATCCCATGCATTTGCCCATGAACTGCTGAGGCGAGCAGTTGCACTCGGGAAATTGAGGGCTTCCAGTGGCAGGGGCGAGTTGCTGAAAGCCACTGGCCACTTGGCACGCCCGTTCACCTTCAGTTTTCTCGATGTGTCAGCGACTTCTGTGCTGGTGCGGCGCAGGAGAATCATTGAGACGTGCGGCCGCAGAAATCCGTTCAACGACTACCACCTCATCACCCGAACCCGACTCGGGGCTCGGGTCATCGCTGTTCCACGGTCAGTCGTCGTCCTGAACGCCAAGAACGGCGCCGTACCTGGCGGCCTCGTCCGGAGCATTCAGCAGGACATCAAGAAGGGCGACCTTGTTGCGGCATGAAGACTGTCAGGAGCGCGTGGCTATCGCGAAGCAGAGGTAACGAGGTAACAAGAACCTCGTGTTCCGGTTGCCTCGCCTGGCTGCCCTGGCGGCTACCGACCTACGCAGCCAAGGGGCTATCGGATGCCGGCAGCAGGTGTTCCGGTACATCGAGCGCCGTGACCTTGACCGCGCCTGACCCAGCCCCGATGCGCTGGGTGCTTTCAGTGCCACCAGGCAGGCGGCGAAGCACTAGGGCCCATCCGCCAGAGGACCACTTCGAGCCAGCGAACAGCCTGCGCAACTCTTGGTGCGAATGCGAGTTCGTCACGTAGAGAGTCCAGCGACCCCGAAAGTGGGTCACCCGCAAGCCCAGCTGGGCCAGACGCGCGACGACGTCCGGTTGCCCAGTCGGGTCGTGGCATACCGCCTCGATGGCCTCTGCGATGGAAAGATGCCGGTTGTTGGCGGAACCGTCCTGCAGGACCTTGAACGGTGCTACTTTTGTGAGCAACGCCTCCAGGCACTGAATCTCGTCGCTGACCTGGTGCAGGTCGATTCGCTCTTCGACGCCCAACATGGACACCAGTTGGGCCGCATCTTCAGCGCTCGCCGGTGTAGCCGAGGTGAACGTCCAGTAGCTAGCCAGCAGCGTGCCGACCGTGTCGGCCATGCGGCTGTCGCCACCTGACGAAAGGATGCACTGGCGCACCGCGTCCTCGGTGACCTGGAAAGCGCTCCAGCGGTTGACGAACAGGCGAGCGAGCTTCGGACCCAGCGAGCGTGCCTCCGGCTCGGTCATCCGCACACCCGATGGCTTGCCCTTGGCTTCCAGCACCACCCACCTCGTGAGGTCCGCCGGCTCCAACTTCCCGGGACTGATGCCTGCGGCGATGAACGGGCTGAAGAAGCTGAAGCTACGCGCTTTGCCGGTAACGGTACCTCGGACGATGCCCTCATCGCCCTCTTGTAGGCTGTAGGACATCCGGGCAATTTCGAACGTGTCTTTGCATGCCTTCCGCGACGGGTCGGCTTCGAACTCGTCGTTCGCAACCAGCTTCGACGTGCCGCCCAGGCTTTGGTAGTACGACGCGAGCGTTTGGGGGCCCGTGCATGCATAGACCAGATTACCCATCAGCCACCTCACGTACTCGAGGATGGTCGACTTCCCGCATGCGGCCGGACCGGTCATCAGGACGTGTGGTCGCCGACGCAGCGCGGCCGACACGATGCCAACGCCGAGGAAACCCAGGATGATTTCACCGGCGAGTGGTCGACACCACTGCGGCGAGTTGAAGGCCGCCAATACGTGTTGGACCTCTGCGTGAGTGGCCTCGGGGGTGTCGCGGTTGAAGGCAAGGTCACCGGACGCCGGGTAGACACGACCTCCGTGAAGCCCGTGAGGCAGCACGGTGCCATCGGGTCGCCAGAGCTCCCTCCCGTTGACGACCAAGCCACCGTCGTCCATCCTCCAGATTCCGAGCTTGCGCTGCAGCGCGTCAACGTATGGGCCCGCAGCTTGGCATTGCACGACGATTTCGGTCGCGAGCGCACGCTGGTCGAAGACGGGCACGCCCTTCTTCTCGTCGACCTCCTCGTAGTGCGCGCGGCACCATGCGACGCCAAAGAGCGTCTTCATCTTCAGCTCGGTGAGCTCCGCAGGGCGGAGCATGTGGATGCGCTTGTCCAGCTTGGAAATGACGGCGAGCTTGCCGTCCGACATGCCCAACGCTTGGAAGCCGCCCTCGACGGGAACGTCCTGGTCGGCAGCTCGGGGCTTGAAGTACGACGGCTGGCTCACCGTGGCAGCACGCTGAGGGAAAGAGTAGATGTTGTTGTTCATGAGAGTTCCTTGTTTGGACCGGCGCTTGTTTGCGCGACCTGGTCGTTGATGGGGGCGGTGTCTCGCTGAGGCGAGAGCCAGTGCAGGTCCGCCGCGCTCGGCAGCAAGACCCGTGTTGTGATGTCAGTGACGGGGGCGGCCCGTCGTGGGCAGTCGGCGGCAGGATGGCCGGTGGGTAGCTGGACTACCGCCAGGCGTGCGCACCGATGCAACGCACACAGCCACAGCTCGGGGCCGCTGGCAGGAGCAGCACCGCCGCGGTGAGACGGCTGCTGGTCGCGTTTGCCCATCGCTGCTGCCGTGAGCAGCGCGAGATGGCGTTGCGCAAGCCGCTACGTTTGCGCAGTGCTCCGCCAGCCGGGGGCCTTTTCGCTCATTCCCGGCGAATCGGTAGCGACATAGCCGCCGGGCTCCGTTGACGCGGAGGTTGCCGACAGCTGGTCGCGAGCAAATTTTTAAAGAACGGTCGAGCAGAAGCTCGGAACACGAAGGGGAGTCGGACAGAGTTGTCCAAGCCGCCAGTGAGCAAGTCACCGGAGAGCTAAGTCATAGCCGCTACCGCGAAAAGCGGTTTGGGCTGGGGGAGGAGCTAGCGCCGTGGCACTAGTCAGATGCAGACCTTCAATATAGCCGTGTTCGCCATGCCAACGTCACGCGAACTTTGCGCAGAAAGTCACGGGGGAGACATGCAGCCACCTCGAGGCGAAGGCACCCAAAGCGGAAGACAAGCGGCCACGCGCTCACCCGGTCGCCCGTGTTCGTCGCTGATAGAGGCGCTATGCTGGCTTCGAAATGACCGAGGCCCGCACCTTGCCAAACGCTCTGCCCCGCCCCGACAACCCGACTCGCCCAGCAGCCGAAAGCGTCAACGCGCAACAGCCGAACGGTTCTGCGCGCGCGGCGGCTCTGGACGTGTTGTCAACAGATGTGGTTGCGAGTACCGCCGGTGTCGGGCCGACTAGCAGCGAAGGTGAGCGTTGGTTGGCCGAGAACCAAAGGGCCCTGGTGAGCTCGGATGAGATCGTGTCCAGGGGGGGACTGCCGCTGGCGCGTTACCGCGCCTTCTGAGGCTCTTGCGAAGTAGCCAAAGACATAGGGCATCTCGCTCGCACATGTCACTGTGCAACGGCCGCTGAGCGCTCCCTCAAGGGCACCACGAACAGCAAAGTCACCGAGATTGTCCGGTAAGGCAGTGGGCCTGCGCCGTCGGCGAGAACGCCTGGCCGACGGTCGAAGTTGAGCTGAAACCCACCGCCCCGCACACTCTTCGGGACTCTGAGGCGCAGTCGGTCCGATAAAGACACCGCCTGCAGCCCGCATGTCTCCCATCCTGGCGACGCAAAGACACCGTCTGTGGCCGGCCCTCGCCAGCCGCCGCCCTTCACGGTGAGCACATGTGTGCGGCGCGGGGCGCCTGCGGAACGCAAAGACACCAGGATTGTCTGGAGCCCGGGCAGACGACCAGGCGCCCAATTCACGCCCGCGTACATGGAGGTCGACTCACATCGGCAGACCAGCCTGCCGCGCAAAGAAATTTTGCGCGGAAAAGCACCTTGTATTTGGCGGTGATTCTCATATTCAGAGGCCGAATCTTCTTCTCAAACCTGTCCGACTCAGGCTCATCCTGCATCTGGTTGCCTATACGTCTGGGAATGCACGTCGCATTCGAACAGCCAACAGGAACCAAAATGCAAGTCGCCGACACCCCCGCCCGTCGCAACGAATATGGCGCTCTGAAGGATATGCCCACGGAGTTGCGAACACTTGCCCAAGAGCTTTTGAGCAAAGCCATCGCAGCCAAGAAGCTGGCGGCACCGTACCATGACATGGCACTTCACAAGCGCCATGGGTACCTAGGTCGCTGCCTGAACTATGACTACTACGATGTAGCTGAATCGTGCATCCTGGTACAGCAACGTGAGACGGAGCGAACCAAATATGGCTCCTCTCCCATAAAAAACTACTTCATCATCCGCCGCTGTGGCCGAGGCGTCACAGTTATTGACGCACCAAAGGCAACCGTGGTCAAGCTGGCCAAGATTTCTACCGGCTTAGGCCAGGTTATCCAGACCATCACTGGCAAGGCGAAGAAGCCGCTAACTGTCATGGCCCGGGCGGGTCACCCTGGATGATGGAAGACACTGAGGGTGTGCGGGCCTGAGCGGGTAGAGGTCGGTCAATATTTTGATGGCACTCGACCGCGATCGCTAACTTGACCCGCTGCCGACCACTCGTACCCAGGATTGCCTGCGGGCGCTGCTGAGTTCCTTGCGGAGCCCGGGCGCCCGACAGCCCACATTAAAGAGAGCCGCCAGGCTTTGTCCCGGCAGGCCGTTGGTCGGCGGCACCTGCGCGGGCCCGCACGCTTGTGATTGTTGTTCAAGCTGCAGGAGCCCGGCAATGGATCTGACCCCGATGCACAAACGCGTGATCGCGCTGGACGTACACCAGGCCAAGATCACCGCCTGTGCGGTGGTCGAGCATGACGATGGCCGAGTGGAGGTCACCAAGCGCGACTTCGGAGCCTTCAGACGCGACCGCCGTGCCTTGGCGCAATGGTCGCTGGAGATTCGGCCCGAGGTGGTGGTGATGGAGAGCACGGGGGTGTACTGGAAGAGCCCGTTTGCGGCGCTGGAGGCGGTGGGCATCATCGCGTGGGTGGTCAACGCGCGCCATGTCAAAGCTGTGCCCGGGCGCAAGACCGACATGGCCGATGCGCAGTGGCTGGCCACGCTGGCGCGTGCGGGCCTGTTGCGCGCCTCGTTCATTCCACCGGTGGACTTGCGCCAGCTTCGTCTGGTGGCGCGTCAGCGGCAGAAGCTCGTGGGCATGTGCAGCGCCGAGAAGAACCGGCTGCACAAGGTGCTGGTAGATGCGGGCATGCGCATCAACGTGGTGGTCAGCGACATCCACGGTGCCAGTGCACGCGCCATGGTCAAGGCGCTCATTGCGGGCCAAGCCATGTACGAGGTGCTGGATCAAAAGGGGCGCCTTCGGGCCAGCCGGGACGAGTTGTTCGAGGCCCTGAGCACCGAGCAGTTCAGCGCCGCGCACCGCTTCGTGGCCCAGGAGATCATGCAGCACATCGAGCACATCGAGACCCGCATCGCCCGCATGGACCAATACCTGCTGGACGGACTGCGCGCCTGGCAGCCGCAGCTCAAGCTGCTGCAGACCTTGCCGGGTATCGACATCCAGGGCGCGGCGATGCTGCTGGTGGAGATCGGCGCGGACATGGGCGTCTTCGGCAGTGCCGAGCGGCTGGCCAGCTGGGTGGGCATCTGCCCGGGCAACAACGAGAGCGCGGGCAAGCGCAAGACCGGGCGCATCCGCAAGGGCAACGCCTGGGTCAGAAGGCTGCTGTGCGAGTTCGCCCAGGCTGCAGCGCGTACCCGCTGCGCGCTCAAGGCCAAGTTCGACGCGCTGGCCATTCGCAAGGGACACAAGAAGTCCATCGTGGCGCTGGCCCACAAGATGCTGCGTACCGTCTACGCCATGTTGGCCAACGGCACCCACTACCAAGACAAGGAGGTCGACTACGAGGCCCTGAACGTCCAGCGCAACGCCCCGCGCTGGCTCAAAATGCTGCGCAAGCACGGCTTCATCGCCACCCCCACCGCCACCTGAGACTCGCTTGCCTGCTGACCTTGCGGCCCCGACCAGCCTCAGGTCAGGCAGCCACACGTCCGCGCTTGGGTGTCTTCCACATTAAAGCTGGCGAGTCCATCAACCCAATTGTCTTGACATTGGTTTCGTTAATATTCCTCACACCGATGCCTTTCGGCACCCAAACAGATACTAGTGCGCTCGCAATATTCACGCGCAAATAGTACAACCCATACAATCCTTTCATACCGTACAAATGGTATCGACGATGCAACCACATCAGGCCGCTTTGAATGGGCTCGAGCCAGAACTGAGCATGACAACATGACGGCACGAATCATTACCGTTGCGAATCAAAAAGGCGGGTCCGGCAAAACGACGCTCGCGATGACTCTTGCGGGCGCGCTAGCCGGGCGCGGCAACAGAGTCCTGGTCGTTGATGCCGACTCACAGGGAACCGCCACACAGTGGGCCGGCGCCGCAGCAGAGACTGCACCGTTCCCAGCGACCGTCATCGGGCTTGCCAACGCGAAGGGCCGACTGCATCAACTGGTCAAACCGCTGGTGAATGACTACGACTACGTCGTCATCGACTGCCCGCCTTCCGTCGAAGAGCAGGCGTCCCAGAGCGCCCTTCTTGTGTCCGATGTATGCCTCATCCCGCTGCAACCAACACCGGCTGACCTCTGGGCAACGGTCGGCGCCATCGAGCTTGTCGAGAAAGCCCGCATGGTCAACCCTGGCCTGCGGGCCTTCGGCGTGCCAAACCGCGTCACATCGACGAACCTGGGAAAACAGGTATTGGATGTGATGAGAGAGAACGACGTTGAGTTCCTCGACGGAAAGCTGGGAAACCGCACAAGTTTTCAGGAGGCCACCATCCGAGGCAGTGTTCCATCCAAGATGGGCGCTGCCCACAGGGCCGCTGCTGCAGAGGTCGAAGCGGTGGTAACCGAACTTCTTTTCCGACTCGGGGCGGATTGATGGCCAAGAGGGACTTTTCTAAGGCGCTGCGCAAGACCGCGACGGCGCAGCGGGACATCATCGACGACCGATTCTCCAGAGCAGACTCGGTGCTCCTGGGCATGAAGCGCGATGCGGGCGGCCCCGGCGAAGGCGCCGTTCCGCCGGATGTGACAGCAGATGTAGCGGTGCCACACGAAGCCACGCCTCCGCCGGTGGCAGGCGCAACCAAGGGCGAGGCGTCAGTGATTCGAGACACGTTCTCGATGCCTCCAGGTGACCACGGGCTCATTGAGACACTGAGAACTCGTGCGGCAAGAGAGGGCCGGAACACCAGCAAGAGCGAGGTCGTGCGTGCCGGGCTGCTCGCGCTGGTCGACCTTAGCGCAACTCAACTTGTAGAAGTGCTCGACCGACTTGAGCGAGTGAAGCCTGGGCGGAAGTGATTGAGCCTCAGGCATCAGACCGCTGCTCTTGCGCCGAAACTCTTTACATCCATCCAACCCATACCAATCGTCATAACGGTACAAATCGTACAAACGGTATGACCTGTATAAATCGTACGCAACTGTCTCAACCTCGGGACCAACTCACACCCCCCCGATGCATTCAGCACCCGCTCGTGCGGGGCGCCATAAAACAAGAGAATGCGGGGACAGCATAGAACTGGCTAAGGCCGCACGCCTGTGTGCGACAAGGACCAAAAGCGCCAACTCGTCGACCAAAGCACAGCTTGCACCGCGAAAGACAAACTCAGCAGCATCAATTCCAGCCGTAAACCCATCCGGGCCCGTCTCCGACTTTTTGAGCCATCCTTCGAAATTCTGCTGCCGAGCCCTAGCGACTGGCAGGAAGCGACAAATCCATAGAACCGAACCAGCACCCTTGCGGCAATAGCCAACCGTTTGAGTCATTAATACATTATAATATACCACCGCCCACGGCCGAACTAAACAACCTCACGCTCATGCGCCGGACAAATAATTTGGAGCACTCATAATGCCAATCGACAATCGGACCAATGACGCAGAAAGTGGAGCCTATGCCAAATTCAGCTGCGGAAGGCCCAATTTCCTTGGCTTCAGCAAATCGGCGTGCTTCATCCCGATATGGCTAAATCGCGCCCCAAACGGCTACACCTCACTATCGGTGAAAAAGTCCATTGGGTCGTACACCCAGAATGGCCATCGACTGGTAGCGCGACTGCTGATAGGAACACTATCAGCCGGAGATAGCGTACTGCATCGCTGTGGGATTCATGCGTGCTGCAATCCGTTTCACCTCTACATTGGCGGGACGGCAGAAAATCTTCGCGATGAAAGGCATCACAGCGCAGCTCGCCAGAAATTGCACGCAGAACAGTCATCGCTGGCGAATATTACTGACGGTGTTTATCAACCAACACACCTTCCGCTCAGCGAAGAAGTGTCCCGGCTAGGGGAGTTCGCAGGCTTTTCGCCGCACGAATGCACCATTTCTCCTTGGCTGCCCCCTACGGTGGACAACTACGTCCAGCTTGAGAACACCGATGTCTGTGGTGAGGTTTCCGGTGCACACCGCCTAATTTATAAATTGTTCTTGGGGCCGCTCGATAAGTATGACGTCGTCAAGCATTCGTGCAGCAACACGCGATGCATAAATCCGTTTCATCTGGTGTACGCGGGAAAGCAAGCAAATCCGAGAGAGTTTGACTTCCGTCACGATAAGCGGCGCACAGTTTCAGAGGAAACGATTAATCTTCTCACGGACGGGGGCAAAACAAACACGGAGATTGCAAAAATTTCGGGCAATCACCCAGTAACCATAGGCGGATATCGCCGTCACGGCATCCTGAGAGCCCCCTCAGATGCCAAAATTGCCGCAACTGCACTTAACCGGATAAGATATTTGGCAAATTTCGCCGGACGCCCGCTATCTCGCGGCTGATATATGGCAAGCCCCCAGGGCGCACGATACTTCCATTTCAATACACCCACAAAGCCGCCGAGCCTCCATCATGGTATCGCCGGGCCCCACAGCCGACCAGACTTCGCCTGCGGCGTCTTGCAAGTCTCCCGCTCGAGTACTAGAAAAACCTCCGCTCGCTTTTCTATTCAAACGAGTATTGCCCTTCGCCTTTGGTTTCGTCCACCCTAGCCAAAGTCAAGTCCGGATGGCCACACCAGTACTGCTCAGGAACTGCCGCCAAGTTGCGTTTGTATTCTAGGTCGATTGCGACCTCAGCTCCCTGACCATAACTGGAGGCCAAAAACAGGCCCAACAACTCTAGCCTGCGTTGCGGCTTGAGCCAAGGATGTCTCAGCGCAACCCAGGGCCGAATCCAGCGAACGCGCGCACATGGGTCGGTGAGCACAGCAACATATGCATCCCGGTCAGCGAGCGCGGAATCAACCAGGAAATGCGGCCCTTTTGCCACAAATGGATGCACGACCTGCCAGTCGTACCAATAGTGGCTGACACGAGACATCGCGTTAAACAAACCTGCCTCCGCAACACTTGAGAAAGTATTCTGTTCGACGTATGACCGCAGGTCGGCTAGCCTGTACCTAATGGCGCCCTTGGTCGACCCGCACAGCTTCACAAATCTAGGACCTTTCCCATCCGAGCGCCAGTGGTTCAAAGTCGACGAAGATACCGAAAGGTAGAGCGCGGCTTGGTCGACATTCAATAGATATTCGTCGCCGAGCAGCCGGTCCAGATTAGCGTCGCGAAACTGCGATGTTGGAGCGTGAGCGCGCATCAGGCGTAAGTCCTTGTTTTGAAATGCCTCTGCCGTGCAGGCTTCGGACTGTTTGTTGCATAAGCAAGCATTTCGTCCTCAACATCCTCCATGACTGGTCGAAGCTGCTCCAGAGACTGGTCCGCGTACTTGCCCACCACCCCCCCGCTCTTGTGGTTGAGAAGTTGTTTTGCAAGGCGGTCGGGCAAACCCATCTCCGTCACCACGTTGCCGAAGGTCCGTCTCAGGTCGTGAATGGCAAAGTTGACTTTAATGCCAGTCTTCACCTGCTCGAGAAACGACCGCGGGTCGTTGTAGTGCGTCGCCCTTGCCAGCTTTGACCGTGACACCCGCGGAAACACGAATGGCGAGTCGCCAACCAACAATCTTCGCTCTCTCATGATTTGAAGTATGAAGCCGGGGATTGGGATGCGGTGCGCGTATCGGTTCTTCGTTACGTTCAAGACGACTACTGCGCGGTCAAGGTCGATGAAGTTGTGACCACGCAATGGGTGACCAGTATCGGGAGCCCTAGACAGCCGGTCATTCCAAACCAGACCAGCGGTCTCTTCTCGGCGCATGCCAAGAAAAACGGTCAGGAGCATGTAGTCCGCGCCAGTGCGAGACCTTTTGGGGTCGTGACGCGCCGCGACCACGTAATCAAGCCACTTTTGAAAGTGCTCACGCTGCCCGCTGAGTGGCCGGCGGACCCCTTTCTTGTCGTAGTCACGCTCAAGTTCTGCGTTGTTCCGCAGAGCACCAGTCTTGATGAAAATCTCGGCGGGGTTCGCGTAGAGGTTGGGCTGCCCCTTCGCCTGAAGGGCATCCAGGGTGATGCGGTGGTTTTCTTTGTTGTAGACGGCTGACACCCACCGGATGGTCTGTTCGGCGGCCGTCAAGTGCCCCCTCTTGGTCGCCTTGTCTACGAAGAACGCCTCCAGGTCACGCCAAGTCAGCTCGTCCGCAGCAGTGTCCAGCAGCTTGTCGCCGAGCCGCTGTTGCGCCTTCTCAACCGCTGCGATGGTGTTTTCGCGCGGGTCGCGCTTAGCGCTGGCCACATAGTCAGCCATCCATCGGCTGAACAGCACGCGGAGCGTCACCTCGGACTTCTTGGCCGCTATGCGCTCTTCGCGCTTCGTTTGGTTGATGTCCTCGCCACGCCGCAAGCGGGCGGAGAGCTCGGCCGCGACAAGCCGCGCGTTTCGGTCAGGCGCAACCCCGGTTCCCAGCAAGAGGTCCGGATGCCGACCGACAGTCACCGTCTTGACCTTGGACCCGACTCGCTGGACCAAGATGTAGGTCTTCACGGACCTGTTCACTCGCAGGCGAAATCCGGTGGGCGCTTCCTTGTGCGCATCGTGGATGTCGTAGTGTTTCTGCGACTCGTTCGGCAAGGTGCCGACCTGCTTCCCCGAAGAATCGAAGACCGGGATGGCATCGAACGCGCAATCGGACACCGTCCTCTTGTCTAATACAGTCTTTGCATTTGCCTGCTTGGCCGCCTGCTTCATTTTCACGGTCGAAGTGTCTCCATTGTTCCTAGCGACGTTGTAGCAACATTCAAAGCTACGCCGTAGCTACAAAAGCGCCGCAAAAGCGACCCATTTGCGGCAGTTCTCTGCAACTCCTTGCAATGCTCATCAGCGATAAGTCCTTGTCAGATAAAGAAAAAGCGAACTCCGACAAGGACTTAGCAGGCCACACGCCGATGATGCAGCAGTACCTGCGCATCAAGGCCGAGTTTCCTGACACGCTCGTCTTCTACCGGATGGGCGACTTCTACGAGGTGTTCTTCGACGACGCCCGGCGCGCGCACCGGCTGCTGGACATCACCATCACCACCCGCGGGCAGAGCAACGGCGAGCCGGTGGTGATGGCCGGGGTGCCGGTGCACTCGGTGGAGGCCTACCTGGCCAAGCTGATCAAGCTGGGCGAGGCGGTGGCGATCGCCGAGCAGGTGGGCGAAGTTGGGGCCAACAAGGGCCCGGTGGAGCGCAAGGTGGTGCGGGTGGTGACGCCCGGCACCGTGACCGATACCGAGCTGCTGGCCGAGCGGGAGGACACCCGGCTGTTGGCGATCGCCCAGACCGGGCCGGCTGGCTCGGCCACCTACGGCCTGGCCTGGCTGGCGCTGGCCAGCGGGCAGCTGGGGCTGACCGAGTGCAGCGAGCGCGAGCTGGCCGCCTGGCTGGCGCGGCTGGCGCCGGCGGAGATCCTGGTCAGCGCCGAGACCGAGGCGGACCGGCGCCCCGTGGCGCTGCGTGCGGCCGGCGCGCCGCTGACGAACCGGCCGGGCTGGCAGTTCGATAGCGCACTCGGCGAGCGCAAGCTGCGCGAGCAGCTGCGCGTGGCGCACCTGGCCGGCTTCAACGCGCAGGACCTGCACGTGGCCCACGCCGCCGCCGCCGCGCTGCTGAGCTATGCCGAGCACACCCAGGGCCGCGCGCTGGCGCACGTCAACAGCCTCAGCGTGGAGCGCGCTAGCGCGCTGCTGGAGCTGCCGCCGGCCACGCACCGCAACCTGGAGCTGACCGTCACGCTGCGCGGCGAGGCGGCGCCGACGCTGCTGAGCCTGCTGGACACCTGCCGCACGGGCATGGGCAGCCGGCTGCTGCGCCACTGGCTGACGCACCCGCTGCGCGAGCGCAGCACGGCGCGCGAGCGCCAGGCGGCCATCGGCGTGCTGATCCAGTCCGGCGCTGGCGAGGGCCTGCGCGACGCGCTGCGCCACGTCAGCGACGTGCAGCGCATCACCGCCCGCACGGCGCTGCGCCAGGTGCGCCCGCGCGAGCTGGCCGGCCTGCGCGAGACGCTGCTCGGCCTGCCGACCCTGCGGGAACGTGTGCCCGTCGGCACCCCGTTGCTGGAGGAACTGCACGCCGCGCTGACGCCGGACGCGGCCATCGCCACGCTGCTGCAGCAGGCCATCGCCGCCGAGCCGGCGGTGCTGCTGCGCGACGGCGGGGTGATCGCCCCCGGCTTCGACGCCGATCTGGACGAGCTGCGCGGCATCGCCACGAACTGCGACGACTTCCTGCTGGAGCTGGAGGCGCGCGAGCGGCTGCGCACCGGCATCGGCAACCTGCGGGTGCAGTACAACAAGGTGCACGGCTTCTACATCGAGGTGACCGCCGGGCAACTCGACAAGGTGCCGCTGAACTACCAGCGCCGCCAGACGCTGAAGAACGCCGAGCGCTTCATCACCCCGGAGCTCAAGGCCTTCGAGGACAAGGCGCTCTCTGCGCAGGAGCGCTCGCTGGCGCGCGAGAAGTGGCTCTACGAGCAGGTGCTCGACGCGCTGCAGGCCCACCTGACGGCGCTGGCCGAGGCCGGCCGCGCGCTGGCCAGCCTGGACGTGCTGGCCGCGCTGGCCGAACGTGCTGCGACGCTGAACTGGTGCGCGCCGGAGTTCGTCAACCACCCCTGCCTGGAGATCGAGCAGGGCCGCCACCCGGTGGTCGAGGCGCGGCTGGCCGAAACGGGCGGTGGCAGCTTCATCGCCAACGACTGCCGGCTGGACGCGGCACGGCGCATGGTCATCCTCACCGGCCCGAACATGGGCGGCAAGAGCACCTTCATGCGCCAGGTGGCGGTGATCGCGCTGCTGGCGGCCAT
Organism: Sphaerotilus microaerophilus; assembly: GCF_023734135.1. Lineage (NCBI taxonomy): Bacteria > Pseudomonadati > Pseudomonadota > Betaproteobacteria > Burkholderiales > Sphaerotilaceae > Sphaerotilus > Sphaerotilus microaerophilus. The sequence continues at coordinate 4,894,877 of NZ_AP025730.1, read as the reverse complement.
CGGCTCGTACGTGCCGGCGGCGCGCTGCCGGCTGGGGCCGATCGACGCCATCCACACCCGCATCGGCGCGGCCGACGACCTGGCCAACGCGCAGTCCACCTTCATGCTGGAGATGACCGAGGCCAGCGCGATCCTTCACAGTGCCAGCGAGCACTCGCTGGTGCTGATGGACGAGATCGGCCGCGGCACCTCCACCTTCGACGGCCTGGCGCTGGCTGGCGCGATCGCCAGCCACCTGCACGACCGCAACAAGAGCTTCACGTTGTTCGCGACCCACTATTTCGAGCTGACCGAGTTCCCGGCCAAGCACCGCCATGCGCTGAACATGCATGTGTCGGCGGCGGAGAGCGGGGACGACATCGTCTTCCTGCACGCCATCGAGGCGGGGCCGGCCAGCCGCAGTTATGGCGTGCAGGTGGCGCGGCTGGCGGGCATGCCCGCGCCGGTGCTGCGCCAGGCACGCGGCGCGCTGGATGCGCTGGAGGCGCAGCAGCGCGCCGCGAATGCGCAGATCGACCTGTTCGGCGCGACCGTGGAGCCGGAGGCGCCCGCCATGACCCCGTCATTGCCTGCCGCGACAATACGGTCTGTCACACCTGTCACCCCCGCCGAACCCGGTCCACTGGAGCGGGCGATGGCCGAGATCGACCCCGATGCACTCACGCCGCGCGGGGCCCTGGACTTGCTTTACCGACTGAAGGCGCTGGCCTCGGACGCTTGAAACGTCCGTGGTCGCAGCTTCGGTTCCTCGCCCTTCATTCCCGTCATGACCTACTGCATCGGCATCCGCCTGAACGCCGGCCTGGTGTTCCTCTCCGATTCGCGCACCAACGCGGGGATCGACTCGATCAGCACCTTCCGCAAGATGATCGTCTACGAGAAGCCGGGCGACCGCTTCATGTGCCTGCTGTCGGCCGGCAACCTGAGCATCTCGCAGTCGGTGCGCGAGATCCTGCAGGTGGAGAAGATCCCCGGGCCGGAAGGGGAGGACCCGATCACCCTCTGGAACGCCAAGAGCATGTTCGACGTGGCTCGCGTGCTCGGCGCGGCGGTGAGGCGCGTTTACGCCCAGGACGGTCCGGCGCTCAAGCAGAACGGCATCGACTTCATCGCCAGCTTCATCCTCGGCGGGCAGATCGGTGGCGAGGGCATGCGCATGTTCCTGGTCTACTCGGCCGGCAACTTCATCGAGGCCACGCGCGAGACCTGCTTCTTCCAGGTGGGCGAGAGCAAGTACGGCAAGCCCATCCTGGACCGCATGCTCACGCCGACCACGCCGCTGGACGTGGCGGCCAAGGCGGCGCTGGTGTCGATGGACTCGACGCTCAAGTCCAACCTCTCGGTGGGCCTGCCGCTGGACCTGCTGGTCTACCGGGCCGGCGAACTGGCGGCCGACCAGGTGGTCTGCATCGACGAGCAGAACCCCTACTTCCAGATGATCCACAGCACCTGGGGGCAGCGCCTGCGCGAGGTGTTCGATGGCATCGACGACCCGCGCTGGGACGGCGGCGACGCCACCCACCCGCTGATCTCGCGCTCCGAGCGCTACGAGCCGATGAAGAAGATCGCCTCGCCCGGCGACCGGGTGATCTGAGCGCCACGGCGCCCGGGTTTCTCCCTCGGTTGTCACCACGTCGACAGGCAGCGGACAGGGCTGGCACCTAAGCTCCCGGCCAACTCTGCCTCGTGCGCCTGCGATGTCCCAGCCCACCCTCGTCTTCAGCCACGCCAACGGCTTCCCGGCCGGCACCTACCGCCTGCTGTTCGAGCAGTGGCGCGCCGCCGGCTGGCGCGTCGAGGCGGTGGAGAAGTTCGGCCACGACCCGCGCTGGCCGGTCAGCAGCAACTGGCCCAAGCTGCGCGAGCAGCTGATCCACTTCATCGAGGGCCTGCAGGCCGGCGGCCCGGTGGGCCCTGTGGTTTTGGTGGGCCACTCGCTGGGCGGCTTCCTGAGCCTGCTGGCGGCCAGCCACCGGCCCGAGCTGGTGCGCGCCATCGTGCTGCTGGACTCCCCGCTGATCACCGGCTGGCGGGCCCAGGGGCTGCGCTTCGCCAAGGCGAACCCGCTGCTGATGCGCCGCTTCTCGCCCGGGCGGGTGGCCGAGCGCCGCCGCCAGCACTGGCCCTCGCTGGAAGCCTGCCGCGCGCACTACGCGGCCAAGGCGGTGTTCGCCGCCTGGGACCCCCGCGTGCTGGACGACTACGTGGCCGCCGGCACCGAGCCCGATTTGGGTGATCCGCAGGGCGGTGTGCGCCTGGCCTTCGACCGCACGACCGAGAGCCACATCTACGACACCCTGCCGCACCACCTGGGCGAGGTGCTGCGGCTGCACCCGCTGCGCTGCCCGGTGGGCTTCATCGGCGGCAACCACTCGCGCGAACTGCGTGCAGTGGGCGTGGAGGCGACGCGTCGGCTCACCCACGGGCGCATCCGCATCCTGCAGGGGGGACACCTCTTCCCGATGGAGCGGCCCGAGGTGGCGGCGGGCGAGGTGCTGTCTCTGATCGCCGAACTGACGGGCTGAGCCCGGCCGGCCAGCCCTCCTATAATCCCGGTTTACCACCACGGCCCTCCTGTCCGCCTCGCCCGCATCCGTGTGGCGGCGCCCCAAGGGAGGGCCGCTGCACATGACCAAGTTCGTTTTCGTCACCGGCGGCGTGGTGTCCTCCCTCGGCAAGGGCATCGCTGCGGCCTCGCTGGCCGCGATCCTGGAATCGAGGGGCCTGAAGGTCACCCTGATCAAGCTCGACCCGTACCTGAATGTGGATCCGGGCACGATGTCGCCCTTCCAGCACGGCGAGGTCTTCGTCACCGACGACGGCGCCGAGACCGACCTGGACCTGGGCCACTACGAGCGCTTCATCACGACCAGGATGAAGCGTTCGAACAACTTCACCAGCGGCCAGATCTACAAGACGGTGCTGGAGAAGGAGCGCCGCGGCGACTACCTCGGCAAGACGGTGCAGGTGATCCCGCACGTCACCAACGAGATCCAGGCCTTCGTCAAGCGCGGCGCCGGCCTGCTGCCTGACAGCGTTCAGGAGCCGGTGGACGTGGCGATCTGCGAGATCGGCGGCACCGTGGGCGACATCGAGTCGCTGCCCTTCCTGGAGGCGGTGCGCCAGATGGCGCTCAAGCTGGGCCCCAACAACGCCGCCTTCGTGCACCTGACCTACGTGCCCTGGATCGCGGCGGCCGGCGAGCTCAAGACCAAGCCGACCCAGCACACGGTGCAGAAGATGCGCGAGATCGGCATCCAGCCCGACGCGCTGCTGTGCCGCGCCGACCGGCCGATCCCCGACGAGGAGCGCGACAAGATCAGCCTGTTCACCAACGTGGCGCGCCACGGCGTGATCTCGGTGTGGGACGCCGACTCGATCTACAAGGTGCCGCGCATGCTGCATGAGCAGGGCCTGGACGAGCTGATCTGCATGAAGCTGCAGCTGTTCACCAAGCCGGCCAACCTCAAGCGCTGGGACCGCCTGGTCAGCGAGGTGGAGCACCCGTTGGGCGAGGTGACGATTGCGATGGCCGGCAAGTACACCGAGCTGTCGGATTCGTACAAGTCGCTCAACGAGGCGCTGCGCCACGCCGGTATCCACCACCACGTCAAGGTCAACATTGAGTACGTCGATTCCGAGACGCTCACGCCCGAGACGGTTGGGCAGCTCGCGAAGTTCGACGCCATCCTGGTGCCCGGCGGTTTCGGCAAGCGCGGCATCGAGGGCAAGATCCTGGCGGCGCAGTACGCCCGCGAACAGCGCATCCCCTACCTCGGCATCTGCTTGGGCATGCAGGTGGCCACCATCGAGTACGCCCGCCACATGGCCGGGCTGGAAGGCGCCAATTCCACCGAGTTCGAGCCCCATGGCCCGCACCCGGTGATCGCCCTGATCGACGAGTGGCAGGATGCCGACGGCTCGATCCAGAAGCGCGACGCCAACTCCGACCTCGGCGGCACGATGCGCCTGGGCGCGCAGAGCTCGGACGTCAAGCCCGGCACGATTGCGCACACCATCTATGGCGACGTGGTCACCGAGCGCCACCGCCACCGCTACGAGGCCAACGAGAAGTACCTCGACCGCCTGCAGCGTGCCGGCCTGGTGATCTCGGCGATCACCCAGCGCGAGAAGCTCACCGAGATGATCGAGCTGCCACGCGAGGTGCACCCCTGGTTCGTCGGTGTGCAGTTCCACCCCGAGTTCAAGTCCACCCCCTGGGACGGCCACCCGCTGTTCATCGGGTACATCGACGCGGCGCTGAAGCATCAAGCCGAGGCCCAGGCCGCCGCCAAGGACAAGGGCGCCCAGCAGGGCCATCAGGAGAAGGCATGAAACTCTGCGGCTTCGAGGTCGGCCTGGACCGGCCCTTCTTCCTGATCGCCGGCACCTGCTCGATCGAGGGGCTGCAGATGTCCCTCGACGTGGCCGGGCAGCTCCAGGAAGCCTGCATGGCGCTGGGCATCCCGCTGATCTACAAGGGCTCCTTCGACAAGGCCAACCGCTCGTCGGGCAGCAGCCAGCGCGGCGTGGGCATCGACGCGGGCCTGAAGATCCTCGACGAGGTGCGCCGCCAGACCGGCCTGCCGGTGATCACCGACGTGCACGACGAGGCCCAGGTGGCCGAGGTCGCCAGCGTGGTGGACGTGCTGCAGACGCCGGCCTTCCTGTGCCGCCAGACCGATTTCATCCGCGCGGTGGCGATGTCCGGCCGTCCGGTGAACATCAAGAAGGGCCAGTTCCTCGCGCCCTGGGACATGAAGAACGTCATCGACAAGGCCCGCGCCGCCGCGCGAGAGGCCGGCCTGTCGGAAGACCGCTTCCTGGCCTGCGAGCGCGGCGTGAGCTTTGGCTACAACAACCTCGTGGCCGACATGACCAGCCTGGCCGAGATGCGCCAATCCGGCGCGCCGGTGGTGTTCGACGTCACCCACTCGGTGCAGAAGCCCGGCGGGCTGGGCAACGTGAGCGGCGGTGCGCGCGAGATGGTGCCGGTGCTGGCCCGCGCGGGTGTCGCCGCCGGCGTGGCGGGGCTGTTCATGGAAACGCACCCGGAGCCGGCCGAGGCCTGGTCCGATGGGCCGAACGCGGTGCCGCTCAAGCACATGCGCGCGCTGCTGGAGCAGCTGGTCGCGCTGGACCGTGTCGTCAAGCAGCAACCGCTGCTGGAGAATCACTTTTCATGCTGATCAAGCCGGCTGCAACTTTGCACGGCTGATCGGCACGCCGACGCAGCGGTCACGCGCACCCCGGCGTCTTTGCGGCACCATGCGCGCAGTGAATTTTTGACACAACAGGAGTCCCCCAAGATGAGCGCCATCGTCGACATCGTCGGCCGCGAAGTTCTCGACAGCCGCGGCAACCCCACCGTTGAATGCGACGTGCTGCTGGAAAGCGGCACCATGGGCCGCGCGGCCGTGCCCAGCGGCGCCTCCACCGGCAGCCGCGAGGCCATCGAGCTGCGCGACGGCGACAAGAGCCGCTACCTGGGCAAGGGCGTGCTCAAGGCGGTGCAGAACATCAACACCGAGATCAGCGAAGCCGTGCTGGGCCTGGACGCCAGCGAGCAGAGCTTCCTGGACAAGACCCTGATCGACCTGGACGGCACCGACAACAAGGGCCGCCTGGGCGCCAACGCGATGCTGGCCGTCTCGATGGCCGTGGCGCGCGCCGCCGCGGAAGAGTCCGGCCTGCCGCTGTACCGCTACTTCGGCGGCATGGGCGCGGTGCAGCTGCCCGTGCCGATGATGAACGTCATCAACGGCGGCGCGCACGCCAACAACAGCCTGGACCTGCAGGAGATGATGATCATCCCCGTGGGCGCGCCGAGCCTGCGCGAGGCCCTGCGCTGGGGTGCCGAGACCTTCCACGCGCTCAAGAAGATCCTGCACGACAAGCACATCAGCACCGCGGTCGGTGACGAAGGCGGCTTTGCCCCCAGCGTCGAGAGCCACGAAGCGGCGATCCAGATGATCCTGCAGGCCATCGACATGGCCGGCTACCGTGCCGGTGACCAGATCGCCCTGGGCCTGGACTGCGCGGCCAGCGAGTTCTACCACGGCGGCAAGTACGTGCTGGCCGGCGAAGGCAACCTGTCGCTGACCGCCGAGGCCTGGACCGACATGCTGGCCACCTGGGTGGACAAGTACCCCATCATCAGCATCGAAGATGGCATGCACGAGGGCGACTGGGCTGGCTGGGCGCACCTGACGCAGCGCCTGGGCAAGAAGGTCCAGCTGGTGGGGGACGACCTGTTCGTGACCAACACCCGCATCCTGAAGGAAGGCATCGAGAAGGGCATCGCCAACTCGATCCTCATCAAGATCAACCAGATCGGTACGCTCAGCGAGACCTTCGCCGCCGTCGAGATGGCCAAGCGCGCCAACTACACGGCCGTGATCAGCCACCGCTCGGGCGAGACGGAAGACAGCACCATCGCCGACATCGCTGTGGGCACCAACGCCGGCCAGATCAAGACCGGCTCGATGAGCCGCAGCGACCGCATGGCCAAGTACAACCAGCTGCTGCGCATCGAGGAAGACCTGGGCGACGTGGCGGTGTACCCGGGCCGCGCGGCCTTCTACAACCTGCGCTGATCGGGCGCTGCTGACCCATGCGCGGCGTCACCCTCGTCCTGGTTGCCCTGCTCGGCTACGTGCATGCCGAGCTGTGGTTCGGCCGCTCTGGGGTGCCGCGCGTGCTGGAGCTGCGCGCGCAGGTGGCCGAGCAGCAGGCGCTCAACGAGCAGGCCCGGGTGCGCAACGACCGCCTGCAGGCGGAAGTGACCGATCTGCAGACCGGGCGCGAGATCATCGAGGAAAAGGCCCGTGCCGAGCTCGGCATGGTCCGGCCGAACGAGCTGCTGGTGCAGTACACGCCCGCGCGCTGAGGTGCGGCCGCTGGCGGGTTCGGCTGGCGATGCAAAAAGGGGCCCGAGAGCCCCTTTTGTCTTTTGCTGAAACGCTTGCGTGGTTGCTCTGCCGGTCAGGCCGGCTCGTGCGACCTGTGCGCCAGCAGCGCGTCGAACTGTGTGGCCGGCACCGGGCGTGAGAAGAGGTAGCCCTGGCCGTAGTCGCAGCCCGCCGCCTGCAGCAGGGCGCGTTGCTCTTCGGTCTCGACGCCTTCGGCCACCACCTTCAGGCCGAGCTTGTGCGCCATCATCGCGATGCCCTCGCACAGCGCCAGGTCCGGCGATGCGGGCTTCAGGTTGCTCACGAAGGAGCGGTCGATCTTGATGTAGTCGATGTCCAGCCGGTTCAGGTACGCCAGTGACGAGTAGCCGGTGCCGAAATCGTCCAGTGCCACCTGCACCCCCGCATCCCGGAAGCGCAGCAGCTGCCGCGTCACCTCGGGGCCGGCCTCCATCAGCAGGCCCTCGGTGATCTCCACGACGACGCAGGAGCCGTCCACGTCCAGCGAGCGCAGGTGGTGCAGCCAGGCCGAGAGGGCCAGCCGGCCGTTCTCGAACTGCAGCGGCGAGACGTTCACGCTGACCTGAAAGTCCGGGCGCTCCCTGCGCCAGCGTGCCGCCTGGCGGGCCGCCTCGTGAAAGACCCAGTCGCCGATTTCGTGGATCATCCCGGTCGATTCGGCCACCGGGATGAACTCGGCCGGGCTGATGAACCCGCGTTCCGGGTGTTTCCAGCGCAGCAGGGCCTCGGCCTTGTGCACCTCGCCGCTGGCCAGGTCGACGATCGGCTGGTAGTGCAGCTGCAGCTGCTGGTGGGACAGGGCGGCCCGCAGGTCGGTGATCAGGCGCATGCGCTCCTGGGCCGCCACCTGCATGACCGGGGCGAAGTACTGACCGCAGTTGCGACCCTCGCGCTTGGCAGCGTACATCGCCTGGTCGACGTTGCGCAGCAGCTCCTCGGTCGACGAGGCGTCGTTTGGGTAGAAGGTGACGCCCACGCTGCCCGTCACGTAGACCAGGTCCGAGCCGAGGCGGAAGGGCTGCGACACGGTCTTGAGGATGTCGTGCACCACCCGGGTGACCGAGGTGGGGTCGGCCACGTCGCCCAGCAGGACCATGAACTCGTCGCCGCCCAGGCGCGCCACCGTGTCCACTTCACGCACGCACAGGCGCAGCCGCTGGGCCGCCTCCTGCAGCAGCACGTCGCCCCAGGCGTGGCCGAGCGAATCGTTGACCTCCTTGAACTGGTCGAGGTCGAGCATCAGCAGGGCGCAGGGGTGGCCGCTGCGGTCGCTGACCTGCATCTCGCGCTGCAGCCGGTCGAGGAACATGTGCCGGTTCGGCAGCCCGGTGAGGGCGTCGTAGTTGGCCTGCTGCCAGATCAGGTCCTGGGCGCTCTTCTTGTCGGTCACGTCGGCGACGCTGCCCACCATCCGGACCGGCCGGCCGTCGGCGTCACGCTCGACCACCCGGCCCCGGTCGAGCACCCAGATCACGCTGCCGTCCCTGCGGCGCATGCGGTGCTCGTGCTGGTAGTCGCCGCGACCCTCCAGGCATTCGCCCAGGGCCCGGTTGATGTCGTCGGCCTCTTCCTCCACCAGGCACTGCAGGAAGTCGGTGAGCGTGCCGCTCAGGTCTTCGGCCCGGTAGCCAAGGATCTCCTGCCAGCGCTGGCTGAGCGTGAGCCGGCCGCTGCCCAGGTGCCAGTCCCAGACGGCATCGCCGGTCGCCTCCAGCGCATGCCGAAGGCGTCGCTCACTCTCCTCCACACGCAGCTGCGCCTCGCGCAGGTCGGTGATGTCGTGGGCGATCACGAGGATGCGCGGGCGGCCGTCCGGTCCGGCGAAGGGCTTCTTGATCGACTTGAAGTAGCTCGTTCGCCCGGTCCTGGCGTCGCGCGACTCCTCATAGACGATCTCCGTCTCGCCGCGGGCCATGATGTCCTGCACGTTCTGGCGGAAGGCCTCGGCCATCTCGGGCGGGCAGCCGAAGTCGCCGTCGTGCTTGCCGACCATCGCCTCGGGCGTCGTGTTGTAGAAGCGGGCCACCGGCGCGTTGGTCAGCAGGAAGTTGCCTTCATGGTCCTTCAGGATGATGAAATCCGGGCTTTCGTCGAGCACGGTGCGCAGCAGCGAGGACTGCTCATGCAGGTCGGACTCCACCTGCAGCAGCCGCTCGGCGATGGCGTGCGCCATCGCGAGGGCCGATGCATCCGCGCCTCCGGACGATGCGGCTGCAGTGTCGATGCACTGGCGCAGGGCCTTCAGGCTGGGAGCGGTGACGGACGGATTCATGGTGGTGTTCATCGCTGGGAAAGGCAACCGCCCTTGCACTATCGGAGTGCATGGGTCGGAATCGAGAGCCTGGTGCGCGGCCGATGTGTGACCGAATCCCGGAGCCGTTGACAGCCTGAGGACACATGCGGTGCCGCCACGGATCGAACAGGTCCGAGCCAGGGAAGTTCTTCGGCGTTTTGAATTTCAGTCTGACAATAGGGCTGATGGGCTGAGATGAGACTCTTGTCTTCCCTATGCCCTGCCGCCCCCGCCGCCTGCCCTTGCTCCACCTGTCCCAGCAAGCCATCGTCAGCGCCCTGTTCGTGATGCTCTTCACCGGGCTGGCCTTCGCGCTGGTCGCGGCGGCAAGCACTTGGCCTGGATGCGCCGTGGTGCTGGTCACCGGGCGGGCGACTCGGCCGACGCAGCGCCTGGACGTGATGCCTGACCGCGCCGTGCTGGCGCGCGAGAGTGGGGACGGCGGCGCAGAAAACGTCTACCGCCTCCTGCTCATGAATGCCAGCACCCGCTCGCGTGAGATCCGGCTGAGCGGGGCTGGTGGTCCCGCCACCTTCCGCCTGGAGGGGGTTTCACACATCCGGCTGGAGCCCGGGCAGCCCGGCCATCAAACATCCCGCCGCGCCATCTTCAGCCGGAACGCCTGGTCGATGCGCACCTCGCGCGGCCCCGGCTGCAGCGTGAAGGCTTGGCCGGCCTCCAGCGTGCCTGGGCGGGCCACGCGCAGATAGAAGCCGCAGAAGCCGGATTCGGCCATGGCCTTGGCGGCGCGGGCGAAGCCCATCACGGCGACGAACTTGTAGCAGGGCTGGCGCGGTTCGCTGACGACCAGCTCGCAGTCGGGCAGCAGCAGCCTGTCGCCGACCCACACCTCGGATTCGCGCAGGCCCTCGAGGGTCAGGTTCTCGCCGAGTGCACCGCTCGGCAGGGCCGCCGCCAGCAGGCCGGCGTCGGCTTCAGCCGTCACCCCAGCATCACGGCGGGCCTGTTCCCAGAAGGGGTAGTGCTCCGCCGGGTAGGCGTAGAGCGCCTTGGCCAGGCCGCCGTGCACGGTCAGGTCGGCCTGCTCGTCACCCGCCAGGCCCAGCGGCCCGACGGCGATCGGGCCGGCCACGGCGCGTTTGCCGTAGGCGGACATGACCGTGCGACCGGCCACCGGCAGGCGGCGCACGGTGCCGAGGTTGACAGCGCACAGGCGGCCGGTGGGGGCCGCCGTGGATGCCGATGAAGTGGACGAGGCCATGTGTGGTGGCCCGGTCGGTGAGGGCGCTTACTCGCCCACGCCCAGCAGCGGGATGCCGCTGTCGCCGGAGACGCCCAGCAGGCCGGCCTTGCTGTAGATGCCCAGCTTCTCGCGCGTGTCGGCGATGTCCAGGTTGCGCATGGTCAGCTGGCCGATGCGGTCCAGCGGGGTGAACGCCGCGTCCTCGACCTTTTCCATCGACAGCCGCTCGGGCTTGTAGGTCAGGTTGGGGCTCTCGGTGTTCATGATCGAGTAGTCGTTGCCGCGGCGCAGCTCCAGCGTCACCTCGCCGGTGACGGCGCGGGCCACCCAGCGCTGGGCGGTCTCGCGCAGCATCATGGCCTGGGAGTCGAACCAGCGGCCGTGGTACAGCAGCTTGCCCAGCACGCGGCCGTTGGCGCGGTACTGGCCGAGGGTGTCCTCGTTGTGGATGCCGGTGACCAGGCGCTCGTAGGCGATGTGCAGCAGCGCCATCGCCGGGGCCTCGTAGATGCCGCGGCTCTTGGCCTCGATGATGCGGTTCTCGATCTGGTCGCACATGCCCAGGCCGTGGCGCCCGCCAATGCGGTTGGCCTCCTCGAACAGTGCCAGCAGGGTCGGGAAGGTCTGGCCGTTCAGCGCCACGGGCACGCCTTCCTCGAAGCGCACGCTCACCGTCTCGCGCTTGACGTCCACATCGTCGCGCCAGAAGGCCACGCCCATGATGGGCTTGACGATGCTGATGCCGGCGTTCAGGAACTCCAGGTCCTTGGCCTCGTGGGTGGCGCCCAGCAGGTTGCTGTCGGTCGAGTAGGCCTTCTCGACGCTCATCTTGTAGTCGAAGCCGTTGGCGATGAGGTACTCGCTCATCTCCTTGCGACCGCCCAGTTCGTCGATGAAGGTCTGGTCCAGCCAGGGCTTGTAGATCTTCAGCTGCGGGTTGACGAGCAGGCCGTAGCGGTAGAAACGCTCGATGTCGTTGCCCTTGTAGGTCGAGCCGTCGCCCCAGATGTTGACGCCGTCGTCCTTCATCGCCGCCACGAGCATCGTGCCGGTCACCGCGCGGCCCAGCGGCGTGGTGTTGAAGTAGGTGGCCCCGGCGGTGGTGATGTGGAAGGCGCCGGCCTGGATGGCGGCGATGCCCTCGGCCACCAGCGCGGCGCGGCAGTCGATCAGGCGGGCGATGTCCGCACCGTAGGCCAGCGCCTTGCGGGGGATGTCGTCGTAATCGCTCTCGTCGGGCTGGCCCAGGTTGGCGGTGTAGGCGCAGGGCGTGGCGCCCTTGGCGCGCATCCAGTGCACCGCGGCGCTGGTGTCCAGGCCACCGGAAAACGCGATGCCGACGCGCTGGCCGACGGGCAGATGCTGAAGGATGTTGGCGCTCAAGGGGTGTTCTCCGGAAAACCCGGCATTTTAGGCGAGCGGGCCCACCGCGGCGGTGACAATCCGGGCCATCGTCCCAGCCGGCGCGCGATTCACCATGGCCAAGAAGTTCCCCGTCAACCCCAGCCACCCGGAGCGGCTGTGCTGGGGCTGTGACCAGTACTGCGCCGCCGAGGACATGCGCTGCGGCAACGGCTCGGACCGCACCCAGCACCCGGTGGAGCTGTTCGGCGAGGACTGGGCTGAATGGGACCTCGGGCCGCCGGAGACGATGCAAGCCGCGGCAGCCGATGACCCTGCAGCGTCGAATCCGCCCGCCTGCCCGGTGGACGTGGCCGCCGGGCAGCGCCCCTGAGCGGTTGTCGTCGACCGCTGCGGGTCACCGGCACCTTCACTACACTGCGGCGCGTTCCGGGTGGCCTTCCGTCGCCCGACGCCTGCCGTTCCTCACCGTGTCCGATCCGACTGCCGTCTCGCACCCCGTCGCTCAGGCCCTGGCCCTGGCGCTCACTCCCGCCTTCACCGCCGGGGGCAGTCCCTTCACCTGGCTGGAGCTGGTCGCCTGCGTGATCTCGCTGACCATGGTGCTGGCCAACCTGCGTGTCTGGGCGGTGGCCTGGCCGCTGGCGATCGTGGCCTCGCTGCTGTACTTCCTGCTGTTCTGGGACGCGAAGCTCTATGGCGACGGCGCGCTGCAGATCGTCTTCGTCGTCGTCGCGTTCTGGGGCTGGTGGCAGTGGCTGCGTGGGCGGGGCGATGCCGGAACTGCGCTGCAGGTGCGCGAGCTGGGGGCGGCTGCGCGCTGGCGGGTCCTGCTCGTGGGTTTGGCGCTGTGGCCGCTGGTGGGGCTGTTCCTCTGGCGCTTCACGGACACCGACGTCCCTTGGTGGGACGCCTTCCCGACCGCCTTCAGCCTGGTCGGGCAGTGGCTGCTGGGGCGCAAGTACGTCGAGAACTGGCCCGTGTGGCTGGCGGTGAACGTGGTGGGCACGGCCCTGTTCGCCTACAAGGGCCTGTGGCTGACAGTGGGGCTGTACACGCTCTTTGGCCTGCTGTCGGTGGCCGGCTGGCGCGCCTGGCGGCGAGAGGCGGCCGCTGCGGTGGCGTCGTCCGGTCCGGCGGCATGACCGCCCGCGTGCTGGCCCTGCTGGGCGCGGAGAGCACCGGCAAATCGACCCTCGCCGGGCAGATAACCGCGGCGCTGGCGGAGCGCGGCCAGCGCGTCGCGCGGGTGGACGAGTACCTGCGCGAGTTCTGTGACCGCGCCGGCCGCACGCCGACCCAGGCCGAGCAGGCCGGCATCGCCGCCGAGCAGGCGCGCCGCATCGCCGCCGCCGCCCGGGCCGCGCCGGGCGGGCTGGCGCCGCATTGGGTGGTGGCCGACACCACGCCGCTGCTCACCGCGGTGTACAGCGAGATGGTCTTCGGCGACCGTTCACTCTATGCGGAGGCCGCAGCCGTGCACGCCCGCCAGGTCGACCTGACGCTACTGACCGCGCTGGACCTGCCCTGGCTGGCCGACGGCCTGCAGCGCGACGGCCCGCAGGTGCGCGTGCCGGTGGATGCGCTGCTGCGCGGCGCGTTGCAGGCCGGTGGCATCGGCTTCTCGGTGGTGGCGGGCCAGGGCGCGGCCCGGCTCGACGCCGCGCTGGCGGCCTGGGAGGCCGCGCAGCGCCCCGCGCCCGCGGCATCCGGCGGGGCCGGGCGCTGGAGGCACTGGTGCGCACGCTGCGGCGATCCGGACTGCGAGCGCCACCTCTTCGCCGCGCTGTCGACGGCAGACGCGGGCGCGCCCACGCCATCGCCCGGCTGAGGCTGAGGCCCCCCGGCTCAGGCCTCCAGCCCGCCCAGCCAGGCCATCTCCTCGGCGGTGAAGCCGGCCCGGCGACGCGCCTCGTGGTTGAAGGGCGGCCTCAGCTTCGGCGCGGCGTAGCGCGCGGCCAGCTGCGGGTAGGTGGCCAGCGGCGCCAGGCCGTCGCGCTCGCAGGCCCAGCGGTACCAGTGGTTGCCGATGGCCACGTGCCCCACCTCGTCGCGCAGGATCACGTCGAGGATGGCCACCGCGCGCGCATCGCCGGCCTTTTGCAGCTTGGCCTGGATGCCGGGTGTGACGTCCAGCCCGCGTGCCTCCAGCGTGCGCGGCACCAGCGCCATGCGGGCAAGGAAATCCCCGCGCGTCTTCACCGCCATGGCCCAGAGGCCGTCGTGCGCGTCGAAGTCGCCGTAGGCATGGCCCAGAGTGGCCAGGTGCTCGGCCACCAGCGCGTGGTGCGTGGCCTCCTCGTCGGCCACGCGCAGCCAGTCCAGGTAGAAATCCGCCGGCAGGCCGGCAAAACGCCAGACGGCGTCGAGCGCCAGGTTGATGGCATTGAACTCGATGTGGGCGATCGCGTGCAGCAGCGCGGCCCGCCCGGCGGGCGTGAAGGGCGAGCGCTGCGGCACCGTGCCCGGCGCCACCAGGCGGGGCAGGGCGGGGCGCCCGGGCACCCCCGGCGGCTCGGCCAGCAGGGCGGAGGGGTCCAGCGGGATCTGCTCCCGTTCGGCCCAGAGCCTATGCACCGCGGCGCACTTGGCGGATGGGTCGCTGATGCACAAAGCCTGCAGGGCCGCCGATCTGAGTTCCATCCCTACAATTCTGCCCCTCAGTGTTCGCCTCGCCTGCAGGGAGCCGCCGCGCCGGTCGCCGGAATCTGCACCAACTTGAGGCACGTCAGGAGTCGCCGTCATGGCCATCTACCAACTCGGCGACGACGTCCCCGAGATCCATCCCGAGGCCTTCGTGGCCGACAACGCCACCGTGATCGGCAAGGTGCAGCTGGCCGAGCGCGCCAGCGTCTGGTTCGGCACCGTCGTGCGGGGCGATACCGATCACATCCGCATCGGCCGCGGCAGCAACGTCCAGGACAACTCGGTGCTGCACACCGACGCGGGCATCGAGCTGGTGATCGGCGAGGACGTCACCGTGGGCCACCAGTGCGTGCTGCACGGCTGCACGATCGGCGACGGCTCGCTGATCGGCATCGGCGCGATCGTGCTCAACAACGCGAAGATCGGTCGCTATTGCCTGGTCGGTGCCGGCTCGCTGGTGACCGAGGGCAAGGAGTTCCCGGACTATTCGATGATCGTCGGCAGCCCAGCCAAGGTGCTCAAGACGCTCACGCCCGAGCAGGCCGAGCGCATGGCGCGTGGCTCGACGATCTATGCCGAACGTGGCGCGACCTACGCGCGCGACTTGAAGAAGGTGGGTTGAGATGGGCAGCGCCAATCCCAGTGCCAATGCCAATGGCAACGCCAACGAGGGCGATGAGTCGCTGGCCGATGGCGGCGAGCTGCACAAGTTCATCTTCGAGGGCCTGCCGGTGCGCGGCATGCTGGTGCGCCTGACCGGTGCCTGGACGCAGATCCTGCAGCGCCGCGAGGCGGCCGGCGGCTACCCGGAGCCGGTGCGCCGCCTGCTGGGCGAGATGAGCGCGGCGGCGGTGCTGATGCAGTCGAACATCAAGTTCAACGGTGCGCTGATCCTGCAGATGCAGGGCGACGGGCCGGTGAAGCTGGCCGTGGCCGAGGTGCAGCCCGACCTGAGCCTGCGCGCCACCGCCAAGGTGGTCGGCGAGGTGGCGGACGATGCCCGCATCGAGGCGCTGCTGAACGTGCATGGCCAGGGCCGCTGCGCGATCACGCTCGACCCCACGGACCGCCAGCCCGGCCAGCAGCCCTACCAGGGCGTGGTGCCGCTCAATGGGGAGGGCCATGAGCCGCTGCAGGACCTCGGCCGGGTGCTGGAGCACTACATGCTGCAGTCCGAGCAGCTCGACACCACGCTGGTGCTGGCTGCCAACGACCAGGTGGCGGCCGGCCTGCTGATCCAGCGCCTGCCGATGCAGGGCGAGTCCAACCTGGCCGGGCGCTCGCTGGCGCTCGACGAGGACGAGATCGGCCGCAACGAGGCCTACCTGCGCATCGCGATGCTGGCGGCCACGCTCAAGCGCGAGGAGCTGCTCAGCCTGGGGGCCGATGTCATCCTGCACCGCCTGTTCTGGGAGGAGGACCTGCGCCGCTTCCCGGCCCAGACCGGCATCACCGGCCCGCGCTTTGCCTGCACCTGCTCGCCCGAGCGGGTGGGGCGCATGCTGGTCGGCCTGGGCCGCGAGGAGGTCGATGGCATCGTCGCCGAACGCGGCGAGGTGGAGGTGGGCTGCGACTTCTGCGGCGCCCAGTACCGCTTCGACGCGGTGGACGTGGGCAAGCTGTTCGTGCCGCCGGCCGACCAGGGGCCGGGGTCGGGCACGGTGCAGTGAGCCGCGCTGCGTCTGGACGGCGCAGGCCCGGCGCCGCAGAATGACCGCATGGGCGCCATCGACACTCCGCTGCAGCTCGCTCGCCACCGGGTCACGGTGGACGAGTACTACCGCATGGCCGAGGCAGGCATCTTCTCGCCCGATGAGCGGGTGGAGCTCATCGAGGGGGAGGTGATCGACATGGCGCCACAGAAGAGCCGGCATGCGTCGGTGCTGACGGAGTTGCTGAACCGTCTGGCGCAGGCGGTCGGTCCAGCGGCTCGGGTGGCCTGCCAGGTGCCGCTGAATCTGTCCGATCGCAGCGAGCCCGAGCCGGATCTGATGCTGCTGCGGCCGCGCGAAGACCGCTATCGTGGCTCCCATCCCACGCCGGCCGACGTGCTGCTGCTGGTCGAGGTGGCTGACAGCAGCCTGCGCTACGACCGTGAGGTCAAGGTGCCGCTGTACGCGCGGCATGGCGTGGCGGAGGTCTGGCTGGTCGACCTGGAGTCGAACCGCCTGCGCTTCTTCCGCCAGCTGCAGGCGGCCGAATACGCCGAGATCAGCTCCACCGACACGCCGGGCCCGACGCCACTGCCGGGCCTGCCCGGGCTGCAGGTGGACCTCGGCGGTCTGCTCGGTTGAGCGGGCCCGGGCTCTTCAGCCCAAGTTGATCAGCCCAGCAGGGCGCGGCGCACGGCCCGCGCGCAGAGGTCCACCGCGGTGTTGGCCTCGTCGAGCAGGCGGCCCATCGTGATGAAGCCGTGGATCTGGCGCTCGAAGCAGACGAACTGCACCGCGTTGCCGGCGGCGCTGAGCAGGTCGGCGTACTCGCGGCCCTCGTCGCGCAGCGGGTCAAAGCCGGCGGTGAGCACGAAGGCCGGCGGCAGGTCCTGCAGGTCCTCGCGCAGCACCGGCGAGGCGCGCCAGTCGCTGTCCTGCGCGCGGTCCGGCACGTAGTGGCTGCGGAAGTACTCGATCGATTCGCGGGTCAGCAGGTAGCCCTGGCCGTTGCTGGTGTGCGAGGGCGCGACGGCACGCATGTCGGTGGCCGGGTAGATGAGCAACTGCAGGCGCAGCGGCAGGGGGACGCCACCGCGGGCGGCGTCGCGCAGCGTCAGCGCCACCACCGCGGCCAGGTTGCCGCCCGCGCTGTCGCCGCCCACGCCGATGCGCCGGGCGTCCAGCCCCAGGCTGGCGGCGTGCTGGTGCACCCAGCGGGTGGCGGCCACGGCGTCGTCCACGGCCGCCGGGAAGGCGTGCTCGGGCGCGAGCCGGTAGTCCACCGAGACGACGGCGCAGCCACTGCCGTTGGCCAACTGGCGGCACAGCGTGTCGTGGGTGTCGAGGTCGCCGATGGTCCAGCCGCCGCCATGGAAGTAGACCAGCACCGGCAGCTCGCCGGGCTGCTGGGCGGCCTGCAGCGGGCGGTACAGGCGTGCGGGGATCGGGCTGGCCGGCCCGGTCGGGCCCGGGATCAGCAGCTCGCGCAGCTCACCCACCGCGGGTGGATCGGGCTGGGAGAAGAAGCGGCGCTCGCGGTAGAACTTGCGGGCCTCGGCTGGCGTCAGCGTGTGCGTGGGCGGCACGCCGCGGGCTTCCATCAGGTCGAGCAGGGCACGGGCTTGGGGGTCGAGCATGGGCACCTCGGGCGGTGGGGAGTGCGTGACATTGTGCCGAGTCACCCCCATCCTGGTAATCCTCCTCGGTGCTCGCCCCTGCCCCGAATCGGGGGAGGGGAAACCGGGAGCGGCGCCAAATCAACCGCGCGGGTGGTGCCTGGCGTGCAGCAGCTTGAGCCGTTCGCGTGCCACGTGGGTGTAGATCTGGGTGGTGGAGATGTCGGCGTGGCCGAGCAGCAGCTGCACCACGCGCAGGTCGGCGCCGTGGTTGAGCAGGTGGGTCGCAAAGGCATGCCGCAGCGTGTGCGGCGACAGCGGCACGGTAATGGCCGCACTCCGGGCGTGCTGCTTGACGAGGTGCCAGGCCATCTGCCGCGTCATGGCGGCCCCGCGCACGGTGACGAAGAGCTCGTCGCAGACCCGCCCGGCCAGCAGCACGGGGCGGCCCTCGGCGAGGTAGCGTTCGATCCAGTCGCGCGCCACGTCGCCGAAGGGCAGCAGGCGCTCCTTGCTGCCCTTGCCGGTGACGCGCAGCACGCCATCGTTCAGGCTCAGGTGCAGCAGCTTGAGCGTGGTCAGCTCGCTCACGCGCAGGCCGGCGGCGTACATCAGTTCGAACATCGTGCGGTCGCGCAGGCCCAGCGGGGTGGATACGTCCGGTGCGGCCAGCAGCGCCTCGACCTGCGCTTCGCTCAGGCTGTGCGGCAGGCGCAGCGGGGTGCGTGCCGGGCTCAGGCGCAGGGTGGGGTCGGCGCTGCAGAGGTGCTCGCGCAGCGCCCAGCGGTAGAAGCGCTTGAAGACGGTGAGCCGGCGGTTGGCGCTGGTCGCCCGGGTGGCGGCGTGGCGCGCGGCGATGTAGCCCAGCAGGTGGTGCTCGCGCAGCTCATTGAGCCGCGGTGCAGCCTCACCCGGCAGGCCCGGGTCGGCCTGTGGTAGCCAGGCGGCCAGGCCGGTGAGGTCACGCCGGTAGGCGGCCAGGCTGTTGGGCGCCAAGCCGTCCTCCAGCCACAGGGCATCGAGGAAGCGGTCGATCAGCGCCTGGTCGGCCGCCCGGGCCACCAGCGCCTGCGCTCGCCCGCGCCGCTGGGTCGGCTGGGGGACGTCGCTCAATCCAGCTTGAGCTTCTGCTGCTCGACAACCTTCTTGTAGACCTCGAACTCGGCCCGGATCTGGGCGGCGAACTGCTCGGGCGTGTTGGCGACGATCACCGAGCCGGTGTCCTCAATGCGCTTCTTCACCGCCGGGTCTTCCAGGGTCTTCTTCACCGCCGCGCCGATCTTGTCGACCACGTCTTTCGGCAGGCCCTTGGGTCCGACGATGCCGTAGTAAGCCATGCGGTTGACGGGCTCCAGGCCGATCTCCTTGAAGGTCGGCACGTTGGGCAGCACGCTCAGCCGGGCGGGCGCGGCCACCACGATGGGCACCAGCCGGCCGTCCTTGATGAAGGGCAGGGCGGAGGGCAGGTTGTCGAAGATGATCGGCACCTGGCCGGCCACGGTGTCGTTGAGCGCCGGGCCCGCGCCACGGTAGGGGATGTGGGTGATGAAGGTGCCCGACAGGTTCTTGTACAGCTCCATCTGCAGGTGGCCGATGCCGCCGGTGCCGGAGCTGGAGAAGCTGTACTTGCCCGGGTTCTTCTTCACCTCGGCCAGGAAGCCCTTGTAGTCCTTGGCCGGGAAGCTCGGGTGCACCGCGATCACGTTGGGCGTCGCGGCGATGTTGATGATCGGCGTGAAGTCGGTCAGCGGGTTGTACGGCGTCTTGGGGTTGATCGCCGGGTTGGCTGCGGTGGTGGACACGGTGGCCATGCCCAGCACATGGCCGTCGGGCGGCGCCTTGGTGAGCTCGGCCGCGCCGACGATGCCGCCGCCGCCCGCCTTGTTCTCCACGACCAGGGTCTGCCCCAGCGCCGGGCCGATCTTCTCGGCCACGGTGCGCGCGACGATGTCGGTGGTGCCTCCAGGCGCGAAGGGCACGATCAGGCGCACCGGCTTGTTCGGGTAGCCCTGCGCCAGGGCGCTGCCTGGCAGGGCAGTCATTGCCGCGCCGAGCGCGGCCAGCGTGCTGGCGGCGGTCAACAGATCACGTCTTTGCATGGTTCGGTCTCCTGGATTGGGGCGGGGGTATGGCGCGCATCCTAGCCTGCGCACTCGGTGAGCGGGAGCGGGGGACCTCGGGTAGGCTCGCGGCCGATGTTGCTGACCCACGCCCTGCTGCTGCTGCCGGACTTCCTGCTGATCGTCTGCGGCTTCCTCGTCTGCCGTTTCACCGCGCTGGACCGCACGGTCTGGAACGCCACCGAGCGGCTGGTCTACTGGCTGCTGTTCCCGGTGCTGCTGTTCACCGCCATCGTGCGCACGCCGCTGGACCTGGGCGCGTCCCTCGGGCTGAGTCTGGCCGGCTGGGCGGTGGTGGGTGGCGGCTTCGTGCTGACGGTCGCGCTGCGTCACTGGCCCGGCGTGGATGCCCGGCTGCTGTCCAGCGGGGCGCAGGTGGCCTTCCGCTTCAACTCCTACGTGGCGCTGGCGCTCGCCGAGCGCATTGGCGGCTCGGCCGGGGTGGCCTGGATCGCGCTGCTGGTGGCGCTGTGCGTGCCGCTGTGCAACCTGGGCGCGGTGTGGTCACTGGCGCGCCACGGCGGGCAGAACACGCTGCGCGAGCTGGCGCACAACCCGCTGATCATCGCCACCGTGGCCGGCCTGCTGGCCAACCTGGCCGGGCTGCGCCTGCCGGCGACGGTGGACATGGTGCTGGGCCGCATCGGCGCGGCGGCGCTGCCGCTGGGCCTGATGGCGGTGGGCGCCGGGCTGGAGCTGGGCGGGCTGCAGAAGGCCCCGCGTCTGGCCGCGGCGCTGCTGTCGATCCGCCACGCGCTGCTGCCGGCGCTGGCGCTGGGGCTGGGTGCGCTGCTGGCGCTGCCCACCGGGCAGGCGCAGATCCTGCTGGCCTTCGCGGCGCTGCCCACGGCGTCGAGCTGCTACGTGCTGGCCGCGCGCATGGGCGGCGACGGGCCCTACGTGGCCGGGCTGGTCACCGCCTCGACCCTGCTGGGCATGCTCAGCGTGCCGGTGGCGCTGGCGGTGTTCAGCGCGCTGCACTAACGGGCGCGGCGGCGTCGCGCTGCGCCAGCGCCCAGGCGATGTGCTCGGCCAGCAGCGCCTGCGCGCCGGGCAGGCGCTGCTGCAGGGCGGTGGCGATGGCCGCATCGCCCGTCTCCCGCCAGGCGTTGCCCAGGGCCACGGCGAGGTTGCGCAGCCAGCGCGCATGGCCGATGCGGCGGATCGGCCCGCCCTCGGTGTGGCGCAGGAAGGCGGCCTCGTCCCAGGCCCAGAGTTCGAGCAGCGTGGCGTGGCCGAGCGGCGCACGCACGTCGAAGTCCGGCAACGCGCTGCGGCGGGCGAACTTGTTCCAGGGGCACACCAGCTGGCAGTCGTCGCAGCCGTAGATGCGGTTGCCCAGCGCGGCGCGCAGATCGAGGGGGATCGGCCCGTCGTGCTCGATGGTCAGGTAGCTGATGCAGCGCCGCGCGTCGAGCCGGTAGGGCGCCACGATCGCGCCGGTGGGGCAGGCGTCGATGCAGCGTGTGCAGGTGCCACAGTGGCCGCCCTGACTCGGTGCGGCCGCATCGTCGGTGGGCGGCAGCGGCAGGTCGATGTAGATCTCGCCGAGGAAGCTCATCGAGCCGCCCGTGCGGTCCAGCAGCAGGGTGTGCTTGCCGCGCCAGCCCAGCGTGCTGCGCGAGGCCAGCTCCACCTCCAGCACCGGGGCGGAGTCGCAGAACACGCGGTGTCCGTGCGGGCCGATCTCCGCCTGCAGTTGCTCGGCCAGGCGCTGCAGCCGCTGGCGCAGCACCTTGTGGTAGTCCCGGCCGCGGGCGTAGACCGACACCACCGCCGCGTGCGGATCGGCACTGCGCGCCAGTTCCTGCGCGCGCCAGTCCGGCGGCGGGCCCGCATCCCTGTGACGCGGCAGGTAGTCCATGCGTGCGGTGATCACCCGCACCGTGCCGGGTAGCAGCTCGGCCGGGCGGGCGCGCTTGAGCCCGTGGGCGGCCATGTAGGCCATGCTGCCGTGGAAGCCCGCCTCCAGCCAGCGCAGCAAGCCCGGCTCGGCATCGGCCAGGTTCACGTCGGCGATACCGATCTGGGAGAATCCCAGTGCTTCGGCCCATGTCCGCAACCGAGCCAGCAGGGCCTCCCCCCCCGCCGCGTCGAGCGGGGTGGTCTGTTCCTGCGAGCGGAGATCTGTCATCCGGTGATTCTAGAAACCCGCCTCCTGCATTGGCCCGACGAAGCGGCCTGCATCGCCTGCGCCCAGGCCCTGGCTGCCTGCCCGGCCGTGCGGCGCGCCTGCATCGAACTGGAAGGCACGCTGGGTGCCGGCAAGACCACCTTCGTGCGCCACCTGCTGCGCGCCCTGGGCGTGACCGGGCGCATCAAGAGCCCCAGCTACGCCATCGTCGAGCCCTACGAGCTGCCGCTGCCGCCCGGGCAGGAGGCGGATCCGGCGCCGCTGCCCCTGCTGCACTTCGACTTCTACCGATTCAGCGATCCGCAGGAGTGGGAGGACGCGGGCTTTCGCGAGCTCTTCGCCGCGCCGGGGCTCAAGCTGGTCGAGTGGCCCCGCCAGGCCGGCGGCCTGCTGCCCGAGCCCGACCTGCACTTGCTGATCGACCCGGCGGCCGACGAGAGCCGCCAGGTCACCCTGGCCGCCCGCAGCGAGCCGGGCCGCGTGCTGCTGCAGGCCGCCGCTGCGGCCCTGCCCGCGGATGACACCAGGACGCCGACATGAGCCGACGCCCCCTTCTCCCGACCTCGGACGTGCCCGCCGAGGCGCCTCGCCGCCGCTGGCTGCGCGAGGCCGGCGGCCTGACGCTGTTGCTGGCCGGTGCGGACCTGGCCCGCGGCGCCACCCTGGTGGCTGTGCGCGTGTGGCCGGCGGCCGACTACACCCGTGTGACGCTGGAGTCCGACGTCGCGCTGCAGGTCCGGCACTTCGCCGTGGCCGACCCGCCGCGGCTGGTGATCGACATCGACGGGCTGGAGCTGAATGCCGCGCTGCGCGAGCTGGTCGCCAAGGTGGGCAGCAACGACCCCAACATCGCCAGCGTGCGACTGGGTCAGGGACAGGGCCAAGGTCAAGGACAGGCCCAGGGGCAGGGCACCGGCACCGGCCAGTCGGCGACACCGCGCGTGCGCATGGTGCTGGACCTGAAGCGGCCGAGCACGCCGCAGGTCTTCGCGCTGGCGCCGATCGCGCCCTACCGGCACCGGCTGGTGTTCGACCTGCGCCCGGCGGTGGCGCCGGACCCGCTGATCGCCCTGGTCAAGGAGCGCGAGGTGGCGATCCAGGCTGCCGGCCCGGCCGCACAGCAGTGGCCCCGCTCCAGCCAGGAGGCCGCGCGCCAGGCGGCGGCGGACCTGAATGACGCGCTGGGCGACTTCATCGGCCAGCTCGACACCAGCGACGGCGAACCCGGCGAGGCCAACCGGCCGCGCCACCGCCGTGAGCTGAGCGGTGGGGGCGGTGGCGAGCATTCGGAGGCATCCCAGCGGCCGGCCACGTCAGCGGAGGCGCCAGCGGCATCGTCGCCGCCCGCCGCTCCGGGTGCGCTGCCATCATCGCCGCCGGTTGCCGCGCCCGCATCGTCGCGGCCGTCGGAGGCGCCTCCGGCGTCTGCGCCGGTGGCTCCGCCCCGCCCGCAACCCGCGGCGCAGGCCGAGGGTGAGCCGACCCGTGGGTCGAGCACGGCGCGCGCCAGTGTCAATCGGCTGCTGATCGTCGCGATCGACCCTGGTCACGGCGGTGAGGACCCCGGCGCCATCGGCCCCACCGGCCTGCGCGAGAAGGACGTGGTGCTGAAGGTCGGCCTGAAGCTGGCGGAGAAGATCAACGCCCGCCCCGGCATGCGCGCGGTGCTGACCCGCGACGCGGACTTCTTCGTGCCCCTGCAGGAGCGCGTGGCCAAGGCGCGGCGGGTGCAGGCGGACCTGTTCATGTCGATCCACGCGGATGCCTTCATCACCCCCGCGGCCCGTGGCGCCTCGGTGTTCGCGCTGTCGCCCTCCGGGGCCAGCAGCGCCGCGGCGCGCTGGATGGCCAAGCGCGAGAATGCCTCGGACGCCATCGGTGGCATCAACATCAAGGCGGCGGTGCGCGATGCGCAGATCCTGCGCACGCTGCTGGACATGAGCACCACCGCTCAGATCAAGGACAGCCTGCGTGTGGGCCGCGAGGTGCTGGGCCACATCGGGCGCGTCGGCAAGCTGCACAAGGCGCAGGTCGAGCAAGCCGGTTTCGCGGTGCTGAAGGCGCCGGACATCCCGTCCATCCTGGTCGAGACGGCCTTCATCTCCAACCCGGAAGAAGAAGACCGCCTGCGCAGCGAGCGCTACCAGGCGCAGCTGGTGCAGGCGCTGTATGCCGGCATCGTGCGCTACTTCGCGCGCAACCCACCGCTGGCGCGCAATCGCCTGGCCTGAGCCCCACCTGAACCACCCACCACACCTGGGAGATCCGCTTTGCCCCCCGCTGCCCGTGTTCTCCGCCGCAGCGCCGCGCTGCTCTCCTTGGGTCTGACGCTGGCGCTGCCCGCCACGGCCCAGTCGATCCAGCTGAAGCTCTCGGGCGAACTGCCCAGCGTGACGCCCTGCCCGGAGGGCCTGCCCGCGGACGCCGAGTGCCGGCGCGGGCGCGACCACCTCGGCGCCTGGATCTGGATGGCCCGTCCGACCGGGTGGAACGGCAAGCTCGTCGTGCATGCCCATGGTGGGCCGGAACTGGGCGACCCCTCGGCCGAGCGCACCGCCCGCGACCTGCAACGCTGGAGCGTCTGGCTGCGTGCCGGCTGGGGCTGGGTGGGATCGAGCTTCCGCCAGGGCGGGGTCGAGCTGCGCGCCGCGGCCGACGACACCGAGCGCGCCCGCCAGGCCTTTGTCGGCGAATACGGCGAGCCGGCCTTCACCCTGCTGCACGGGCAGAGCTGGGGCGCAGGCGTCGCCGCCTCGGTGGCCGAGCGCTTCACCACGCCGGACTTCCACCCCCGCCGCGCGATGAGTGGCCGCCCGCCCTACAGCGCCGTGCTGCTGAGTAGTGGCGTGCTCGGCGGCGGCACGCGCGCCTACGACGTGCGACTGGACCTGCGCGTGGTCTACCAGGCGCTGTGCAACAACCACCCCCGCCCGGATGAACCCGGCTACCCGCTGTGGATGGGCTACCCGCTGATCGCCGGCAAGGTGCAGCCGATGACGCGCGCCCAGCTGGCCGAGCGCGTGGACGAGTGCACCGGCCTGAGCCGCCCGGCGGCGCAGCGCAGTCCGGCGCAGCAGCGCGCGCTGGAGACGATCACCCGCATCACGACGATCCCCGAATCCGCCCTGCTCGGCCACCTGGCCTGGGCGACCTGGCACTTCCACGACATCGTCTGGCGCAAGCTCAAGGGCGCCAACCCTTTCGGCAACGAGGGCGTGGTCTACCGCGGCAGCGGCGATGCCCGCATCGACCAGGCGCTCAATGCCCGCGTCGACCGCTACCGGGCCGATCCGGCCGCGCTGGAGGCGCTGGCGGCGGACACCAACCCCGGCGGGCGCATCCACCGCCCGGTGCTGACCGTGCATGCGGTGCGCGACACCGTGGCCTTCGTGGAGCTGGAATCGCAATGGCGCCAGACGATGGAGGAGGCCGGCACCGCCGCCAACCTGCTGCAGGTCTACTCCGACCACGGCGAGCACAGCTACCTCAGCGACGCCACCTACCTGGCCGCCGCTGCGGCGCTGGAGGGCTGGGTCAAGAGCAACACCCGGCCCAGCGCTGCCGACGTGGCTGTAGCCTGCCGCGCGCTGGACACGCCGTGGCAGCCACGCACGGGCTGCCGCTTCCTGCCCGACTACCAGCCCAAGCGGCTGGATGAGCGCGTGCCGCCACGCCGGCGCGGCCAGTTGGCGGACCTGCCCGCGCCGGCTGCTGCACCCAGGCCCGCGGTGCCGTCGGCCGCGCCGAACGCCGACCCGCAGGAGCCGCGCCTGCCACCGGCGCCGCAGCCGATCTCGCCGCTCACCCAGCCGCCCGCGGCGTTGACGCCTGGGCGTTAGACGGATCTAGATGGTCAGCGCGGGCCGCCGCGGCCACCGCCGCTGCTGCCACCACCACCGCCGCTGCGCTTGGCGGGCGGCTTGCCTCCGCCAAAACCGCCGCGTGGGCCGCTGCCACCACCGCCGCCCGCGGAGGGGCGCTTGGCCGCGAAGCCGCCGCTGCTCTTGCCAGCCGGGCCGCGCGGGCCATCGCTGCGGAAACCATCGCCCCGCGGCGGGCGATCGCCTCGGTCACCCCGATCACCGCGGTCTGCGCCCCGCTCCGGGCGCGGGCCGCGGTCGCCAAAGCCACCGGCTCCCGCGGGGCCGCGTGCCGGCCGAGCCGGGCGGTCATCGCGGGGGCGCTCGTCGCGCGGCGCGCGTGCGGCGGCGGCCGGTTCGGCCTCCTCGGCGGGCGGCAGGTCCGCCTTGCGGATGCGCACCGTCTTGCGCACCACCACCACGGGAGCGGGCGCTTCCTCGGGGGGCGGCGTCGGATCGAAGGCCGCTGCCAGCGCCTGGGCCGGGCTGAGCGGGATCTCGCGGGCCGCCCAGGGCGCCGGGTCACCTTCATCGCTGGCGGCCGCCGCAGCGGGGGCTGGGGCGGGGCTCGCCACGGGGGCGGCCACCGCTTCGGCATCGGCACGGCGGATGCGCACGGCCTTCTTGGCCGCCGGGGCCGGGGCTGTGGCTGTGGCTGCTGCGTCGTCGGCCAGGGCGCCGGCCAGCGCCGCCACGGCATCGGCCGGGGCACCTGCGGCCTGGGCACCCGCAGCCTTGGCGCCGGCAGCGCCGGCTTCCAGCTCGTCCGGGTCGATCACGCGGCTGTATGGCGACAGCATCTGCACCAGCTGGGCGTAGATCTTCGGGTTGCCGGCCAGCACCTCGCGCTGGTGCAGGAAGTCGGCCTCGCCGGTGAAGTTGCCCACCAGGCCGCCCGCCTCGGTGACGATCAGCGAGCCGGCGGCGACGTCCCAGGGGGCCAGGCCGGTCTCGAAGAAGCCGTCGTACCAGCCGGCCGCCACGTAGCACAGGTCCAGCGCGGCGGAGCCCGGGCGGCGCAGGCCGGCGCAGGCCTGCATGACCTCCTCGAACATCTTCATGTAGCGCTTGAAGTTGTCGCCCTTGCGGAACGGGAAGCCCGTGCCGATGAGGGCCTCCAGCATGCGGGTGCGCTTGGACACGCGCAGGCGGCGGTCGTTCAGGAAGGCGCCCTTGCCCTTGGTGGCGTAGAACAGGTCGTTGTGTGCCGGGTCGTACACCACCGCCTGCTCGACCCGGCCCTTGTGGGCCAGCGCGATGGACACCGCGTACTGCGGCAGCCCGTGGATGAAGTTGGTGGTGCCGTCCAGCGGATCGATGATCCAGACGTAGTCGCTGTGCTGCGCGCCATGCTCGCGGCCCGACTCCTCGGCCAGGATGCCGTGGCCCGGGTAGGCCTGGAGAAGCGTCTCGATGATGATCTGCTCGGCGGCCTGGTCGACCTCGGTGACAAAGTCGTTGCTGCCCTTGCTGGTGACCGTGAGCCGGTCCACGTCCATGCTGGCCCGGCTGATGATGGACCCCGCTGCACGAGCCGCCTTGACGGCAATGTTGAGCATGGGATGCAGGTTGGTTTGCGACATGACGAAGGCTCGGTCGGCGTGGGGTGGGTGCAGGCCGACTCGACGGAGGAGCGCGGTGGCCTGGGGCAGCTGGCAGGAAGAAAGAGCGGCAGGAGATGCGACTTCGGGCACGAATTGGTCACGTCAGCCCGGGCAAACCCCTAAGATCCGGCGATTCTAGCCTGCGACCCGGGCGCCGTGCAGTGGGAGCGAGCGCGTTTTCAGCGGCTCTGCACCGAACTGAAAAACACCTCGAAGAGACCCTGACCCTGAGCCTGACCATGCCCCCCGCCAACGCCGATCCGTCCGTTCCGTCTGTTGCGCCCGCCCCGCCTGGCCAGGCTGCCGCGCTGCCGCGCGACCCGACCCGCTTCGTGCTCGTGCGCACCAGCCACCCGGGCAACGTCGGCGCGACGGCGCGGGCCATGAAGGTGATGGGCTTCTCCGACCTCGTGCTGGTGCAGCCGCGCTTTGCCGATGTGCTCAGCCGGGAGGAAACCGTGGCGATGGCCAGCGGCGCGGCCGACATCCTCACCCGGGCGCGCATCGTCGAGACGCTGGACGAGGCGCTGGTGGGCATGCAGCACCTCTGCGCCACCGCGATGACCCCGCGCGACTTCGGCCCGCCCACGCTCGCCCCCCGGCCCTGCTTCGACGCGCTGGCACCCCAGGCGCTGAACGACGGCCTGCGCGTGGCCTTCGTCTTCGGCAGCGAGCGCTTCGGCCTGTCCAACGAGGACGTCTACCGCTGCCACACCTGCCTGTCGATCCCGACCCGGGCCGAGTACGGCTCGCTCAACCTCGCCCAGGCGGTGCAGCTCATCGCCTACGACTGGCGCCAGGCGCTCGGCGGCTTCGACGTGACCCCCCGCACCGCCCCCGCCAACCGCGCCAGCGCCGACGCGGTGCAGGGCGCGCTCACCCACTGGCAGCAGACGCTGGTGCAGATCGGCTTCCTCGACCCCGCGGCGCCGAAAAAGCTGCTGCCGCGGCTGAACCATCTGCTCAACCGGGCCGAACTGACGACCGAGGAGATCCACATCCTGCGGGGGATCGCCCGCTCGGTGCTGCAGCGCTCCGGATCAACCCCTACACTCTGAACCGGTTGCAACCTGCAACAAGGCCCTCGGGCCTCCCTGCTCACGCCGCCCCTGCCATCCGTCCATGTTCTCCCACCTGCGTGAAGACATCGCCTGCATCCTGGAACGCGACCCCGCGGCGCGGTCGCGCTTCGAGGTGCTCACCTGTTACCCCGGCCTGCACGCGCTGCTGCTGCATCGCTTGGCGCATGCCTGTTGGCTGCGGGGCTGGCGCTGGCTGGGGCGGTTCATCTCGCACACGGCGCGCTGGCTGACGGGCATCGAGATCCACCCGGGTGCGACCTTCGGTCGGAGGGTGTTCATCGACCACGGCATGGGCGTGGTGATCGGTGAGATGGCCGAGGTGGGCGACGACTGCACCATCTACCAGGGCGTGACGCTGGGCGGCACCTCGCTGGTGAAGGGTGCCAAGCGGCACCCGACGCTGGAGCCGGGCGTGATCGTGGGCGCCAACGCCTGCGTGCTGGGCGGTTTCACGGTCGGTGCTGGCGCGCGGGTGGGCTCGGGTGCGGTGGTGACCAAGCCGGTGCCGCCGGGGGCGACCGCGGTGGGCAACCCGGCGCGCATCATCGCGGCCGAAGAGGACGCCAAGCGCGAGAGCGCGGCGGCGCGCATGGGCTTCTCGGCCTACGGCGTGACGCAGGGCGACGACCCGGTGGCGCAGGCGATGAAGGGGCTGATCGACAACGCCGCTGGCCACGAGCACCAGATCGCGATGCTCTGGCAGGCGATCGAGACGCTCTCCGGCCAGGCGCGCGAGCTGCCGGCGCAGGCCTGCGTGCCGCAGGACGCGCACACCACCGAGCAGTTCGATGCCGAGAGGCTGAACCGGCTGGTGCGCTGACGGGCCGGCCATGTCGGGCACACCCGCGCTTCCTGCCGCCGAGGTCCTGTTCGGGCGGATGGCCGATGCGGTCTACCTGCTGGAGCCGCTGACGTCGCGCATCGTGTGGGCGAACCGGGCCGGCTGGACCATGCTGGGGCTGTCGCCCGAGGAGGTGCTGGACCACTCGGTGCTGAGCCTGCAGAAGGACGTGGTGGGGGCGCCGCAGTGGGGCGACATCGCCGCGGTGATCCGCACGCAGTCGCCCTATGTCTTCGTTGGCCGGCACCGCCACCGCGACGGGCACGAGGTGCCGGTGGAGGTGGTGACCACCTGCTTCCTGCTGGGCGAGCAGGAGTATTTCCTGTCGGTGGCGCGCGATGTGACGCGCCGCCTGGCCATCGAGCACGCCCTGCATGAGCGCGAGCAGCAGCTGTGGTTCGCGCTCAACGAAGCTGCCGACGGGCTGTGGGACTGGGACCTGAGCGATGACAGCGTCTTCTTCAGCCCGCAGCTCCAGCGCATGCTGGGCTACGGCCCGGAGGAGATGCGCCCGTTGCTGGGCACCTGGACCGGCAATCTGCACCCCGAGGACGCCCCCCGCGTGCAGCGGCTGCTGCGCGAACACCTGGACGGCCGGCGCGTGCGCTATGAGGCCGAGTACCGCCTGCGCAACCGCAACGGCCACTACCTGTGGGTGCACGACCACGGCCGCGTCAGCGACCGGGACGGCGCCGGCAAGCCGACCCGCATGGTGGGCATGCTGCAGGACATCACCGACCGCAAGATGGTGCAGCTGTCGCTGGAGAGCCTGGCGGCCAGCGATGGCCTCACTGGCCTGCCCAACCGCCGCCATGGCGAGGACTTTCTGGCCGCGCAGCTCGACCGCTGCCGCCGGCAGGGCGGTTCACTGGGGCTGTGCCTGGTCGACCTGGACCACTTCAAGCGCATCAACGACCTGCATGGCCACCTCACGGGTGACGAGGTGCTGCGCTGGGTGGCGCGCACCTTCGGCCGCGCGCTGCGGCGCTCGGACCTGGCGTTCCGCTGGGGCGGCGAGGAGTTCGTGGTGATCTGCCCGGAGGCCGACCTGGACCAAGCCTGGCAGGTGGCGCAGCGCGTGCGCGAGGCCCTGGCCATGCAGCCCAGGGAAAACCGGCTGCAGGTCGGGCCGGTGACCGCCAGCATCGGCGTGGCGGTGTACCCGCAGCACGGCCAGGACGCGCTGGCCCTGTTTGCCGCGGCCGATGCGGCGCTGTACCGCGCCAAGGTGGCCGGGCGCGACCGCTGCGAACTGGCGCGGGCCGAGGACGCCGCCGCAGGCTGAAGCGGCGCTGCACGCCCCAGCGGTATCGGGGTATCGCGCTATCGGGGTATCGCGGTGGGGCCCCGGTGCGGTCAGCCGCGCGACGGGCGCTGCGCCGTCTTGGGCCGGAAGGCCTTGATGACGCCCTCGCGCGTCTCGATGTACGGGCCACCGATCAGGTCGACGCAGTAGGGCACCGCGGCGAAGATGCCGGGCGCCGGCGGCGTGGCCTGGGGCAGGCCTTCGAGCGTCTCGGCGATCGACTTGGGCTGGCCGGGCAGGTTGATGACCAGGCTCTGGCCGCGGATCACCGCCACCTGGCGGCTCAGGATCGCGGTGGGCACGAAGCGCAGGCTGATCTGGCGCATCTGCTCGCCAAAGCCCGGCATCTCCCGGTCGGCCACCGCCAGTGTGGCCTCGGGCGTGACGTCGCGTTTGGCCGGGCCGGTGCCGCCGGTGGTCAGCACGAGGTGGCAGCGCTGCCCGTCGACCAACTCGCGCAGGCAGTCGCTGATGCCGGCCTGCTCGTCCGGGATCAGCCGGGTGACGAACTCGATCGGGTTCCACAGTGCGCGCTCCAGCCAGTCGCGCAGGGCCGGGATGCCCTTGTCCTCGTAGACGCCGCTGCTGGCCCGGTCGCTGACCGAGACCAGGCCGATGCGGATCGGCTCGGGCGGGGGCAGGGCGGTCGAGGAGGAGGTCAAGGTCGGGTCAGTCATCGGTGTCATCTCCAGCATCGTCGTGATCGTCGGGGGGCGCTGCGGCGTTGCCGGCCAGGCCGGCCTTGACGAGCTGGAACAGCTCGCGCCAGGCGCGGCTCTTGCGCGGCTCGCTGCCTGCGGCGGCGGCCTGGGCCTCGGCGCGGTCCTTGCGGGCGGCGCGGATCAGGCTGCGCAGCGTCTGGGCGTCGGTCTCGGGGTGCTCGCGCAGCCAGGTGGTGAGCGCACCGTCGTCGCTGACGAGCTGCAGGCGCCAGCGCTCGGCCTCGTGCAGGGCGAGCGTTTCCTTGGCCGACGGCAGGCGGTTGGCCGCCACGGCCTCGCGCAGTGGCTCGGGGTCGACGTGGCGCATGAGCTTGCCGATGTACTGCAGGTGTCGGCGCCGGCCCTCGTGCGAGCGCACGCGGCGCAGCTCGTCGATGGCGTCGCGCAGCGTGTCGGACAGGTCCAGCTTGGCCAGTCGGCTGGCGGGCAGCTCCATCAGCGCTTCGCCCAGCTCCTGCAGGTCGTGCGAGGCCTGCTTGCGGCGCGTCTTGCTGGGTTTGCCGGGGTCGAGGAACGGCGTCTGGTCGTCGTCCGCGTCGGTGTCTTCGGGAGGGAGGGGGGTGCGGGATTTCATGAGGTTCGGCGGCCGCGCCGCGGGGAAGTCCGCGGCCGGCCGGTCGAAAAGGCGGCGGCTATCATACGAGCGAGCCTTGCCGATGCCGGCCCGGGCCCCCGTGCCTGCCCTCCTTTTCCATCCCGACGCCCTCCATGAACACACCCGATTCGACCGCCACGTGCGGCTTCGCCTACAGCCGTGCGCAGTTCGCCGAACTGGTCGAGGACGTGCTGCGGCAGGCCCGCGAGCTCGGCGCCAGCGACGCGGGGGTGGAGGTGTCGGAGGGCAGTGGCCTGTCGGTGTCGGTGCGCAAGGGCGAGATCGAGAACGTCGAGCGCAACCGCGACAAGTCGATCGGCGTGACGGTCTACCTCGGCCAGCGCCGCGGCAACGCCAGCACCTCGGACTTCTCCCCGGCAGCGCTGCGCCAGACGGTGCAGGCCGCCTACGACATCGCCCGCTTCACCGCCGAGGACAGCGCCGCCGGCCTGCCCGAGCCGGCCGACCTGGCGCTGGGCGCGGTGTCCGGCATGGACCTGGATCTCTTTCACCCCTGGGACATCGACGCCGAGCGCGCCACCGAGATCGCGCTGCGCTGCGAGGCGGCTGCGCTGGGCACCGACCGGCGCATCACCAACTCCGAGGGCGCAGGCGTCTCGGCGCAGCAGTCGCACTTCTACGCCGGCAACAGCCGGGGCTTCCGCGGCGGCTACGCCAGCTCGCGGCACTCGCTGTCGGTGGCGCCGATCGCCGGGCGGGGGCGCGACATGCAGCGCGATGCCTGGTACAGCTCGATGCGCGATGCTGCCGACCTCGCCGCCCCCGAGGCGGTGGGCCGCTACGCCGCCGAGCGCGCGCTGGCGCGCCTGAAGCCGCGCCGGCTGCCCACGGGCGAGCTGCCGGTGCTGTTCGAGAACACCGTGGCCGCCGGGCTGCTGGGGTCCTATGTGCAGGCCACCAGCGGCGGCTCGCTCTACCGCCGGACCACCTTCCTGACCGACAGCCTGGGCCAGCAGACCTTTGCCGACCACATCGACCTGCGCGAGGACCCGCACATCCGCAAGGGCAAGGGCAGTGCGCCCTTTGACGACGAGGGCGTGCGCACCCGTGCGCGCAGCGTGGTCGAGGCCGGCGTCACGCAGGGCTACTTCCTCTCCAGCTACTCGGCCCGAAAGCTGGGCATGCGCACCACCGGCCACGCGGGCGGCTCGCAGAACCTCACGCTGACCAGCCGGCTGACCGACCCCGGGGACAATCTCGACGCGATGCTGAAGAAGCTGCACCGCGGCCTGTTCGTGGTCGAGCTGATGGGCCAGGGCGTCAATGCCGTCACGGGTGACTACTCGCGCGGCGCGGCCGGCTACTGGGTCGAGGACGGGCGCATCGCCTACCCGGTCGACGAGATCACCATCGCCGGCAACCTGCGCGAGATGTTCCAGCGGATCGTCGCCGTGGGGGCCGACACCTATACCTCGGGCAGCAAGACGATCGGCTCGGTGCTGGTCGAGAAGATGATGGTCGCGGGCGAGTGAGGCCCCGGCGCCTCGCCTCGCGGTGACCTCGGCCGGCGCTCTACGCAATCTTGCGCAGGGGTAAGCACCGGCCTTTCCCCCCGGGGGCTGCTCCTAGAATCGGCCTGCCCGTGTTGAGCCGCTGTCCGGCTTTCGTTCGATCAGATTCACTGAGGAGTCCAACGCATGGAACGTCGTTCCTTTGTCCGTCAGGCCGGTCTGGCCGGTGTGCTGGCCGCCGGTGCGGCCCCGGCCGTGGTGCAGGCCCAGACCAACATCCGCTGGCGCCTGGCCTCGAGCTTCCCGAAGTCGCTCGACACCATCTACGGCGGGGCTGAAGTCTTCTCCAAGAAGGTCAGTGACATGACCGGCGGCAAGTTCCAGATCTCGGTGCATGCCGCCGGCGAACTGATGCCCGCGCTGCAGGTGGACAACGGCGTGCAGAACGGCACCGTCGAAATGGCCCACACCGTGCCGTACTACTTCTTCGGCAAGGATCCGACCTTCGCACTGGGCGCGGCCATTCCCTTCGGCATGAACAGCCGCCAGATGACGGCTTGGATGTACGAAGGCAACGGCATGAAGCTGATGCGCGAGTTCTATCGCCAGTACAACTTCATCAACCTGCCGGGCGGCAACACCGGCACCCAGATGGCGGGCTGGTACCGCAAGCCGATCCAGTCCGCCGCGGACATGAAGGGCCTGAAGTTCCGCATCGGCGGCTTCGCCGGCCGCGTGCTGGAGCGCATGGGCGGCGTGCCGCAGAACATCCCCGGTGGCGAGATCTACCAGGCGCTGGAAAAGGGCACCATCGACGCGGCCGAGTGGATCGGCCCGTACGACGACCAGAAGCTGGGCTTCAACAAGGTGGCGCCGAACTACGGCTACCCGGCCTGGTGGGAAGGCGGTCCTGAGATCGACTTCTTCATCAACAGCAAGGCCTATGACGGCCTGAGCGCCGAGTACAAGGCCATCCTGGAAGCCGCGTCGGCCTACGCCCACACCGACATGCAGGCCAAGTACGACGCCAAGAACCCGGCCGCACTGCGCCAGCTGATCGCCAGCGGCACCAAGCTCTTCCGTCTGCCCAAGGACGTGATGGACCTGGCCTTCAAGGAATCGATGGCGCTGTACAGCGAGCTGTCGGCCAGCAACCCGAACTGGAAGAAGGTCTACGAGGACTTCTCCAAGTTCCGTGGCGAGCAGGTGCGCTGGTTCTCCATCGCCGAAGACGGCTACGACAACTACATGATCGAGCAGGCCCGCGCCGGCAAGCTCTGATCGGCACGGCCGACGCCCGCGTCGGCCCCCGCCACCTCCCTCGAACCCCGCAGTGCGCCCGCGCACTGCGGGGTTTTTGTTGTGCCCTTCGTAGAATCGGCCGCGATGACCTCCCGTGCCGCCGACCTCGCGGGCTCCGCGCCGCCGCTTCCGAGCCCCCCGGCGCAGGCGCCGCGGCGCTGGACGGGCCTGGCCCTGGCGCTGGCCGGCTCGATCGCCTTCTCGGGCAAGGCCATCATCGTCAAGCTGGCCTACCGCCACGGCGTCGATGCGGTGACGCTGATCATGCTGCGCATGCTGCTGGCGCTTCCCCTGTTCCTCGGCCTGGCCTGGTGGGCCGGGCGGGGCAAGGCGCCCCTGGTGCGGCGTGATTGGCTGGCGCTGGCCAGCCTGGGCTTTTGCGGCTACTACCTTGCCAGCCTGCTGGACTTTGCCGGGCTGGCCTACATCAGCGCCAGCCTGGAGAGGCTGATCCTCTACCTCAACCCCAGCCTGGTGCTGCTGCTGGGCCTGCTGTTCTACCGCCGGCGCGTCTGCCGGCAGCAGCTGGTCGCGCTGGCGGTGGGCTACGCGGGGGTGGGGCTGGCCTTCGGCCACGAGCTGAGGCTGACCGGCGAGCACGTGGCGCTTGGCGCCGCACTGGTGTTCGGCTCGGCGCTCAGCTACGCGGTCTACCTGCTGCAGTGCGGCGAGGAGATCAAGCGCATCGGCTCGCTGCGGCTGACGGGCTGGGCCACCAGCATCGCCTGCGGGCTGTGCATCGGCCAGTTCCTGCTGTTGCGCCCGCTGGGCAGCCTCGCCGCCGTGGCGCCCGAGGTGTGGTGGCTGTCGCTGCTGAACGCGACGCTGTGCACGTTTGCCCCGGTGATCCTGGTGATGCTGGCGATCGAGCGGCTGGGCGCGGGCGTGGCCGCGCAGACCGGGCTGATCGGGCCGATCAGCACCATCCTGATGGGGGTGTGGATCCTCGGCGAGCCCTTCACCCCGTGGATGGCGGCTGGCACCGTGCTGGTGCTGCTGGGCGTCGGCCTGTTGGCCGCCCGCCGTTGATGGTGCCACCCCCGTTGCGGCTGACGCCGCTCCCCCTCAGGGGGCGCCACCAGTGGCCCGGCGGAGCCGGTTCCACGGTGGCCGCTTTGTGGATATGTAACTTGCCGACGAGGAGTGAAACGCGATGGATCTGGGTTTGAACGGCCGCTGGGCGCTGGTGTGCGGCGCCAGCAAGGGCTTGGGCTTTGCCTGTGCCGAGGCGTTGGCGGGTGAGGGGGCGAACGTGGTCATCGTCGCGCGGGGAGCCGAGGCGCTGCAGGCCGCGGTGCAGCGCCTGCGCGCGGCGCACCCGGCTGTCGAGGTGCGCGCTGTCGCGGCCGACATCACCACGCCCGAGGGCCGGGCGGCTGCGCTGGACAGCGCGCCGCAGGTGGACGTGCTGGTCACCAACGCCGGCGGGCCGCCGCCGGGGGACTTCCGCGCCTGGGACCGCGACACCTGGATCCGCGCGCTGGACGCCAACATGCTCACGCCCATCGAGCTGATCAAGGCGACGGTGGATGCCATGGCCGAGCGCGGCTTTGGGCGCATCGTCAACATCACCTCGGGTGCGGTGAAGGCGCCCATCGACATCCTCGGCCTGTCCAACGGCGCGCGCAGTGGGCTGACGGGCTTCATCGCCGGGCTGGCGCGCCAGCCGAAGATCGCCTCGCGCGGCGTGACCATCAACAACCTGCTGCCCGGGCCCTTCGAGACCGACCGGCTGCGCGTGACCTTCGAGGGCAGTGCCGCCAAGACTGGCCGGCCGATCGACGAGTTGATGGACGAGCGCCGTGCCACCGTGCCGTCACGGCGCTTCGGCGACCCGCGCGAGTTCGGCGGGGTCTGCGCCTTCCTGTGCAGCCGCCAGGCCGGCTACCTGAACGGCCAGAACATCCTGCTCGACGGCGGCACCTTCCCCGGCACCTTCTGACCGGGCTGGGCCTGGGGCCACTGCTCGGTGGCCTGTGCCCGGTGGTCAGCGCTTCGTGTTCACCACGATGCCCGCGACGATCAGCGCAAACGCCACCGCGTGGTAGGGCTGGGGTGGCTCGCCGATCAGCGCGGTGGACATCAGCGCGGCGAACAGCGGCGTCAGGTTGCTGAACATGCCTGCGGTGGTGGGGCCGGCCAGGGCCACGGCACGGCCCCAGAACCAGTAGGCCAGCAGCGACGGCCCGAGCACGATGTAGGCCAGCAGCAGCCCCACCAGGGGCGTCCACTGCGGTGCGCGCGGGGCCACCACCGCCTCGATGCCGGCGGCGCCCCCGGCCCAGACGATGCCGAACAGCGCCTGCACCAGCAGGAACTCGGCCCAGTTCCAGGGCCGCTGGCTGCCGTCAGGCGAGCCGATGGTGGGGCGCTGCGCGGCCTGCATCGAGGCGGGCGGGCGCACGAGCAGCCAGCTGTAGCCGGCCCAGCTGGCGGCGGCGGCGAGCATGAACAGGTCGCCCTGGACAAACTGCACCTGCGCCAGGGCGGCAGGGTGGCCGCGGCTCATCACGGTGGCGACACCGGCCAGCGACAGGGCCGCACCCAGCAGCTGCTGCGTGCGCGGCCGCTCGTGGAAGAAGAGGGCGCCCACGCTGAGCATCCACAGCGGCATGCTGGCGGCGATCAGCGTGACGTTGATCGGCGTCGAGGTGGTCAGCGCCAGGTACTGCAGCGCGTTGTAGGCGCCCACGCCGAGCGCCCCGAGCACCGCGAAATAGCGCCAGCGCGCCAGGATGGCGGCACGCCGCTCGGCCGTGCCCAGCACCGCGTGGCCCAGCACGAGCAGCAGCAGCAGGGCGCCGCCCCAGCGCAGTGCATTGAGCAGCAGCGGCGGCACCAGTGGCACCAGCATGCGGCCCGCGACGGCGTTGCCAGCCCAGAGGAAGGGCGGCAGGGTCAGGAAGGCGAGCAGGCGGGGGGAGAGCTGCATGGGCGGCGCGCAGGCGGGACGGGGGGGCCGGGCATGGTAGCCGCCGGGCACGGGGTCTGCGCAAATGGCGCGAGAAGCCCGCGCGTGACACGGCGGCCCGGGCCTGGGCTAAGCTGCCGCATCCCTTTCTGACCCGACCACCAAGAGGAGCGATTCGATGTCCCGTGCCATCCAGATCCAGCAGTTCGGCGGACCCGAGGTGCTGCAACTCGTCGACCTGCCGGTGGGCGAGCCCGGCCCCGGTGAAATCCGTGTGCGCCACCATGCGGTGGGCCTGAACTTCATCGACGTCTACCAGCGCACCGGCCTGTACCCCAACGCGCTGCCGCTCTCGCTGGGCATGGAGGGCGCCGGCATGGTCGAGGCGGTCGGCCCCGAGGTGACGCACCTGCAGCCGGGCGACCGCGTGGCCTACGCCAGCGCGCCCCCCGGGTCCTATTGCGAACTGCGCGTGATGCCGGCGAAGTGCGTGGTGCAGTTGCCCGACGCCATCGACTTCGAGACCGGCGCGGCGATGATGCTCAAGGGCCTGACGGTGCAGTACCTGCTGCGCCGCACCCAGCCGCAGGGCGGGTTGCAGGCGGGGGACTTCATCCTCTTCCACGCCGCGGCTGGCGGCGTCGGCCTGATCGCCTGCCAATGGGCCAAGGCCATGGGCCTGCAGCTCATCGGTACGGCGGGCAGCGATGCCAAGTGCGAGCTGGCCAAGGCCCACGGCGCGGCGCACGTCATCAACTACCAGACTGAGGACTTCGTTGCCCGCGTCAAGGAGATCACAGGCGGTGCGGGCGTGAAGGCGGTGTACGACTCGATCGGCAAGGACACCTTCGAGCGTTCGCTGGACTGCCTGGCGCCCTTCGGCCTGCTGGCCAACTTCGGCAATGCCTCCGGGCCGGTGGCCGCCTTCAACCTCGGCCTGCTGGGCGCCAAGGGCTCGCTGTACGTGACGCGGCCGACGCTGTTCACCCACATCGCCACGCGCGAGCGCACCCAGGCGATGGCCGACGACCTGTTCGGCATGGTCACCAGCGGCGCGGTGTCGATCCCCATCGACCAGCGCTATCGGCTGGAGGACGTGGCCCAGGCGCACCGCGACCTGGAGGGGCGGCGCACCACCGGCTGCACCGTGCTGACGCTGTGAGCGCAGACAGCGCGACGCCGCTCAATCGGCGTCCCTGGCCACTGCGGTCCGGTAGGCGTGCCAGCTGGCATGCCCCACCACCGGCCCGACGATCAGCAGGCCGAAGAACCAGGGCAGCAGCGCCAGGCCGATCAGGACGGTGATGAGCGCGCCCCAGGTCAGCATCACCAGCGGCTGGCCCAGCACCAGGCGCAGGCTGCTCAGGCCGGCGGTGATGGCGTCCACCTGACGGTCCAGCATCATCGGGATGCTGATGACGCTGATCGAGAAGATCAGCCCGGCGAAGATCGCGCCCACGCCGACATAAGCGACGATGAACTCGATGTTGTCCGGGTTCAGCAGCGCCAGCAGCGAGCCCTTGAAGTCGGGCATGCCGTCGAAGCTCACTGCGAAGATGACCAGCGAGGCGCGGCCCCAGAGCATCTCCAGCACCAGCAGCACGAAGCCGAAGATGGCCATCTGGCCGCCATGGTGGCGCCAGGCGGTGAGCGAGTCCACGAAGCCGACCGGCTCGCCGCGCTCCATGCGCCGGCTGGCCTGGTACAGCCCCATGCAGACGAAGGGGCCCATGAGCAGGAAGCCGGCGGACAGCGCCAGCGTCCAGGCCGGCGCCTGCTCGAAGACCTTCAGCAGCAGCCAGCCCATCACCATGAAGCACAGACCGTAGAAGGCGCCGATGCCCGGGTGGCGGGTGAAGTCGCGCCAGCCGGCCGCCAGCCAGCGCAGCGGGTCGGCCACGGTGAGTGGGCGCAAGACGATCGGTCGGCCCTGTTCGGCCGGCTGGACAGCATCCATCCGAGGCAACCCCTTCGAGGTGAGGCCGGCCCGTCGTGGCCGGTGGTGGCAGAGCGTTCTACCCTAGGGCAGAACACCGCCGTCGGCATCAGGGCTTACCGGGGGAGGGCGGCCGGTGGTTCGAGCGGGGCGTCACCCGCGCTCGGCTGCATCGACAGCGCGCCGAACGGGCAGCGCGGCACACACAGGCGGCAGCCCGGGCAGGCAGCGGGGTCGGACAGCACCGAGGTCTTCTTCCAGGGCTCACCCGACGGCCCCTGCACCTGCAGCGACAGCAGCTGGTAGGGGCAGGCTGGCACGCACCAGCCGCATCCGGTGCAGCGCCGCGCATCGACGACGGCAACCGGCCGCTGGCGGCCTGATGCCATGTCAGTCGAGGTGCCGGCGCGCGCGCGCGATCGAGCGCAGCAGCCAGACCGCGCCCGCGGCCGCGCCGAGGTAGCCCAGCAGGCCGAAGGCGGGCAGGCCGAACAGCTGCGGGCCGCCGGACACCGTCATCACGATCGACGAGCCGATGATCAGTGCGGCGATCACCAGCGACACCGCCAGCCGGCTGGCGGCGCGGTCCACCTGGTCACCCACGTGCTGGAGGTGGCTGACCTCGATGCCCACCTGGATCTGCCCGCGCCGCGCGGTGCGCAGCAGGCGCGAGAGGTCGTGCGGCAGCTGCTCGGTCACCTGCAGCAGCCGCTGCAGCGTGTGCCAGCCGCGCTGCGCCAGGGCGCGCGGCCGGTAGCGCGCGCGCAGCACCTGCTCCAGGATCGGCAGCGCCTCGGTGGCCATGTGGAAGGTCGGGTCCAGCCCGCGCCCCATGCTCTCCAGCGAGATGAAGGCCTTGATCAGCAGCGCCAGCTCGCTGGGCAGGGCGAGCCGGTGCTCGCGCATGATGGCGGTGACGTCAGTCAACATGCCGCCCAGGCTCAGGTCGGCCAGCGGCGTGCCGTGGTACTGGTCGACGAAGTCCTCGATCTCGGCCTCCAGCTGGCCCTGGTTGATCGACTCGGTGCCGCGGCCGGCGCCCACGGCCCAGTCGAGCAGCACGTCGGCCACCTGCTGCGGGCGGCGCTGCACCAGGCCGAGCAGCAGGTTCAGCAGGTCCTCGCGGCGGCGTGTGGACAGCCGCCCGACCATGCCGAAGTCGATGAACGCGATGCGGTTGTCCGGCAGGTAGAAGACGTTGCCCGGGTGCGGGTCGGCATGGAAGAAGCCGTCCTCGACGATCATCTTCAGCACCGCGCGGGCGCCGCGCTGGGCCAGCAGCCGGCGGTCGAAGCCGGCGCTGTCCAGCGCATCGAGCTGCTCGCCGGGGATGCCGTCGATGCGCGTCTGCACGTTGATGCGCGTCTTGGTCAGTGGCCAGTGCACCGCCGGCACGCTCATGAAGCCCAGCGGCGCCAGGTTGGCCGCGATGCGCTCGGCGTTGCGGCATTCGGTGGCCAGGTCCAGCTCGCGCTGCAGCGAGCGGCCGAATTCGCGCACCAGCTGCTGTGGTCGGTAGGGCGTCAGCGCAGGCACCTCGGCCTCGGCCACCGCGGCAAAGCGAAGCAGCAGCCGCAGGTCGGCGTCGATCACCGCGGTGATGCCAGGGCGACGGATCTTCACGATCACCTCGGTGCCGTCCTGCAGCCGGGCGGTGTGCACCTGGGCGATCGAGGCCGCGGCCAGCGGCTCGGTGTCGAAGCGTGCGAACACCTGCGCCGGCTCACCGCCCAGGTCCTCGCGCAGCTGTGGCAGCAGCGCCTCCAGGGGCAGCGCGGGCACGCGGCTGTGCAGGTGCGACAGCTCGGCGATCCACTCCGGCCCGAGCAGGTCGCTGCGCCCGGCCAGGATCTGGCCCAGCTTGACGAAGGTGGGCCCCAGCTCCTCCAGCGCGCGGCGCAGCTGCACCGGTGGGGGCAGGCGGGCCAGGTCGGCGGCGTGCTCCCAGTGCAGGCGGTGCCCGGCTTTCTCCAGCGCATCGGCCAGCCCGAAGCGGCGCACCCCGTCGCCCAGGCCGTGGCGGATCAGGACGGCGGCGATCTCGGCCAGCCGACCGAAGTCACGCACCGTGCCCAGGGTTTCGACCAGCATGGGGCGTGACCTGCCGTGTCAGCCGCGCCGCACGCGCAGCAGCTCGTCGAGGATCAGGCAGACCGCGCCCAGCGTGATGGCGCTGTCGGCCAGGTTGAAGGCCGGGAAGTAGCCGCCCGAGAACAGCGGCGCCAGGAAGCCCCAGTGGAACTGCAGGAAGTCCACCACGTAGCCATGCCAGAGCCGGTCGATCACGTTGCCAATCGCGCCGCCCAGCAGCATCGCCACCGCGAAGCTGAACAGCTTCTGTCCGGCGTGGCTGCGCAGCATCCAGATGAACATCGCCGAGGCGCCCACGCCCAGCACGACGAAGAACCAGCGCTGCCAGCCTGCAGCCTGCGCCAGGAAGCTGAAGGCGGCGCCGGTGTTGTGCACCCGCACGAGGTTGAACCAGTCGGTCACGAGCACGCTGTCGCCGTAGGCGAAGCGCCC
The DNA here is from genome assembly GCF_023734135.1 of Sphaerotilus microaerophilus. Taxonomy (NCBI): domain Bacteria; kingdom Pseudomonadati; phylum Pseudomonadota; class Betaproteobacteria; order Burkholderiales; family Sphaerotilaceae; genus Sphaerotilus; species Sphaerotilus microaerophilus. The sequence goes on along the minus strand of NZ_AP025730.1, from coordinate 4,852,764 downwards.
CACGATCAGCACCTTGGTCAGCTGGTCCAGCAGGATGACCAGCAGCGCCAGCGAGAGCCAGGTGGTCAGGCTGGGGCGGTTCGGGGCAGAGGGGGAGCGGGACTTCTTGGTGGCCATCGTGGAGCGGGAGCGGCGGCGGCACGCGGCCGGCCAAGCAGGGGAGGCCAGTACTGTAGCCGCCCGCCGCCGTTGCCCGTGGGTGGCGTGCAGGCCCGCCGGGTTGCATCCAGCCATGTCCGATACCGGCTGCAGATGTCTGAGTACTTTGCTTGCATTGAAATGGGAAGAAATCACATTTTCAAGGGATGCGCCCGCGCACAGGGGATGCGGAGCGCCTAAATTGACCGCCAGCCGATCTGGCGCCCTCCTGTATGACTGGGCGCCGCCGATGACACCCGAGGCTGTGGCCTCGCCTCCCTGGCGAAGCCAGCCCACGAATCAGGAGTTCCTTGATGTCCCCACTGCGCGCCCTCCCTGCTGCCCTGCTTGTCGCCTTCGGTCTCACCGCCTGTGGTGGCGGGGGCTCTGCCTCGTCCGACGGCCCGGCGCCGACGACCTCCAGCAGCGGCGTGCTGGTCGATGACCGCGTGGCCGATGCCACCGTCTTCTGCGACAGCAATGGCAACGGCAACCTCGACGAGGGCGAGGCCAGCGTCAGCACCGACGCCAACGGTGCCTTCACCTTCAGCCCGGCCTGCACCGCGGCGGTGGTGTCGGTGGCCGGCACCGGCTACGACCTCACGCTGATGAAGGCGCCCAAGGCAAAGTTCCGCGCCCACGCCGGCTCCGCGGTGGTGTCGCCCTTCACGACGATGTGGCTCGACAGCGGCCTGACCCTGGACGACTTCAAGGCGGTGCTCGCCAAGCTGGGCTTGTCCGGCATCGACCCCGCGACCTTCGATCCCACCCTGGACGGCAGCCGCGCTGGCAGCGCCGCCGCGGTGATGAAGATCCTGAACGACATCGCCGACATCGTCGAATCCACCGGCGGCGATCCGCAGGCCGCCTTCCAGGCCGCGGTGGCGGGGCTGGTCGCCAAGGCCCAGGCCACTTCGGTGAGCAATGTCTTCGACGACACCGGTACCGCGCTGGACGACCTCGTGGAGGAGGCGTCCAAGCAGGCCTTTGCGACCGTGGACAGCAGCGTGTGGTCCGATGCCGCCAAGGCCAATGCCGCCAAGATCGCCCGCGACGGCATCTCCACGCTGGCGCGCACCGTGCATGGCCGCGGCAGCTATGACGCGGCGCACGATGACCTGAACAACGGGTCGGTCAAGGGCATCATTTCCGAGACCGACCTGGAAGACGCCGATCGCGTCACCGAGGCGCGTGGCCGCTGCCGCGGCGGCGAGGCGCGCCAGCCGCAGTACGTCTACGCCAAGGACGACCAGTTCACGATCGTCGGTGGCGATTCGGTGGCCACCAGCTACTCGCTGGCGCAGTTCGGCACCGGCATCGACCTGAGCAGCACCACGCTGGGCGCGCTCAAGCAGCTCATCCTGCCGGTGCAGGCCAAGCCGCTGGCACTGCCACGCCACGGTGACCGCATCGCGCTGGCCCTTCAGGTGGAGCAGGACGACGGCAGCCGCCTGCTGCAGGTGGCGCTCGACCGCGTGACGCTCAGGCGCGACAGCAGCACCGGCGTCGTCAGCGCCAGCATCGGCAGCAATGCCAAGCTCTACTTCTACGCCCGCTCGGCCAGCGGGATCGAGATCGGCACCGGGCGCAACGGCTTCACCGACCTCGATGCCTCGCTGCTGACCAGCACCTCCAGTGGCATTGGCCTGGACCTGCAGGCGCTGGCCACCAAGATGAAGGGCAAGTTCCCCGCTGATACCGAACTGCTCGACAAGCTGCTCACCGCCAAGGGCACCTTCAAGGTGCGCCTGGTGGTCGGCGAGCTCGACCTGCGCCATGCGGACGCCACCCGCTTCTCGGTCGGCCGCGTGGCGGTGAAGATCCCTGGTGAAACCAGCAGCCACCGTGGCGCCTACCGCGTCAACGGCACGGCGGTGACGGGCACGCTCACCTTCTGATGGGGCGGCCTGATCTTGCATGTTGATCGTGTGGCGCCATGGCGGCGCCGGGCCACGGCCTCCATCGCCGTGGCCAGCCTGGGGTTGGTGGGCCTTCCGGCGCAATCCGCGCCCGGCGATGCCCTGCTCAGTGCCCTGCCTGCCGCTCGAACGGGCAGCGCCTTCGCCCTGCCCTCCGTGGGGGGCGAGGTGCCAGGCCTGGACCTGGAGCTGGATCGCGACATCGCCAACGACCGCGTCGATGTGCTGGGCCTGCGTGACCGCTCGCCCTACGCCGGCACGGCCGTGGGGGACTACCACGGCAACCACTGGCGCGCGCGGCTGGGCTGGGGGGCCTGGCAGGGCGAGTTCACTGGATGGCGGCGCGCGCTGCAGGACCGCGGTGACACCCACCCGCTGCGCAGCTGGCAGGGGGCGGTGCAGGTGCGCCTCGGTGCTAGCGATGCAGGTTCGAGCGCGCAGGGTGCCTGGGCGCTGCGCGCTTCTGCCTGGGGCAACAGCGCACCCCTGCTGACGCGCCGCACCGCCGGCAGCCTGAACGTGGATGGGCTGTCGGCCGAACTTACCGACCTGCAGATCCGTCGTGCGCGCGACCGGCAGTGGCAACTGGACCTGATCGGCAGCCGCCAGGCGCTGGGCTTGCGTTGGTCCGGCTTTGCCGGGGCCGGCACGAGCCGGGTGCGCAACGACGGCGTGGCGGCGCGCTCGACCGTGGCCGGCTGCAGCTTTCAACTCGACTTCGGGCGTGAGCGGCTGGTCGCCACCCCGGACGCGGGTTGCCAGGACGCCCTGATCTTCGTCATCCCGAACCGGGTGCTGCCCTACGACGCCCAGGCCGAGACTACCTACCGAGCCCGCTTTGCGCACCTGGGCGGCTCGGTGCGCCTGAGCGAGGGGGACTGGACCCTGGCCCTGGGCTACGAGTACCAGCGCTGGCGGCGCGAGGGCATCGACGCTCTCGTGACCAGCCGCGGCGGGGTGGTGTACGACCTCAACCACACGCTGATCGGCGAGTTGGGCTGGTCTCCACTGGCCGGCATGCAGTGGCTGTTGCGGGGGCAATACATGCAGCATCAGTGGCTGGGTGAGCTGCCGCTGGCCTACAACACGCTCACGGCCAGCCGCTTCTCGCAGCGCTATGGCTTCGTCAGCGCCGGCCTGCGCGTCTCGTTCTGATCTGACGCCAGAAAAAAATCGGCCCACCCGGGAGGGTGGGCCAATGGACGTTCAGTGATGAACGTTGCTGGGATCCGGACGTCCCCCCGACCGTTGCCACAGTTTGATACTGGTTCTTGTTCCTCGCGGCGGCGGGTCGGGCTCGCGTCACATGATCGGGTTCCGCGTGACAGCTCTCAACCACGACTTTATGGTTGTTTACACAAAACGCCCATCCCCAAGAAGGTGGAGGCCGAGTGTGCATTCCGTCATGAATTTGGGCTGATGCACCCCTCCCGGGGATCCTGCTGAGCCAGGGTGATGGCTCCTATGATCCGCGCCCGATGTCGTTGAATCGTCGTTCCTGGCTCGCGGGCCTATCCAGCATGGCGGTTGCATTGGCCGCCCGGCGCGTGTTTGCGGCTGTACCTGATGCGGCAGCGGCCGCGGGTGCGACGCGGCCACGCTTCACCTCTAACCCCTTCACCCTGGGCGTGGCCAGCGGGCAGCCGCGTCCGCACAGTGTCGTGCTCTGGACGCGCCTGGCGCCACAGCCGCTCCAGCCAGGAGGGGGCCTGGATCCCGTGCCGGTGGAGGTGCGCTGGCAACTGGCCGAGGATCGGCTCTTCAGCCGTGGCCTGCGCGAGGGAACCGTGCTGGCGCAGGCGGCGTTGGCCCACAGCGAGCGTGTGCCGGTCGGCAGCCTGGACAGCGCCCGGGCGTACCACTACCGCTTCATGGTGGGGGATGCCGTGAGTGCGACCGGCCGCACGCGCACCGCGCCGGCCGAGGATGCCCAGCCCGCCCGGCTGCGCCTGGCCCTGGCGTCCTGCCAGCACTACGAACAGGGCCACTATGCGGCCCACCGCGAACTGGCCGGGCTGGACCTGGACGTGGTGCTGTTCGTCGGTGACTACATCTACGATTCGAGCAACCCGCGTTACCTGATCCGGCCCCATGAGGTGGCAGAGAAGCCCCGCACGCTGGACGCCTTCCGTGCCCGCCACGCCACCTACAAGCTCGACCTGGATCTGCAGGCCTGCCATGCGGCTCACCCGTGGATCGTCACCTGGGACGACCACGAGGTGCGCAACGACTACGCGGCGGCGCTGGGGACCGGCGACCTGCCTGCCCATGAGTTCGTCGCGATGCGTGCTGCGGCCTACCAAGCGTACTTTGAACACCTGCCGTTGTTGCCGGCGCAGCAGCCCGCTGGGGCAGCGATGCGCCTGCACGACCGCTTCACCTGGGGCCAACTGGCCGAGCTGTGGACGGTTGACGCGCGCCAGTACCGCAGCGGCCAGGCCTGCAACGAGCCAGGGACCGCCGGGGGACACCTGCAGTGGCACTGTGCCGAGCTGCGCCAGCCGCAGCGCAGCATGCTGGGGCTGGCCCAGGAGCGTTGGCTGGGGCAGGGGTTGGCCACCAGCACAAGGGCGTGGAAGCTGGTCGGCCAGGCCACGCAGATGAGCCCCTGCGGCATCGACACGCCGGCAGGCCGCGTGGTGTATTCGGACGGTTGGGACGGCTACGCGCCGGCTCGGCAGCGGCTGCTGCAGGGCATCGCCGATGCGGGGCTGCGCGATGTCGTGATGCTGGGCGGCGATGTGCACCGGCACGTTGCCGCGAACCTGCGTGTGCAGCCCAATGAGGCTCGCTCGCCGGTGGTGGCCAGCGAACTGGTCACCAGCTCGATCAGCTCACGCGGGGTGTCGGAGGCCGCGATGGCGCTGATCCGCCGCAGCAACCCCGACATCCTCCACGCTCGCAGTGACGAGCGTGGTTACATGTTGTGCGAACTCGACAAACACTCGCTACACTGTATCGCCAGAGCAACGGCATTTCCGGTGACTGCGCGGGCCAGCCTGCATACCCAGGCGGTGTTCGCGATCGAATCCGGGCGCGCCGGCCCGCAGCCAGGCTGACCTGTCCCGGCTGCCTGCCGACGAGCTGCCGCTGAATCCGGGCACCGGTGAACCGGTCCGCTGGACTCACCAGCCGGGCCTGCCCACCGGGGATGAGGTGGGCCACCCGAGCGCGGGTTGGGAGCAAACGCGATGACGACGCAGCAGCAGCACTGGACCCATTGGCTGGGCCGCCTCAAGCCGGGCGCGCGAGTGCGCCAGAACGCTCGGCGCGTACCGGACTTTGCCGACTACGGCACCGCTTTCGGCCTTGACCTGAGCCTCTCGGCGTCGGCCGCCGCCAGTGCGCTTGCGCGTGGGGCAGCGGCGTCAACCGCCGAAGGGCCCGGCACCGACGCCCACCGAGGCGAGCCGGCCGACGCTGCCAAGCTGCCGCGCTGACGCGCCCCGCGTCAGCGGACGATCAGGGCGGGTGTCTTGCACGAGGCCAGCACCCGCGTGGCCACCGAACCCATCACCAGCGTGCCCAGTTCGGAGTGGCCGTGTGAGCCCATCATGATCAGGTCGAATCCGCCCTCGGTGGCCGTGCGGGCGATCACATCGGCCACCGGGCCGGTCTTGCTCAGGAACGTGGCCTCGATGCCCTGCCGGTCCAGGAAGGTCCGGATCGGCTTGAAGGTCTTGTCCCCCTCGTCGGCGTAGTACCCGTTCAACAGCTCACGGTCCAGCACTGCAGCGGCGCGCGGCGGCAGGGCCTGCACGACGGTGAGCACGGTGAAATCGTGCCCGGACAGCCATTCGTCATGGGCAGCCCAGTACGCCACCATGCGCTTGGTGTACTCGCTGCCATCCACACACACCAGGATCTTCATGCAGGGCCCCGCGGGTTCGGTCTGTGACCTTGAAGGAACAAGGCCGCCAGTCTCGCAGCAGCGTCGGGCATTCACTTGAGTCACGTCAAGGTGTCACCCTGTGCGTGGCGCCTCACCGGCCGTTGATGTCGCCCCGCTGAGGACGGGTGGGCTTCAGCCCTCCTGATTGCCATGGCAATGCTTGAACTTCTTGCCGCTGCCGCAGGGGCAGGGTTCGTTGCGGCCGACCTTGGGCCCGTCGCGGCGCACCGTGGCCACCTTGACCATGTCGGCGCGGGCCAGGTCGGCCAGCTCGATGACGTTGCCGACCAGGTCCTCGATCGCGGCGTCGAGCGACTTCAGCGGATGTTCCTGGTCCAGCGCCTTGGTGAAGGCCTGCTCGTCCTCGCTCTGCTCGGGCAGGTGGCGGCGCACGCAGGCGAGCAGGTCGGGCACCTCGGGGGCACTCAGATCTTCCAGTGCGTTGAAGTGGTTCAACGCGTGCTCGAAGCCGATCGCCCAGGGCGCCAGGGCCGCCTGGATGGCGTCCTTGCCGGAGAGCGGCTGGCCGGCTTCGTCGTCGGGTTCCATCACCAGCGGGTCGAACCAGCCCTGCTCGATAAAGGTGTGCTGCAGCGCGTCGAAGCGCTTTTGCACCAGCGTGCACAGGCGCTCGTGCTTGGCTTCATGCCAGCCGGCAGTGTCGGGCGTCAGCACCTGGCCGAGGTCACGGCCATCGTCATCTTGTGAGCCCAGGTTCCAGTCGCAGGCGGGCGGCAACCAGGTGTCGCGCTCGATGCGCAGGGGCTGGCAGAGCACGCCGCAGAGGTAGCCGTCGAGCATGACGACGTCGAGCGACTCCAGCGGCTCGGGCACCGCGGCCAGCAGGTCGTCGAGCTCGCGGATCTCCGCGTCGTTCAGGTCGGTGGGAATGGAGGACATCGTGGCGGCTCGTCTGTGTGGCGATTCGGGTAGCGGTAACCCTTGCAGGACCCGTGATTGTGCCGGCGCTAGGATGGCGGCATGGGAAACCGACTCACTCAAATCAGCACCCGCACCGGCGACGATGGCAGCACCGGCCTCGGTGACGGCAGCCGCGTGCCCAAGAACCACCTGCGCATCCAGGCCATCGGCGACGTCGATGAGCTCAATTCCAACCTCGGCGTGCTGCTGGCCGAGCCCCTGCCGGCCGACGTGCGCGAGTTGCTGGTCACCATCCAGCACGAGCTGTTCAACCTGGGCGGCGAGCTGTCGGTGCCCGGCTTCGAGCTGCTCAAGGCGGACGCTGTCGGCGCGCTCGATGAAGCGTTGGAGCGCTACAACAGTACGCTGCCCCGGCTGCAGGAATTCATCCTGCCGGCGGGTACGCGCAGCGCGGCGATTGCGCACGTCTGCCGCACCGTGGCGCGGCGGGCCGAGCGGGCGGTCGTCACCCTGGGCGCTGCCGAAGCGGTCAACGATGCCCCCCGGCTGTACCTGAACCGGCTGTCGGACCTGCTCTTCGTGCTGGCTCGCGTGCTCAACCGCGCCAACCTGGACGGGCTGGGCGGCGACGACGTCTACTGGCGCAGCGAGCGTCTGGCCCGCGGCGCCGAGTGAGCACCGGCCCGCCGCGGCGTCAGTAGTTGACGCTGCGGTTGGTCAGGTCGATGCGCACCAGGCTGCGCTGCGTGGCGGCGATCACCGCCTCCGCGAACTGCCGGCCCCAATCGGCGTCGGCAAAGCGATCGTCGCCGGCCGCGTCCACGATCGCCAGCAGCTTGTCGGCGATCAGCACCTTGCCGGAGGCGCGCAGCGGCTCGCACTCGAGTTCGAGGAACTGCGCGTCCAGCCAGGCGCGGGCCGCCCAGTTGTCGAGGGCGGTTTCCACCGACCATTGCCGACCCTGTTCGGGTCCGAAACTGACCAACACCTCGCCTCGCATAGCGGCACTCTCCGGATTCTGTTGCTGAATGGGGCGATGCTAACGCCTCAGCCGCGGCGCGCCTTCACGGCCTGATGCAGGATTTCCAGCAGTTGCTCGGAATCCTCCCAGCCGATACAGGCGTCGGTGATGCTCTGGCCGTAGGTCAGCTTGGCGACGTCGTTCTTGCCGGGCGTGAACTTCTGGGCGCCGTCGACGAGGTGGCTTTCCACCATCACACCGAAGACCTGGCGGCTTCCGCCCGAGATCTGGTCGGCGATGTCGCGCGCGACCACCAGCTGGCGCTCGTGTTGCTTGCTGCTGTTGGCGTGGCTGAAATCGACCATCACGTTCGGGGCCAGCTTGGCGCCCTCCAGTTCCTTGACCGCAGCGGCAACGCTGGCGGCGTCGTAGTTGGTGGTCTTGCCGCCGCGCAGGATGACGTGGGTGTCCTGGTTGCCCTTGGTGGTGACGATGGCCACCTGGCCGTTCTTGTGCACCGACAGGAAGTGGTGCGGACGCGACGCCGCCTGGATCGCGTCGATGGCGATCTTCAGGTTGCCGTCGGTGCCGTTCTTGAAACCCACCGGCGCCGACAGGCCCGAGGACAGCTCGCGGTGCACCTGGCTCTCGGTGGTGCGCGCACCGATCGCGCCCCAGCTGATCAGGTCGCCGATGTACTGCGGCGAGATCACGTCGAGGAACTCGCTGCCCGCGGGCATGCCCAGCCGGTTGATGTCCAGCAGCAGCTGGCGGGCGATGCGCAGGCCCTCGTCGATGCGGTAGCTCTCGTCGAGGTAAGGGTCGTTGATCAGGCCCTTCCAGCCCACGGTGGTGCGCGGCTTCTCGAAGTACACCCGCATCACGATCTCCAGGGTGCCGGCGTACTTCTGGCGCAGCGGCAGCAGGCGGCGCGCGTACTCCAGCGCGGCGGCCGGGTCGTGGATCGAGCAGGGGCCGATGACGACCAGCAGGCGGTCGTCCTTGCCGTGCATGATGTGGCGGATGTGGCGGCGCGTGTCGGCCACCAGGGATTCGACCGCGGTGCCGCGGATCGGGAAGAAGCGGATGAGGTGCTCTGGCGGCGGCAGCGGGGTCACGTCGTGGATCCTTTCGTCATCGGTCTGCGAGGTCTTGTCCACGGGGGCCGGCCAGCTGTCGGCGGCGAGATGGGTGGCTTTGGCGTTCATGACGAAGGTCTCCGAAGTCGATGAGGAAGGTGAGGGGGGATGCGGGTCGTGCGGATCGTGAGGATCGCAAGGGGCAAAAAAAAACCGCCGGGGGTTCCGGCGGTTTTCTGGATCTGCGAGCGCCCTGCTAGGGCTGTACGCTGGCCTCTCCTCCGCCGGTGCGGTGCGAGAACCAAAAGTAAAAGCCGAAGAAGAAGGCCGGGCGATGCATAGCGGCGAAATGTAGCACGTCGAACTTGGCGCGAGTCTGACGGCGATCGTGGGGGCGGTGCGGCAGACGTCGGATCCGGGCGCGCCTCAGGCGGTGCCGCCCACCGTCAGGCCGTCGATGCGCAGTGTCGGCTGGCCCACGCCCACCGGCACGCTCTGGCCCTCCTTGCCGCACACGCCCACGCCGGAGTCGAGCTCCAGATCGCGGCCGATCATCGTGACGCGCTGCATCGCCTCCGGCCCGTTGCCGATCAGCGTGGCGCCCTTGACGGGGTAGAGGATCTGGCCCTTCTCGACCCAGAAGGCCTCGCTGGCCGAGAAGACGAACTTGCCGCTGGTGATGTCCACCTGCCCGCCGCCGAAGTTGGTGGCGTACAGGCCGCGGTCGATCGAGGCGATGATCTCCTGCGGGTCCCGGTCGCCGGCGAGCATGTAGGTGTTGGTCATGCGCGGCATCGGCACGTGCGCGTAGCTCTCGCGCCGGGCGTTGCCGGTGGGGGCCACCTTCATCAGCCGGGCGTTGAGCGAGTCCTGCAGGTAGCCCTTGAGGATGCCGTCCTCGATCAGCACGTTGCGCTGGCTGGGGCAGCCCTCGTCGTCGATGTTGAGCGAGCCGCGCCGGTCGGCGATGGTGCCATCGTCCAGCACCGTCACGCCCTTGGCAGCGACGCGCTCGCCGATGCGCCCGGCGAAGGTGCTGGAGCCCTTGCGGTTGAAGTCACCCTCCAGGCCGTGGCCCACGGCCTCGTGCAGCAGCACGCCCGGCCAGCCAGGGCCCACCACCACCGTCATCTCGCCGGCCGGTGCCGGGCGGCTTTCCAGGTTGGTGAGCGCCGACTTGACCGCCCGGTCGACGTAGCCCTCCAGCATCGCGTCATCGAAGTAGGCAAAGCCGAAGCGCCCGCCGCCGCCCGAGGAGCCCACCTCGCGGCGGCCGTCCTGCTCGGCGATCACGGTCACCGACACGCGCACCAGCGGGCGCACGTCGGCGGCCAGCGTGCCGTCGGCGCGGGCGATCAGCACGACGTCGTACTCGCCGGCCAGGCCGGCCATCACCTGCACGACGCGCGGGTCCTTGGCGCGGGCCAGCTTCTCGACCTTCTCCAGCAGCGCCACCTTCTGCGTGCTGTCGAGCGTGGCGATCGGGTCCAGGCTGCCGTACAGCGCCCTGCTGGGCGCCACCTGGCGGGGCGTGTCGATCTTCACGCGCCGGCTCTGCCCGGCCGCAGCGATGCTGCGCACCGTGCGGGCGGCGTCGAACAGTGCGGCCTCGGAGATGTCGTCCGAGTAGGCGAAGGCAGTCTTCTCGCCGGCCACCGCGCGCACGCCCACGCCCTGGTCGATGCTGAAGCTGCCGCTCTTGACGATGCCTTCCTCCAGGCTCCAGCCCTCGCTGCGGGTGTACTGGAAGTACAGGTCGGCATCGTGCACGCGGTGCGCCGCCATCAGGTTGAGCGCCTGGGTCAGGGTGGACTCCTGCAGGCCGTAGGGCTCCAGCAGCAGTTGGCGGGCCGTGGCCAGGCGTTCGAGGGTGGGTTCGCGGGCAATCATGGACTGATTCTAGGCAGGCCGGGCGCCGGCTGCGGCCGAGGTGGTTTCCATCTGTTGGGCAGGGAGCGGCGGGTCGACAATCCGGGCATGGCCGACCCCGACCGTCCGATGGGCTGTTCGCCAGGCCGTTCGCCGCAGCGCCTGATCGCCCACCTCGACATGGATGCGTTCTACGCCTCCGTGGAGTTGCTGCGCCGCCCGGAGTTGCGCGGCCTGCCCGTGGTGGTGGGCGGGCGGCGCGCCGCCGGCCAGGCCACACCCGAGGGCGACTGGCCGCGCCTGCGCGACTACACCGGCCGCGGCGTGATCACCACCGCCACCTACGAGGCCCGCGCGATGGGGGTGCACTCCGGCATGGGGTTGATGAAGGCCGCCGCGCTGGCGCCCAACGCCATCCTGCTGCCGGCCGACTTCGACGAGTACCGCCGCCTGTCGCGCCGCTTCAAGGCGGCGGTGGCCGAGCTCGCGCCGGTGATCGAGGACCGCGGCATCGACGAGATCTACATCGACCTGAGCGAGGTGCCCGGGGCGCGCGATGCGGTCGGCTTCGACCCCCTGGGGGGCGCCCGGGCGCTGGCGCAGGAGCTCAAGAACAACGTGCGCCGCGCCACCGGGCTGAGCTGCTCGGTCGGCCTGGCGCCCAACAAGCTGCTGGCCAAGATCTGCAGCGACCTGGACAAGCCCGACGGCCTGACCGTGGTGATGGCCGAGGACGTGCCCAGCCGCATCTGGCCTCTGCCCGTGCGACGCATCAACGGCGTCGGCCCCAAGGCGGCGGCGCGGCTGGAGGCGCTGGGCGTGCACACCGTGGGCGAGCTGGCCACCTGGCCGCAGGCTGACCTGGTGGCGGAATTCGGCGCCGCCCACGGCCACTGGCTGCACGAGGCCGCGCAGGGCCACGATGAGCGCCCGGTGGTGACCGAGAGTGAGCCGGTGTCGATCAGCCGTGAGACGACCTTCGAGCGCGACCTGCATCCGCGCAGCGATCGGCCGGAGCTGGGCCGGATCTTCACCTGGCTGTGCGAGAGGGTGGCCGAGGACCTGCAGCGCAAGGGCTACGCCGGGCGCACCATCGGCATCAAGCTGCGTTTCGACGATTTCCGCACCGTCACGCGTGACCACACCGTCGAGCAGCCGACCCAGGATGGCGCGGCCATCCGCGAGGCGGCGGGGCAGTGCCTCAAGCGGGTCAACCTGAGCCGGCGGCTGCGCCTGCTGGGGGCGCGCGTGGGCAGCCTGGTGCGGCTGGGGCGCGATGGCCTCCCGTTGGCAGCGCCCCGGGCACCTCAAGCACCCGCACGCCCTCCGACCCTGGCGAGCTCGGAACGCGTGGTCTCGCCGACCGGCTCGGTGGCCACCGCGGCCCGGCGGGCGGCTGTCATGGACGAGCAGACCCTGCCGCTGTTCCCGGAGGCGGAGGACGCGGCCTGATCCGTGGGGCCTCAGAAGGTGTGAACGAACGTTGGGTCTGAATCGTTAAGCGGGGCATGAGCGCAGCGACGACAAGACCGGAAGAAGAACAACAGGCCCAAACGGGGCTGTTCGGCGAAGGGGAGCTGCTCGAGGTGGCTGCGCAGCAGCCCAGGCAAGAGGCACCGCGCGCCGCGCGGGTGATGTCGGCACAGCGCGATCAGGTCGAATTGCGAGCGTGCGATCTGGATTCGGTACTGGCAGATGACCATGCGGCGCGCACCGTGTGGGCCTTCGTGCAGTCGCTGGACCTGGCGCCGCTGTATGCGCGCATCAAGTCGGTGGACGGGCGCGGGGGCGCGCCGGCCATCGATCCGGCGATCCTGGTGGCACTGTGGCTATGGGCCACCATCGACGGGGTGGGCTCGGCGCGCGAAGTCGACCGGCTGTGCGAGCGCGACGATGCCTACCGCTGGATCTGCGGCGGCGTGGGGGTGAACTACCACTCGCTGGCGGACTTTCGGACCCAGCACGAGGCGTGGCTGGATGCGCAGCTCACGCGCTCGATTGCCGCACTGCTCGATCGCCGGCTGGTCACGCTCAACGTGGTGGCGCAGGACGGACTGCGCGTGCGTGCCTCGGCCAAGGCGTCGAGCTTTCGTCGGCGCGACAAGCTCGCGCAACTGCATGCCCAGGCCCAGGCGCAGGTCCAGGCCCTCAAGCGCGAACTGGCCGAGGACGCCGGGGCCAGTTCGCGGCGCAAGCAGGCCGCCCAGGAACGCGCGGCACGTGAGCGCGAGCAGCGCCTGGCTGCCGCGCTGGCGACGATGGAGCGGATCAAGCCGGCGGCCGAGCCCAAGAAGGCCAAGCCCTCCAAACGACGCGGGCGCGACCACGACGGCGATCCTCCCGCGCCGCCCGCCCCCGAACCCAAGGTGCCGCCCGAGCCGCGCGTGAGCAGCACCGACGCCGATGCGCGCGTCATGAAGATGGCCGACGGGGGCTTCCGCCCGGCCTTCAACGCCCAACTGGCTGTCGATGCGGCAACGCAGCTCATTGCCGCCGTGGACTTGGTCAACAGCGGCTCGGACATGGGGCAGATGGACCCCCTGCATCAGGCCGTGCAGCAGCGCTACGGCCTCACGCCCGACCATTGGCTGGCCGATGGCGGCTACACCAAGCTGGCCGCCATTGATGCGCTCACCGAGCGCGGCACGCAGCCCGTGCTGCCCGCTGCGCGCAGCCGCAACCCCGATATCAATGCACTGGCGCCCAAGCCCTCGGATTCCCCGGCGCAAGCCCAGTGGCGCAGCCTCATGGCCAGCCACTGGGGCAAGGACCTGTACGTCTGGCGCGGTGCCAGCGTGGAGTGCGCCAACGCGCAGCTGCGACGGCGCGGCTTCACGCGCCTGAACGTGTGCGGCCTGGTCAAGGCGCGTGCGGTGCTGCTCTGGCACGCCCTGGCGCACAACCTGATGCGCATGCGAAGCCTGAATTTCGCCTTCATGGCCTGATCTGGCCGCCCAGCAGCACCTGCGCGGCGCGCCAGCCCTGGCTGCCGCGCGCACCCACACGCCCAGCGCGCGCTGCCCACCGCCGTCCGCGCCGCACCGCCCATCTCGCGAAGGCCACGTCTTGCCTGCGTCGGGCTTGCCTCTCTGTGGTTCGTTCACGGCTTCTCAGTCGACGATGCGCCGAGGCTCGGCGGCCGACGATGCAGCCGGTGCGGCATCCAGCCCGGTCCGGCTGGTGGGCAGGCGCCACATCCAGATCGCCACCATCGTGCAGCACAGCGCTGGCAGCCAGTGAAGCCGCGGCAGCGACAGCCAGGCGGAGACCGAGCCGAACGTCATCATCCCGATGGCGAACTGCTTGGCCCGCAGCGGCACCGCGTGGTGGGCGCGCCACTCGCGCACCATCGGGCCAAAGCGCGGGTGCGAGACCAGCCAGCGTTCGCAGCGGCTGCTGCCGCGCGAGAAGCAGGCCGCCGCCAGCAGCACGAAGGGCGTGGTGGGCAGCAGCGGCACGAAGATGCCGACGATGCCCAGCACCAGGCTGATCAGGCCGGCGATCAGCCAGGGCAGGCGGCGCCAACGGGCGGGATGTCGCATCGCAGGGCAATGTGGTCAGGGGGAGGACTCTGGGTGGTGAGCGCAGGGGCTGGGGCGAGTCGCTCCCAGCGCGGACCGAGCGGGTATTCTCGCCCGCCCATGCTGAACATCTTTGAAGTCACTTTCCCGTTCTTCGCCCTCGTGCTCTGCGGTTACCTGGTGACGCGGCGTGGCTGGCTGGCGATGGAGGCGATCCCGGCACTGAACGTCTTCGTGCTGTATTTCGCGCTGCCGTGCATGCTGTACCGCTTCGGCGCTGCCACGCCGATCGCCAAGCTGCTCGACGCGACGGTCTTCGGCATCTGGCTGCTGTGTGCGCTGCTGCTGATCGTCTTCACCATGGCCAGCACCCGGCGCGCAGGCTGGAACGATGGTGCCTTCGGCGCGCTGGTGGCCGTGTTCCCGAACTCCGGCTTCATGGGCGTACCGCTGCTGGCCGGCCTGCTGGGGCCGCAGGCCGCTGCGCCGGTGATCGTGGCACTGGTGGTGGACATGGTGGTCACCACGTCGTTGTGTATTGCCCTCTCGCGCCTGGGCAGCGCGCAGGACCATGGGGTGCGCCGGGCACTGGCCGGTGCGCTCAAGGGCATGGCGGTGAACCCTCTGCCCTGGGCCGTGGCACTGGGCTGCGCAGTGTCCGCTGGGGGCTGGGCACTGCCGAACGTGCTGATGAAACCCGTTTCGATGCTGGCCGATGCGGCCACGCCGGTGGCGCTGTTCACACTGGGGGCCGTCCTGGCGCGCGCGCAGCGCCAGTCTGCGCTTCAGCGGGGCAGTGCTGGGGGTGCTGGCGCCAGTGCCGGGATGCGGCGCCGCAGCGATGTCCCGTTGGTGGCCGTCTGCAAGCTGTTCCTGCACCCGTTGCTGGTGCTGGCAATGGGCCACCTGGCCATGGGGCAGGGCTTGGCGATCGATGCGTTCACGGTGAACGTGCTCGCCCTGCTGGCCGCCCTGCCCAGCGCGAGCAACGTGACGATGCTGGCCGAGCGCTATGGGGCCGATGCGGGCCGCATCGCGCGCATCGTGCTGGTCACCACGGGCTTTGCGTTCCTCACCTTCTCGGGCGCCGTGGCGCTGCTGGCGCCAGCGGTGAAGTGAGTCCGCGATTTGGGGTCTGCACAGGGCCTGTTCCCCCGGTCCGGGTGCGCTGTCCAGCGTGGACGTGACTGGACGTGACATGAAAAAAGCCCCTAGAGCGTTGATTTCTCTAGGGGCTTGCGCGGTCGTGGGTCTTTGTGACGCTTGTCCGAACCACACTTCGACCTGCAACCCGCATGGATGCTTGGTCCGTGCCGTGTGGATTTCGGTTTGTTCCCCCATTTGTTCCCCCGGTCTGCCTTCGGTACCCCCGCTTTCGAGGCTCGCCGGCCCTACTCGTGGCGCTGGGCGGCGCAGCCTCAGACGATCCCGAACTTCTCCGCGATCCCAGCCATGCACCGCTGCGCGTGGGCATCGTGTTCGAGCCGCAGACGCCAGTACGTGCGCCAGTGCATGCCCTTCGGCTTGGTGCCGCTGCCGTTCAGGATTCCGGGATGCCATCCCAGCCGGGCGCGCAGTGTGTCGGCCCGCCGGCCTGCGCGGTCGCTGTGGGTCTCGCGCTGGCACCGGTAGGCCAGGCGGTAGCAGTGCCGGCACGCGGGGCCAGATCCGCCGATGTACAGCACGGCCACGCGCCTACCGCAGCACGGGCACAGCCACCACGCGCGCCCCCCGCCGAAGTTGCACGCCGTCCGGTCGAGTTGCACGGGGAAGCTCATCGGCCGCCACTCGCCGCCACGCTCGCTCATCCGGTAGCCCAGGGTCACGCGGTCGGCACCCGCCGTCAGGTTGACCGTCGCCACGGTCTGCCCCCGGCGGGACCAGTTCAGCGCCCCGGTGTAGCCGGGCGTCAGCATCCCGTCGCGCTGTAGCTGGCGCACGTCGAGCGCCAGCAGGTCCTCCGTGCAGTCTTTGCTGAAGCGAGCCATGCACTACTCCCGTGAGTGAGCATCCGAAATCATCAGGCAACTTATGAAACCTGCGGACGCTCGATCATTGCGATGCCGGCCCGATGGTGAACTGAACCCTCCCTCCGCCTGCGTCCACGCCCGACCCGGTCGAGCCCTTCCCGGCCCCCAGCGCCTGGAACGTGCCCGCCGCGGTGGCTCCGTTCGAGCAAGCGACCGACCACACGCCGCGGCCATCCGCTTGCATCTCGTGCGCCCCGGTGCAGCTACCGCGACCTTCTGGCAGGTCCACCTGAACCGTTCCGCGGCGCCCCTGTTCCACCAAGCGAACCGTGCCCGAGAGCAGGCCGCCCTGGGCGTCCCACTGCACCGCTAGCGGGCGGATTGTGGCAATGGCGACGCTGGCGGGCCGCGCGGCGCCTGCTGGCCTGACCTCGGTGAAGACGACACCGGCATTCGAGGTGTTGGCCTGCCACAGCGCGTCGCCGCAGGCGATTCGGTCGCTTGCCTCGTGGTAGTACACGTTCGACCACACCCCATCGCCAAAGAACTCCGCTTTCGCCCAGCCGGTCAGGGAGGTGAACAGGCGCCGGATCTGCGGCGGTGCGCTGAACTTCAGGTCTCCGCTCGTCTTCTGCAGTGTTGCCCCCTCCGCATACCGGTAATGGATGCACTTTCGCTGCACCGCTTCGGCCACACGGCCGGCGATGCGGGTGTCTTCAGGGCTCAAGGTGCCCGATGTGCGCAGGTCGGTGGCGCACCCCGCGATGGCGGCTGCGAGCACGGGCAGCACCAGATTGATGGTCTTCATGGGACCTCCTTGCCTTGAGGATCCTGCGCGAACTGGAATGACTCTATCCCCCAGAAGTGGGGGCCCTGCAACCTTTTCCACGCACTCGGGCCGTTCACTGCAGCTGCGGGGGCGCTTGTCGGCGATCACCGAAACGCAGCCAGCGCCGACGGGTCAAGCGTCTTCGTGCAGAAACACCATCGGCATCAGGACCGTGGCGCCAGCGGTGGCGGCGGCCTTCGCCTCCGCGTGCCGCCGTCGGGCCTCGGCGCAGGCACGGGCCTCGAAGTCTGCTCGTGCCTCGCCGGGCTGTCGGTGCAGTGCCACGCCCTCAACGCTCGCGCGCTGGGGCTCGGCGTGGTACTTGGCCAGCATGACCACGAAGGGATCCGCCAGCGGCGTTTCTGTCGCGCGCAAGACGGTTTCCAGGGCTTCCAGCCGCTTCATCAAAGTGCTCATGGGCGGTTCTCCAGTGCCTTCAAGCGTTGGTCAATGACCTGGGTCTCGTAGGCCTTGCGCAGCTCGCCAAGGATGTACACCAGCCGGCTGGCTTCCTGGGTATCGAGCGTGCCAGACCGGGCCTCGCGGTACACGCGGGCCATCTCAAGGCGCATTTCGTCAGGCGTCCCCAGCTTGATCGGGTGGTTCCTCACCACCGGCTGGCGCTGGGGGGCAGGGTCCAGCACTTCCACAGCCTGGGCGCGGGGCGTGCGATGTTTCGTCGCCATGCTCAGCCCTCCAGAATCAACGCCTTCGACAGCGTGCGGACGGTGCGGGCGAACAGCGCTTCGCGTTCGGCGCCATCAGCTGGCAGGCTGGGCGAGACCCACACGGCATGCCCGGTTGCCTCATGTCGGGCCAGCAGGCCCGCCGCGGCGTACTCATCCCGCGGCAGGCGCTCCACTGCGTCGCCGATGGCCCGGGACAGCAGCGCCAGCGTCTCGCCCTCGCTGGCTTCCTCGCCGCGGTATCCCTTGGACCGATAGCCTCGGGTGCTCGGGCAGGTTGTTGGGAACCCCAGCCGTGCCCCCTCGTTGTTCTGCTCGAAGCGCCACCACAGGGCCAGCAGTTCGGCCAGGTCTTCGGGCACGTCGGGCGCTGGGCTTGGAAGGCTTTTCAGCTCGTTCATCTCAGCCCCTCCAATCTTTCGGTGTTGCGGGTGTTGCAGGTGTTGCGACAGGGCCCCCCCATAGGGAAACCGGGCCCCGGATGGCTGCAACACCGGGCAAAGGGGCTGGTGTTGCAGGTGTTGCGCTCTGGCGGGCTGCAACACCCGCAACACCTGGGGTCGCATCCGGTGTTGCAGGCTTCGCCGGGCGGTTCTCCCTCTGGGAAAGGGCCTCTGCAACACCCGCAACACCAGCAACACCGGCAGAGTGCGTGATCTCGGTTTTCATGCCTCGGTGCCCTCCCACAGCCGGCCGGTGAAGACGTAGACCCGGGCCGCAGGAATCCCCGGCAGGCGGGTGGATCGGCTCGCCTTGCCGTCCTTGCCCGGCAGGATCACGCCAGCGTCCACCAACATCTTTGCCGCGGCCTTCGCATCGAACCCGGCGCAGACCTCGCGCTTGAACACCTCGGGCAACACCAGGAACTGCCGCCCGCCGTCCTCCCCATCGCGCCAGAAGCCGGCCCGGTTCGGAATGCGCTGCTCTGCCGTGGCGGCGATGTCCTCAAAGCGGCTGGCGCCGTGCGACTCGAAGAAGGCGCGCACCTGGTCGAGAAGGGCGCGGTCTTCCCTTGCGCTCGATCCCCCGAAGCCATCCAGCCAGGACGCGAAGCACTTGCCCACCGCCTCGAAGGCCTCGCCGCCCTGCCAGCCCGTCAGGCCGTAGCCGGTGGCGAGCTCACCAGCAGCCGCCACCAGGCCGAAGCGGCGCGCCACGCGGATCACCTGCCCCGGGGCGTCGGCTCGGGTGTGCGCGGCGACGAACTCGCGCACCAGCTCGCCGGCCTGTTCCGCCAAGATCACTCGGTCGGCCACCACGCGGCGCAGCCACTCGACGCCGACGGCGCCATGCGCTGCGCCCGCCGCGTCCTTCAGCGCCAGCGACAGGGCCGCACCGGTGGGGTGCTGGTGCAGCGTCTCGAAGGCGCCCAGCCCCGCCCCTGCATCGGCTTCGATGTCGGCCAGGCGCACCTCCTGCCCCGCGTTGGAGCGCTTGCCGGCCCGGCTCATCATGGCGCTCAGGGACTCTTCACCCGCGCTCAGAAACAGCAGCCGCCAGCGCGCCGGCTGTCGCGCCATGCCAGCCCGGCTTGCCCGGGTCTTGCCCTGCCCGTTGGCCAGCAGGTAAGCCGCGTCGCCGGCCTCCCGCGGGTCGCACTGGCTCAGCTCGTCGAGGATCAGCAGGCAGTCGCTGTGCACCGCGGCCAGCCCTTCCAGGCCGTTGGCGGTAGTGCGCCACAGGCGCGGGAAGGTCGCCGGGCTGCCCCACACCGACGCAGCCA
Organism: Sphaerotilus microaerophilus; assembly: GCF_023734135.1. Taxonomy (NCBI): domain Bacteria; kingdom Pseudomonadati; phylum Pseudomonadota; class Betaproteobacteria; order Burkholderiales; family Sphaerotilaceae; genus Sphaerotilus; species Sphaerotilus microaerophilus. The sequence continues at coordinate 4,833,295 of NZ_AP025730.1, read as the reverse complement.
GCGCCAGCGCGGTGGACTTGCCAGATGACGACTTGCCCCGCAGGTGGAAGCCGCCCGAGTCCTCCCCGATCAGCTGGGCCAGCACCGGGGCGAAGGCGCAGGCGATGGCGAACACCATGCGGCTGTTGCCCTGCGCCAGCGCGGCCACACCATCGCGCCACTGGCTCACCGTGCCGGCCTGGGCGTAGGCGGGTTCCACCGCCGCGGCGCTCTGGAACACCACGGCTTCGGCTTCGGCGCCGATGGCCTCATCGGGCAACACGAACACCGCGCCCATCCAGCCCAGCCGCTCCACACAGCGCGCACGCTCGGCCACCGGCCACACCTGAAGGTAGGTGCTCAGCAGGTCGCGGGCTCGCTTCGATGGCGCCACCTCCAGACCCATGCGCATCAGCTCGCGGCGCACTTCCAGGCCGTCGCCGGCCAGCAGTTCGGCGGGCACCGCCCAGCGGTGCGGGTGGCCGTCGGCGTCGCGCCAATCCAGCAGCCGGCCCCAGTCGGCCGACTTGGCGCCGCGGGTCTTGGCGACGATGCGCAGCGGCGCGCAGATCCACAGCGGGGCCTTCGCGTTGCCGTCCTGGTCGAAGCCGGTGAAGTAGACCCCGGCCGATTCGCCGGCCTGGGGTTGGTCGATCAGCTCGAAGGAGCCGCCGTCGTGGCGGGCCTGGGGTGGTCGGGTGCTCGGCTTGCCGCGGGTCTTGCCGATGGCGTTGGCAGCGTCTGGCGGTGCATCCAGGACCGCCGCGAAGGCACCACCAGCATGGATGCCGGCCAGGGCGTTCAGGTCGGCGGTGACGACGTTCTCATGCATAGGCACTGCCCTCCGTGGTCAGCGGGTCGGGGCACCGGTCGCGGCTGGCCCAGATGTCGCACCAGTCCAGCCCAGGCTGCGACGGGATGGCGCGATGCACGCGCAGGCCGGCCAGCAAGGCGCGTTCGGCCAGGCGTTCCGCCGCTTCCAGGCCGGCCGGGTCGTTGTCGCCACAGATGGCGATGTGACGGGCTTGCAGCGGCCAGCGCCACGCAGCCAGGGCGCCAGCCGAATAGGCGGCCACCACGGGCAGGCCACCGGCCAGCGACGCGGCCAGGGCGGTTTCGATGCCTTCGGCCACGCCGATCAGTCCGTCGGCGGTGGGCTCGCTCAGCCGGATGGAGCCGCCCAGCAGCAGGCCCGCGGCGCGGGTCAGCTTCTTGACCGGTGCGCCATCGGGCAGGCTCGCTTTGCGCCCGCTCGGGTCCAGGTAGGTGCGATGCAGCGCCAGCACATCGCTGGCCGGGCCGGTGAGGCTCGCCACCAGGGCGGGGAAGGTGCCCAGCTTCTGGCCGTCGTGCCAGTAGTCCAGCGCGGGGTGAAAGCGCAGGCAGGCCGGCAGCCGCTCGGGCAGCGCATGCAGCCGGGCGCGCAGGTAGCTGCCCGCCACGTCCTGCGCGGTGATCGGCTGGCAGGCGTCCCACAGCCGGACGTTGCGCTCGGCGTTCTCGGCCCACTGCTGGCGCTGCTGCTCAGCGTGGCGGGCTTCGGCGGCGTGGCGCTCGTGGGCTCGCTGCAGCCGGTCGGCCGGGCTCAGGTAGCCGGGGCGGCCCGCCTGCCAGGTGGTGCTGATGCCTTGGCGCTTGCAGCCGTAGCAGCCGCCGTAGCCGTCGGCGAACCACTTCAGCCAGCCGTCACGGTTGCTGCGCTTGCCGTTGGTCGAGAAGCGGACGAACTCGCCCGGCTGCACCCGGTCGGCGTCGGGGGCCTCGCCCAGTTCGGCGCGCACCGCGGCCAGGAATGCGTGAAGGTGGTCGTTCATCGATGCGCCCCCCGCTTCTTGTTGGCCCATTCAATGGTTTCATCTGCTCTGCCTTGCAGGACGCCACAGATACCGATGCACATGCGCAGCAGTTCGGCCCGGTCGGGCTCGCTGAACATGGGGGCGACGGGGCTGCCGTCTTCTTCCTGGAAGCCACGGTCTATCGCCTCGCGTTCGAACATCCCGAGGATGACGGACACACCGCCGATCAGGTTGCGGGTTGTCTCCACATCGGCGAGGAGTGGATGCAACGGCAGGCTCTCGCCGGGGCGGATGGGGTTCATCCAGCGGAAGGCCTGGAACTGGGGTGCCGGCTCAGCATTCGGCAATGCAGCGGCTTCACCAGCACCCGCGGTGCCGGTCTTCTTGGTGTTGGCCATGGTCAGGCCTCCTTGTGTTCGGTAGGGCTTGCGGCTTGCAGCGTGCTGGCGCTGTGAGGCATCCAGGCGCCACCGGGTCCGCTCCACAGTCCGTGCTGCAGCAGCGTCTTCCAGTGGTGGTCACCGGGCTGGTGGGCGTGCAGCTCAGGCGCGGTGTCGCTCAGCCAGCGGCGGATGATCTCGAAGCCAACGGCCCCGGCCAGCTCGCCGGCCTCACGGTCGCCATGCGCTGCCGGGTTCGCCTGCCCGATGTGCCAGAGCGCGGCCAGGTGGCTGTCGGTGAAGCTGGCCAAGCCTGCCGGGTCAATGTCGAAGGTGACTCGGATCATGCGGCACCTCCCTTCGCCATGTTGAGGGCTTCCAGGACCAGAACTCGGGCGGTCTGCGCGACGCCCAAAAGGCGCGCGCGCGTGCGCAATGCCTGCGGGTGCTCTTCGGGTCGATTGCGGCCACGGGTGGGCAGCGTCACCGGCTCGCGGCAAAGTGCTTCAGCGGTGTCCAGCTTCTGCAAGGCCCCGGGCAGGTCGTCGGCACACAGGCAGGCATGCGCCAGATCCAGCGCGCCGGGGTCGTCATCGGTGCCGACCAGCCCGTCAGATCCAGCATCAAGCCAGCTCGTGTCGTCTAGGTAGTCGCGCAGCAGGTCGCGGGCAAGCCCTCCGTAGTTGATTGCGTTCATGCTGCACCTCCACGGCTCAGGCGGTCGGCGGCGACCAGCTCGAAGGCTCGGGCGCGCAGTTCAGCGCGGCGCAGGGCGCTGGCCACGGCACGGCGGGCCAGGATGCGCGCCAAGCGGGTGCGGAAGGCGTGGGGGAGGCGGTGCGCCTGGGGGGCGCATGCGGCGGCGTGACTGCCGGCTTTGCGGGTCGTCATGGTCTCGGGCTCCTGCAAGAGCACTTGAAGACCACCCGCGCGCCTTACGACGGGCACCGGGTGGGCGGGATGTTCGTAACACGATTGCAGCCGTGCAGCCGTCCTTGCGGATAGGCTCATCCCGCCCGAAACCTGCACAGAATTCGGACGTGACAAAGCCGCACTGTCGGGGCGGCTGACCGCTGCAATCAAGGTGTTACGAGCACCTGCGGCCAGTGTATCGCGCGGTTTTGCGCGGTCAAGCGTGGTCATGCGTGAACCCCCTTCAACAAGGCGTTCACCTTGGCGCGGTCACTCTCTCGCAGCGAGTACACGCCCGGCCGGCAGGGCTCGCCGTCTCGGTCGGTCGCCTTGATGTGCTCGCAGTCGATCACCAGGCCGAAATCGCGGCGCAGAATCATCACCACGTCGGGCGAGTTGCTGGTGCCCGCGGCGCGGTCGAGTTGCTCGCGGGTTTTCGGCCCGTCCAGCAGCGCGGCCAGCAGCCGAGCGCGGCGGGGAGTCAGGCGGCGCGTGGGGGCTGGAATATCAGCGGCGGCGCATGCACAATCGGCGCCGGTCTGCATGTGGGTCGGGTCGCCGTGGTGGGCGTCCCGGCCCTTCTCGTTTCTGGGGTCGGTCTGCATGGCCGGCACCTCAGCCCAGCGAGGTCAAGAAGCGGCGCAGCTCGCCAGCGCGGACGCGGGTGCAGCGGGCCGACAGTCGAAGCAACTTCAGTCGGCCATCTTTGGCGGCGCGGTAGAGGCTCGATTCGCTCAGGCCCGACCAAGCCGACGCGGTGCGCAGGTTCAGCAGCGCGTCGGGGTCGGCGAAGGCCTCAACGGGTTGGACATGAAGGCGCCGGGTCGGAGCCTTCGTGGCGGTTTGTGCGGCTTGGTGCGTCGTGTTCATGGCCCGGATGTTTCCGGGCCGCTCTCACTACGTCACTGACAGGAAGTCGCGGACTTCCTGCGAGTACAAGCCGTTTGCGCGCGTGGCTTCTGCTGCCACCCGGGACAGCACGGGGGCCGCGGTCTGGCGTGTCACACCTTCTGCGACGCCCGACCAGTCGAGCCCGCTGCACTTACGCCAGACTGTCTTAGGGTCACACGGCACCGCGCCCGCCACAATCTCAACGGCGGCGCTCTTGTTGCCGGCTGGTTTTGACAGCAGGTGGACGGCGGCAGATAGCGCCATCGACTCGGTTTCGCGTTCCGGGTTCGGCTTGCGATGTGGTGGGTTGCGTTCGCCACCGAAGAACGCCAACGCATCGTCTGGAGTGAGTCGTTCACCGGGGCCGGTGTCGACGACAGCCATCAAAGCGGTGAGGCCGTCGACCAAGAACGCGCGCAATGCGCCCGACGGCAGTACGCCTCGCGCGAGGGCGTCGGCACCCAGCGCCAGCGCTACGCGCCGGGCGGCCATGTCGCCAGTAGCGGCACGGCGCAGTGTCACGCGCTCGAATTCGTCGATGTCCATGCATGCCCCCATGCATCCCCATCGATGAGTGCCGCGCCGGCCAGGTGGGGCGCCTGGTGTTCGGGGATCAGCCTAGGCGCGGCGGGGTGATTGTCGGCCAGGTCAGGCGGCCTTGAACGGCAACACCTGGGCGCCCGCGCGCAATCGGTCGAGGTAGTCGGCCCATGCCTGCATCATCTGGCGGCGCTGTTCCATGTACTCCGCGCGGTCATAGGCCATGCCCAGCGGGCCGGCTTTGCCGTGCGCCAACTGCGCTTCGATCACGTCTTGATGGATGCCGGGCAGCCGCTCGCCGATCAAAGTGCGCGCCATGGCCCGGAAGCCGTGGGCGGTCATCTCGTCATTGGTGTAGCCCATGCGGCGCAGCGCGGCGCGGATGGTGTTCTCGCTCATGCACTCGCCATCCCCCAGCAGCGAAGGGAACACGAACCGGCCACGCCCGGACAGCGGGCGCAGCTCTTCAAGGATGGCCAGGGCCTGCGGCGCCAGAGGCACCAGATGTGGCCGGCCGTTCACCTTGCCGTGCACGGTGCGCTTCATCTTGGCGGCGGGGATGGTCCAGAGTGCCGCGTCGGTGTCCAGCTCGCCCCATTCCATGGCGCGGATGTTCCCGGGGCGTTGGAACAGCAGGGCCGACAGCGCCAGCGCGGCCCGGGTGAGCGGATGCCCCGCGTACCCGCTGATGTTGCGCAGCAGGGCGCCCACACCGGCCGGGTCGAGCACGGCGGCCATGTGCTTGACCTGCAAGGGCTTCAGGGCGCCGGCCAGGTCGGCGGTGGGGTTGCGCTCACACCGGCCCGTTGCCACGCCGTAGCGGAACACCTGCCCGGCGTACTGGCGCAGCTCGTGGGCGGTGTTGTGGGCGCCCCGGGCTTCGGTGCGGCGCAGGGCGGCCAGCAGCACGGGTGCCGACACGTCGGCCAGCGGCAGCGTCCCCAGCCAGGGGAACAGGTCTTTCTCGACCAGGCGCAGCCACTTCTCTGCATAGGACGTGCTCCACCCTCCCGCCTTGGTGTGGTGGAACTCCCGTGCCACGGCCTCGAAGGTGGTGGCGCTGTTGGTGCTGGCGGTGGCTCGCTCAATCTGGCGGGCCTGCACAGGGTCGGCGCCGCGCTCCCGTGTCTTGCGCGCCTCGTCACGGGCCTTGCGGGCGTCCTTGAGTGACACGCCGGGGTAGTTGCCCACGGCCAGGCGCTTTTCCTTGCCGCCAAAGCGGTACTTCACGAACCAGCGCCGCGCCCCGTTCGGCGTCACCTCCAAGTACAGCCCGCCAGCGTCCGCCAGGCGGGCGCGCGGCTTGCCTTCCGGGCAGATGGCATTGCGGCAATCGGCATCGGTCAGCATGGGGTGTCCTCGCACTGGGGGAACGGCCTGCACAGGGTCTGTTCCCCCGGTCTGAAGCGTTCCCCTGCTTCTGTTCCCCCACATGTTCCCCCGGTCGGGGTGCGCTGTCCAGCGTGGACGTGACTGGACGTGACATGAAAAAAGCCCCTAGAGCGTTGATTTCTCTAGGGGCTTGCGCGGTCGTGGGTCTTTGTGACCGGCTAGATTGGTGCCGCTTGTCCGAATCGAACGGACGACCTACGGTTTACAAGACCGTTGCTCTACCAACTGAGCTAAAGCGGCGATGTCTGATGACTTTCGCTCACGCAACTCGTGAACGACAGAGCAGAATTGTAGACATCCCTGCGGGCCCGCTCAAAGGAGCGGGCCACCGCGGGTTGCCAAGGACGACGCATCACTTCACACGTTTGAGCGTCGGGCGCAGCGGGGTGGCACCGGGGCCGGGCGGGGGCGTGTCATCGTCGTCTCCCGATTCGGACGCGCTTGGCGTGGCCAGCCGCAGGCCGGTTGGGGCGGCCGATTCCGACACCGGATTCGCTGTGGCATGGCTGACGGTCTCTTCGCCCTCCGTGCCTGCTCCGGCGACGGAAGGCACGGGGAAGGCCATGCCCTGGCCGTTCTCGCGGGCGTAGATCGCGATGACGTGGTCCACCGGGACCATGATGTCGCGGGCCGAGCCACCGAAGCGGGCTTTGAAATCGATGGTCTCGTTGCCCAGGCGCAGCCCGCTGGTGGCCTCGAAACCGACGTTGAGGACGATCTCGTGGTTCTTCACGTACTCCATCGGGACCCGCACGCTGCTGTCGACGTACACCGCCAGGTACGGCGTGAAGCCGTTGTCGGTGCACCAGTCATGCAGTGCGCGGATCAGGTAGGGCCGCGTCGAGGGGCTGGGCTGGTCTGAGGAGGTGTCGTCGAGTGGCGGCATGTCGATCGGTGCCCGTACTGGCCTGGCTGGCTGTGCGCTGTGCGCTTACTTGCGCATCACCTTTTCGGAAGGCGTGAGCGCTTCGATGTAGGCCGGGCGCGAGAAGATGCGCTCAGCGTACTTCAGCAGCGGCGCGGCGTTCTTCGACAGGTCGATGCCGTAGTAGTCCAGGCGCCACAGCAGCGGGGCGATGGCCACGTCGAGCATCGAGAAGTCGTCGCCCAGCATGAACTTGTTCTTCTGGAAGATCGGCGCGAGCTGGGTCAGCCGGTCGCGGATCTGCGAACGGGCCTTTTCCAGCTGCTTGTCGTTGGGCTTGACGCCACCACGGCCTTCGAGCGCATTCACGTGGGTGAACAGCTCCTTCTCGAAGTTGAACAGGAACAGCCGCACACGCGCACGAGCCACCGGGTCCCCGGGCATGAGCTGCGGGTGGGGGAAGCGCTCATCGATGTACTCGTTGATGATGTGCGATTCGTACAGGATCAACTCGCGCTCGACGAGGATGGGCACCTCGTTGTACGGGTTCATCAGCGCGATCTCGTCGGGCTTGGCGTAGAGATCGACGTCGCGGATCTCGAAGTCCATGCCTTTCTCGAACAGCACGAAACGGCAGCGATGCGAGTAGGGGCAGGTCGTCCCGGAGTAAAGCACCATCATGGCGGGAGCGCTCCTTAGGGCTGGAAGGGAATCGGAAAAAGAAAATCGCGCAGCGACAGGTAACTGCCGCTGCGCGCGACGCGGGCCAACGGTCGAGGACCGGACCCGCCGTCATCCAGGTTTACTTGATGTCTTTCCAGAACGCGGCGTTCAGGCGCCAGGCGATCACGAAGAAGACAGCCAGGAAGGCGAGCACGAACAAACCCAGCTTGGTGCGCAGGCCCTGGGCCGGCTCGGCCATCCAGGTCATGAAGGCGACCAAATCACCGACGGCACCGTCGTACTCGGCAGTGGACATCTTGCCGGGCTTGAGCTGCTCGTACTTGCCGGTGAACTCGTGGGTCTTCTCGTCGAAGATCGCGCGGCGCTCACCCTGCAGTTCCCACAGCACGTGCGGCATGCCCACGCTCGGGAAGGCCAGGTTGTTCCAACCGGTGGCCTTGGTCTCGTCGCGGTAGTAGGTGCGCAGGTAGGTGTAGAGGTAGTCTGCACCCGTGCCGTTGTGGCCGGCACGCGAGCGCGCCACCAGGGTCAGGTCAGGCGGGGTGGCTCCCAGCCATTCCTTGGCCTGACGCGAGTCCATCGAGATCTTCATCAGATCGCCGACCTTCTCGCCCGTGAACAGCAGGTTGTCCTTGATCTGCAGGTCGGTCAGGCCGATGTCGCGCAGCTTGTTGAAGCGCACGAAGGCGGCACTGTGGCAATTCAGGCAGTAGTTGACGAACAGCTTGGCGCCGCGCTGCAGCGCGGCCTGGTCGTTCATCTTCTCGACGGGGAACTTGTCCCAGGCGAGGCCGCCACCAGCAGCCTGGGCCGCCGGCAGGAAGGCCGTCAGGCTGGTGGCTGCCGCGACGAGCAGGGACGCAATGAACTTTTTCATGGTGGTCTGAGCTCCTGTTTCGTCCGCTGGCATCAGTGGGGCTTGAAGGTGACGCGCTCGGGCACCTTCTTGAAGGTCCCTAGCTGACTCCACCAGGGCATCAGGAGGAAGAAGCCGAAGTAGAACAGGGTGCCCACCTGGGCGATGATCGTGCCGATGTCAGACGGCGGCTGGATGCCGAGGTAGCCCAGCACCAGGAAGAGCACGACGAACACGAGGTACAGACCCGTGTGCCAGCTCGGCCGGTAGCGCAGCGACTTCGCCGGGCTCTTGTCGAACCAGGGCAGGAAGAACAGGATGACGACCGCACCGCCCATCACCACCACGCCCCAGAACTTGGCGTCGAAGGTCTTGAGCAGGCCGGCGGCCACCACGGCGGCAACCAGGATGCCCAGCTTGACCTTGCTGTTGAAGCCGCCCTTGAGCACCGACAGCACCGCGGCCAGGCCGATCACCACGACCAGCACGTTGACCATCACGTCGGTGGTGGCGCGCAGCATCGAGTAGAACGGCGTGAAGTACCACACCGGTGCGATGTGCAGCGGGGTCTTCAGCGGATCGGCCGGGATGAAGTTGTTGTACTCCAGGAAGTAGCCGCCCAGTTCCGGCGCGAAGAACACGATCGCGGTGAAGACGATCAGGAAGCCTGCGACGCCGACGATGTCGTGCACCGTGTAGTACGGGTGGAAGGGGATGCCATCCAACGGGATCCCGCGCTCGTCCTTCTTGGCCTTGATCTCGACGCCGTCGGGGTTGTTCGAACCCACGTCATGCAGCGACAGCAGGTGAGCCACGACCAGACCGATCAGCACCAGCGGCACGGCGATGACGTGGAAGCTGAAGAAGCGGTTCAGGGTGGCGTCCGAGACGACGTAGTCACCGCGGATCAGCAGCGACAGGTCCGGACCGACGAAAGGCACGGCGGCAAACAGGTTCACGATGACCTGGGCGCCCCAGTACGACATCTGGCCCCAGGGCAGCAGGTAGCCCATGAAGGCCTCGGCCATCAGCGCCAGGAAGATGGCGCAGCCGAAGATCCACACCAGTTCGCGCGGCTTGCGGTACGAGCCGTACATCATCCCGCGGAACATGTGCAGGTAGACGACGACGAAGAACGCCGATGCGCCGGTGGAGTGCATGTAGCGGATCAGCCAGCCCCAGGGGACTTCGCGCATGATGTACTCGACCGAGGCGAACGCCACCGGGATGCCGGCGTTGTTCAGCGACGCGTCCGGCTTGTAGTGCATCACCAGGAAGATGCCGGTGACGATCTGGATGACCAGCACCAGCAGGGCGAGCGAGCCGAAGAAGTACCAAAAGTTGAAGTTCTTCGGAGCGTAGTACTCCGACATGTGCACCTTGTAGGCGTCGAACGCGGTGGGGAACCGGTTCTGCAGCCAGACGGTGGCCTTCGTGGCCATTGGTGCGTCGGCGGAAACTTCCTTGAAATCAGCCATGTTGACCTCGATGTTCCTTGTCAAGCCTTCTTGTCTTCACCGATGACCAACTTGGTGTCCGACAGGTACATGTGGGGCGGGACTTCGAGGTTGTCCGGCGCGGGCTTGTTCTTGAACACGCGGCCTGCCAGGTCGAAGGTGGAGCCGTGGCAGGGGCAGAGGAACCCGCCCTTCCAGTCGTCCGGCAGCGAGGGCTGCGGGCCGGCCTGGAGTTTGTCCGACGGCGAGCAGCCCAGGTGGGTGCAGATGCCGATCACGACCAGGTACTCCGGCTTGACCGAGCGGGTCAGGTTCTTGGCGTAGTCCGGGGTCGGATAGGCGTTGCGATCCGAGTTCGGATCGGCCATCTCGGCGCTGAGCTTCTCCAGGTCCTTGAGCTGTTCCGGGGTGCGGCGCACGACCCACACCGGTTTGCCCCGCCACTCGGCGGTCATCTTCTCGCCTGGCTTCAGGGCCGAGACGTCGACTTCCACCGCGGCACCGGCCGCCTTGGCGCGCTCAGACGGCGCAAAGGTGCTGACAAAGGGGACCGCCGCGGCGACACCGCCGATCGCGCCGGCGCAGCCTGACGCGATCAGCCATGTCCGCTTGGCCTGGTCGACTTGCTGGTCACTCATGTGATTCCTCGGGGAAAAGAAAATCCGGATCCGACTTGGGGGCAACCCCTGATTCTAGCCCGGCGTGTGCACTGTTTCGCGTGGTCACGGCGTGTGGCGCCCTCTGTCGCAGCCGCTTCATGCCTCGGATCGCGGGGCGAATACAACAGGCCCCATTTTCGCGCGCCCGCTTGACTCGTAACAAAAGGTGTGAATACTTCACGCTTGGACGGCTTCGCCGACACTAGCTAACCCACCAAAGGAGAGACCACACCATGGGCATGATGACCGAGTTCAAGGAGTTCGCACTGAAGGGCAACGTCATGGATCTCGCCGTCGGCGTGATCATCGGCGGGGCGTTCGGCAAGATCGTCGATTCACTGGTTGGTGACATCGTGATGCCGATCGTCGGCAAGATCTTCGGTGGGCTGGACTTCAGCAACCACTTCATTCCATTGGCGGGGCAGACGGCCACCACGCTGGCCGAGGCCAAGAAGGCCGGCGCGGTCCTGGCCTACGGCAACTTCATCACCATCGCATTGAATTTCGTCATCCTGGCCTTCATCATCTTCCAGATGGTGAAGGTGATGAACCGGCTCAAGCGCGAGGAGCCGGCGCCCGCTCCGGCCGCACCGGCGCCCACGCCGGAAGATGTGGTGCTGCTGCGCGAGATCCGCGATTCGCTGAAGCGCTGATCAGAGGCATCGCGAGAGGAATGAAGGCCACCCGCAGCGGGTGGCCTTTTCGGTTCCGGTCCCCCTGCGGGCGGTCAGCCGGGCGGCTGCGGCCACGCCCGCTGTGGCCCGCGCAGCTGCTCCCAGGCACGGGCCAGTCGCAGCACGCCCAGGTCGTCGTGCCGATGGCCTGCGATCTGAAGGCCAATGGGCAGCCCCGCGGCCGTGAAGCCGCCGTTGATCGAGGCGGCCGGCTGTTCGCTCATGTTGTAGGGCAGCGTGAAGGCGATGTGCTCGAAGGGGCGCTCGGGGTCGTTGATCGGGCTGGCCCATTCGGCCGGGAAGGCCACGTTGGGCGCCGTCGGGCTGAGCACGAAGTCGAAGCGTTGGGTACTGGCCACGGCGGCGTCGCGCATTGCCGCCATCTGGCTGTGGCCGTGGAAGACCTCGGCGGCGCTCAGGCGCGCGCCGCTGGCCACCCACTGGCGGATATAGGGCAGCACCTTCTGCTGGCGCGCCATCGGCAGGGCCGAGATGTCCAGCCAGGAGCGCATGCGCCAGAAGCGGTCCATGCCGTCGGCCATCTCGCGGGTCATGAAGGGCGCCAGCGGCTCGACGATCGCGCCCTCGGCCTCGAAGCGTCGGGCCGCGGCGACCACCGCGTCGCGCACCTCGGGGTCGACGCGCATGCCCCAGCCGGCATCGAGTTGCAGGCCCAGGCGCAGGCCCTTCAGGTCCAACCTGTCCAGGTCGGTCCAGGCGATCGTCGGGTCGTGGGGCAGGCGGGTGGCGTCGCGGTCGTCAGGCTGGCTGAGCACACCCATCATCAGCGCGGCGTCTTCCACGCTGCGCGTCATCGGCCCGGCCACGCGCCCGGCGTAGGGCGGGTAGATGGGGATGCGGCCCAGGCTGGGCTTGAGGGTGAAGATGCCGCACCAGCTGGCCGGCAGCCGCACCGAGCCGCCGATGTCGGTGCCCAGGTGCAGGGGACCATAGCCGGCCGCAGCCCCGGCACCAGCGCCGGAGCTGGAGCCGCCCGGGTTGAGGCGCAGGTCCCAGGGGTTGCGCGCGAGTCGGTGGAAGCTCGACAGGCCCGAGGACAGCATGCCGTAGTCCGGCATCGTGGTCTTGCCGAGGAAGACGGCGCCGGCCTCGCGCAGCCGGGCGGCGGGCGGGGCGTCCGCCGCGGCCGGGACCAGCTCGATGGCGGCGGTGCCCAGCGGCACCGGCACGCCCTGGGTGGCGATGTTCTCCTTGAGCATCGTCGGCACGCCGTCCACCGACCCGGCGGGCTCGCCGCGCCGCCAGCGGGCTTCGGACGCCCGCGCCATCGCCAGCGCCCCGTCCGGGTCCATCGCCCAGGTGGCGCCCAGGTGAGGCTCCCAGTGGTCGATGTGCGCCAGCACAGCTTGCGCCACCTCCACCGGCGACAGCTCGCGCCGGGCATAGGCGGCCACCAGTTCGGTCGCGCTCAGGTCGTGCAGGGCGCTCATCGAAGCAGACCCGTCACTGCCAGGCCGTCGCGGCCAGGTCGTTGGCGAAGATCGGCGAGCTGGCCCAGATGCCCTTGAGTCCCTTCTTGTACACCGCCGCCTGGGTGGGGTTGAAGATATAGACGTTCACCGAATCCGTGGCCAGCTGGCGCTGGATGTCGCCAAAGAGCTTGGTCCGCTCCTTGGCGTTGGTGGTCGCGGCGTGCTTGCTCACCAGGTCGCGGAAGGCCTTGTTGTCGTAGCCCCAGTAGTAGGCCGTGTTGGCGTACTGCACATAGTCCAGCGGCTCGACGTGGTTGATCACCGTCAGGTCGAAGTTGCCCTTGAAGGTGCCCGACAGCCACTGCGCCCACTCGACGTTCTCGATCTTGGCGATGACGCCCACCTTGGCCAGCTGCGCGGCCAGCACCTCGCCACCCTTGCGGGCGTAGGGCGGGGGCGGCAGCGTGAGCGTCACGTTCAGCGGCGTGGCCACGCCGGCCTCCTTCAGCAGCGCCTTGGCTTTCTCCGGGTCGTAGGGGTACATCCCGGTCAAGTCGACGTAGCCGGCGTCGCTGGGCGCGAAGTGGCTGCCGATGGGCTTGCCCAGGCCGTCGAGCACGCCGTCGATGAAGGCTTTGCGGTCCACCGCGTGGGCCAGGGCGCGGCGCACGCGCACATCATCAAACGGCTTGCGTTTGTTGTTGATGGTCATGATGCCCTTGCCGGCCTGGTTGCCCAGTTCGACCACGAAGCGCGCGTCCTGCTTGAACTGCGGCAGGGACTGGTTGGCGATGCCACGCGGGAAGGCATCGATGTCGCCGGCCAGCAGTGCGGCGGACTGCGCCGCCGCGTCGGGGATGAAGCGGAAGGTGGCCTTCTTGAGTTTGACGGCGCCGGCGTTGCGGAAACCGTCCCACTTCACCAGCGTGACGGCGCTGCCCTTGGCCCAGTTCTCCAACTTGTAGGGGCCGGTACCGACCGGCTTGGTGGCGGCGGTGGCGGCGCTCTTGGCGTCCAGGATCACCGCAGTGTTCTCGCCCATGCGGAACAGGAAGTTGCCGTCCGCGTTGTTGAGCGTGACGATGACGGTGTGCGCATCCGGCGTGGCGACGGACGAGATGTTGTCGAACACCGCCTTCTTGGCCTTGTTGGTGCTGCCCTCGGCCTTGGCGCGCTCGAAGCTGAACTTCACGTCGGCACTGTCAAAGGCCTCGCCGTCCTGGAACTTCACGCCCTTCTTGAGCTTGAAGGTGTAGAGCTTGCCGTCCGGGTCCATCGTCCAGCTCTCGGCCAGCAGCGGGGTGACGCTGCCGTCCACGTTGATCTTCGTGAGGCCCTCGAAGATGTTGTAGTGCGCGATCTCGCCGATGGCGGCCGAGGGCGCCACCGTCGGGTCCAGGCCCGGCGGCTCCAGCACCATGCCGATCACGACGCTGTCACGGCGGGATTGCGCCAGCGCCTCGGTGGCGGCGAGTGAGCCGGCCAGCGCCAGCACCGCGAGGGACACGGCGGCAACGCGGCGATCCGGCCGCATCGAGGGGGTGTTCAGAGCGTCGTGGTTCATCGAAATTTTCCTCTCAGAGGGAAGGGGCATGGTGCCTGACCGCGCGGGCTCGGGCCATCCGGCAAAACGGCAGGCCGACCCATGACGAGCGAGGGCCGTTCATGGTTGACTGGCCGGGGCCGGCATCACCTTCGGCACCGCGTCGATCAGCCGCTGCGTGTAGGGGTGCTGCGGGGAACGGAACAAGGTATCCGGGTCGCCGCGCTCGACGATGCGCCCGGCCTGCAGCACGATCACCTCGTCGCAGACCAGATCCACCACCGCCAGGTCGTGGCTGATGAAGAGGTAGCTCAGGCCGAACTGGTCCTGCAGGTCCTGCATCAGGTTGAGCACCTGGGCCTGCACCGACACGTCCAGCGCGCTGACCGGCTCATCGGCCACGATCAGCGCCGGGCGCGTCACCAGGGCTCGGGCAATGGCGATGCGCTGGCGCTGGCCGCCGCTGAACTCGTGCGGGTACTTGCTGCCATCGGCGGCGCGCAGGCCCACAGCGTCCAGCGATTCGCCGATGCGCCGGCGCCGCTCGGCCGGGCTCAGCTGCGGCTGCATCTCCAGCGGCTCGCCGACGGTGCGCTCCACCGTCAGCCGCGGATCGAGCGAGCCGTAGGGGTCCTGGAACACCATCTGGAACTGCGCGCGCGCGGCGCGCAGCTCGGCCGCGCCGAGCCGGTGCAGGTCCTGGCCGAGCAGCTGCACCGAGCCGGCGCTGGGTGACTCCAGCGCCATCACCAGCCGCGCCAGGGTCGACTTGCCGCAGCCCGACTCGCCCACCACGCCCAGGCTGCGCCCGCGCGCCAGCGTGAAACTCACGCCGTCCAGCGCCTGCAGGTGCGGCGCCGGCCCGAACAGGCGCTCGCGCGGCAGCCGGTAGCGCTTGGCGAGGTCGCGCACCTCCAGCAGCCAGGGCTCAGCCATGCGCGACTCCAGTGGCGGTGGGCCCTGCGGCGGTGGTCCCTGCGGCGGTAACCCCCGCGGCGGACACGGCATCGAGCGGCGCCCCCACCTCGGCCAGCCGGGCGCAGCGCGCGTCGTGCCCCGGGCCCACCGGCTGCAGCGGTGGCGATGCGGCGCGGCAGACCTCGGCGGCCCAGGGGCAGCGTTCGGCAAAGGCACAGCCGTCGCCCAGGTCGGCCAGCTCCGGCACCCGCCCGGGGATCGTCGCCAGCCGGGTGCCGCGCGGCAGACCCAGGCGCGGCCGGGCAGCAAAAAGCCCACGGGTGTAGGGGTGGCTCATGCGGCGGAAGACCTCCGCCGTCGGCCCGCTCTCCACCCCCTGGCCGCCGTACATCACCAGCATGCGCTGCACCTGCTGCGCCATCACGCCCAGGTCATGGCTGATGAGCAGCAGCGCCATGCCGTCCTCGGCCACCAGCTCGGCGATCAGCGCCAGCACCTCGCGCTGGATGGTCACGTCCAGCGCGGTGGTCGGCTCGTCGGCGATCAGCAGGTCCGGCCGGCAGGCCAGTGCGATGGCGATCACCACCCGCTGGCGCTGCCCGCCGCTGAGCTGGTGCGGGTAGGCGTCCAGCCGGCGCGCGGCCTGCGGCAGCTGTACCCGCTCCAGCAGGCGCAGAGCCTCGGCCCGTGCTTCGCTGCGGCCCAGGGCGCGGTGCAGCCGCAGCGGCTCGGCGATCTGCGCACCGATCGGGTGCAGCGGGTTCAGCGCCGTCATCGGCTCCTGGAACACCATCGCGACGCGGTCACCGCGCAGCGCACACCATTCGCGCTCCGGCAGGCCCACCAGTTCGCGGCCCTCGAAGCGCATCGAGCCGCTGACCTGCGCGCCTTCGGGAAGCAACCCCATCAGCGCCAGCGCGGTGAGCGACTTGCCGCAGCCGGATTCGCCGATCAGCCCCAGCGTCTCGCCCCGCGCCAGCGCAAAAGAAACGCCCCGCAGCGCCTCCACCGTGCCGCGGTGGGTGCGCAGGCGCACGCGCAGGTCGCGCACGTCGAGCAGAGGCGCTGTAGTGGCCGCGGTCGCGTCGCTCATCGCTGCCGCGCCAGCTTCGGGTCGAGCAGGTCGCGCAGCCCGTCGCCCATCAGGTTCAGGCCCAGCACCGCCGCGGCAATCGCCAGGCCGGGGTAGATCGCCAGCTCGGGGGCCTGGAAGATCTGCGTCTGTGCCTCGTTGAGCATGCGGCCCCAGCTCGGCTGTGGCGGCTGGGTGCCCAGGCCGAGGTAGCTCAGCGCCGCTTCGGCCAGGATGGCGGTGCCGAACTGGATGGTGGCCTGCACGATCAGCACACTGGCGATGTTGGGCAGCACGTGGTCGAGCGTGATGCGCCAGCGGTTCTTGCCGGCGGCGCGGGCGGCCAGGACGTAGTCGCGCACCCAGATCGCGTTGGCCGCGCCGCGGGTGATGCGGGCAAACCAGGGCACGTAGGCCAGCCCGATCGCCACCATGCTGGTCAGCAGGCCGGGGCCGTAGATGGCGGTCAGCAGGATGGCGGTGAGCAGCGCGGGAAAGGCGATGCTGAAGTCGGTGGTGCGCATGATCACCTCCTCCACCCAGCCGCGCCGCGCCGCCGCCAGGCATCCCAGCGCCACGCCCGCCACCAGGCCGATGCCCACGGCGATCACGCCCACCAGGATGCTGGCTCGCGCGCCCACCAGCAGCTGTGAGGCCACGTCGCGCCCCAGGCTGTCGGTGCCCAGCCAGTGCGCCGCGCTGGGGGCCGCGAGCTTGTTGGGGATGTCGATCTCCGCGGGCGGGTAGGGCGACCAGGCCAGCGACAGCAGCGCCGCCAGTAGCACCGCCGCGCTCAGCAGCGCGCCGATCAGGAAGCTCGGGTGGCGCAGCGCGCGCTGGCCGAAGCCGGGGAGCGGGGCGGCATGGGGGCGCGTTCGACCCGCCGTCATGCCGCCTCCGCCGGGGCCAGACGCGGGTCGATCAGCGCATAGACCAGGTCCACCAGGAAGTTGATGAGCACCACCGCCGCGGCCAGCAGCATGACGGTGTCGCGCACCACCACCAGGTCGCGGTTGGAAATGGCCTGGAACACCAGCCGGCCCACGCCGGGCAGCACGAAGACGTTCTCCACCACGATCGCGCTGGTCACCAGGTTGGCGAACTGCAGGCCCATCAGCGTGACCACCGGGATCAGCGCATTGCGCAGCACATGGCGCCAGAGCACGGCGCGGCGGCTCAGCCCCTTGGCGCGGGCGGTGCGCACGTAGTCCTCGCGCATCACCTCCAGCACGGCCGAGCGCGTCACGCGCGCCAGCATCGCGGCCTGGATCACCGCCAGCGACAGCGCCGGCAGCAGCAGCGCCTTCAGCCCCAGCCACAGGCCGCCGCCTTCGTCTTCCACCCAGCCCGGAAACCCGCCGGCGGCGAACCAGCGCAGCTTCACCGCGAACAGCAGGATCAGCAGGATGGCGAACCAGAAGTTGGGGATCGCCATGCCCACCTGGCTGGCGGCCATCACGCCGACGTCGCCGAGGCGGCGGTGGTGCGCCGCCGCATACACGCCCAGGCCGAGGGCCGCCAGCGTGGTCAGCGCCATCGCCAGCAGCGCCAGCGGCAGGGTGACCTGCAGGCGCTGCGCGATCAGCTCGGCGGTGGGGGTGTCGTAGGAGATGCTCTGCGCCGTCTGCCCGCTCAGCAGGCCGCCCACCCAGTGCGTGTAGCGCGCCAGCGGCGGGCGGTCCAGCCCGAGCCGGGCCTCCAGGGCGGCGACGGCCTCCGGCGTGGCGGTGTCGCCCAGCACCACCTCGGCCGCGTTGCCGGGCAGCAACTCCAGCACGGCAAAGATCACCACCGAGGCCACGGCCAGGGTGATCAGCAGCGTCGCCAGGCGCTTCAGCAGGAACCAGCTCAGCAAGACGTCAGCAGGTGCCGGGCACCCTCGTTCGTGATGGATTGGGCTATTGTGCGGTGTCCCAGGCTGGCACAGGCCGCCGGGCTGCCCGGATTGACGTGGGCGGCGCGACGTGCTGCGCCGCAACAACAAGGAGCGATGCAGTGAGCGATGCGAGAGGCGATGCAGTGGGCGCCATGAGACTGCCAGGCAAGGTGGCGGTGGTGACGGGCGGCGGTTCCGGCTTCGGCGCAGGGATCGTGCGCAAGTTCGTCGCCGAAGGCGCGAAGGTGATCGTGGCCGACCGCAATGGCGAGGCGGCGCAGGCGGTGGCCGCGGAACTCGGTGAAGCCGCGCTGGCGGTGACCGCCGACGTCACCCGTGCCGACGACGTGCGCGCCATGCTGGACGCAGCCGAGCATCACTTCGGCGGCCTGGACATCCTGGTCAACAACGCCGGCATGGGCCACCTGCCGCAGCCGATGGAAGAGCTGGACGAGGCGACCTTCGACCGCCTCGTCGCGCTCAACATGAAGGCGATCTACCTGGCCGCGCGCGAGGCGGTGCCGCGCTTCAAGGCGAGGAAGGCCGGCGTCATTCTCAACATCGCCAGCACGGCGGGCGTCAGCCCGCGCCCGCGGCTGACCTGGTACAACGCCAGCAAGGGCTGGGTGATCACCGCGACCCGCTCGATGGCGGTGGAGCTGGCGCCCTTCGGCATCCGCGTTGTGGCGCTCAACCCGGTGGCCGGCGAGACGCCGATGCTCGCCACCTTCATGGGTGAGGACACGCCCGAGGTGCGCGCCAAGTTCCTCTCCACCATCCCGATCGGCCGCTTCTCGACACCCGAGGACCTGGGCAACGCCGCGGGCTTCCTGTGCAGCGACGAGGCCAGCATGATCACCGGCGTGGCGATGGAGGTGGATGGGGGGCGGTGCATCTGAGCCCTGCGGTCCGGTGGCGCGTCAACATACCTGCATCAGGCAGTGCGCGAGGTAGGCTGCGGCGGGCGTGAGCGGCACATCTGGCCGCGTGAGCAGCAGCAATTCCACGTCGCAGGGCCGAATGGGGCAGGGGTCGATCGCGACGATCCCACGTGACTCCGGGTGGCCCAGCAGCGGGGCGGGAAACAGGCTCACCGCGTCCGAGTGGCGCAGCAGCGTCATGGCGGCCAGGGTTTCGCACAGCACGACGCGCCTGGGCGGGGCGACACCGGCAAGTGCGAACATGGCGTCGATGCGTGGCTGCTGCCCGCCGGCAATCGACTGCGTGAAGATCCACTCCTGCGCCACCAGCGCGTGCGCATCGGGGGCGGTCAGCACCGGGTGACCTTCGCGCACCACGATCCGCTGTGGCGCCTGGAGGATCCGCTGGCGCTGGAATTCATCCCCCTCCAGCTCGCCGACATCCGCCGCGACCACCGCGATGTCGAGCGTGCCGGCACGCAGGCCCGGCAGCACGCGGGCCATCAGGCCTTCGATGAGCTGCACCTGCACATGCTGGTAGCGCTGCCGGAACCAGCGGAAGGCCTCGCCCAGGCCGCTCAGGGTGACGAAGGGCGTGACCCCCAGGCGCACGCTGCCGGCGTCCTCCCCCGCGGCCTGGCGCAGGTCGTCGCGTGCCAGCGCCATCTGGCGGGTGACCACCCGGGCCCTCGCCAACAGGCGCGTTCCCGCCTCGGTCAGGTCCACGCCGCGGGAGCGGCGCAGGAGCAGCGGCACACCGGCCTCTTCCTCCAGCAGCCGCATCGACTTGGTCACCGCCGCCTGCGACAGGTGCAGGGCACGTGCGGCCGCGCGGATGCCGCCATGTTCGACGACGGCAACCAGGATCTGCAATTGCTGGAGTTTCATGCGGATCGGATGACGGTGAAGCGGGACTGGGGGACGACCGGGCCGCTCGGTGTTTTCCCGTGGGGGGCTCGAACCCCGGCCATTGTGGCCCTCGACGCCAATCCTATGTGACAACCATCAGTTGTCATGAACCCGATTGGGAGTCTATCTGTTGTCCTGCTGTCTGCCTACGATGGCGCCATCCTGCTCGTTGCCATGAACCGTTTTGGAGACGCCATGTACCTCGCGATCACCCGCCGCCTGTTCAACCTGAGCTGCCTGGCCGGCGGCCTGTCCCACACTGGTGGCGCTGGGGCGCAGGAGGCGCGCGTGACCACGCTGGTGGTGCCCTACCCGGCCGGGGCCCTGTCGGACGCGATCGCGCGGGCGGTGCAGGAGCCGCTGCGCGGGCATCTGCAACAGACCATCTTGATCGACAACGTCAGCGGCGTCAGCGGCACCGTGGGCGCACAGAAGGTGCTCAGCGCGCCCGCCGATGGCCAGATGCTGTTTCAGGGCTCGCCCAACGAGCTGATCCTGCCGCCGCTGGCGCTGAAGTCGGTCAAACTGCGGGCGGAGGACTTCCGCGTCGTGCACCCGATCGGCGAGTCGCCCTTTGTGCTGATCGCCCGCGCCGGTCTGCCGGTCAAGACCGCCGACGAGCTGATCGCGCTGGCCCGGTCGCAGCCGGACCGGCCGCTGACCTATGGCAGCACCGGCATCGGCTCGGCCTACCACCTGCTGACCGAGCAGCTGGCGAACCAGAACGGCGTCAAGTTCACCCACGTGCCCTACCGCGGCGGCGCGCCGATGGTGCAGGACCTGATCGGCGGGCGGCTCGATTTCGTCATCACGCTCTACAACAGCGTCATCGTCGGCATGACCGAGAAGGGGCAGCTCAACCCGCTGGCCGTGTTCGGCAGCCAGCGCCATGAGCAGATGAAGTCGATGCCCGCGGCCAGCGAGACCCAGGCGCTCAAGGGCATGCCCACCAGCCTGTGGAGCGCCTACATGGTGCCCGCCAAGACGCCCGAGGCCATGGTGCAGAAGCTGCATCTGGCGCTGCTGAAGGTGGCGTCGGACACGCAGGTGCGTGCGCTGCTCGAGAAGCTCGGCATGCGCGCGGCCCAGCCGATGTCGTTGGCCGACTCGGCGAAGTTCTACACCGCCGAGATCGCGCGCTACCGCGCCCTGGCGGCATCGATCCACCTGCAGGCGGAGTGAGCCGGCCGTGCCGATGACCGCGCACCCGCTGATCGGCCGGCTGCAGGCGCAGGCCGAGGCCTTCGTCGCGCTGCGGCGCGACCTGCACCAGCACCCGGAATTGGGCCTGGCCGAGATGCGGACTTCGCAGCTGGTGGCCGAGGGCCTGGCCGCCTGGGGCTACGAGGTCCACCGCGGCCTGGCGACCACCGGCGTGGTGGGCACGCTGCGCCGCGGCACGGGCGGGAAGCGGCTGGGCCTGCGCGCCGACATGGACGCGCTGCCGATCCACGAATGCAGCGGCAAGCCCTGGGCCAGCCGGCACGCAGGCGTGATGCACGCCTGCGGCCACGATGGCCACACCGCGATGCTGCTGGCCGCGGCCCGCCACCTGGCCGAACAGAGCCACTTCGACGGCACGCTGCACCTGATCTTCCAGCCCGCCGAGGAGCACCCCGGCGGCGCGAAGCTGATGATCGAGCAGGGCCTGTTCGAGCGCTTTCCCTGCGACGCGGTGTTCGCGATGCACAACATGCCGGGCACGCCGCAGGGCCACTTCGTGCTGCGCGACGGGCCGGCGATGGCCTCCTCGGACGACGTCACCATCACGCTGCACGGCGTGGGCGGCCACGGCGCGATGCCCCACCGCGCCACCGACCCGGTGGTGGCCGCGGCCAGCATCGTGATGGCGCTGCAGACCATCGTCTCGCGCAACGTCGACCCGCGGCAGACGGCGGTGGTCACCGTCGGCGCCCTGCAGGCCGGCCGCGCCAACAACGTGATTCCGGCGGCCGCGACGCTGGCGCTCAGCGTGCGCGCGCTCGACCCCGCGGTGCGCGACCTGCTGCAGCAGCGCATCACCGCGCTGGTGACGGCGCAGGCCGAGAGCTACGGCGTGCGCGCCGAGGTGGTCTACCAGCGCGACTACCCGGTGCTGGTCAACCACCGCGCCGAGACGGACCTGGCGCGCGAGGTGGCGCTGGAACTGGTCGGCCCCGACCGGGTGACGCTGCAGGGCCCCGCGCTCGTCGGCAGCGAGGACTTCGCGGTGATGCTCGAGCACTGCCCCGGCAGCTACCTGCTGATCGGCAATGGCGCCGAGGGCCACCCCGGCCAGAGCCCCTGCATGGTGCACCACCCCGGCTATGACTTCGACGACCGCAACCTGCCCATCGGCGCCGCCTTCTGGGTGCGGCTGGCCGAGCGCTTCCTGGCCAGCGATGCAGCCGGCTGAATGAGGAGAACCGCATGAACACCGAACCCTGGCGCCTCGGCGCCGCCGAACTCGCCGGCGCGATCCGCGACCGCCAGATCAGCGCCCGCGAGGCCACCGACAGCGTGCTGGCGCGCATCGAGGCGGTCAACCCTCAGCTCAACGCACTGGCCACCGTGCTGGCGGATGAGGCCCACGCCGCCGCCGATGCCGCCGACGCCGCCCAGGCCCGCGGCGAGTCGCTCGGCCCGCTGCACGGCGTGCCGGTGACGATCAAGGTCAACGTCGACGTGGCCGGGCAACCGACCACCGACGGCGTGGCCGCGTTGAAGGACAACGTGGCCGCCGAGGACTCGCCGCTGGTGCGCTCGCTGCGCGAGGCCGGGGCGATCATCGTGGGCCGCAACAACGCGCCGGCCTTCTCGCTGCGCTGGTTCACCGACAACAGCTTCCACGGCCGCACGCACAACCCTTTCGATGCGCGGGTCACGCCCGGCGGCTCCAGCGGTGGCGCTGCAGCGGCGGTGGCCACCGGCCTGGGCGCGATCGCGCATGGCAACGACTACGGCGGCTCCATCCGTTACCCGGCCTGGGCCTGCGGCGTGGTGGGCCTGCGGACCTCGGTGGGTCGCGTCCCTTCCTACAAGGCCAGTGCGCCGAACCGCATCGTCACCAACCAGCTGATGTCGGTGCAGGGCCCGCTGACGCGCAGCGTGCGCGACGCCCGCCTGGCGCTGCAGGTGATGGCGCAGGGCACGCCGCTGGACCCGCAGTGGGTGCCCGCGCCGCTCGAGCAGCCCGACGCCGCCCGGCCCGGACGGGTGGCGCTGTTCACCGGCTGGCAGGGCTCGCCCGTCGATCGCAGCGTCGTCGAAGCCTGCGAGCAGGCCGCGCGCTGGCTGGAGGCCGCCGGCTACACGGTGGAGGAGGCCGAGCCGCCGCACTTTGCCGAGGTGTCGGCGATGCAGTTCGCGCTGGTGATGAACGACATGCGCCGCGGTGGCGCCGCCTTCATGCGCGAGCACGGCGATGACGCGCTGCGCCGCGCGCTGGAGCTGTACCTGGCGGTGACGCCGGACTGGGGTCGCGACCAGGTGCTGGAGGCGCTGGCGCGGCGCTTCAACATCGCGCGCGACTGGGCGGTGTTCCTGGAGCGCTACCCGGTGCTGCTGATGCCCAACTCCTGGGAGCGCCAACTGCCGATCGACGACGACCAGCACAGCCCCGAGCGGGTGCAGCAGATCCTGCTGGCCCAGTCGCCGTTGCTGTCAACCGCGGTGCTCGGCCTGCCGGGGCTGTCGATACCCACCGGTCGTTCCGAGGGCCTGCCGACCGGTGTGCAGCTGGTGGCCAACAAGTTCCGCGAGGACCGCCTCCTGGCCGCCGGTGAGGTGATCGAACGTGCTGCTGGCTGGGACGTGCTGGCGCAGTTGCCGGCGCGCTGGGCCTGAGCGTTTCAGGGGGCAGCCGCGCGATACTGATGGAGCCGAGGCCCGCCTGAGCGGGCCGGCCCCCGACATGAAACTCGATGACACCGACCGCGAACTGCTGACGCTGCTGCGCCGCGACGCCCGCCTGAGCGTGCAGGCGCTGGCCAGCAAGCTCGGTGTGTCGAGAGGCACCGTCACCAATCGCATGCGGCGGCTGGAGGACGAGGGCGTGATCGCCGGCTACACCCTGCAAGTGCGACCCGAGGACGAGCCCACCTGGATCCGTGCCTGGATGGGCGTGCTGGTGGAAGGCAACCAGACCCGCGCGGTGGTCGCTGCCCTGCTGGGTGAGCCCGGTGTGTGCGGCCTGCACGACACCAACGGCCGTTGGGATCTGATGGCCGAACTGCGCGCCGAGAACATGGCCGAGCTGTCGCGCGTGCTGGAACGTGTGCGGCTGATCAAGGGCATCGCCAACACCGAAACCAGCATCCTGCTGACGTCGTTTCTCTGAGGGCCGGCCCGACTGGCGTTCAGGCCGTGGCCGAGGTCAGCGCTTGGGTCGCGATCATGTGGGCGGCGGGTTCGCGATGCAGCAGTCCGAACAGATTCTTTGGGTCGGTGGGCGTTGCCACCAGGTCGATCTCCCGGCCCAGGCCCAACCGCTGCGCGGCTTCGTGCAGAACGGTCAGTGCGCTGAAATCCTCCAGCGCAAAACCCACCGAATCGAACACCGTCACCTCGTCGGCGCTGCGCCGCCCGGTGGCCGAGCCCGCCAGTACCCTCCACAGTTCTGTGACCGGGAAGTCGGCTGGCATCTGCTGCAGGTCGCCCTCGATGCGGGTCTGCGGCTCGTACTCGACGAACACCCGGCTGCGCTGCAGCACCTGCGGATGCAGCTCGGTCTTGCCCGGGCAGTCCCCGCCCACGGCGTTCAGGTGCATGCCGGGCTCCAGCATCTGCGGCGTCACGATGGTGGCGCGCTGCTTGTCGGCGGTGACGGTGGTGACGATGTCGGCGCCGCGCAGCGCCTCGGCGGTGCTGCGGCAGACGGTGATCGCCAGCCCCTGGCCGGCCAGGTTGGCCGCCAGCTTGGCGGTGGCGGCGGGGTCGACGTCGAACAGGCGCAGGGCGCGGATATCCAGCGTGTCCCGCATCGCCAGCGCCTGGAACTCGCTTTGCGCACCATTGCCGATCAGCGCCATCGTGCGGCTGCCCGGCCGTGCCAGCGCCCGGGCGGCCACGGCCGACATGGCCGCGGTGCGGATCGCGGTGACCAGCGTCAGCTCGCTGATCAACCTTGGCACGCCGGTGGCCACGTCGGCCAGCACGCCGAAGGCCATCACCGTCGGCAGCCCCGCACGGGTGTTGACCGGGTGGCCGTTGACGTACTTGAAGGCGAAACGCTCGGCATCGGCGATCGGCATCAGCTCGATCACGCCGTCGCTGGAATGGCAGGCCACCCGGGCGCTCTTGTCGAAGTCGGGCCAGCGCAGGAAGTCGAACTCGATGCGTTCGGCCACCTGCGCGATGCAGCGGCCGAGTCCGACGCGGCGGATCCAGTCGACGACATCGTCGGTGCCGAGGTGGCGGGTGGGGCGGCTGGTGGGGCGGACCATGGACTGTCTCCTTCCATCGTTGAGTTTGTCGATGGAAGGAGTCTCTGGCGGGTCCGTCTCAAAAGGCAGTGGGCAGACTGCCGAAGCGATGCGGGCCGATGCAGCAGATTGTCAGGGGCGACTGGCGAAGTGCTCGATGCGCCGCCCGCAGCCGCTGCTCAGTTCAACCCGCCAGCACCTTTGCCATCGCCTGCGCCGTGGCGTCCACGTTCGACGAGTTCAGCCCCGCCACGCACATGCGCCCTGAGCGCACCAGGTAGACGCCGTGCTGCTCGCGCAGCACATCCACCTGGGCGGCGCTCAGGCCGGTGTAGCTGAACATGCCGCGCTGGGTGAGGAAGTAGCTGAAGTCACGCCCGGGCAGCTTGGCCACCAGCACGTCGTGCAGGCGCTGGCGCATGGTCTTGATGCGGCTGCGCATGCCGCCGAGCTCGGCGTCCCAGTTGGCGCGCAGCTCGGGCGTGCCGAGCACCCGCGCAACGATCTGGCCGCCGTGGGTCGGCGGGCTGGAGTAGTTCTTGCGCACGGCCACCTGCAGCTGGCCGAGCACCAGCTGGGTCTCGGCGGCGCTGGGGCAGATCACGCTCAGGCCGCCGACGCGCTCGCCGTACAGCGAGAAGCTCTTCGAAAAGCTGTTGGCGATGAAGCAGGGCAGGCCGGCGTCGGCGATGGCGCGGATCGCGAAGGCGTCTTCCTCCACCCCGTCACCGAAGCCCTGGTAGGCGATGTCCACGTAGGGCAGCAGCTCGCGCTCGGCCAGCACCGGGATCAGCGTCGACCACTGCGCGCGGGTCAGGTCCACGCCGGTGGGGTTGTGGCAGCAGGCGTGCAGCAGCACGATGCTGCGCTTGGGCAGGCCGCGCAGCGCGTCGAGCATGGCGTCGAAGCGCAGGCCGCCGGTGGCCGCGTCGTAATAGGGGTAGGTGTTCACGGTGAACCCGGCACCCTCGAACATCGCGCGGTGGTTGTCCCAGGTGGGGTCACTGACCCAGACCTGCGATTGTGGGAACCAGCGCTTGAGGAAGTCGCCGCCCACCTTCAGGCCGCCGGAGCCGCCCAGCGTCTGGATGGTCGCCACGCGGCCAGCGGCCAGCAGCGGGTGACCGGCGCCGAACAGCAGCGCCTGGACCTGCTCGCGGTAGTTGGCGGCACCGACCATCGGCTGGTAGGGCTTGGCGCCGATGCTGCCCAGCATGGCGGTCTCGGCCGTGCGCACTGCCTCCATCACCGGCAGGCGGCCGGCGTCGTCGAAGTAGATGCCGATGGACAGGTTGATCTTGCCCGGCCGGGGATCCTTCTGGAAGTTCTCGTTGAGGGTCAGGATCGGGTCGCCGGCATAGGGCTCGACATGTTCGAACATCGTGGGGCTCCAGGTCGCGGCCGGAAGTCGGGCGCAGGGGTGGAAGGGGGGAACGGTCTTGGGCGGAAGGCGTGAATTATCCCGCCGCAGGGTCCGGCGCCCCGAATTGAACAAGCCGCGACCGCTGAGTGGGGCGGGCAGGTCGTGCGACAGGCGACGGCGTGGCGTTGCGTGACCTTCCGTGACGTTGTGCGCGTGGCGTGGGACGACCGGCGCCACCGAGGCCGGGACGCCCGGATCCGTGCCACCGAAGCGGGGGAACAGCACCGCATCGGGGGGTCTCATCGCCTTGACTCGTCTCGTTACAGAAATGAAGAATCCGGGCAATGCCTCCAGCCAGGAAACCACCCCCATGACCACCGTGCCACGGGTTGCCATCGTCGGATTCAGTGCCTTCGAGCGCAGCACGCTCGAAAGCTTCTTCCGGCTGTGCTCGCCGGGGATGCAGGTGGTCTACGACATGGCCGCGGTGGCGCTGTGTGATCTCGTCGTGGCCGATGCCGACCAGCCGGCGGCGATCTACGCGGTGGGCCGGGCCGGGCGGGTGCGCGATGCGGTGTTCGTCGGCGGCCCGTCGGCGCCGGTGAGTGCTGGTGCCCACCTGGCGCGGCCGGTGGATGCGCTGCAGATCAAGCGGGCGCTCGACGCACTGGCCGCGCAGCGCGTGCGGCGCCCGGCCGGTGTGCAGGGCCTGTCTGGCGCAACGGGCGGCGGGGCCGCGGCGGCCCGGCCACATCGCCCGAGCGGACGTGCGCGCCAGGCCGCGGCGGACGCGCTGGAGGTGGTGCAGGATTTCCGTGGCAGCTCGGGCTTCAGCAACTCGGTGCTGGTGGAGGGCGAGATGCGCCTGGACGAGGTGCTGGTGGTCAGCGCCAGCCCGGCCGAGCGCCGCCTGCTGCGTGACCTGCTGACGCGCTACGGCTACCGCGTGGGGCTGGCGCCGAACGCCGAGGCGGCGGTGGAGTCCTGCGAGATGAAGACCTTCGGCTTCGTCTTCCTCGGCCTGGGGCAGGACGGGCTGGACAGCTTCCTGGCCTGCCGGCGCATCAAGCGCCGCCCGATGCTCAACGGCGTTGCGCCGGTGGTGGTGGCGCTGGCGCACCGCCATGGCGCGATCGACCGCATCCGCGCCACCTTCGCCGGCTGCGATGCCTACCTGGCCGCGCCGCTGGACGAGGATGACCTGCTGCGTGTGCTGGCGCGGCACGACCCGACCTTCGAGCGCGTGTTCGAGCCGACGGCGCCGCTGCCGGTCTGACCCGCCGCGGTGGGCCTCCTGGGCGGTGAAGCGCTCAGCGCCGCTCGCCAAAGGCCGCCAGCAGCGTGGCGCCCAGGATCAGTGCCCCGCCCAGCCAGACCGCCGGCTGCACCGCCTCGCCGCCCAGCCACATGGCCGTTAGCGTCGCGATGGGCACCTCGGTGGGCATCACCACCGCAGCCACATTGGCCGGCAGGCGTGCCGCCCCGTACTGCAGCGCCAGGTTGGCGACCAGGAAGGCCAGCGCGAGCGCCAGGGTGGGCAGCCACCACTGGCCCACATCCCCGGCGGGCCAGCCGATGCCGGCCAGGCCGAACACGCCGATGCGTGCCGAGCACAGCACCGCCACGAGCCCCGCCACCAGCGCACCGCCCGCGAACATGGCCAGCGCGCGGGCCTCCTCGGGCTGGGCGGCTTCGCGGCGCAGCATCACGTTGTTCAGCGCAAAGCACAGCCCGCCGAGCACGCCCAGGGCGTCGGCCATGTGGCCGAGCCCGGCCGGAGAGGCGCTGCTGCTGCTGCTCCCGCCCGATCCGCTGGAGCCGGCCGTGATGACCAACACCGCGCCGCCCAGTGCCAGCGCCAGGCGGCCGAGTACCGCGCGCGTGGGCCGCTCGCCCAGCAGGCCCCAGGCCAGCAGCACCGTCCACAGCGGCGTCAGGTAGAACAGCAGCACCACGCGGGTGACCTCGCCGACCGTCACCGCCCAGTTGAAGGCGGCATTGGTGCCGCCCGAGGCCAGCACGATGACCCACAGCGCTGGCGAGCCGGCCAGCTGCCGCCAGGCCGCCGGCCGCCAGAGCGTGATGGCCAGTGCCGAGACCATGTAGACCAGGCAGGTGACCCACAGCGGGTGCAGGCCCTGCCCATGCAGGTGGCGAAACGGCCACCACGACAGTCCCCAGGTGGTCGCGTTGAGCAGCAGGGCGACGACGGCCAGCAGGCGAGGCTGCGCCTGCAGGTGTGCAGCGCTCACGCTCAGTGCCCGTCGCAGCGCGCGATCGCCAGCAGGCGCTCAACCTCCTCGCGGTGGCGGATGCAGTTGCGGCGGTGCCAGTGGCCGATGGCCCACATCGTCGCCGCGACCAGCAGGCCGAAGATGGTGATCGCACCGAATGCGGACATGCCCACCTTGGTCAGACCGGAATAGAACGCGCCCAGCGCCAGGATGCAGGCCTGCTCGTTGAAGTTCTGCACCGCGATCGAGCGGCCGGCGCCCATCAGGTTATGGCCCCGGTGCTGGAGCAGCGCATTCATCGGCACGACCAGGAAGCCGCCAAAGCCACCCAGCAGGATCAGGAAGGGCGCGGCCACCCAGACGTTGTCGATGAAGACCATGCCCACCAGCAGCAGGCCCATGCCGATGCCCAGCGGGATGGTCTTGGGTGCCTTGTCCAGCTTCATCGCCGCCGACGCGACCACTGCGCCCACCGCCGTGCCGATGGTCACCACACCGACCAGCGAGGTGGCCTGCGTGACGCCGTAGTTCAGCGCCGCGGCGGCCCAGGCCAGCACGATGTAGCGCAGGTTGCCGCCCACGCCCCAGAACAGCGTGGTGGTGGCCAGGGAAATCTGGCCGAGCTTGTCGTTCCACAGCCGGGCGTTGCAGTCGGCAAAGTCGCGCACCAGCACCATCGGCTGCGACGGCATGGGCTCCAGCTCGGTGTCGGTGCGAGGGATGCGCAGGTTGAACAGCGCGGCAATGATGTACGGAATGATCAGCGCCGTCACCGCCGCCTCGGCCGGGGTGTCGACGCTCGTGTCGATCAGCGGCAGGTCGAAGCCCAGCAGGATCGGTGCGATGTGGATGCCCACCAACTGGCCGCCCAGCAGCACGCCCATGATGATCGAGGCGATCGTCAGCCCCTCGATCCAGCCATTGGCTTTGACCAGCTGGGACGGGGGTAACAGCTCGGTGAGGATGCCGTACTTGGCTGGCGAGTAGGCTGCGGCGCCGAGCCCGACCACTGCGTAGGACAGCAACGGGTGCGATCCGAACAGCATCATCAGGCAACCGACCACCTTGATGCTGTTCGAGATGAACATCACCCGGCCCTTTGGAATGGCGTCGGCGAAGGCCCCCACGAACGGTGCCAGGATCACGTAGAACAGCGCGAACATGGGGACCAGCGCGGCGCGCTGCCACTCCCCGGCGCCCGAGGCGCGAAGCAGTTCGACCGCCGCGACAAACAACGCGTTGTCTGCCAGCGAGCTGAAGAACTGCGCTGACATGATGGTGTGAAAGCCTTTTTTCATCCGGCGCGGGTGGGGGCCGCCAGACCGCGCATCGCGATGCCCGCGCGATCCCCCGGAAATCCGGCGGTGGGCACGCACCTACCTGCGGTCTTTGAACGCGGCGGGGTTATAGCACGCCCCCGCAGGTGCCCCGGCCCCGCCGGCCCCAGGAATACCCGCTGGCACAATCCCCGCATGCCCCGGCCCATCGTCGCCCAGATCCATCCCGAAGCCATTGCCCACAACCTCGCCGAGGCCCGCCGCCATGCGCCGGACGCGCGCCTGTGGGCGGTCATCAAGGCCAATGCCTATGGGCACGGCATCGAGCGCGTCTGGCCCGGCCTGCTCGGCGCCGACGGACTGGCGCTGCTCGACCTGGCCGAGGCCGAGCGTGTGCGCGCGCTGGGCTGGCGTGGCCCGGTGCTGCTGCTAGAAGGCGCTTTCGAGCCGCGCGACCTGGAGCTGTGCTCGCGGCTGAACCTCTGGCACGTGGTGCACTGCGACGAACAGATCGCCTGGCTGGCAGCCCACAAGACGCACCAGCCGCACCGCGTCTTCCTGAAGATGAACAGCGGCATGAACCGCCTGGGCTTTCGCGGTCCGGCGCTGCGCAGCGCCTGGGCACGGCTGAACGCGCTGCCGCAGGTCGACGAGATCTCGCTGGTCACGCACTTCTCCGATGCCGACGCCACCCGCGACGGCGAGGACGGCATCGCCTACCAGCTGCGCGCCTTTGTCGAGGCCACGCAGGACCTGCCCGGCGAGCGCAGCCTGAGCAACAGCGCGGCCATCCTGCGCCACGGCGAGCGGCTCGACGTGCGTGCCGACTGGGTGCGCGCGGGCATCCTCACCTACGGCAGCGCACCCGACTTCCCCGAGCACGATGCCGCGCATTGGCGGCTGCGCCCGGCCATGACGCTGAAGTCGCGCCTCATCGCCACGCAGGACCTGCAGACCGGCGACTCGGTGGGTTACGGCAGCGCCTACCGCGCGCCGCGGCCGATGCGCATCGGCATCGTCGCCTGCGGCTACGCCGACGGCTACCCGCGCCATGCCCCCGGCGGGCATGACGGCCCGGGCACGCCGGTGCTGGTCGATGGCAACCGCACCCGCACCGTCGGCCGCGTGTCGATGGACATGCTGGCGGTGGACCTCACGCCGGTGCCGGCGGCGGGCATCGGCAGCGAGGTGACGCTCTGGGGCCGCGGCCCCCATGGCACTCCAGGCAGCCTGCTGCCGATCGACGAGGTGGCTCGCGCGGCGGGCACCATCGCCTACGAGCTGATGTGCGCGCTGGCCGCCCGGGTGCCGGTGCAGGTCGAGGCCACCGAGGCGGTCGAGGGGACCGGAGCGTCGGGTGGCTGAGCCGCGGCGCGTGCTGCACGTCGGCCGGGGCGCGGCGGGTTTCCAGGCCCCCGGCGAGGGGGCCGTGGTGCTGGGGCATTGCGACTACGAACCACCGCTGCGCCTGCTCGCCAGTGGCGCGGACGCCGCCGGCCCGCAGGACCATTGGTGGACCACCGGAGCGCCGCCAGCGGCGATCGAGGCGTTCGACGACGGCCAGGGCCTGGGCTGGCGCAGCGACAGCGAGTGGACCTTCGGCCGCCTGCAGCTGCCCGAATCCGCCGCCAGCGCAGGCAACGATCTGGAGGCGCTGTCGCACGCGGCCTACACCCGGCTGTTTGCGGCGCTGGCCCAGGCCGGCACGCCCCAGCTGCTGCGGCTGTGGAACTACCTGCCGCGCATCAACCAGGAGCAGGCCGGGCTGGAGCGCTACCGCCGCTTCAACCTGGGGCGCCAGGCGGCCTTCCAGCAGGCCGGGCGCAGCGCCTTCGACGGCGCACCCGCGGCCTGTGCGCTGGGCTGCCCGGGGCCGGCCGATGGGGCGGATGGGCCCGGGGCCTCTGGTTGCAGCGGGCTCACCCTGTACTTCCTGGCCGGGCGCCAGCCGGTCACGCCGGTCGAGAACCCGCGCCAGGTCAGCGCCTACCGCTACCCCAGCCGCTACGGGCCGTCGGCGCCCACCTTCTCGCGCGCCGCACTGGCCGACCTGGGCAGCGGTCGCACGGGCCTGTTCATCTCGGGCACCGCCAGCATCGTCGGCCACGAGACGGTGCACCTCGGCGACGTGCGGGCGCAGACGCGCGAGACCGTCACCAACCTGCGCACGGTCTGCGAGGTGGCGTCGCAGCGTGCCGGGCGCTGCTTCGCAGCCGAGCAACTGGAGCTGGTCGTCTACCTGCGCCACCCCGCGGACCTGGACGCGGTGCGCGAGGACCTGGCCGCCGCCCTCGGCGCCGACAGCCCGGCGCTGCGCGGGGCGATCTTCGTGCAGGCCGATGTCTGCCGCGCCGACCTGCTGGTCGAGATCGAGGCGCACGGTCTGCCTCGTTAGAATCTGCACACCATGCTGCCGCCTGCGCCGACCCTGCACCCCCACCGCCTGCGCGCGTGCGGTGGCGCGGCCTGCCCCAACGCGACACGGCGCCAGACCACCCGCGACCGAATTCGCTGACCCGGCTGACCGGTCAGCCGGCGGCGCGCTGCCCTTGCGCGCCCCGCTCACCGCCCGCCCGTGCCCACTCCTCGCCCCCGGATGGCCGACCCTGCGCCGCCCCGGGCGCCCCGATTTCCGCGTACCCCGCGATGAGCGCAGCCTCTGTGCTGCGAAGCCCTCATGAACGACAAGACCTCCCCCAAGCGTGACGCCGACGCCAGCGCCGACAGCAAGTACCGCGGCACCCTGAACATGCCCGACACCCCCTTTCCGATGCGCGGCGACCTGCCCAAGCGCGAGCCGGGCTGGGTGAAGGACTGGAACGACGGCGGCCTCTACATGCGCCTGCGCGAGGCGCGCAAGGGCGCGCCGCTGTTCGTACTGCACGACGGCCCGCCCTACGCCAACGGCCAGATCCACATGGGCCACGCGGTCAACAAGGTCCTCAAGGACATGATCGTCAAGAGCCGCCAGCTCGCCGGCTTCGACGCGCAGTACATCCCCGGCTGGGATTGCCACGGCCTGCCGATCGAGAACGCGATCGAGAAGAAGCACGGCCGCAACCTGAGCCGCGACGAGATGCAGGCGAAAAGCCGCGCCTACGCCACCGAGCAGATCGAGCTGCAACGCGGCGACTTCAAGCGCCTGGGCGTGCTGGGCGACTGGGAGCGCCCCTACCGCACGATGGACCCGGCCAACGAGGCCGGCCAGATCCGCGCCTTCAAGCGCGTGATCGAGCGCGGCTTCGTCTACCGCGGCTTGAAGC